>NZ_JBEZXY010000005.1:0-459781 GCF_040638245.1 Streptomyces sp. NPDC026659 | reverse complement strand
CGCCGATGCTCCGCATCGACTCCCTCCTCCGCCTTGCGATGCACGGCACCAGACGCCGCTCCCTGATCCGGCCTGATCGACGAGACACCCCCTAGGCCCGGGTCGATCCGAGAACAGTCCGAGTTGGCAGCCAACTCCTCTGGCCATGGCTGCTACTTGGCTCCTTCTCGGAACAACTCCCGGAAGATGACGCTAAGTTGTACCGTTTGGTCGTGACCCAGGAGAACGTGGCCGTGAACGGCGGGCGGCGTACCGCGCAGGAGATCGCCGACATCCTCCGGGAACGCATACGCAGCGGCGACCTCAGAGTGGGCCAACGTCTCCCCACACAGGCCGAGTTGGCCGAGGAGTTCGGTGTGGAGCGTGGGGCCGTGCGGCAGGCGCTGCGGGTGCTGCACGGCGCCGGTCTGCTCAGCGGGGTCAGCAAGGGCAGCCCGCCGAGGATCGCGGAGCCCGCCCCCGCACTGGACGAGCCGCAGCCCACGATGGTGGGCCTCGCCCCGCGCCTGGCCGAGGCGTTCACCGCGCCCCACGTTCGCGTGGATGCGGTGTGTCTGACCGCGCAGAGCCTGACGCCCGCCCTCGGCGAGCCGCTGCGCCTCATCCACGAGGGCAAGGTCCGGCCCGAGCGGATCGACGCCCGCGTGCTGCTGCCCTCCCGGGACATCGACCTCGCCTTCCCGGTCTCGGCCGCCCCGCGCGAACAGACCGCCCCGCGTGAACAGGACGACCACCCCGCGCGCCACCGCGACGACGACCCGGTGCACCGGCGCTGGCTCGCCATGCGCAACGCCCAGGGCCAGGTCCTCCAGTACAACCTGGAGGCCCTGCGTTCCACCCACGGCATCGAGGTGAACGTGACCTTCCGCGCCCTGCCGTTCACCCCGCCCGCCAAGCTGTACCTGCTCAACGGCACCGAGGCGCTGTACGCGTACTACATGGTCACGCGCCGCGAGGAGCCCACCGACAGCGGCACCCTGGAGATGTACGACACGCTCGGCTCCGAGTCCCTGCTGTTCTCCTTCGACCGGCGGGCGGGCCGACGGGACGCCGCGTTCGTGGAACAGTCGCAGAACTGGTTTGACGCCCTCTGGGAAACCATCGCATCGGACCTGACACTCTCCTGGTGACTTCTGAGACGACGACGCAGACTGAACCGGTGGCGACCGAATCGGCTGAGAAACCGACCGCGTACGAGATCGAGAAGCTACGGGAACTGATCGGCACCCGGATCGTGCTCTGGGACTTCGACGGGCCGATCTGCCGGCTGTTCGCCGGGCACACGGCGGAGAGCGTGGCCGTCGGGCTGGTGGACTGGCTGGCGGAGCGCGGGCTGACGGGCCTGCTCACCCCCGCCGAGCGCGGCACCCTGGACCCCCAGGTGGTGCTCCGCGCGGTGGACCGCGCCCATCCCGGCAGCGAGCTGGTGGCGGAGCTGGAGCAGCTCCTGACCGAGGAGGAGCTGCGGGCCGCGGCCTCCGCGATGCCCACCGCCTACGCCGACCCGCTGATCCGCACCTGGACGGCCGTGGGCTCCCGCCTCGCCATCACCACCAACAACTCCCCGCTCGTGGTCCACGCCTATCTGGCGGGCCGGGGCCTGACCGGCTGTTTCGGCCCGCACGTCTACGGCCGCACCCCCGACCTGCACCGCCTCAAGCCCGACCCCGACTGCCTCAACCGCGCCCTGGACGCCCTGGGCGCGGAGCCGTCCGCCGCCCTGATGATCGGCGACTCCCCGGCCGACGTCGTCGCCGCCCGCCAGGCGGGCGTCCGCTTCGTCGGCTACGCCCGCGACGAGCGCCGCGCCAAGCCCCTGGGCGATTCCGGCGCGCGCACGGTCCTGCCCTCCCTGGAGCCCCTGCTGGTGGCGCTGCGCAGCTAGTGCCGCAACAGGCAACGTTCGCCCCGTCGCGACGCCCGGCACGCACTCTCGCCGCACCAGCCGAAAGCCCAAGTACGTCCAGTACGAGGACTTCCGGCCGGCACGCCGAGAGCACGCACCGGCCGCCGCTCCTTGACGGGTAAACGTTGCCTGCCGCGGCACTAGCGGACGCTCGGGTTCCGTGGCACTGCGGCCGCGCCGCTGGTACGTGTGTACGTCCGCTCGTCGGCCAGGGCGACCGGGTACGGAGCGGCGCGGCCGTAACGGCCTCCACCCGGCCGGAAAACCGGTACCTTGCTGCCACTTCGCGCCCGCCGGGCAGGGCGCGCACGGCGAGAGATACGGGCGCATGTCCCACGGAACGACTTCCCCCGCTCGGCAGCGCGCTGCCGAGATGAGCGGCGACGACAGCGTGATCGAAGGTCCGCTGCACGGCTATCACCACGAGACGTATGTGTTCCCCCTGCCGGGCGAGGCGGGCGGGGACCGGGCGGGGCGGTGGAAATGCCGGGAGCCGAGGGAGGGGCTGCTCTGGTTCGACCGGCGCTGCTTCGCCTCGGAGGAGCGGCTGCTGGCGGCCCTCGGCGGCCGGGTGCGGGGCGTCCCGGAGATCGTGGAGGTCGGCGGGCTGCGGCTGATGCGGTTCGTGGAGGGCCGTACGCTCGGTTCGCTCCACCCCTCCGGCACCCAGGTCCCGGAGCTGCTCGGCCACCAGATCGTCCGGCTGTTCGGCAGGCTGGCCCGGGTCGACCCCTGGGGCCTGACGGTCGAGCGGCGCTGCCAGGAGCAGGACCGCCCGGCCGACGGCGACACCGACGGCTTCCTGGAACGGCTCGTCCACTTCACCGAGCACCAGGTGTACCGCGCCAATCTCGACCGGTTCGGGGAGCTCTTTGCGGAGCTGGGCCTGGAGGAGGAGTCGTTCACCTACCTCCGCAAGCAGGTCTCGGGGCTGGCCCGCCGTCCCTTCCGGCTGCTCCACGCGGACCTGCACCGGGAGAACCTGATCGTCGACCCGGATGGCGTCCTCTGGGTCATCGACTGGGAGTTGGCGATGGTCGGCGACCCCCTCTACGACCTCGCGACCCACCTCCACCTGATGCGCTACCCGGCCCCGCAGGCGCGGGACATGGCCGAGCGGTGGGCGGCGGTGGCCGAGGCCGTGCGGCCCAGGGCCACGCGCGGCTGGCGGCACGACCTGGAGCGGCTGCTCGCCTACAAGCGCGCGCAGTCCGTCTTCACCGACGTGATCCGTACGGCCCTCTCGCTGCCGCCCGCCCCGGCCCCCGTGACCGAGGCGGCCGGCCGGCTCGCCGCCGTCCTGGCCGAGGCCGCGGGTCCGCTGGGCCTCACCCCGCCGGACGTCCCGGCCGTCGCCGAGGCGCTGCGGCGGTGGCGGCGCGGATAGGACATCCTGCGGGACATGCTGCTCTTCCTCGACATCGACGGCGCCCTCATCCCCTACGGGGCGCCCGACGACGCGTACCCGGTGTACGAGCGCGGGGTGGCCGGACCGTCCGATGGGCATCCGCTGCTCTGGCGGGTCGACCCCGCCCTGGGCGCGCGGCTGACGGCGCTGGGCTGCGAGCTGGTGTGGGCCTCCACCTGGATGGACGAGGCCAACGAGATCATCGCCCCCTGGCTGGGGCTGCCCCCACTGCCCGTCGTCGAGTGGCCGGACGAGGACGAGCCGCCGGGGCTGCTCCACTGGAAGACACGGCCGCTGGTGGCCTGGGCGGCGGGACGGCCGTTCGTCTGGATGGACGACGAGCTGACGGAGGCGGACCGCGCGTGGGTCGCCGTACATCACCGGGGCCCGGCACTGCTGCACCGGGTGAACCACGTGTACGGGCTGACGGACGCGGACTTCGGGGCGGTGCGGGGGTGGCTGGGGGACCAGGGAGTGCTCCCGTAGGGGATCGGGGGCCAGTCGCTCGACCGCGTCCAGCCGCCGCTCGTCGGTGAGACGTCGGAAGCCGAACCGCGCACGGGCCGTGGACCGGCGTGACGCAGTGGGCCTCCGCCCGTTCGGGCGGCGGGCGGTACCGTCGGCGGGCCGATCCGTGTCGAGGAGCCGTCGTGATCACCGAGTACCAGCAGAAGCTGCGCGAGCGCCTTCTCGCCGCCCCCGTCGTGCCCGCCCCCGCGCCCTGGCGGCCGGTGCTGGACCGGCGCACCCCCATCGGCGGCCTGCTCGGCATCGGCTTCGCCGTGCACCCCGGCAGCGGGCGGGACCTCGTCATGGTGGTGTCCCACGACGGCCACGGCCTCTTCGACGCGGTCACCGGCGAGAAGATCGCCCGCGACCGCGACCCCGACACCCCGGACGACGACCTCACCTGCCCCGGTCTCGGCCCCGTCGCGGGCCAACCGGTGCGCATCGCCGGTCTGTTCGGCGGCGGCCTGCACAGCGGCTCGGGCGACGGCTGGACCGTGACCGCGGTCAGCCCCGACTGGCCCCACGACCGCGTCATCCTCTCCACCGCCGGCGGCTTCCACCAGGGCGAGCCCGGCACCACCTGGTGGCACATCCTGCACTCCACCTACGCCGAACTCCGCGCCGTCGGCTTCTCCCCCTCGGGCCGGACACTGGCGGTGGCGACGAGCGCGGACCTGACGTTGTGGACGAGGGAGTGGACGAGGGAGTAGCGGGCTCAAGTCCCAGGTGAATCAGGTGAGTTGCGGTCGAGAGCCGATCGTCGTAGCGGGGCATCCGGAGGGAAGGCAGTAGATGGAGTTCACGGACATGGCCGAGCTGCGCGGGGTCTGCGCGGAACGGCTGGGGGAGCGGGTCGGCGCCCAGTACGCGGCGCTCGCCCGCCGGGGCTTCCGCCTGGAACCCGCGCGGGGTGCCACCCGCTGCACCCTCGGCGGCGCCGCCCGCCTGAACCCGGGCACTCCCTGGCCCGACCTCGACGGTGTCCCCCTCTCCCTCCTGGCCGTCCTCGACACCGAGGCCCTGGGGGGCGCCCCCGGTCTGCTGAACTTCTTCTACCTGGACCCGGACATCCCCTACGAGGAGTACCGGCGGCTGCCCGCCGGAGCCCCGCAGGCGTCCCGGGTGATCCCCGCCGACCCCCTGAGGGCCACCGAGACCCCCGCCCCCACCCCGGCCCGCCGCTACCCGGCCCACCCCGTCCTTCCCACCGAGGTCGTGATGCTCCCCGACTGCTGGGACGTGCCCAACACCGCTCTGGCGTACGACCCGGACGAGTACTGGGGCGTCGCCTCCCTCCTCCTCGACACGATGTCCGACCTCGACGGCAACACGGCCGGCACCCACCGAGCCCTCGGCTGGCCCGACACCTCCTACGCCACCTCCGCCATGCCACCCGACTCCCTCCACCTCCTCCAGCTCGCCGAAGACGACGACCTCGACTGGACCTGGGGAGACGCGGGCACCCTGTACTTCACGATCCCGGAAAAGGCGTACGCGGAGGGCGACTTCAGCGCGGCAAGCGCGGAGATGCGCTGCTGCTGAGCCCACCCGCTGCCGCTTGGCCGGTCGACCTCCAACCGTGCTGGAGGCCGTAGCTCACGGCCGTCCGTCCCTGGAAGGAGCGAAGAAGCACCGGACGGACACCCGCCGGTCTGTCCCGTCTCGGTGAGGGCGAACCACGTCGAGGCCGTGACCAGCGATGAGTCATCTTGAGCGAGATGCGGTGCGGCCCGGCGCCGAGCAGGGCGACGGGGGCGACAACCGCCGCCCGCGCGGCGAGCGTTGGGACGCCCGGTGCGAGGACGAGGCGGCACGCAGGCTGCCGAGACTGAGCGCGATGTTTCCCCTGTCATAGTGACCCGGTGGAGCGAGCGGATGCGGACCGGGTGATGGCGTTCAAGGCCGAAGCCGATATCGGCGTCGCCGGACGGGACGAGTGGTCCTATACGCCGACTGTCGGCGTCGGACCACTCCGGTTCGGTATGACCGTCGAGGAGGTGGTCGAGGCGACCGGGACGCTCGGCCGGACGGAGGTCGGTGATGGTGCACGGGACCACGCGGTCTTCTCGCCGACCTGGAAGGTCGCGGTCCACCGTCGTGGGGCAGCTCTTCCTTCACCTGCCGTCACGGCTTATGGGAGCCAAGCCGTGGGGCTGTTCTGCATCGCTGCCGACGCCGTGACCGGTCCCCAGGTCGCGTACGACGGAATCCCGCTGGTGGGGAGGGACCTGTCGGAGCTGGAGAGTGACCTCGTCGCGTATGCCGAGGCAACGGACATGCCCTTCCAGTACATGCCCGAGGGCTACGCGGGACCGGATGATCCCGGGGTCGTCATGCGCGGGCAACCGGTCGGGCCGGTCCTCCGGTCGCGCCCGTTGTTCATGGTGCCGCGCGACGGCGCGTACACCGAATGGGACTCGATGCCCTCCGAGGAGCACCGCCTCGACGGTCGGTCCACGGCCTGACGTGGTGTGACCCAGGGCGACGGGCGGAGGCCCGCATACGTGGACCGAGAGTGGCTCACTTTCAGCGAGAAGCGTCAGCCGCGCCCGCCCCCGCTGATACGGAGCGAGCTAGTTGTCGCCAACTCCGAAGATCACCGAATCCCGGGAAGGGGGTGCCGTTTGTCGGGGTACATGACTGATCTGCAAGGCATCACCGCTCCGTACGCCGGGGACGAGGTGACGGGTCCGGTACGGCATCTGGGGCATGCGCCGGTGGCGGACCGGCGGCCGATGCGGGTTCACCTGGCGGCGCGATCAACGGCACCGGCCGGTCTGGACCCGCTCGTCCAGTGACTGCGCGACGCCGATCGGACTCTCAGCGCCTACCTGCGCCGCCCCGCCCGGATCTCGTAGCCACTCCGGGCTGCCGTCAAGGACAACCGGTCCGCCGGAGAGGAACTCGCCGCATGATCACTCGCATCCGAGCGTCAGCCCGGCCACGGCAGCACGGTGAGCTCCGGCCACTCGTCCCTCCAGCGCGCCGCCTTGGCCTCATAGACCTCCCGCGGAGCAAGCGCCGGGTTGGGTCGGACCACGAGGTTGAACACGTCGGAGAGCCCGTGGGGCGCATAGACGCGCCATCCACCGTCGCGGTCCAGGCGCACCCCCAGACAGCACGTCGTCGCGGCGAACGAGTCGATCGCCGCCTCGGTGGACTCGTGAGGCGGACAGGTCACTCCGAATTTCTGCTCGTACCAGAGATGCACACGGGCCTCGTTGCGGATCTCCACCTCGGCCGGCAGCCCGGCGAACACCTGCTGCCCTGCCTTGATCACGGCATCCTCTGCCTCCCAGGACAGGTCAGTGCCGTCGAAGTAGAAGATGTCGTAGTCCTTGATGCCGCTGGTCGGGGGCCTGTCGGTGACCACGTTCCACACCGTCTGGAACAGGCACCCCGCCGTCACATACCAGCCGGGCAATTCCAACGTCGCCGCCCTGGTCAGCACGTCGGTCAGGACCTCGTTCTGGGAGAGCACGGACCGCAGGCCATCGAGCTGCTCGACAAGCGGGAGTCGACCAAACATCCGTACTCCCTATCACGAACAGCCGCTCGCACAAGGCGCGTTGGCTGCAAGCAGGCGCCTCGGCCCGCGAGGCGGGCCAGGTCAGGACTGCGTCGTCCGGAACGCGAGATACCGGCTGAAGGCTTCATGGCTGTCGGGGGTGAAGCGCCACTCCAACAGGGCCGACCGCAGCTCCGGCTCGGTCAGCCAGCCATGCCAGGCGACCTCATCGGGATCGGCGGCCACGGTGTCCGGCACCACGGCTTCGTGCACGCCGAGCCAGTGAGGGCTCAAACCGCTGCGGTTGACGAACGTGAACAGCAGGCGCGGCAGCGCACGAATGCCCAGCTCTTCGGCCAGCTCCCGCGCGGCGGCGTGTTCGTAGGACTCGCCGACGTTTGTGGCGCCACCGACTACGACCTCATGGAGCCCGGGGAAGCGCGACACCTGCTCCGACCGCCGATGGACGAGGATCCGCCCACGCGCATCACGACACACCGTCACGGCGACCCGGTGCAGCCAACCCTCCCGGATGGCCTCCCGACGGCTGACCACCCCCAGCACACGATCTTGACCGTCGACACGCTCCACCCATTCATCCACGACGCACACCCTGGCAGAGCCCACCGACAACGCCGTTTCTCGGCGACTCGCGGAGGCCGGCCCCCAAGGCGCCTGCACCAGGAGGCTGCACCCGGATGGCGACAGTTGTCCTGCACATACGACACCTGTCGTGCTCGGACTCACCCGCGCCGACGACACACGCACACTCCTGCTAGCGGATGCTTGCAATAGTTAGCAAGGGTGAGGCATGGTGGAGGCATGGCATCGCTCAACGTCGGCAATCTCGGTGAGTATCTGCGCGAGCAGCGGCGCAACGCACAGCTGTCGCTGCGGCAGCTCGCCGATGCCGCCGGGGTGTCCAATCCGTACCTGAGCCAGATCGAGCGCGGGCTGCGCAAGCCGAGCGCGGAGGTGTTGCAGCAGGTCGCCAAGGCGCTGCGCATCTCCGCCGAGACGCTGTACGTCCGCGCCGGAATCCTCGACGCCGAACGGGACCGGGACGAGGTCGAGACGCGCGCCGTCCTCCTCGCCGATCCCTCGCTGAACGAGCGGCAGAAGCAGGTGCTGCTCCAGATCTACGAGTCCTTCCGCAAGGAGAACGGATTCGGGGTCGGCGTATCGGAGCCGGAGGCAGGGGCAGAGGGGGAGGAGCGGCCCGGCAGCGCCGAGGACGACACGGGCGACACCACCGCACGCGGCACCCGCACGGCCGGCGGCAGTGATGCCGGTCCGCGGCGGACGGCCGGACAGTAGCCGGACCAGGGCTTCGGTCGCCGCACGCGGACCAACAACAACCTCAGCCGAACGCGAATCGAATCCGGGAGGACCATCACCATGGCCATCACCGACGACCTGCGCAAGACCTTCAGCGACCCGACTCCGCTCTACTTCGCCGCCGGAACCGCCGATCTCGCTCTGCAGCAGGCCAAGAAGGTGCCCGCACTGGTCGAGCAGCTCCGCGCCGAGGCCCCGGCGAAGATCGACAAGGTGCGCGCCACCGACCCCAAGGAGGTCCAGGCGAAGGCCACCGCGCGCGCCAAGGAGGCGCAGGAGGGCCTGCAGACCCGGCTCAACCAGCTCATCGGCACCCTCGACGTGGACATCAAGAAGCTCGGTGAGTCCGCCCAGGACCTCGCCCTGCGCGGTGTCGGCGTCGCCGCCGAGTACGCCGTCAAGGCCCGCGAGACCTACGAGAAGGTCGCCGAGCACGGCGAGCAGGCCGTGAAGACCTGGCGCGGCGACGCGGCCGAGGAGATCGAGGACTTCGCCATCGCCGTCGAGGGCGCGCCCGAGCCGGCCCCGGCCCCCGCCGCGACCCCGCTCACGGCGCAGCCCACGCCGGTCACCCCCGAGTCGGCCGCCGCCGCGAAGAAGCCGGTCGCCCCGAAGAAGTCCCCGGCTGCCCGCAAGACGCCGCCGACCGCGAAGAAGACCACGCCGCCGGCCAAGTGACACCGCCGGACACCATGGGGAACGGGCCGGGCACCTTCGGGGTGCCCGGCCCGTTCTCTGGGTACGGTGGCTTTACCGACGATTCGAACCGGGTGGTGGCATTGTGCTGATGACGGCGTTCGGCGACGTGATGTGGCTGATCTACACCGCCATGCTCGTCCTGGCCGTGGTGGCCTTCGTCCTGGCACTCCTGTTCCGCGAGGACGCCTACCGCGCGGCCGACAAGCAGAACAAGGGCTTCTGGCTGATCATCCTGGGCGTCGCCGTCGCGGTGAACCTGCTCGTCCCGATGCTGTTCCTCCAGCTCGCGGGCCTGGTCGCCACGATCGTCTTCTTCGTGGACGTCCGCCCCGCCCTCACCCGCGTCTCCGGCGGCCGCGTCTGGAGCCGGAACCGCCGCCGCGGCGGCAACAGCGACGGCCCGTACGGCCCGTACAACGGCGGCCGTTGACCACACGCGGGAACCGCACGCGGGGAGCCCCGGCGGCAGCGTTACCGCTGCCGCTCCAGCAACACCACCGCCACGTCGTCGGTGAGGTCGCCCCCGTTGAGGTTCCGTGCCTCGTTGACGGCCGCGCGCAGCAGTTCCTCGCCGCGCAGGCCCTCACAGAGCTGGCGGTGGATCATCGCCGTCATGCCGTCCTGGCCGAGCCGGTCGCCGTCGGTGCCGACGCGGCCCTCGATCAGACCGTCGGTGTAGAGCATCAGGCTCCACTCGGCACCCAGCTCGACCTGCATCCGGGGCCAGCGGGCGCCGGGCAGGAGGCCGAGGGCGGGGCCGTTGTTCTCGTACGGCAGCAGGCGTGGCACGGGGGCGGTGCCGCCGGGGCGTACCAGCAGCGGGGAGGGGTGGCCGGCCAGGCACAGGCCCGCGCGGCGGCCGTCCGGGGAGATGTCCACCGTGCAGAGGGTCGCGAAGATCTCCTCGTGGGCGCGCTCGTGGATCAGTACCTCTTGGAGGGTGTCCAGGAGCTGGTCCCCGCACAGCCCGGCCAGGGTCAGCGCCCGCCAGGCGATGCGCAGCTCCACGCCGAGCGCGGCTTCGTCCGGGCCGTGGCCGCAGACGTCGCCGATCATGGCGTGCACGGTGCCATCGGGGGTGCGCACCGCGTCGTAGAAGTCGCCGCCCAGCAGCGCGCGGGAGCGGCCGGGGCGGTAGCGCGCGGCGAAGCGCAGCCCGGAGCCCTCAAGCAGCGGGGTCGGCAGCAGGCCGCGCTCCAGGCGCCGGTTCTCCTGCGCGCGCAGCCTGCCCTCGGCCAGGCGCCGCTCGGCGGTGTCGGAGCGCTTGCGCTCGACGGCGTAGCGGATGGCGCGGTTGAGCAGCCGGCTGTCCAGCTCGTCGCGGAAGAGATAGTCCTGGGCGCCCACGCGTACGGCCTCGGCGCCGCGCTCGGCGTCACCGGAGGCGGTCAGCGCGATCACCGCCTGCCGGGGGGCCAGCTCAAGGACCTGGCGCAGTACGGCCAGCTCGTCGGGGTCCTCCGGACGGCCCGGGACGGGCAGCGCGAGGTCCAGGAGGATGCAGTGGACGTCGTCGGTGAGCAGCCGTCCGGCCTCGGTGAGGTTGCGGGCGGTGCGGACGCGGATCGGCTTGCCGGAGGAGTCCAGCAGCTCGGGCACGATCGGCCCCGCCGGGTCGTCCTCGATCAGCAGCAGGGTGAGCGGTGCGGCGGTGGCGCCATGGGGCGTGGTGTCGCGGCCGGCCTCCTGTTCGAGGGGGCCGCCGAGCACGGTGGCGGCCCGAGCCTGACCACTTTCCACGGCCGGGATCGCCCTCTGCCGCGGTATGGGTACGGGCATCTTCCTGGGTTCCTTCGCTCCCCCCGAGGGTGGTGGTGTCGAGGGGTCTCGATCCACCGTCGGGTGACCATAGCGGTTGCGGCGGTTCCGGCGGAATGGTGTGAGCCGCGTCGCTCGGGTGCGAGGGGCAGCCATGTGCCGTGCCGCGCAAGGGGGTTCGGGGTGCGCGGGGCCACGCCGGGATGACGAAGCTCACTCGGCGAACGGGGGCTCGCGTGGAGTCGGTCACACGGGCGCGGGGGTGCTCGGCGTGACGGGGGTCACGGGTGCGGGCGTACGGCGGTGCGGGTCACGGGTACGGGCGTACGGCGGTGCCGGCCGCGGGTTGCGCGTCCCGGCCGTACGGCGACGCCCGGGGCCCCGATCAGGCGTGCGGCCGTACGACGCCCAGGATCGGCATCGTCCCCGCCCCGGTCACCGTCACCGTGCGCCCGGGGCGCGGCGCGTGGATGATCTTGCCGTCACCGGCGTACATCGCGACGTGCGTGGCGTCGCCGAAGTAGATGATCAGGTCCCCGGGGCGCATGTCCTTCACCGCCACGTGGGGGAGCTGCCGCCACTGCTCCTGCGAGGTGCGCGGGATCGGGTGCCCTGCCGCGGCCCACGCCTGGGAGGTGAGCCCGGAGCAGTCGAAGGAGTCGGGGCCCTCGGCGCCCCACACGTACGGCTTGCCGAGCTGGGCGGTGGCGAACGCGACCGCCTTCTTCCCCTCGGCGGAAGCCTTGTCGCTGATGCCGTCGAGGACGCCGCTGTCCAGCCAGGCGGTCTGCGCCGCGCGGGCGGCCTGCCGCTCCAGCTCGGCCAGCCACTCCTTCTCCTTCTTCTCCAGCCGGGACTCGAGGAGTTCGGCGTCCGCGATCCGCTTCTCGATCTTCTTCTTCGCCGCGTCCTTGGCCGCGCGGTCGGCCTCCAGCTTCTTCATGCGGGCGGCGGCGTCGTCCGCGTATCCCCGCAACTCGTCCTGGGTGCGCGCCGTTTCGGTGAGCAGCTTCCTGGTCGCCCGCTCGCCGTTGAGGATCGTCGCCGCCGAGTCCGCGAACCGCTGCGGGTCGTCGGTGAGCAGGAACCGCGCCATGGGCGGCAGGCCGCCGTCGCGGTACTGGGCCCGCGCGGTCGCGCCCGCCTGGTCCTTGAGCCGCTCCAGCTTCGCCTTGCCCTCCGCGATCCGCGCGTTGAGGTCGTCGAGCTCGGCGGACTGCTTCTCGGCCTTCTCCTCGGCCGCGTTGTAGGCGTCGGTGGCGACGGCGGCGTCGTGGTAGAGCCGGTCGAGCTGCTCGCGGATCTTCTCCAGATCCTTGTCGGGGGTGGGCGCGGGTGCGGGCGTCGTACCCGGCGTCGTGCCCGGCACCGGGCTGCCCGCGGGCGCGGGTGAGCCGGACGCGGTCGCCACGGACGGTTCGGGCGGCACCGACGCGAACGCCGTACCGGCACCCGCCAGCACGGTCACCGCGCACACCACGGTCACGGCGGCGGCGAGCAGGCCGCGCTTGCCCGAACCCATACATTCCCCCAAGCTGATTTACCGTCAGTAATGCGTGCTGCCCGAGGGATCGTGTCACGAATGGGCTCGAAGTGACAGAGGTGGTACGAAGTCGCACTCCCTGTTGCCTCTTTCGGCCCTTTGCGACTCCCGCCCCTCCCGTACTCCCCCCGGCGCGGGCGGTTGACGACGATCTTCCGCCGGTGTGACGTACGGCGCGCGGAGATCGTTCCCCCGCGATCGTTCCCCCGCGATTCCGGAGGGGACCGGCGGCTCAGTACGGGCGGGGAGTCGGCGGCTCAGTGCGTGCGGGGCGCCAAGGCCGCCCAGTCCACGGTGACTTCGCCCTGGCGCCAGCGCGCGGGGCCGTCCGTCACCGGCCAGTCGGCCGTCAGGTCCCGGACCGTACGCAGCCAGCGCTGACGGGCGCCGTAGGAGGCGAAGGGTGCGGCGGCGGCCCACGCGCGGTCGAAGTCGCGCAGGAAGGCGTACACCGGTTCGCCGGGCACATTGCGGTGGATCAGCGCCTTCGGCAGCCGCTCGGCGAGGTCGGAGGGGCGCTCCAGGGAGCCGAGCCGGGTCGCGAAGGTCACCGTGCGCGGGCCCTCGGGGCCGAGCGCGACCCACACGTGCCGCCGCCCGATCTCGTCGCACGTCCCCTCGACGAGGAGCCCGCCGCGCGAAACCCCAGCAGCCGGGGCGAGCCGCGCGCACAGCCGCTGCCACACGGCCGCGACCTGGTCCTCGTCGTACTGCCGCAGCACGTTCGCCGCCCGGATCAGGGCCGGCCGCCCGGGCACCGGGATCTCGAAGCCGCCGTGCCGGAAGGTCAGCCCCTCGCGCTCGTACGGCCGCGCCGCCGCGACCCGCTCCGGCTCGATCTCGACGCCGACCACCTGGGCGCGGGGTGCGGCGGTCCGCAGCCGTCCGAGCAGCTCGACGGCGGTCCAGGGCGCGGCGCCGTACCCGAGGTCGACGGCCACCGGCGCGTCCGCGCGGCGCAGCTCGGCGCCGTGCGTGGCCGCGATCCAGCGGTCCATGCGGCGCAGCCGGTTGGGGTTGGTGGTGCCGCGCGTCACCGTGCCTACGGGTCGGGAGGTCGCGCGGGTTGCCATGGATACGAGGGTAAGCGGGCGCGGAGGGCCTCCGGCCGGGTGCGTGCCGGTTTGGGCCGGTGCCGGTCCGGGGCGTGTGCTGGTTTGGGGCGCGTGCCGGTCCCGGAGGCGCGTGCCGGTCCCGGAGGTGCGTCGGTCCTGGACTCACACCAGGCCCGAACGGTTGAGCGAATCATGGTCATGATTCGGTAAAGCCGCTTGATCGGGGCCGTCAACGGGAAATGGCCGGATACCCGTCCGGTGTTGCACGTCCGGGAGGGCTGGGTCGGTCCTCCGGTCGTCATGGCCGCGCCGAGGAGGAGGAACGCCACGTGAGCCAGTACGTCAGCAGGCTCGGGCGTCGCTCCCCGGCGGCTCCGCCCCGGCTGAGACTGCACCGCAAGCCCCGCCGGGTCGCCATGCTCTCCGTGCACACCTCGCCGCTCCACCAGCCCGGCACCGGCGACGCGGGCGGCATGAACGTCTACATCGTGGAGCTGGCCCAGCGGCTCGCCGCGATCAACATCGAGGTCGAGATCTTCACCCGGGCCACCTCCGGCGACCTCGCCCCCACCGTCCAGCTCGCCCCCGGCGTCCTGGTCCGGCACGTGGACGCGGGCCCCTACGAGGGCCTGGCCAAGGAGGACCTGCCCGCCCAGCTGTGCGCCTTCACCCACGGCGTGATGCAGGCCTGGGCCGGACACCGCCCCGGCCACTACGACCTCGTCCACTCCCACTACTGGCTCTCCGGCCACGTCGGCTGGCTCGCCGCCCAGCGCTGGGGCGTCCCGCTGGTCCACGCCATGCACACCATGGCCAAGGTCAAGAACGCCAGCCTGGCGGTCGGCGACACTCCCGAGCCCGCCGCGCGCGTGATCGGCGAGACCCAGATCGTGCACGCCGCCGGGCGGCTCATCGCCAACACCGCCGAGGAAGCCGCCGAACTCGTCCGGCACTACGAGGCCGATCCCGCCAAGGTCGCCGTCGTCCACCCCGGCGTGAACCTCGCCCGTTTCCGCGTGGCGACGGGCCGCGCCGCCGCCCGCGCCCGGCTCGGGCTGCCGCAGGACGCCCTGATCCCCCTCTTCGCCGGCCGGATACAGCCCCTCAAGGCCCCCGACGTGCTGCTCCGCGCCGTCGCCCATCTCCTGGACGAGCGCCCCGACCTGCGGCCGAGGATCGTCGTACCCGTCGTGGGCGGGCCCAGCGGCAGCGGCCTCGCCAAGCCCGAGGGGCTGCAGAAGCTCGCCGCGCGGCTCGGCATCACGGACGTCGTACGGTTCCGGCCGCCGGTCGGGCAGGAACAGCTCGCGGACTGGTTCCGGGCCGCGTCCGTCCTGGTCATGCCGTCCCACAGCGAGTCCTTCGGCCTCGTCGCCATCGAGGCGCAGGCCACCGGCACACCGGTGATCGCCGCCTCGGTCGGCGGCCTCCCGGTCGCCGTGCGCGACGGCGAGACCGGCTTCCTGGTCGACGGCCACGACCCGGCCGCCTACGCCCACGTGCTCCGCCGCTTCGCCGACGACCCCACCCTCTCCGACCGCATGGGCGCCGCCGCCGCCCACCACGCCCTCGCCTTCGGCTGGGACGCCTCGGCGGCGGCGACGGCGGACGTCTACACGGCCGCGATGGCGGCACACCGGCGTCGCGTACGCTCGCCGCATGGGTGAGGCGGACCTGGGGCCGGCCGACATGGGCGCTGCACACATGGGCGTTGCGCACATGGACGTCGCCGACATGGGCGGGACGGACACGGGTCCGGAGGACATGGGCGGTGCCCACATGGAGGCCGCCGACATGGGCGGGACGGACATGGGTCCGGAGGACACGGGCCGAGCCCACATGAGGGCCGACGACATGGGCGAGTCGAACATGGGTAGCGGGGCGGACATGGGTGAAGCGCACACGGGCGAGACGCACATGGACGATTCCGACAGGCCCGCGCGCGTGATCGAGGACGCCCTCAAGGACGCCGAGCTGGAGTGGGAGAGCCCCGAGGCCGGGTCCTACGTCGTCAAGCTCCCCGGCACCCGCAAGCTCTCCACCACCGTGTCGTTCCTCGTCGGCCGCCACACCCTCTCCGTGAACGCCTTCGTCATCCGGCACCCCGACGAGAACGAGGCCGGCGTCCACCGCTGGCTCCTGGAGCGCAACCTCAAGCTGTACGGCGTGAGTTACGCGGTCGACCACCTCGGCGACATCTACGTCACCGCCCGCCTCCCCCTCGCCGCCGTCACCCCCGACGAGATCGACCGCCTCCTCGGCCAGGTCCTCGAAGCGGCCGACGGCGCCTTCAACACCCTCCTGGAACTGGGCTTCGCCTCCGCGATCCGCAAGGAACACGCCTGGCGCGTCGCCCGCGGCGAGTCCACCCGCAACCTGGACGCCTTCGCGCACCTGTTCCGCCGGGAAGAAGGCTGACGATTCGTCAGCTCCGGCCCCGGTAGCGCCCCGGCGTCACCCCCACCAACCGCTTGAAGTGCCGCGTGAGATGGGACTGGTCGCAGAAGCCGGTCGCCGCCGCGACCTCGCTCGGGGTCAGGCCGTCGAGCAGGAGGCGGCGGGCCCGGCCGACGCGGCGGGAGGTCAGGTACTGGTGCGGGGGGATGCCGTAGGCGGTGCTGAACGTCCGTACCAGGTGGGCGGGATGGGCGTGCAGGAGCCGGGCGGCGTCCGCGAGGGTGAGGCGGCCGGCGACCTGTTCGTCCAGCAACTCCCGTAGCTGCCCGGCCAGTAGGGGGTCGGGCCGGGAGGACGGCCGTTCCCGGCGCCGGAGATGGTCCCGCAGGCGCTCGCCGACCAGTGCGAGCCTGCTCTCCGCCTCCAGTTCGTCCCCGGCCCGCCGCAGTGCCCCGTGCAGCCGTCCCACCCGCTCGCGCAGCAGGGCGTCCGCGAGGTCGGGGCCGTCGACGGCGGCGCCGATCAACTCGGCGCCGAGCAGGCTCTCGTCGAGGTACAGCACCCGCTTGCGGAAGCCGTCCGGGGTGGCGGCGGCGCCGTTGTGCGGCACATGCGGGGGCAGCAGGGTGACCGTGTCGCGCGGGGTGCCGTGCTCGTGCCGTCCGAGGTCGTACCGCACCGCGCCGTCGTCCACGATCAGCAGCGTCCAGGCGTCGTGGACGTGCATCGGATACGCGTACTCCGTGAAACGGGCGTGGAAGACCTCCACGACACCCGGTACGCGCGGGCGCCAGGCGGCGACGTCACCACGTCGGTCGGAGACCATGCAAACAACGTACAAGACGGCTCCGCGCCCCGGTCGGCAGTCTCGGGGCATGAACGAACAGCCCCTCCCCGCCGACGGCCCCGTCACCCGGTTCGACACCAAGATCGCCGTACTGCTTCGGGACGACCTGGAACCCTGGCAGCGCCTCAACGTCACCGCGTTCCTGGTCAGCGGCCTGGGCAGCCAGGTCCCCGAGGTGGTGGGCGCGCCCTACGAAGACGCCGACGGTGTGGGTTACCTCCCCATGTTCCGCCAGCCCGTCCTGGTCTTCGAGGGCTCCAAGGAGACCCTGTGTGCGGCCCACACACGTGCGCTCGCCCGCGCCCTGCCCCGCGCCCTCTTCACCGCCGACCTCTTCGCCACCGGCAACGACCACGACAACCGGGCAGCCGTACGGGCCGTACCCACGGCGGAACTCGACCTGGTCGGTCTCGCGGTGTACGGCCCGAGGAACGGGGTGGACAAGGTGACGAAGGGGGCGCGGATGCATCCGTAGGGGACGCGGGGCGCCCCAGGAGGGTCAGGCGGTACGCAGCCCGGCGGGGGCGTCGGCGTCGGTGTCGGCGTCCTTGCCGACGGTGTCCGCCGGGGCGGATTCCGCCTGACTCTTCGGGGCAGCGTCGGTCTGAAGGGCGATGCTCTCCTCCTTCGGCAGCCTCCGCATCAGCACCCCGTACCCGATCCCCGCGACCGTGCCGACCGCCGCGCACCCGGCCCACAGCCACGCCGCCCCGAACCGGTCGATCACCGTGCCGGACACCAGCGGGGCGACCAGGGCGGCCGCGGACCAGGACAGGCCGTAGACGCCCTGGTAGCGGCCGCGCCCGTGGACGGGGGAGAGGCGTACGACGAGCCCGGTCTGGGTCGGCGCGTTCACGATCTCGGCGAGGGTCCACACGACGACTGTCAGCGCGAAGAGCCCGACCGATCCGGCGAAGGCGGTGAGCCCGAAGCCGTAGCCCGCGAGGAGCGAGGAGACGACCAGTAGCATGCGGGCGTCGCGGTGCTTGATGAAGCGGGTGACCGGGATCTGGAGGACGACGATGAGGATGCCGTTGACGGCGATGGCCATGCCGTAGTCGGCGGGGGAGAACCCGGCGCGGCCCATGGCCACCGGCAGACCGACGGAGCCCTGCTGGAAGACCAGCGCGATGAGGAAGGACAGCCCGACGACCGCCATGTACCGCCGGTCGCGCAGCACGGTTCCGAGGCCGACCTCGCTCCCGGCCTCCTTGGCGGTGGGCGCGGGGCGGGACTCGGGCAGCTTGAGGAAGACGACGATCGCGCAGACCAGCGTCATGCCGGCCTCGATGAGGAACCCGGCGCGGTAGCTGTAGCGGGCGATGAAACCGGCGCCCATGGAGGAGACGGCGAAGCCGAGGTTGATCGCCCAGTAGTTGAGCGAGAAGGCGCGGACCCGGTCCTCGGGGCGCACGATGTCGGCCATCATCGCCTGCACGGCGGGCCGGGAGGCGTTGGAGGCGGCGCCGACCAGGAAGGCGACGCCCGCGATGGCGACCGGGTCGCGCATGAAGCCGAGCAGGGCGACCGAGGCGGCGGTGGCGAGCTGCGCGACGAGCAGGGTGGGCCGCCTGCCGAACCTGTCCGCCATCACGCCGCCGCCCAGCGAGGAGACGACGCCGCCGAGCCCGTGCAGGGAGGCGACGAGACCGGCGTACGAGGCGGAGTAGCCGCGGTCGAGGGTCAGATAGAGCGCCATGAAGGTGGCGACGAAGGCACCGAGCCGGTTGATCAGGGTGCTGGTCCACAGCCACCAGAAGGCGCGGGGCATGCCGGAGACGGAGGCGCGGGCGGCCGATGTGAGACGGCCGACGGGCGCGGCGAGCGCGGACATGTGGACGAGACCCCCCGGTAAGTGGTGCTTTCGGTGTGCGCAACTTACTCCGGGCGCGTTGTCGGGGGCCACTCAATTAACAGATGCCGTCAACTGTGGGTGTCTTTCGGCTCCTGTGGGCGGCTGGGACGGTCGTCGTGGGCGGGCGGGGCGGTCGTCCGGGCGGCTGGGACGGTCGTCCGGGGGGTGGATTACGCTCTGACTCATGGCCGACGCACCGTACAAGCTGATCCTCCTCCGCCACGGCGAGAGCGAGTGGAACGCGAAGAACCTGTTCACCGGCTGGGTGGACGTCAACCTCAACGAGAAGGGCGAGAAGGAGGCGGTCCGCGGCGGTGAGCTGCTGACGGACGCCGGCCTGCTGCCCGACGTGGTCCACACGTCGCTCCAGAAGCGCGCGATCCGCACGGCCCAGCTGTCGCTGGAGGCCGCGGACCGCCACTGGATCCCGGTCCACCGCAGCTGGCGCCTGAACGAGCGCCACTACGGCGCGCTCCAGGGCAAGAACAAGGCGGAGACGCTGGCCGAGTTCGGCGAGGACCAGTTCATGCTCTGGCGCCGCTCCTACGACACCCCGCCGCCGCCGCTCCCGCGCGACGCGGAGTACTCCCAGTTCAACGACGCCCGCTACGCCGACCTCCCCCCTGAGCTGCGCCCCCAGACGGAGTGCCTCAAGGACGTCGTCGTCCGGATGCTCCCCTACTGGTACGACAACATCGTCCCCGACCTCCTCGACGGCAACACCGTCCTGGTCGCCGCCCACGGCAACTCCCTCCGCGCCCTGGTCAAGCACCTGGACGGCATCTCGGACGAGGACATCGCGGGCCTGAACATCCCGACGGGCATCCCGCTGTACTACGAGCTGGACGCCGACTTCAAGCCGGTGACGCGCGGCGGGAAGTACCTGGACCCGGAGGCGGCCGCGGCTGCGATCGAGGCTGTGAAGAACCAGGGCAAGAAGAAGTAACGCGGTCCTTGGCTTTTCCGGAGGCCCCCACCGGCTGTTTTGCTGCCGGTGGGGGCCTTCTCTCATGCTCTGGGGCGCCCATGGTCCGATACGGCTGCCTTCGGTCTTCGGCCTTCGGGCAGGTCAGGGAGCGATGAGTCGACTCGTGAAGCCGTCACGGATGAGGGATTCGTACGCTCCGAGCACGTTCTCTGGGACCTCTTGCTCGATGGCGAATCCGAGCTGCGGGTATTCGATGACTCGCTGGAGGTCGCCGACGAGCATGTCCAGGACGAGTTTCTCGTCGCCGATGGACTTCACGTAGTCGGCGAGCTCCAGTGGCTCCGAGGCGCAGAGGATCTCGACGTCGGGCCACAGCTTGCGGGCGGTCGCGTAGGAGCGGCGTTCCATGTAGGGCTTGGAGACGAGCAGGACCGTGGTCGGGGTGATGCCTGCGGCGGCGAGGACCTCGCGGGAGAGGGTGATGTTCTGGCCGGTGTTGCCCGCAACCGGTTCCAGGAGGATCGCCTCGGCGGGAACGCCGAGATCGATGGCGTGCTCGCGGAAGTGGACGGCCTCGCCGCGGGGGAAGACCTTGGCGGTGGTGGGGCTGTTGCCGCCGGTGAAGACGAGGGTGGGGAACAGTCCGGCGCGGTACAGCTCGGCGGAGTGGGTGGCGACGCCGAGGTCATGGCTGCCCAGGCCGATCGCCACGTCGACGGGGCGCAGTGGGTGGTGCATCTGGTGGTACTCCCAGATCAGCTCGGCCCGCTGCCACTGGTCCTCGGTGATGGCCTGCTGGCTCTCGCCGCTCACGTGTCTCTCCCTGGTCACCGTCGCCGGGCCCGACCGGCCCCGCGCTCATGGCTTTGATGCCTGCAAACCGCAGGTGCTCAGGCCGGTCGACGCCCGATGCTCAGGAGATGCGAGCTGGCCGCCAGGAGCTCGGGGTACGGCTCGGCCAGGCGCGCTGCGGTCAGTGCTGATTCGAAAAGCGGGGTGTCCCGGAAGTCGCCGCCGGTGTTCCGTTCGGCTGCGGCGAGCATGGACCAGGCCGGTCCTTCGATGCCGAAAACCTGGGTCTCGGCGAAGCCCGCGGCCGCCACTTCGTCGCGCAGTTGCTCGCCGGTGTGGAAGTAGGCCGCGGTGAACGCCTTCTTCCCGTCGTGAATCTGCGAGGCCAGGATCTGGCCGATGCTCTTCCGCATCGGTTCCTTGTGGAGGTGTCCGAACGCGGCGTGCTCGAACAGGCTGGCGTACCGGTTGATCCCGGCCGCCGCCAACAGGCCGCCCGGCTTGAGCACACGGTAGGCCTCGGCGAGTGCCTGGTCGCGATCGGTGCGAGCGACCAGGTGGTACAGCGGTCCGAGCAGCAGGACCACGTCGAATGAGGTGTCGGCGGCCGTAAGACTGCGGGCATCGCCGATTTCGACGACGGCGCCGGTCGCCCTGGCCTGATCGACGTGCTGGGGGATCGGGTCGACGAGGTGCACGCTGTAGCCGTCCTCAACCAGCCAGCGGGCGTGGGCGCCGGGGCCGCCTCCGACATCCAGGACGCGGGCCGGCGGTGTCGGCAGGTACCGGCGCAGCAACTCCCGGGTGCGCACCATCTCCAGGCGGCCGTCTGCCGTAGTGGTCAGCCTGTCCGCCTCGTCGACGGTCTCGGTGTAGAACCTCGTGATCTCCGGCGCTAGCTCGGGATGCGTCATGCGGGCATTCTGGTTCGTGGCAGGCTGCTCGACCATGGTGTCGCCAGGAAGTGGTGGGACATGGAGGAGGGCTGCGTCACTGCGCGATGGCGGGCGGTCTCCGCGGGCTGACGCCGTTCACAGGAACCCAGGTCATCCAGTCGTCAGTGCGACCGCGATCTCCGTCTCCCCGCGGACGCCATCCGCTCGGAGGGCGTCGATCACGATCTCCGTGATCCAGGCTGCCGCCTGGGGCGTCCACTCCGGGGCGGTGCCCTGAAGGAGCAAGGGGCTGGGCGACGGGCTGAGGCGTACGTGCCCTTGAGACAACCGTACGACTTGGGCGGCGAGTTGCTCGGCGGCGAAGGGCGGCTGCGGGGAGACGCTCAACGTGATGTCCGTCCTGGCCACAGGGTCGCAGAGGGCGAACCAGTCCGCGTCGCCCCGTAGATCGAAGCCTGTGTCGGGAGCCAGGGCTACAGGGACGCGAGACCGCAGGCCGGTGAAGCGGACCTCGCCGATCCGGTGCAGGGCGTCTGTCAGGACCTGGGTCATCGGGAGCACCGGGAGGTGCTGGGCCGGGAGATCCGTGGCGGGGTAGACCGTCAGCCAGGCCAGTTGGCGGACCGCGCCGTCCTGGGACCAGTCGCCTCCGGCGTCCGCGTGCTCCCAGCGCAGGGCGCCGAACTCCCGGCGCGGGCTCAGGTTCGTGGAGCTCCAGCCGTACGCCGCCGCCCGCTTCACGGCCAGGCTGTACACATCCTCGTCCAGATCGTGATCCACACTGACCTGGCCGATCCACGGGTGCCGCCGCAGCACGCCGTGGATCTCCACGGTCATGGTGAGGCTGTCGGCGTCTTCCGTCGCGCTCTCGCTCTCCTCGTTCATCAGGCGCCGCAGCTGAACGACTTGGCAGGGGTGGTCAGTTTGTTCGGGGAGTCGGCGACTCCGATGATGTCGACGTCGACTCTGCTGCGCCACTTGGTTCTCGCGTCGCCCACACACGTCTTGCGGGCGTTGGCACGACGTGAGCTGCCGCCTCCCTGCTTGATGACCTTGGAGCCCCTGGCCACGGTCCGCCAGTGGCCGCCTCGATCCTGGACCTGGAGTTCCACGGTGACCTTCGCCTTGTGACCTCCGCTGTTCTTGTCGAGCCACCAGCCGTGGGCCGAGATGGTGGGAGGCGGTGTGCTGGAGTAGTGCACGGAGTCACCCGCGGTCAGGAATCCGTCGACCGATCCGCTCCGACCGCTGGCCGACACGACAGGTCCGGGCGTGTCTGCCCAGGCCGGAGGCGCCGCGGAGAGGCCGCCGACCAGGGCCGCCGCGAGAGTCACCAGGGCGAGGGGCTGTGCGCGCAAGGAGCACTCCAGAGGGAACGGGGTGTCTACGTCTTCCTGGATCTTCCCCAGGAGGCCCCACGCACCGAGCCCGCCGCCCCTAGGACATCCGCTCGAAGGGTGAGGTCGTTGCCGCACCTGGCAGGTTGCCGCTGCGGTCGCCCGGCAAGGAGACCGCGGAGATGGACGCGACGTACCGACTGGCCCGTCAGGCGCACTGTTGGGCACGGTTCGCGCAGGTGAGTGTCGAGGTGACGCCGACCGACGAGTGCGCTGTTGGTGCGGGAGCCGACTCCTTCCACCGGCGGCGGACACCGGTCCCGGTGATGTGAAGTTCGTGGCGGCGTACGCAGTCTGGCGTGCGGTGGGGTTCGAACCGGCCGACCCTCCGCGCATTGACCGTGACGGGACGCCGGTTTCTCGCACGGGGACGGGGACGGGGATCGTGGGTAAGACGGCTTGGCACTACGGCTGTTTCCGCCGCACACCCGTACAGGCCACCAGATCCGCAGCGTCCTCGGTGAGCAAGAGCATGTAGATCCACGCCCCGTCCACGGAGTCGATCCGCCCCAGGCGCACCGGACCGCCATGTCCGGTCAGGAGTCCTACGGCGCGTTCCAGGCCGAGGGTCGCCGTGCCGTCGCGACGGGTCAGGCGGAGGCGGCGGGCGTAGGTGTGGGCGAGAACCTGGGCAGGAGTGGTGCCGTCCCAGACGACGTACGAGGCGCCCTCGCGAAGAGCGGACAGCGCGGCCGCGGCAGCGTCGTCCGCCGTGGTCAGGAGCCGTTCGAGTTCGGCGCGTTCCATGGGGCCATCATCCATATGGCTCAGCACCATGGTGTCGCTCTCACCGCACCCGCCCGGCATCGCCGCACAGGCAAGTGAGAAGGCCCCGCCCCCGGAAGAGCCGGCCCCCTCACCGCCCGTGCATCCTCAGCCGCACTGGCAAGGCGCCCCCGACTGGCAGCCGCAGCCGCAGCCCGAGCCGCAGCCGCAGGCGGCGACGAGGGGGAGGTTCTTCAGGGTGGCGGGCTGGTCGGTCGGCTCGGGCTGGGTGGGGTCGGGTGTGGTGGGGGATTCGGGCATGGGTCCTCCTCGACACGGGGGCCAGGTGGCCCCGACCGTTCCATGCCCAATTCCAGGGCCGTCCCTACGGGGTATCAACGGCGCATTCAGGGCGCATGGGGGCGTCCGCACGCCCCCGGGCAAGTACCGGCACGGGCAACGTGGTTCACCGTGTCTCGCCCGGCCCACCAACAACCCCCGCCCCACCAGCACCCCGCGCCCTGCCGACAACCCCCGCCCCCCTCAGCCCTGTTCTGTCCCGCCCACCGCCGGAGGCACATCCTGCTGCTGGAGTTCGTCCGCGTGCTCGCCCGTCACCAGGTACACCACCCGCTTGGCGACGGCGACCGCGTGGTCCGCGTACCGCTCGTAGTAGCGGCCCAACAGCGTGACGTCGACCGCCGTCTCGATGCCGTGCTTCCAGCGGTCGTCGATGAGGTGCTGGAAGAGGGTGCGGTGGAGGAGGTCCATCTCGTCGTCGTCCTGCTCCAGTTGGAGCGCGAGGTCGACGTCCTTGGTGATGATTACCTCCGCCGCCTTCGCCATGAGACGCTGCGCGAGCTGGCCCATCTCCAGGATGGTGGCGTGCAGGTACTGCGGGACCGCGCGCTCGGGGAAGCGCAGCCGGGCCAGCTTGGCCACGTGCTGGGCGAGGTCGCCCGAGCGCTCCAGGTCGGCGGACATGCGCAGCGACGTGACGACGATGCGCAAATCGGTGGCCACCGGCTGCTGGCGGGCCAGCAGGGCTATCGCCCGGGCCTCCAGGTCGTGCTGGAGTTCGTCGACCTTCTGGTCGGCCTCGATCACGCTCTCGGCCAGCTTGAGGTCGGCGTCCAGGATGGCGGTGGTGGCGCGTCCGATCGCCGAGCCGACCAGCCGGGCCATCTCCACCAGACCGTCGCCGATCGAGTCCAGTTCCTCGTGGTACGCGTCCCGCATCAGATCCCTCTCCTACGTACAGTCCTACGTACAGTTCTTCGCACAGTCCTACGTACGGCCGGGGGCCAGCCGTGCGGACCCCGTGTCCACACCGCCCCACGCTCCCACGTTCCGCCCCGTACGCGTCCGTTTCCGCCACCCGGTGTGAACGTCCACTGGCCTGAAGGTGAACTCTGGGCGACGAGTGTCCGAGGTCGCACTCCGGTGGCTGTGGGCAGGTCGTACCCCATGCCTAACCTGGTCACATGGACGTGAACGCGGCGGTCGCCGCAGCGGCGGCGATCGCCGGGGTGCTCACCGGCGTCATCGCCGTGCTGGCGTTCCGCTGGAGCGAGCGCGACCAGAAGCGGCACACCCGGACCTCTCTGCACACCGACGCGGTGCTGCCGCCCGGCGTGGACACCGTGCTGTCGGTGCTGCGCTCCTCGGCGGTCGTGCTGGACGAGGCGGACGCCGTGGTCAAGGCCAGCTCCGCGGCGTACGCCCTCGGCCTGGTCCGGGGCGGCAAGCTCGCGGTCGAGCCGATGCTCCAGATGGCCCGGGACACCCGGCGCGACGGCGAGATACGCCAGGTCGAGCTGGATCTGCCCCGGCGCGGCACCGGACGCGGCGAGGCCCTCGCGGTCTCCGCCCGCGTCGCCCCGCTCGGCTCCCGGCTGGTCCTGCTGCTGGTCGAGGACCTGACCGAGGCCCGCCGCATCGAAGCCGTACGACGCGACTTCGTGGCCAACGTGAGCCACGAGCTGAAGACCCCGACCGGCGCCCTCTCCCTGCTCTCCGAGGCCGTCATGGACGCCTCCGACGACCCCGAGGCGGTCCAGCGCTTCGCGGGCCGGATGCAGATCGAGGCGACCCGGCTCACCAACCTGGTCCAGGAACTGATCGACCTCTCCCGGGTGCAGAACGACGACCCGCTGGAGGACGCCGAACCGGTCCGCGTGGACGAGCTGGTCGCGGAGGCCGTCGACCGCTGCCGCCACCAGGCCGGTACGAAGCAGATCACCATGGCCGCCGCGATCCAGGGCCCCGAGCGCCCCGCCTCCGAGGGCGGCGGCCGCCGCGCCGGCACCGAACTGCGGGTCTGGGGCAACCGCGGCCAGCTCGCCGCGGCCCTCGGCAACCTGGTCGAGAACGCCGTCAATTACTCCCCGGCCCGTACCCGCGTCGGCATAGCCGCCCGCCGGGTCGCCGCGCCCGGCGGCGACCTCATCGAGCTCGCGGTCACCGACCAGGGCATCGGCATCTCCGACAAGGACAAGGAGCGCATCTTCGAGCGCTTCTACCGCGTCGACCCGGCCCGCTCGCGCGCCACCGGAGGCACCGGCCTCGGACTCGCGATCGTCAAGCACGTGGTCGCCTCGCACGGCGGCGAGGTCTCGGTCTGGAGCGCCGAGGGCCAGGGCTCCACCTTCACCCTGCGACTGCCGGAGGCGGGCGCCGCCCGCGCCCGCGCGGCACAGCCCCCCGGTCTCGACGACGAGGACGGGGACATCGACGACTCATCCCCTTACGAACCGCTTCCCGCCCCGGAGGTCCTTCCGTGACCCGAGTGCTCGTCGTCGAGGACGAGGAGTCCTTCTCCGACGCCCTGTCGTACATGCTCCGCAAGGAGGGCTTCGAGGTCGCCGTGGCGGCGACCGGCCCCGACGGACTGGAGGAGTTCGAGCGCAACGGCGCCGACCTCGTCCTCCTCGACCTGATGCTGCCGGGGCTGCCCGGTACGGAGGTGTGCCGTCAGCTGCGCGGCCGCTCCAACGTCCCGGTGATCATGGTGACCGCCAAGGACAGTGAGATCGACAAGGTCGTCGGCCTGGAGATAGGGGCCGACGACTACGTGACCAAGCCCTTCTCCTCGCGCGAGCTGGTCGCCCGTATCCGCGCGGTGCTGCGCAGGCGGGGCGAGCCGGAGGAGGTCACCCCGGCCGCGCTGGAGGCGGGCCCGGTCCGCATGGACGTGGACCGTCACGTGGTGACCGTCGGCGGCGCGAAGGTCGACCTCCCGCTGAAGGAGTTCGACCTGCTGGAGATGCTGCTGCGCAACGCGGGCCGGGTGCTCACCCGCATGCAGCTGATCGACCGGGTGTGGGGCGCCGACTACGTGGGCGACACCAAGACCCTCGACGTCCACGTCAAGCGCCTGCGCGCCAAGATCGAGCCGGACCCGGGCGCGCCGCGCTTCCTGGTGACCGTGCGCGGCCTGGGCTACAAGTTCGAGCCGTAAGCCGTACCGCCGTATGACAAAGGGTGGGCCCCCGGTTTTCCGGGGGCCCACCCTGCGTCCGTCGTACGACCGCTCAGTGACCGGCGGCCGACTGCGAGGCCGAGTCGCTCGGGGTCGCGCCCTCGGCCGGGGCGCCGGAGGTCTTGTCGTCCGGCTTCGCGCTCGCGGAGGCGGTGCTGCCCGGCTCGCCGGCGGCCGGGGCCGAGGCGGAGGAGGAGGCGGTGGCGGACGGGGAGGACGTGGCGGCCGGGGCCGACGGGATCTCGCTCGGGCCCCACTTGGTGAAGTAGCTGGTCGCCGGGACCACGAAGGCACGCAGGCTGACCGCGCCGGTCTGGCTGAAGGTGAAGGTGACCTTCTGCGCATTGCCGTTGCGGACGATCTCGCCGCCGCTCGCGAGCATCGCGGAGGCGTTGTCCTTGCCACCGATGACCAGGGAGCCGTGGGCCGGGACGGTCAGGCTCTGGCCCTTGGCGGCCTTCAGCTCGACGCTGTCGTTCGCACCCGGGACGGTGATCGACTGGAGCGTCTGGGCGGTCTTGCCAGAGTTGAAGAGCGTCGCGGAGATGGCGAGCGGACCCGTGGCCTTGGCGTCGGGCTGGGTGATCACCAGGGCGTTCTGGACCTTGATGGTGCCGACGCTGGTCGCCGCGTTGTCGGGCCTGATCTCCAGGGTCTGGGCGTCGTTGCCGGCGCCGCAGGCGGCGAGCATGGCCAGCGGGAAGGCGATGGCGGAGGCGGCGAGGGCGCCGCGTCGAAGGCTGCTGCTCACGGCGGCGGCAACTCCTTGAACGCACGGACGGCCTTCTTTGTAAAGCCGCCCTAAGTATCAGTCAGCGGACTTAGGCTACCGAGCCGTTCCCGGGCGGCCGCACCCGACCCTCCCCAAGGCCGCGGCGTCCCTCCGGGTGGGCGAGCGGGAGACCCTCCCCGGCATGCCGACGACATGCCGCCGCCCGTGACGCACCGCCCGTGACGTGGCGCCCGTGACGCACCGCGTGTGCCACACCCCGTGACACGGCGCGCGAATTTCCGGTGAAGGAATGTGGTGCCCGAGATTTCGGCCGGCCGATTGACCCGCGTGATTGACCAGGATTGAGCCACTTGATTGAGCCACTTGTTTGACCGGCTCCTATTGGCGCGCCGTATTGCCGGACGGCATTGAGCGTTCCGGGTGATCCTTCGGATCATCGGAGTGCCCCATCCGTCTCTTCATCCGCTTCATCATCATCAGCAACATCCGCCACTGATCCACCGCGCGCCCGGCCCCCTGTGATCAATTCCGGATTCGTCTCGTACCGGCCCCTCGCCGTCGAACGGAGCGCTGGAAGTCGTACGCTTGAGAGTGGGCAAACCGGGACATTCGTCCGCTCGGGGCGGGTCTGGGGAGCGTGTGACGTACGCGTTTCATGCCGCCCAGAGAGCCGCTCCGACCTGCGAATACCCGGTTCCGCAGGTGGCCCGCAGCACGTTCCGGTCGCTGTTGTCAAGCCCCGAGATATGCCCTGACCTGCGAAAACGCCATTCAGAAGACGCCGTATCCGTGTTACCCTGGATAGCCACGGAAGGGGTACCTGTCACATGACGTTCAAGGTTGGCGACACCGTGGTCTATCCCCATCACGGGGCCGCGCTGATCGAGGCCATCGAAACTCGCCAGATCAAAGGCGTGGACAAGACCTACTTGGTGCTGAAGGTCGCCCAGGGTGATCTGACGGTACGTGTGCCAGCGGACAATGCGGAGTTCGTCGGCGTACGTGATGTGGTCGGTCAGGACGGGCTGGACCGGGTCTTCGAGGTGCTGCGCGCGCCGTATGCCGAGGAGCCCACGAACTGGTCGCGTCGTTACAAGGCAAATCTGGAGAAGCTCGCCTCCGGCGATGTCATCAAGGTCGCGGAAGTCGTGCGTGACCTGTGGCGTCGCGAGCGCGAGCGCGGTCTCTCCGCCGGTGAGAAGCGCATGCTCGCCAAGGCCCGCCAGATCCTGGTGAGCGAGCTGGCTCTCGCGGAGAACACGAACGAGGACAAGGCCGAGGCGCTGCTCGACGAGGTACTCGCCTCCTGACGTCCCGGCAGGCAGTCCCCTGTCTGCTTCCGACGCGCGCACTTCTGAGCCGCCGCTCACGAGTGGGCGCGCCAGGCACAGCCACGATGCCGCGGTGCCCGACGACACTGAACCTGTCGCGGGTGCTGCGGCGTTTTCGTACCCCTCCGCCGCCAAGGCCCGCCACGCCGTGCGCAGAGCCTGCTCCACGTCTCGGAGAACCCCCGATACTGGTGTGCCGGGTCCGGGCGATGGCTCGACCAGGGTCACGGAAGGGTCCGGTCAAGGCGTCCCGCCCGGCACTCCTCCAGGCCATACCCACCCAGGACGAGCACACAAACCTGACAGGAACCGATGTCTGACGAATCGCGTCCCGCACCCGCCGAGTCCCCTTCCGGGAGCCGTGTCGCCGCCGTGATCCCCGCCGCAGGGCGGGGCGTACGCCTCGGTCCGGGCGCCCCCAAGGCGCTGCGCGCGCTGAACGGCACGCCGATGCTGATCCACGCGGTCCGTGCCCTGGCCGCCTCCCGGTACGTCTCCCTGGTCGTCGTCGTGGCCCCGCCGGACGGCGCCGCCGAGGTCAAGTCCCTGCTCGACGCGCACGCGCTGCCCGACCGCACCGACTTCCTGGTCGTCCCCGGCGGGGAGAGCCGCCAGGAGTCCGTCCGGCTCGGCCTCGACGCGCTGCCGCCGGAGTACGACGTCGTCCTCGTGCACGACGCGGCCCGTCCGCTGGTCCCGGTGGACACCGTGGACGCGGTCGTGGAGGCGGTGCGCGGCGGTGCTCCCGCCGTGGTCCCGGCCCTGCCGCTCGCCGACACCGTCAAGGAGGTCGAGCCCGCGGCCGTGCCCGGCGAGCCCGAGCCGGTGCTCGGCACGCCCGAGCGGGCCCGGCTGCGTGCCGTGCAGACCCCGCAGGGCTTCGACCGGGCGACGCTGGTGCGCGCCCACGAAAGCGTCACCGAGGACGTCACCGACGACGCGTCCATGGTCGAGCGGCTCGGCGCGCGGGTCGTGACCGTCCCCGGCCACGAAGAGGCCTTCAAGGTCACCCGCCCCCTCGACCTCGTCCTCGCGGAGGCGGTCCTGAACCGCAGGAGGCTCAACGATGGCTTCTGACCGCCCCCCGCTCATCCCGGCCCTGCCCCAGGTCGGCATCGGCACCGACATCCACGCCTTCGAGGAGGGCCGCGAGCTGTGGTGCGCGGGCCTGAAGTGGGAGAACGCCGGTCCGGGCCTGGCCGGACACTCCGACGCGGACGTCGTCGCGCACGCCGCCTGCAACGCGCTCTTCTCCGCCGCCGGTCTCGGTGACCTCGGGCAGCACTTCGGCACCGGGCGGCCCGAGTGGGCCGGCGCCTCCGGGGTCGCGCTGCTCACCGAGGCGGCCCGGATCGTGCGCGAGGCCGGATTCGCCATCGGGAACGTCGCCGTTCAGGTCGTGGGACCGCGCCCGAAGATCGGCAAGCGCCGGGACGAGGCGCAGCAGATCCTGTCCGCCGCCGTCGGCGCCCCCGTCTCGGTCTCCGGCGCCACCACCGACGGCCTCGGCTTCCCCGGCCGCGAGGAAGGGCTGATGGCGGTCGCCACCGCACTTGTCGTGCGCGCGGCCTGACCGATTCGTCGTGCGGGTGGGCGGAGGGCGTGCGAGGGTACCCGCAGAGTCATCGCCGACCCAGGAGGTACCCATGTCCGCCGCCCTGTCCGACCGGCTCAAGGCCCTGCTGGACGGTCCCGTCTTCATCGTCGTCGGAACCGTCCAGCCCGACGGCAGCCCCCAGCTGTCGCCGGTATGGGTGAAGCGGGACGGCGACGACGTGCTCTTCTCCACCACCGTGGACCGGCGCAAGAAGAAGAACCTGGACCGCGACCCGCACGTGTCCGTCGTGGTCATGGATCCCCAGCGCCCCTACGAGTACGCCGAGATCCGCGGCACCGCCGAGATGACCACCGGCGGCGGCCAGGAGCTGATCGACGAGCTGTCCGAGAAGTACACCGGCAAGAAGTACGCGGACTTCAACCCGGCCTCCGTCCAGGACGCCGAGCGGGTGGTCGTCCGGATCACCCCGCGCAAGGTGGTCGGCAGCCTCTGACGGCGGCGGGCGGCACGGTACGGCGCCTTCACCGCCGTACTGTGCATGGCACGGTGACACGCCCACTACCCTGGGGGGGTGACTATTCGCCTGTACGACACCAACGCCCGGCAGATCCGCGACTTCACCCCGGTCACGCCGGGCTGTGTCTCGATCTACCTGTGTGGTGCCACCGTGCAGGCGGCCCCCCACATCGGGCACATCCGCTCGGGCCTGAACTTCGACATCATGCGCCGCTGGTTCGCGTACCGCGGCTACGACGTCACGTTCATCCGCAACGTCACCGACATCGACGACAAGATCATCGCCAAGGGGCGTGAGCAGAACCGCCCCTGGTGGTCGATCGGGTACGAGAACGAGCGCGCCTTCAACGACGCGTACACCGCCCTCGGCTGCCTCCCGCCCAGCTACGAGCCCCGCGCCACCGGCCACATCACCGAGATGATCGAGATGATGCAGGGCCTGATCGAGCGCGGTCACGCCTACGCGGCGGACGGCAACGTCTACTTCGACGTGCGTTCGTTCCCGGACTACCTGGAGCTGTCCCGGCAGGAGCTGGACAACCTGCTCCAGCCCTCGGGCGACGGCGAGACCGGCAAGCGCGACCCGCGCGACTTCGCCATGTGGAAGGCGGCCAAGCCCGGCGAGCCGAGCTGGCCGACCCCGTGGGGCCCCGGGCGCCCCGGCTGGCACCTGGAGTGCTCGGCCATGGCGCACAAGTACCTGGGCTCGGTCTTCGACATCCACGGCGGCGGCCTGGACCTGATCTTCCCGCACCACGAGAACGAGATCGCGCAGGCCAAGGCCTACGGCGACGAGTTCGCGCGGTACTGGGTGCACAACGCCTGGGTCACCATGGCGGGCGACAAGATGTCCAAGTCGCTGGGCAACAGCGTGCTGGTCTCCGAGATGGTCAAGCAGTGGCGCCCGATCGTGCTGCGCTACTACCTCGGCACCCCGCACTACCGCTCGATGATCGAGTACAGCGAGGAGTCGCTGCGCGACGCCGAGACCGCGTTCGCGCGCATCGAGGGCTTCGTGCAGCGCGTGCTGGAGAAGGCCGGGGGCACGGTCGAACCGGCCGCCGAGGTGCCGCCCGCCTTCGCGGAGGCCATGGACGACGACCTGGGCGTCCCGCAGGCGCTCGCCGTCGTGCACACCACGGTCCGCCAGGGCAACAGCGCCCTGGCCGCCGACGACAAGGAGGGCGCCGTCGCCCGCCTCGCCGAGGTCCGCGCGATGCTCGGCGTGCTCGGCCTCGACCCGCTGGACCCCCAGTGGGCCGGGGAGGGCGGCGAGCGCGGGGAAGACCTCCACGGCGTGGTGGACAGCCTGGTCCGGCTCGTCCTCGACCAGCGCGAGTCGGCCCGCGCCCGCAAGGACTGGGCCACCGCCGACGCCATCCGCGACCAGCTCGGCCAGTCCGGACTGGTCGTCGAGGACAGCCCGCAGGGTCCGCGCTGGAGCCTCGGCGCGCGCTGACCTCTGCTTGATCGAGTGTGCCGCCCGGCTCTCCGGGCGGCACACTGCATACATACGTACGAAAGCTCACGGAGACGGGTAACTCATGGCGAACAACCGCCGCATGTCCGGCAAGAAGGGTGCGCAGGTCGGCAGCGGCGGCAACCGGCGCCGCGGCCTCGAGGGCAAGGGCCCCACGCCCCCCGCCGAGATGCGCAAGGGCCACGTCAAGCAGCGCGCCGCCGCCGCCAAGGCCCGCCGCGCCCAGGGCGCCCGCCCGCAGCCGCGCCGAGGTGGCGGCAAGTCCTCCTCGGAGCTGGTGGTCGGCCGCAACCCGGTGTACGAGGCGCTGCGCGAGGGTGTGCCCGCCAACACGCTCTACATCCAGCAGTTCATCGACAACGACGAGCGGGTCCGCGAGGCCATCCAGCTCGCCACCGAGCGCGGCAACATCAACCTGATGGAGGCCCCGCGTCCCGAGCTGGATCGCATGACGAACGGCCTGAACCACCAGGGCCTCGTCCTCCAGGTCCCGCCGTACGAGTACGCGCACCCCGAGGACCTCACCGCGGCCGCGTACGACAACAACGAGGACCCGCTGATCGTCGCCCTGGACGGGGTCACCGACCCGCGCAACCTCGGCGCCGTCGTCCGCTCCGTCTCCGCCTTCGGCGGTCACGGCGTGGTCGTGCCCGAGCGCCGCTCGGCCGGGATGACCGCCGGTGCCTGGAAGACCTCCGCCGGTGCGGCCGCCCGTACGTCGGTGGCCCGCGCCACCAACCTGACGCGCGTCCTGGAGCAGTACAAGAAGGAGGGCATCACGGTCGTCGGCCTGGCCGCCGACGGCGAGGCCGAGCTGGGCGACGTCGAGGCGCTGGGCGGTCCGGTCGTCGTCGTGGTCGGCAGCGAGGGCAAGGGCCTGTCCCGGCTGGTCGGCGAGACCTGCGACGTCCGGGTGCGCATCCCGATGCCGGGTGGCGCGGAGTCCCTGAACGCCGGTGTCGCGGCCGGCATCGTGCTCTACGAGGCGTCCCGCCGCCGCTCCTGAACGCGCGTTCGTCACTTCACTCTGATGCGGTAATTCCGGGGTCCACCCGGAGTTCAGGACGACCTTGACGCGGCCCGGACACTTCGGGCCGCGTCGGGGCAGTGTCCTAACTCCACATCACTCGGTTAGATGAGTGTGGACACCAGAACACCCCGCACACCCACGGGGGACCGCTCGTCGGGCTTCGACGACGTTCCCGCGCTGAGCATGGTGAAGGTGCCGAGCGATCCGGCGCAGGTCATCGTCAACCACGCCAGCTTCCGCGTGCAGCTGGGCGCGGCGGCCAGGCGCAACCAATCCGCCCGGATCGCCCGGCAGTTGAGCACCGCTCAGACCTCCCACCTGTCGTCCGGGTCCGTGGGTACGGCGGCCCGGGCCGGAGCGGGGCGCCGCCGTCCCGTCGTCTGGACCGGCCGGTCCGCGCCCGACGACACCGGCGCCCACCGGCTGCTCCAGGCCGTTCGGGGCAGCAGCGTCCGCCACCCCGACGAACCGGCCGGGGCCACTCAGGTCATCCCGCGCGTCGGCACCACCCCCGGTGACGGCTACGACGACGGCTACGACCGCCTCGACGCCACCGTCGAGACCCCCGTCCTCGGCCACCAGCGCACCTCCTCCGACGGCGGCCCGCTGCTGCCCCCGCTGCGCGGCGGAGGCGGCGCCTACGACGAACCGGGGTACGACAGCGGCGAGTTCGAGGCGTACGACGACACCGCCGCACCCCCGGGACCGCGCGTCTCCCGGCGCCACGGCGACGAGGCCGCCCGGCACGCCTACTACCCCGGGCGCCGGCTGAACCTCGGCGTCGTCCTGCTCCCGCTGCGCGTCTTCCTCGGCTTCATCTCCACCTACGCGGGCATGGGCAAGCTCTGCGACCCCGTCTACTTCGACGGCGGCGAGCGCGGCTCCATGGTCAAGTGGCTCAACACCCTGCACCCGTGGGACGTGGCCGAGCCGCTGCGCCAGTTCGCGCTGCACCACCCGGTCGGCTCCGGCCTGGTGATCGCCTTCCTCCAGGTCGTCGTCGGCGTGCTGACCATCCTCGGCTGCTGGCAGCGGGCCGCGGCCGTGGTGGGCGCGCTGCTCTCCGCCGCGCTGATCGTCACGGTGAGCTGGAAGACCGTCCCGGCCTACGACGCGCCGGACATCATCTACCTCGCCGCCTGGTCCCCGCTGGTCATCGCGGGCGCCCCCGTCTACTCCGTGGACGGCCGCCTCGCCGCGGGGGCCTGGCGCACGCTCGGCCCGCGCGCCGCCATCTGGGACCTGCGCCGCTACGTGCTGCGTCGGGGCGCGCTCATCACGGCCGTCACCATCGGCCTCACGCTGCTCATCGGCGCGGTGCTCGGCGGCGCGGTGCGCGCCTCCAGCCGGGTGGTCGTCCCCGGCCCCGGGGAGGCCCCGCGCAACAACCTGCCCGGCTCCGCGCTGCCGCAGGAGCCCAGCCGGAAGCACTCCGCCACACCGTCCGCGACCGGTGCCCCCACGGGCGGCGCCACGGTCGAGGCGAGCCCGTCGGCCGTGGCACCGGCCGCCGGACGCACCGCCGGTGCCGCCACCGCGGCGCCCAGCCAGACCCAGGGCACCACGGGCCAGGCCCCGCCCAGCCGGACCGAGCCCTCGACGAGCGGCGGCGGTGGCGCGCCGAGTACGTCGGCGGGCCCGACGAGCACGGGCGGTACGGCCACCGGGGGCACCGACTCGGCCCCCTCGGGCGCCGACCCGGCCACGGGCGGCACCTCCACCGGTGAACCGGGGCTCGTGGGCGGCCTGTTCGGCGACTGAGCGCCTGTCAGGACGTACCAGGGACATACGACAGGGCCCGTACCGTTTCGGCGGTACGGGCCCTGTCGTATGCCTGTGTGTGCTGCGTGCTGCCTGGTGACCGGCGTGCGGGGGCTCAGGCGCCGCGCTGGCCGTCCAGCTCCTTGGCGGCCTCGGTGAGGTCCTTGGCGGTGTCGATGGCCCGCCAGTAGGCGCCCTGCGGCAGCGGGAACCCGGCGAGCCTGCGCTCACGGGCCAGCCGGGGGAAGGTGGTCCGCTCGTGGTCGCCGCGCTCGGGCAGCAGCTCGCGGAACTCGGGGGAGAAGACGTAGACGCCCGCGTTGATCTCGAACGTGGACGGGGGCGCCTCGATGAAGTCGGTGATGTGTCCGAAGCCGTCGGTCTTCACCGCGCCCCAGGGGATGCGCGGCCGGGCCAGCGCGAGGGTGGCCACCGCGTCCCGCTCGGTGTGGAAGTCGGCCATGTCCCGCAGCGAGAAGCGGGTCCAGATGTCGCCGTTGGTGGCGTACCAGGGCCGGTCGGGGTGCGGGAGGTGCGCGGCGGCGTACTTCAGGCCGCCGCCGCGGCCCAGCGGCTCCGTCTCGACGACGGTGCTGACGGACAGCGGCAGATCGGCCGTGGCCAGCCACTTCTCCAGGACCTCGGCGAGATGGCCGCAGGAGACCACCACATCGGTGACGCCCTCTTCGGCCAGCCAGGTCAGCTGGTGGCCGATGATCGGGGTGCCCGTGCCGGGGATCTCGACCATCGGCTTGGGCCGGTCGTCGGTGTAGGGGCGCAGCCGCGAGCCCTGGCCACCGGCCAGGACGACGGCTTGCGTGGGGCGCGACGCGGCGCTCGGGTGGGTCATGCCCCGAACTGTACGTGGCGCCCCGGCGGGTGACGGGGGTCGGCCGCCGGGGCGCTGTGTGTCTGCCGTGGACCGACCGTGGATGGACCTCGGGTGGGCCTTGACCGGTCTCGGGTCAGCCGCGTGCGGTCAGGACGCCGGAGGCGAAGGACGTGTCGCAGACGGGGCGGGCGTACGACTGGGCGCGCGAGGCGCCGTAGATGCGTACGGCGGCCTTGCCGAGGGCGCGGGCGATGTCGGAGCAGTGCGCGGCGAGCCCGGGGCGGCCGTTGACCGCCTGCTGGAGGTGGGTGAGGACGACGCCCGGGTTCTTGTGCTGCAGTTCGCCCATCAGGCGGTCGCGCAGCGCGTCCTCGGGGGCGGACCGGTGCGCGGCCGGGCGGGCGGCGGGCGCCTTGTCGGAGACCTCAGCCGCGGAGACGTCCGACGCGGTGAGCACGGAGCTGGAGGGGCTTCCCGTCCAGTTGACCCGGGTGACCGCGAGGGTTCCGGAGAGCACCAGGACGACGGGCAGGACGAGGGCGAGCGTACGGCCGGCCCGGCGGGCGGGTCCGCCCCGGTGGCCGGGGCGCGTCTGAGAGGTGGTGGAGTGCTTCACGCGAGTGAGGGTAGCGCCCGGTGATGATTTGGCGACATTCAGTCACCCTTATGGGGGATGAAGTGGTGCCGCTTTCTGGGTAGGGGGTTGACGGCGGGGCCCGGAATGGTCGCTGTGCCGGGGTTTTTCAGCCGGGGCGGGACGGTGGGTCGTACGCGGAAGAGGGGGCCCTTTCGGACCCCCTCTCTGCTGATGCTCCTGCCGCGACCGCGGGTCAGTCGGAGAGGCGCTCGCCGGTGGAGCTGGAGAAGACGTGGATCTCGCCCGGACGCGGGACGACGTGCAGCGTGGAGCCCTTCTCGGGCACCTGGCGGCCGTTCACGCGGACGACCAGGTCCTTGACCTCGCCGCCGACCTCGACGGCGCCGTAGACGTAACCGTCGGCGCCCAGCTCCTCGACGACGTTCACCGAGACGGCGAGACCGGCCGGGGCGTCGGCGCTGTCCTTGGACAGGGACTTGGCCGCCTCGCCGCCGCCCAGCTCGACCACGTCGAAGTGCTCGGGGCGGACGCCGACGGTGACGGTGGTGTCGCCCTTGTCGGCGGCGGCCGAGAGGGCCTCGCGGCTGACCGGCACCACGCTGTTGCCGAACTTCACGCCGCCGTCGGCGATCGCGACCTCGACCAGGTTCATGGCGGGGGAGCCGATGAAGCCGGCGACGAAGAGGTTGGCGGGACGGTCGTACATGTTGCGCGGGGTGTCCACCTGCTGCAGCAGGCCGTCCTTGAGCACGGCCACCCGGTCGCCCATGGTCATGGCCTCGACCTGGTCGTGGGTGACGTAGACCGTGGTGATGCCGAGACGGCGCTGGAGGGAGGCGATCTGCGTACGGGTGGAGACGCGGAGCTTGGCGTCCAGGTTGGACAGCGGCTCGTCCATGAGGAAGACCTGCGGCTCGCGGACGATCGCGCGGCCCATGGCGACACGCTGGCGCTGACCGCCGGAGAGGGCCTTGGGCTTGCGGTCCAGGTACTCGGTGAGGTCGAGGATCTTGGCGGCCTCCTCGACCTTGGCCCGGATCTCCGCCTTGTTGACACCGGCGATCTTGAGCGCGAAGCCCATGTTGTCGGCCACCGTCATGTGCGGGTACAGGGCGTAGTTCTGGAACACCATGGCGATGTCCCGGTCCTTGGGCGGCAGGTGCGTGACGTCGCGGTCGCCGATGCGGATGGCGCCGCCGTTGACGTCCTCCAGGCCCGCGAGCATGCGGAGCGAGGTGGACTTGCCGCAGCCGGACGGGCCGACCAGGACGAGGAACTCCCCGTCCTCGATCGCGATCTCGAGCGCGTCGACGGCGGGCTTGGTGGAACCCGGGTAGATCCGGGTCGCCTTGTCGAACGTGACAGTGGCCATGCTGAAGGCCCCCTTCTACCGGCAGGAACGTGCCGGACGATCCGTTGTAGGAAGGTGGTTGACGTAGTCCACCTGGGTGAACTGCCTCGGACCGTACCTGCCGCCCCCGCGTCCTGTCAGCACCTGGGCCCCCGGATCTTCCAGGGAATTCCCTCCGGCCCCGCCCCCGCTCGTGGGTACACTTCACAGGCACGAGCGCCCCGAGCGCCCGTCCCGCCTCCTTAGCTCAGCTGGCCAGAGCAACGCACTTGTAATGCGTAGGTCGTCGGTTCGAATCCGACAGGGGGCTCTGGCGAGGCCCAGGACAGATGTGATCTGACCTGGGCCTTTGTGGTCTTCTGGATCAGGTCTGGCGCTCGGGGGCGCCGTGACGGTCGCGTCGTCGCGCCAGCAGAGTGGTGCCGGTGATCACCAGGCCGACCGCCACGATCTTCGCCGCCTGGTGGATCAGCGAGGGGCTGGAGCCGGACCGCCCGAGGAACCCCCACAGGAGCAGACCGGCTCCGGAGAGTGTCAGGAGGACACCGCCGACCGGGCCCAGGCCCGCCCAGCTCCACGAGGAATCCTCCAACTCGCCCTCTGTGTAAGGCTTTTCACGTTCATCGGCTGTCATGGACCGCACGTTAACAAGGTGCATGACAGCCCCGGCCGAGCGCGATGCTTGAATGGAACGTCGTTACCGTCCCTGCAAGGAGAAGCGCTGTGCCCCTGGTGTCAGTCGTGATGCCCGTCTACAACTCGGAGGCCACGCTCGGGGCGGCGGTGCGGTCGGTTCTCACGCAGACCCACAGTGACCTGGAGCTGCTGATCACCGACGACAGGTCCACCGACGGCTCCATGGACCTGCTCATGGAGTTCGCCCGCCAGGACGAGCGCGTGCTGCCGCGGTCGGCGCCCGAGCAGGGCGGTGCCGGACGGGCGCGCAACCTCGCGATCGAGCGGGCCCGGGGGGACTACGTCGCTTTTCTCGACAGCGACGACATGTGGCTGCCGGAGAAGACCGAGCGGCAGGTCGAGTTCGCCGCCGGGGGCGACGCGCCCTTGACGTTCACCTCCTATTTCAAGATGGACGCCGATTACGCCGGTGACAGCACCGACTTCGTCCCGAACGGGCGGGTGGTTCAGGCCCGAGGACATGTGGACTACCGCGCGATGCTGGTGCGGGACTACATCGGTGCCCTGACCGCGATGTACGACCGTAATGTCCTGGGCACGAGGCTGATGCCTGAGATGCGGAAGCGCCAGGACTACGCCCTGTGGCTGTCGATCATGCGTGACGGCGCCGACGCCCGGGGCCTTTCCGAGCCGCTCGCGGTGTACCGGGCCCACCAGGCGGGATCCCTGTCCTCCAACAAGCTCTCGCTCGTGCAGTACAACTGGGAGCTGTACCGCCGGCACGAGGGGCTGTCGGTAACGCGGTCGGCGCGGTCACTGGCCGGCGCGGTGTGGCAGTCGCTGCGCAACTCGCGGATCTAGAACCCGCGCGAATCCCGCCCGTACGCCGAAGGCCACCCCCACACACCGTGAGGGGTGGCCTTTCGCCGGTTCCCGGCCGGGTCAGTGCGTGCTCAGCAGTGTCCCGAGGACCTCGCGGAGGACCCCGTCCGGGTCCGGTGCCGCCGCTGTCGCTCGCCAGGCCACGAAGCCGTCCGGGCGGATCAGGACCGCGCCGTCGGCTGTGGTGCCGTGGAGGGTGGCCCAGTCGACGCCCTCCGTGTCGTAGGTGAGGTCGGCGTCGGGGCCGGGGCCGATGCGGTACGCCTCCAGGGGGACGGAGTCTTCGGCCGCCACGCGGCGGGCCGCCGCGTGCCAGCCCGCGTCGTCGGGGGCGTCGGTCAGGAGGACCAGGGAGCGTTCGTAGAGGTCGAGGGTGGAGAGGCGGAGGCCGCCGCGCTTGAGCCAGAGGTGGGGGGCCCGGGTGCCGGGGCTGCCGTCGAGGGTGAGGGTGTCGCCGACGACCGGGTGGGCGGGGTCGGTGTCGAGGACCGCGCCGGTGGGGTAGCGGTAGCCGAGGACGACGTTCAGGATGCCGCCGCGCCTGGCCCCGCCGACGCCGGGGGCGGGCGCGAAGCCGGGGTGGCTGTGCTCGACGGAGCGGGCGGAGGCGCGGGCGCTGGTCGCGCGGGCGACGGGGCGGCGCTCGGCGTCGTAGGAGTCCAGGAGGGCGGGGGACGCCCAGCCGGAGAGGACGGCGGAGAGCTTCCAGGCCAGGTTGTGGGCGTCCTGGATACCGGTGTTGGAGCCGAAGGCGCCGGTGGGGGACATCTCGTGGGCGGAGTCGCCGGCGAGGAAGACCCGGCCGGAGGAATAGCGTTCCGCGACGCGTTCGGCGGCACGCCAGGAGGCCATCCCGGTGGTCCGCACGTCGAGCTCCGGGACGCCCACGGCGCGCCGGATGTGGTCGCGCAGCCGCTCCTCGGTGAAGTCGTCCAGGGTCTCGCCGCGCTCGGGGTGCCAGGGTGCGTGGAAGACCCAGTGCTCCTTGTTGTCGACGGGGAGCAGGGCGCCGTCGGCGTCCGGGCCGGTGAGGTAGCAGCAGATGAAGCGGCGGTCGCCGACCACGTCGGCCAGCGTGTCGGAGCGGAAGGTGACGCTGACGTTGGCGAAGAGTTCGCCGGGGCCCGTCTGCCCGATGTCGAGGGCCTCGCGGACGGGACTGCGGGGGCCGTCGGCGGCGACGAGGTAGTCGGCGCGGACGGTGTACCGCTCCTCGGTGGCCCGGTCGGTGATCGTCGCCGTCACCCCGTCGGCGTCCTGCTCGAAGGACTCCATCCGGTGGAAGTACCGCAGGTCGCCGCCGAGTTCGCGCGCGCTGTCCATCAGGACGGGTTCGAGGTCGTTCTGGCTGCACAGGCGCCAGGCCGTGGGGCTGAACCTCGCGAGCCCGCCGCCCGGGTCGATCTCCTTGAAGAGCCACTCCCCGGCGTCACCCACAAGAGTGGGCGTCTGGAGGATGCCGTGGTTGTCGGCGAGGAGCGCCGCCGCCGCCTTGATGTCCGACTCGATGCCGGCGACCCGGAACAGCTCCATGGTGCGGACGTTGTTGCCACGCCCGCGCGGGTGCGTCGAGGTTCCGGAGTGCCGCTCGACGAGCAGGTGCCGCACACCGAGACGGCCCAGGAACACGGACATGGACAGGCCCACCAGTGAGCCGCCCACGATGAGGACGGGCACGTGGTGGTCGGCTTTTTGACGCATCGAAGCCTCCAGTGACGGGGGTGCGCGCGTGAGGCGCCTGTGACTTCTCATGCCCGGTGCCGCCCGCTCCGCCCGCCCAATCACCCACGTGGTTCATACGAGTCGCGGGCCGCCCCGGGTCGTCACAGGATCAAGGAACGCTGCCGTGCCCAGTCGCGGCCGGCGCCGGCTGAAGCCCCCGCGAAGGAGATGTGTGCAGGATGACCACGACGTCTGAACGTCCATCGGAAACGCTGACCCGCGAGGTCTCGAAGCGTGTCTCCCAGTCCGTGTTCGACGGCTCCCCGCTGCGGGTCGTCCTGCTGGTCGACGTGTACGACGGCGCGCAGCAGCAGTTCCTGGAGGCGTACGAGCTGCTGTGCGCGCAGGTCGCCCAGGTGCCCGGACACGTCAGCGACCAGCTCTGCCAGTCCATCGAGAACCCCTCGCAGTGGCTGATCACCAGCGAGTGGGAGAGCGCCCCGCCGTTCCTCACCTGGGTGAACAGCGAGGAGCACGTGCGGATGGTGGAGCCGCTGCACTCCTGCGTCCGTGACACCCGTTCGCTGCGCTTCCACGTCGTCCGCGAGACGAGCGGCGCGGCGGCCGCCTCCCAGGCCACCGGCCGCCGCCGTCTCCAGGCGCACCCGCGCATCGGCGACGGTGTCATCCGGCACGCGCTCACCTTCACGGTGAAGCCGGGCACGGAGGACAAGGTCAGGAAGATCCTCGCGGACTACGCCTCGCCCGAGGCCCGCGTCGACGACACCACCCGGCTGCTGCGTACCTCGCTGTTCATGGAGGGCAACCGCGTGGTGCGCGCCATCGAGGTGCGCGGCGACCTGCTGGCGGCGCTGCGTCACGTGGCCCGGCAGCCGGAGATCCGCGCGGTCGAGGAGGCCATCAATCCCTACCTGGAGCAGGACCGCGACCTGGACGACCAGGAGTCGGCGCGGATGTTCTTCACCCGCGCGGCCCTGCCCGCCGTGCACCACGTGACGGCGGAGGCCGCCGGTGCCGAGAGCGCCCGGCTCGCCCTGTGCTACCCGGCCCGCACCGACCAGGGCATGCGACTGGCCGAGCTGCTCGCGCAGAGCGACCAGGCCGCCGCCGACGACCCGCGGAGCGCGGTGCTGCGCAGCACCGTCTTCCAGCGCGACGACGTGGTGGTCCGTCTGGTGGACGTGCGCGGCGACGACGTCGACGCCCTGCCGCGTGACGCGGGCGCCGCCGCCGAGGTGCGCGCACTGCTCGCCGGCGAGCCCGCCCGGATGGACCTCGTCACCGACCGCCGGTCGCAGGGCGCCTGATCGGTGTCCGTCTCCCACCCCGAAAAAGCCGACGCGGCACATTCCACGGAGGAAGCTGTGATCCAACCCCGTCCGAAGATCGTGAACCTGATGGACGCCGAGCCCAACACCCGGCGCGGCGGTGACCTGCGCGCCATGCTGACCCCGGCGACGGTCGGCTCGACCAGCGGTTTCATGGGCGTGGCCCTCATCCAGCCCGGCGACCGCATCGGCGAGCACTACCACCCGTACTCCGAGGAGTTCGTGTACGTCATCTGCGGCCGTCTGGAGGTGGACCTCGACGGCGAGGCGCACCCCCTCCTGCCGGAGCAGGGCCTGATGATCCCGATGAACATGCGGCACCGCTTCCGCAACGTGGGCGACGACGAGGCGCGCCTCGTCTTCCACCTGGGTCCGCTGGCCCCGCGCCCGCAGCTGGGGCACGTGGACACCGAGGAGACGGACGTCATCGGCGCCGCCGCGGTGGTGACGGAGGCGGGCGCCCGGCCCGGCCGGGAGCAGGTGCCCTCATGAGCCGCCGGGTGGCGGTCACGGGCATAGGCATCGTGGCCCCGGGCGGCATCGGCGCGCCGGCCTTCTGGGACCTGCTGTCGAGCGGCCGTACCGCGACGCGGGGCATCACTTTCTTCGACCCCTCCGGACTGCGCTCGCGCATAGCCGCCGAGTGCGACTTCGACCCGGCGGCGTACGGGCTCGACGCGGAGCAGGTCGAACGGGCGGACCGGTACATCCAGTTCGCCCTGGTGGCCGGCGACGAGGCGGTGCACGACTCGGGCCTGGACCTCGCGCGGGAGAACCCGTGGCGGATCGGGGTCTCGCTCGGCACCGCCGTCGGCGGCACCACCCGCCTGGAGAACGACTACGTCCTCGTCAGCAACGGCGGCCAACGCTGGGACGTGGACCACGAGAAGGCCCGACCGCAGCTGCACCGGGCGTTCTCCCCGAGCACGGCCGCCTCCTCGGTGGCCGAGCGGTTCGGGGCCAAGGGCCCGGTGCAGACGGTGTCGACGGGCTGCACCTCGGGTCTGGACGCGGTGGGCTACGCCTTCCACACCGTGCAGGAGGGGCGGGCGGACATATGCATCGCCGGAGCCTCCGACTCGCCGATCTCGCCGATCACGATGGCGTGCTTCGACGCGATCAAGGCGACCTCCCCGAACAACGACGACCCGGCGCACGCCTCCCGCCCCTTCGACAACAACCGTGACGGGTTCGTCATGGGCGAGGGCGGCGCGGTCCTGGTCCTGGAGGAGCTGGAGCACGCACGGGCCCGCGGCGCGCACGTGTACTGCGAACTGAGCGGGTACGCCACGTTCGGCAACGCGTACCACATGACCGGTCTGACCCCCGAGGGCCTGGAGATGGCCCGCGCGATCGAGGCGGCCCTGGACCAGGCCCGGCTCGACCCGACGGCGATCGACTACGTGAACGCCCACGGCTCCGGCACCCGGCAGAACGACCGCCACGAGACGGCGGCGGTCAAGCGGGCGCTCGGACAGCACGCCTACGACACCCCGATGAGCTCCATCAAGTCGATGGTGGGGCACTCCCTCGGGGCGATCGGGGCCATCGAAGTGGTGGCGTGTGTGCTGGCCCTGGCCCGGCAGACCGTCCCGCCGACCGCGAACTACGAGACGCCCGACCCCGAGTGCGATCTGGACTACGTACCGCGCGAGGCCCGGGAGCGGAAGCTCAACGGCGTGCTGTCGGTGGGCAGCGGGTTCGGCGGGTTCCAGTCCGCGGTGATCCTGACCCGGCCGAGGGAGTGAGGACACGATGAGCGCAACCGAGGAACGTCGGGCGGCCGTCACCGGCATCGGTGTGGTCGCGCCGAACGGCATCAGCACCGAGACCTTCTGGAAGTCCACCCAGGAGGGGCTCAGCCTCCTGGACCGGGTGACCCGGGAGGGCTGTGAGCACCTGCCGCTGAAGGTGGCGGGAGAGGTCCGCGAGTTCGACCCGTCGGTGGTCGAGGAGCGGTTCCTGGTGCAGACCGACCGCTTCACGCACTTCGCGATGGCGGCGGCGGACCGCGCCCTGGAGGACGCCCGGCTCGGCCAGGCCGACACCGACGCGGACCCGTACGCCATCGGCGTGGTCACCGCGGCCGGTTCCGGCGGCGGCGAGTTCGGCCAGCGCGAGCTCCAGCAGCTGTGGGGCAAGGGCAGCCGGTTCGTCGGGCCGTACCAGTCCATCGCCTGGTTCTACGCGGCCAGCACCGGCCAGATCTCCATCCGGCGCGGGTTCAAGGGCCCCTGCTCGGTGGTCGCCTCCGACGAGGCGGGCGGTCTGGACGCACTCGCGCACGCGGCGCGTGCCGTGCGCCGGGGCACCGACCGGGTGGTGGCCGGCTCCACCGAGGCGCCGCTCGCGCCGTACTCGGTGGTTTGCCAGCTCGGGTACGAGGAGCTGAGCGCCGAGGCCGATCCGGCGCGCGCGTACCGGCCGTTCACCGAGGCCGCGTGCGGGTTCGTGCCGGCCGAGGGCGGCGCGATGCTCGTCATCGAGGCGGAGTCGGCCGCGCGGGAGCGTGGTGCGGACGTCCGGGCGATCGTCGCGGGCCACGCGGCGACCTTCACCGGCGCCTCCCGCTGGGAGGAGTCCCGGGCGGGGCTCGCCGAGGCGATCCGGCAGGCGCTGGCCGAGGCCGCGTGCGCCCCGGAGGAGATCGACGTGGTCTTCGCCGACGCCCTCGGGGTGCCGGCGGCGGACCGCGCCGAGGCGCTGGCCCTGGTGGACGCGCTCGGTGAGCACGGCCGCCGGGTGCCGGTGACGGCCCCGAAGACCGGCATCGGGCGGGGCTACTGCGCCGCGCCGGTGCTGGACGTGTCGGCCGCCGTGCTCGCCATGGAGCACGGCCTGATCCCGCCGACGCCGAACGTGTTCGACGTCTGCCACGACATCGACCTCGTGACCGGGCGCGCGCGGGTCGCCGAGCCGCGCACGGCGCTGGTCCTCAGCCGGGGACTCATGGGGTCGAACGCGGCGCTCGTGCTGCGGCACGGTGCCGCGTAGGCGAACAGCAAAGGAGAACGGCATGAACGCGCAGATCACCGAGGAAGAACTGGCCGCCCTCATGAAGAAGGCCGCCGGGATCACCGTCGCTCCGGAGGTGCTGCGGGAGCAGCCGGAGACCCTCTTCGAGACGCTCGGGCTCGACTCGCTCGGCCTGCTGGGCATCGTCGGCGAGCTGGAGAACCGGCACGGCACCCCGATGCCGCCCGACGCCGAGCGCTGCAAGACCCCCAAGCAGTTCCTCGACCTCGTCAACAGCGCACTGATGGCAGGAGCCTGAGATGGCAGGACACACCCAGAACGAGATCACGATCGCGGCCCCGCTCGAACTGGTCTGGAACATGACCAACGACCTGGAGAACTGGCCGCGGCTGTTCAGCGAGTACGCCGCCGTCGAGGTCATCAAGCGTGAGGGCCGCAAGACGACCTTCCGGCTGACCATGCACCCCGACGAGAACGGCACCGTCTGGAGCTGGGTCTCGGAGCGCGAGCCGAACCGCGACAACCTGGAGGTCCACGCCCGCCGCGTGGAGACGGGCCCCTTCGCCCACATGAACATCCACTGGCGGTACGAGGAAGTGCCCGCCGGTACGCGGATGGTGTGGACGCAGGACTTCGCGATGAAGCCGGAGGCGCCGGTCGACGACGACTGGATGACCGACAACATCAACAAGAACTCCAAGGTCCAGATGGCCCTCATCCGGGACAAGATCGAGAAGGCCGCCGCCGGTCACCGGCCCGCGCCGGCCCTGGCCGACTGAGCCCTCCCCGAGAGACGAGAGGACTTGAGTCCATGCACCAGGGACTGATCGTGGCCCGGATGGCGCCGGGTTCCGCCCAGGACATCGCGAAGATCTTCGCGGAGTCCGACCGGGGCGAGCTGCCGCACCTCGTCGGGGTGCGCCGCCGCAGCCTGTTCCGGTTCGGCGATGTGTACATGCATCTCGTCGAGTCGGACACCGACCCCGCCCCCGCCATCGCCAAGGTGGCCGGACACCCGGAGTTCCGCGGCATCAGCGAGCGCCTGTCGGCGTACGTCAGCGCCTACGACCCGGAGACCTGGCGCTCCCCGAAGGACGCCATGGCGCAGCGCTTCTACGTGTGGGAGCGCGACTAGTCACTCCGGTTCGCACCGGACCGTCACCGGGGACCGCCCCGGACAGCAACCGGCCGCCGGGCCCGCAGCGTCGCGGGCCCGGCGGCCGGTTTTCCGGTGTGCGCCGGTCGAGTCGGTCGAGTCGGTCGAGCAGGTCAGCGGACGACGTGGCACTCGAAGGCGTGCAGATACGGGTTGACGGGACGGATGTCGTCCACGGCCAGGCCCGCCGCCGTGAGCCGTCCGACCATGCTCTCGGTGGTGTGCTTGGCGCCGCCGACGTTGAGCAGGAGCAGCAGGTCCATGGCGGTGCTGAAGCGCATCGAGGGCGTGTCGTCGACGAGGTTCTCGATGACGATCACCCGGGTGCCCCTGCCGCCCGCCTTCACGACGTTGCCCAGGAGGCGGGCCGTGCTCTCGTCGTCCCACTCCAGGATGTTCTTGATGACGTAGACGTCGGCCTTGACCGGGACCGAGGAGCGCACGTCACCGGGCACGATCTCGGCGCGGGAGGCCAGGTCGCCGCCCTCGCGCAGCCGGGGCAGCGCGTTCTCGACGACGCGGGGCAGGTCGAGCAGGCTGCCGCGCATGGTGGGGTACTTGTCCAGCAGGCAGGCCACCACATGGCCCTGGCCGCCGCCGAGGTCCGCCACCGAGGCGGCGCCGGAGAGGTCCAGGAGGGCGGCGACCTCGCGGGCCGACTGCTCGCTGGAGCGGGTCATGGCCCGGTTGAAGACGTCCGCGGACTCGGGGGCGTCCTCGTTGAGGTACTGGAAGAACTCCTTGCCGTAGAGGGACTCCACGACGTTGTTGCCGGTGCGCACGGCCTCGTCCAGCTTGGGCCAGGCGTCCCAGGTCCACGGCTCGGTGCACCACAGGGCGATGGCGCGCAGGCTGTTGGGGTCGTCCTCGCGCAGCAGGCGGGACATGTCGGTGTGGACGAAGGTGCCGTCCGGCTGCTCGGCGAAGACGCCGTAGCAGGACAGGGCCCGCAGCAGCCGGCGCAGCGGTTTGGGCTCGGTCTTCACCGCGGCCGCCAGGTCCTCCACGGCGGTGGGCCGGTCGGTGAGGGCGTCGGCGACGCCGAGCCGGGCGGCGGCCCGGACGGCGGCGGCGCAGGCCGCCCCGAACACCAGCTCGCGCAGGCGCATGGGGGGCGGTGGGGCAGTCTCAGCGGTCGTCATCTGCCGCCCTTTCTGGTTCCTCGGTGTTCGCTGGTCCTCGGGCGGTCAGCACAGGCCCGCGGGCTTGGAGGCCCGGCAGGAGTTGCGCTCGAAGACGTTGGTCCTGGCCGCCTCGGTGTTCACGATGTCGGCGGGGGAGTTGTCCTCGAGGGTGTTGCGGTCGATGCGGTTGTTCACGCCCTTGGCGCCGACCATGCTCTTGAACAGCACGATCCCGCCGGACAGCGGGGACTTGCCGTGGTGGCCCGCGACGTAGTTGCCGGTCACGCGGGTCTTCTCGGCGCCGGTGAGGACGATGCCCGAGCCCTGGATGACGGGGAGGCGGGCGGTCTTCGCGCAGAACTTGTTGTTCTCCACGACCTCGTTGGAGGAGACGGTGAGGTTTCCGCCCTGCGGCTTGTTCTCGTCGCCGACGACGAAGACACCGCCGCAGTTGCCGGAGATGTAGTTGTCCGTGACGGTCAGGTTCCGCAGGCGGCGCACGGTGATGCCGATGCGGTTGTTGTCCAGGCGGTTGCGCTCGACGAGCGTCCGGCCGGCGTCGTAGGCGCCGCCCTCCTCGTTGATGGTGTTGGCGAGGAAGACGCCCGCGTCGCCGTTGCCGCGGACCTCGTTCTCCCGGATCGCGCTGTGCGCCGAGCGCTCGGTGGCGATGCCCCAGACCTTGTTCTTGACGGCGTGCACCCGGCGGACCGTCAGGGTGTCGGTCGCCATGCCGAACACCCCGGCGTGGCTGAAGCCGGTGACCTTGAGGTCGGCGACGGTGACGCCCTCGACGTCCTTCTTCTTGGTGCCGAGCACGCAGATGCCGTCACCGTGCTGGGCGCAGGTGTTGGCGACCTTGCCGGTCTTGGTGGCGGCGGGCTTGACGACGGTACGGGCCCCGACGCCCCGCAGGGTCACCCAGGGCTTGCTGACGACGACGCTCTCGTGGAAGGTCCCGGCGAGCACGAGCACGGTGTCGCCGGGCTGCGCGGCGTTCACCGCCTTCTGGATCGACTGACCGGGACGGACCACGAGGGTCTGGTGCGCCGCAGAGGCAGGCGCGGCGCCGAGACCGCCGCCGAGGAGGGCGGCGGTGCAGGCGAGATATGCGAGGTGACATCTCTTCATACCGCGTACGGTATGACCGGATTATCCGAAAGGTCTGATATAGGCCGTCCGGCGGCGTGTCAACGCAGACGTGGACGCGGTCCCGTCGGCGGCCCGGACCGAGCGCACCGGTCAGTGCGCGGTCGAGCATCCCCGTGCGATGTCACCCAGTCGGCGTACGGCACCGTCGCCGGACCAGGCACGCGACGCGGCGGCCTCGCTCGCGCCCCCGGCGTCCGGGCTCCGGGGGCGGAGGAACCGCGCGGACCGCGCGTACGGCTCCTCCCGGGCCCCGTGCTCGTCAGGCACCCCGGTCACCCGTGCGACCATACTGGCCCGTGTGAGCCGGGTGACCCGTGTGCGACGTGGGCTCGGGGTGGTCGTGGATCATCTGCGGTCGGCCCCGGGCACCTATGTGTGGCTGACCATCCTTTTCTTCACCACAGTGGCGCTGCACCATATGTCGCCGGAGTTCGAGAAGGAGTTTCTGCGGCAGCGGTCCACCAATATCCACGAGCTGTCGCAGAACCCGGTGCGGGTGCTGATCACCAGCGCGATGTGGATCGACAGCGGGCGCTGGCTGCCGTACGCCGTGCTGTACACCCTCTTCCACGCCCGGGCCGAGCGCTGGCTCGGCACCCTGCGCTGGCTCGCGGTGTGCGCCGCCGCGCATGTGCTGGCCACGCTGATCAGCGAACTGGCCCTGCTGGTGGCGATCAACGGCGGACACGCCCCGCCCTCGGCGGTCAACACCCTCGACATCGGCGTCAGTTACGCCCTCGCCGGGGTCATGGCCGTCCTCACCTACCGGATCGCCCCGCCCTGGCGGTACGCCTACCTGGCCTTCCTGGCCGTCGTGTACGTCGTACCGCTCGTCACCGCCCGCACCTTCACCGACTTCGGCCATGTGCTGTCCGTCCTCGTCGGGCTCGCCTGTTGGCCGCTGGTCCGGGGGCGGGGGAAGGCGTGGAGCCCGCGCGGGGGCCCGACCGCCCTGCGGGAGCGCGACGCCCCGCACTAACCTGCCGTCCATGATCCGTACCGCGACCCCCGACGACGTCCCCGCGATCCACCGCATGGTCCGCGAGCTGGCCGCCTACGAGAAGGCCGCCGACGAGGCGCGGGCCACCGAGGAACAGCTGCGCGAGGCGCTGTTCGGGGAGCGCCCGGCCGCCTTCGCGCACCTCGCGGTGGACGACACCACCGGCGAGCCCGCGGGGTTCGCCCTGTGGTTCCTGAACTTCTCCACCTGGCGCGGGGTCCACGGCATCTACCTGGAGGACCTCTACGTCCGCCCCGAGGCACGCGGCGGCGGCCACGGCCGCGCCCTGCTCACGGAGCTGGCCCGGATCTGCGCCGAGCGCGGTTACGAGCGCCTGGAGTGGTCGGTGCTGGACTGGAACACCCCCGCGATCGGCTTCTACGAGTCCCTCGGCGCCCGCCCCCAGGACGAGTGGACGGTCTACCGCCTCACCGACGCCCCGCTCGCGGAACTGGCCCGCTCAGCCCACTGACTCCCGGACCCGGGGCTTCGTCGCCGCGCCCCGCCCGGCCGGCCGGGCCGTCACCATCAGGCCCGCGACCAGGGCGGCGAGGAGCATCACGCCGACCGCCCACCAGATGGCGACGGTGTAGCCGTGCACCACGCCCACCGGGACGACGGCGGCCCGGTCGGCGGGGGTGCGCAGGTGCGCGGCGATGTAGGCCGCGCCGCTGGTGGTGGCGATGGTGTTGAGCAGCGCCGTGCCGATGGAGCCCCCGACCTGCTGGGCGGTGTTCACCGTCGCCGAGGTGACTCCGGCGTCCCTCGGCGCGACCCCGGCCGTGGCGGTGGCGAAGACCGGCATGAAGGTGAGGCCCATGCCGAGGCCCAGCAGGATCAGGGCGGGCAGGATGTCCGTGGCGTAGGAGGAGTGGACCGTCATCCGGGTCAGCAGCATCAGGCCGACGGAGGCGAGCAGCAGGCCGGGGACCATCAGCAGACGGGGCGCGACCCGGTTCAGCAGACGGGCCGCGATCTGGGTGGAGCCGGTGATGATCGCGGCGGTCAGCGGCAGGAAGCCGAGGCCCGCGCGGACGGGGGAGTAGCCGAGGATGACCTGGAGGTAGTAGGTCATGAACAGGAACAGCCCGAACATGCCGATCACCGCGAGCATCATCGTCAGGAAGCAGCCCGCGCGGGTGCGGTCGCGGACGATGTGCAGCGGCAGCAGCGGGCTCGGGGCGCGGCCCTGCCACCACACGAACAGCGCGAGCAGCGCGATCCCGGCCGCGAACAGGGCGAGCACCAGCGGGTCGGTCCAGCCGCGCGGCTGGGCCTCGCTGAAGCCGTAGACGACGGCGACCAGACCGCCGCAGCCGAGGAGGACGCCGGGCACGTCGAGCCGGGACTCCCCGTGCCCCGGACGGTCGTGCAGCAGGGCGAAGGCGCCGATCACCGCGAGGATCGCGATGGGCACGTTGACGTAGAGGCACCAGCGCCAGTTCAGGTACTCGGTGAGCAGGCCGCCCAGGATGAACCCGATGGCCGAGCCGCTGCCCGCGAGGGCGCCGTAGATGCCGAAGGCCCTGCCGCGTTCGCGCGGGTCGGTGAAGGTCGTCGTCAGCAGGGAGAGCGCGGAGGGCGCGAGGACGGCCGCGAAGACGCCCTGGAGGGCGCGGGCGCCGAACAGCATGGCCGGGCCGGTGGCCGCGCCGCCGAACGCGGAGGCGGCCGCGAAGCCGATCAGCCCGACGACGAAGGTGCGTTTGCGGCCCACCAGGTCCGCGACCCGCCCGCCGAGGAGGAGCAGGCCGCCGAAGGCGAGGGTGTAGGCGGTGATCACCCACTGCCGGTTCCCGTCGGACATGTGCAGATCGTGCTGGGCGGAGGGGAGCGCGATGTTCACGATCGTCGCGTCCAGCACCACCATCAGCTGGGCGAGGGCGATGACGACCAGGCCCCACCAGCGGCGGGGATCGACCGCCTCGGCCCTCGCGGGTATCGGTACGGACTCACCCGTTCGGCCGCTGCTCATCTCGCCAGAAGAGCACGGATCGGTGCATGTCGCATCCGCGTTGGCGGGCCCTTTCCGCCCGGTTCGCGGGCGCTCCTTCACGGCTCCAGCACCAGCTTTCCGACCGTGCCGCGGGTCTGGAGCGCCCGGTGCGCGGCGGCCGCCCCGGACAGTGGCGAACGGGTGACGGCCGGGCGCAGCCGCCCCCGCGCGGCCTCGGCGAGCGCCCGCTCCTCCAGGGCGCGCAGACCGCCCGCCCGGCGCAGCATCTCCGGGCCGAGCACCGACTCGGAGACGCCCTCGACGAAGTGGCCCCGGACCCCGTCCCCGATGCCCTCCGCCGACCAGCCGAAGACCAGGTGCCGGCCACCGGGACCGAGCAGGGCGACGGCCTCGCGGGCGGCCTCGCCGCCGACGCCGTCGTGGACGAGCGTGGCGGGGCGTCCGGCGAGGAAGGCGCGGACCTCGTCCGGCCAGCCGGGGACGGTGTAGTCGACGGCGAGGTCGGCGCCGTTCGCGCGGACCAGGGCGGTCTTCTCCGGGCCGCCCGCGAGCCCGACGACCGTGGCCCCGGCGTTCTTCGCGTGCTGCGTGAGCAGGGTGCCGATGCCGCCCGCCGCCGCCAGTACGACCACCACGTCGTCCGCCCCCGGCTCCGCGAACCCGGCGATCCCGAGCGCGGTGCGGCCGGTGCCGATCATCGCGACGGCCGCCGCGAAGTCCAGGTTCGCCGGGATCTCGTGCAGGCGGTCCGCGCCGGTGACGGCGAGTTCGGCGTAGCCGCCGGGTACGGGGCCGAGGTGGGCGACGACGCGCCTGCCGAGCCAGGACGCGTCCGTGCCGTCGCCCAGGGCGTCCACGACCCCCGCGACTTCGCGGCCGGGAACGGTCGGAAGCTCCGGCAGCGCGGGCAGCGGACCGTGCCGGCCCTCGCGCAGAGCGGTGTCCAGGAGGTGCACTCCGGCGGCGGCTACGGCGATCCGCACCTGGCCCGGTCCGGGGACGGGGTCCTCGGTCCTCTCGTAGACCAGGTTCTCGGGCGGTCCGAAGGAGTGGAGCCGGACGGCGTGCATGTGATCCCCCTGGTCGTCGTTCCCGTGGCTGCCGCAGGGGGCCCACTCTCCGACCTCGACCGGACTTGAGGTCAAGGGAGGCGCTGTCAGTGGCCAGGTGCAGCATGAGGGGCATGGTGAGGAAAGTGGTGGGTGCGGGCGGTACGGGTACGGGTACGGGTCGTACGGCGGTGAAGGGCGCGCGGCGGCCGGAGGTGCGGCTGCCGCCCCTGCGGCCGTGGACGGAGCGGGAGCTGGAGCCCGACGGGGACTACGACGGGCTGGAGTTCCGGGACGCGGACCTGTCCGGGCAGCGGGGCGCGGGGGCGCGCTTCATGGACTGCGCGCTGACCGGCTGCGCGGTGGACGAGGCGGCGCTCGGCCGGGCCCGCTTCCTGGACTCGGTGCTCACCGGACTGCGGGGCGTCGGCACCCATCTCGCGGAGGCCACCTTCCGGGACGTGGAGCTGAGCGCGCCCCGGCTGGGCGGGGTCCAGTTGCACGGGGCGGTGCTGGAGCGGGTCGTCGTGCGCGGCGGCAAGCTCGACTTCCTCAATCTGCGCGAGGCCCGGCTGAAGGACGTGGTGTTCGAGTCCTGTGTGCTGGTCGAGCCGGACTTCGCGGGGGCGCGTCTGGAGCGCGTGGAGTTCGTGGACTGCGCGCTGAAGGGGGCGGACTTCGGGGGCGCCACGCTGAAGGACGTGGATCTGCGTGGGGCCGCCCCGCTGGAGGTCCAGCGGGGGCTCGACCGGCTGTCCGGCGCGGTGATCAGCACCGGTCAGCTCCTGGACCTGGCCCCGCTGCTCGCGGCCGAGCTGGGGATCAGGGTGGAGGGCTGAAGGGCGGCCTGGTCCGGTTCAGGAAATCCGGGGATAGCGGGCCTGGAGGGTCCAGATCACCGGGTTCTCCGCCAGGTCCTCGTGCATGTCGGTGAGGTCCGCGATGACGTCGTGCAGGAAGTCGCGGGCCTCACGGCGCAGTTCGGCGTGGGAGAAGGTGATCGGCGGTTCCTCGGCGCGCATCCAGTCCGCCTCGATGTCGACCCACCCGAAGCGGCGCTCGAAGAGCATCCGGTCGGTCGACTCGGTGAAGTCCAGCTCCGCCCGCTGCGGCCGGGACGCGCGGGAACCCATGGGGTCCTGGTCCAGCTGCTCCACGATGTCGCACAGCGCCCACGCGAAGTCCAGCACCGGGACCCATCCCCAGGCTGTGGACACCTCGTGGTCGCTCTTGGTGTCGGCCAGATACACGTCCCCGCAGAACAGGTCGTGCCGCAGCGCCCGCGCGTCCGCGCGGCGGTAGTCGGTCTGGGGCGGGTCCGGGAACCGGTTGGAGAGGGCATAGCCGATGTCGAGCACGTCGCCGATCGTCCCACGCCGGTGGCCGCGCTCCGCTCAGCCCCGCGCGTCCGGCGGACCTGCCCGGCCCGCGCGCCCGGCGTCCTGCTCCCCGCGAGCCCGGCGTCCTCCTCGGCCCACGTGTCCGGCGTCCTGCGTGGCCCCACGTGTCCGGCGTCCTGCTTGGCCCCGCGCGTCCGGTGTGCTGCTCGGCCCGCGCGGTCGGCGCCCCGCTCACCCGGCGCGCCTGGCGCCCCGCTCACCCGGCTCGCTCGGCGTCCTGCTCACCGGCGCCCTCGTCCGCCCGCTCGGCCAGCAGCCGGTGCAGGTCCGGGGGCCACACCGGCTCGTCGGTGGCGGCCAGTTCCGCCCCGCTCCACCAGCGCCAGGCGAGGATGCCCTCGGCCGGGTGGCCGGCGAGCGCGCACGGGGTGGGGGCGCGGTGCGGGCCGGGGGTGACGTAGATGTGCTCGTGCTGGCGGACCGGGATGCCCGCCCGGGTGAAGTCGTGCTCCCAGACGCACAGCAGCGGGCCCGGCTCCAGGTCGGTCCAGCCGGTCTCCTCGGCCAGCTCGCGCGCTGCGCCCTCGCGGGGGCTCTCGCCGGGTTCCAGTCCGCCGCCGGGCAGCGCCCAGTGCGGTCCGGTCTCGACGTTGTCCTGGCGGCAGAGGAACACCGTGCCGTCCGGCGCGACCACGGCCGTGCGCGCCGCCTGTCGCGGGGTACGCAGCAGCACCTTGCGCAGGACGGTGCAGGGGCGGCCGAGTTCACGGTCCCGGCGGTGGCCCAGGAACGAGTAACCCAGCGCGGTCCAGAAGGCGAGGCCGGGCATGTTGTCGTCGAGTACCGCGAGCCGTACCGCGCGGCGTCCCGCGGCACGGAAGCGCTCCTCGACGAGCGTGGCGGCACGGCGCCCGTGTCCGTTGCCCTGCTCGGCCGCGTCCACCAGCAGCAGGCCGATCCACGGGTCGGGGTCGGCGGGGTCGGGGTGGCGGGCGAGGGTGATGACGACCGCGACGAGCCTGCCGTCCACGCGCGCGAGCAGCACCTCGGCGTCGGGATGGGCGAGTTCGGCGGCCAGGGCGTCGGCGACGTGCCCGGGGCGGATGTCCGCCGGGTCCGGGAACTCCCCGCTGATCGCGTGGAAGCCCGCCTGGGAGGCGTACAGCGCGGTCAGCTCCGTGAGCAGGGGCGCGGGGACGGGCGTACCTGCGGGCAGGGGTTCGAGGATCACCGGGACACGCTAACGTCCCGGGTCCGACGGTGACTTGGACTTCGCGGACCCCGGGGCCGGTGAGGCGGCGGGGTCCGCGGTCCGGGGTGTGTCAGACGTTGACGCCGAAGTCCTGGGCGATGCCGACCAGGCCGGAGGCGTAGCCCTGGCCGACGGCGCGGAACTTCCACTCCGCGCCGTTGCGGTACAGCTCGCCGAAGACCATCGCCGTCTCGGTGGCCGCGTCCTCGGAGAGGTCGTAGCGGGCGATCTCGGCGCCGCCGGCCTGGTTGACGATGCGGATGTAGGCGTTGCGGACCTGGCCGAAGTTCTGGCCGCGGTTCTCGGCGTCGTAGATGGAGACCGGGAAGACGATCTTCTCGATGTCGCCCGGGAGGGCGGCGAGGTTGACGTTGATCGCCTCGTCGTCGCCCGCGCCCTCGCCCGTGCGGTTGTCACCGGTGTGGACGATGGAGCTGTCCGGCGTCTGCTTGTTGTTGAAGAAGACGAAGTGCTGGTCGGAGTAGACCTTGCCCTGGCCGTTGACCGCGATGGCGGAGGCGTCCAGGTCGAAGTCCGTGCCGGTGGTGGTGCGGACGTCCCAGCCGAGGCCCACGGTGACGGCGGTCAGGCCCGGAGCCTCCTTGGTGAGCGAGACGTTGCCACCCTTGGACAGGCTTACAGCCATGATTGGGAGTCCCTTCCCTTAATGCGTACGTGGCGGAGTACTTGTCGCTCCGTCGGTCCCGACGAAGCTACGTCACCCGGAAGAACGCCGGGAGGGGTACCAAGGGTTCCTGCTCGCTTTACCTTTTTTACCGAGGTGGGGGAAAACGGGGTGACGCGGGCCGTCCGCACCGGCGACCATGGAGTCATGTCCGGGCCCTATCTCATCCGTGGCTCGGTCTCGCTTCCCGAGGCCGAGCTGACGTGGCGTTTCTCGCGTTCCTCCGGGCCTGGCGGGCAGCACGTCAACACCAGCGACTCCCAGGCCGAGCTGCGCTTCGACCTCGCACGCACCGAGGCGCTGCCCGAGGTGTGGAAGCGGCGCGCGCTGGAGCGGCTGGCGGCCCGGCTGGTGGACGGCGTCCTGATCGTCCGCGCCTCCGAGCACCGCTCCCAGTGGCGCAACCGCGAGGCGGCGGCCGTCCGCCTGACCGCCCTCCTCGCCGAGGCCACCGCACCCCCGCCCAAGCCGCGCCGCGCGACCCGCATCCCACGGGGCATCAACGAGCGCCGCCTCAGACAGAAGAAGCAGCGCTCGGACACCAAGCGGGGCCGCTCGGGGCGGGACTGGGGCTAGAGAACCGGCCAGTCGGCGCCGTCCGCGGCGGCGTCAGGAGTCCGGCCGGTTCGCGCCGCCCCCGCCCGCCGGGGCCGCGTCGGGCCCCCGCATCCCGTCCCCGCGCCGCCGCCGGGCCGCCACCACCCCCGCCGTCGCCGCCACCGGGCACACCGCGAGGGACATGAGGATGAGCGGGTTCACCCAGAACGGGACCAGTTCGGTGGCCGCGCCGTCCTCGGTGACGCACTCCGCGCCGACCGGCAGCGTCATGTGCGTCACGATGCTGTCGCCGGGCACGCCCTTGGCCGCGCACATCTGGTCCGGGTCCAGGATGTAGAAGCCGAGCCCCACCCCGTACCCGTAGAGGCCGAAGGCCGTGGCGGCCGCCAGCAGCACCACCAGCACGGTCGGCGCGGGGTCCGGCGCGTACCAGGCGCGGCCCCAGGTGCCGGTGTACGCGCGCACCGCGAGTGCGAAGGCCAGTGGGAGGGCCACGCAGGGCATCAGGAACGGGGCGAAGACCGAGGTCATGTAGAAGGCCGGGGCCAGATCGTCCAGGGCGAGAGTCGTCACGCGGTGGCGGACGGCAGCGGCGCCCGTTCCGGTTCCCGGCGCTCAGCCCAGGTGCCGGTACCGCCCCCGGAAGTACAGCAGCGGGCCGCCCTCCGTGCTCGGCACGTGGGCGGTGAGGACGCGGCCGATGACCAGGGTGTGGTCGCCCGCGAGCACCCGCTGTTCCGTACGGCACTCCAGCGTCGCCAGCGCGCCGGAGATCAGCGGAGCGCCCGTCGCCTCGCCCCGGGTGAGGTCGAGGTCGGCGAAGAGGAGGCGGTCGCTGATGCGGCCCTTCATCGAGAAGCGGCCCGCGATCTGGCGCTGGTGGTCGGCGAGGACGGAGACGGCCCAGAGGGGCTGTTCCTCCAGGAGCTCGTCCATGCGGCCGCCGGTGCGCAGGCTGACCATGACCAGCGGGGGGTCCAGGGAGACCGACAGGAAGGCCGTGGCGGTCATGCCCACGTCCTCCGTGCCCGGCGCGTACGGGTCGTCGGGGTCCAGCGGCGGCTCCTGCGCGGTCACCAGGACCACTCCGGCGGCCAGCCGGGACATCGCGGCCCGGAACTCGTCGTCGCTCACCCCCTCAGGATGCCCGGAAGCGGTCCGGGCGGTGGGGGACGGGGCGGAGGCGGAGATGTTCAGCACGCCGGAAACGCTAATCCGCCACACCGGCCCGCCGCATCGGCCCTTCGTCCGAGAGCGGTCCTAGGACCCCGGCCGCACGCCCGGGAGCACCCGGACCGGGGTCCCGGACAACCGTCCCGACCCGCCCGCCTGCCGATTCGTACGGCATATGCGCATGTTCACTCACTTTGCGTTCAAGAACAGTGCTGGGAAAACACAGAAACTCCACTCAATTGTTCACGTTCTGCTGTGACTTGAGTCACAAGGGGCAATAATTGTTGACCCTGTGTACCGAGTGGGGAGCGCGCTGTGATTCAGTGGCGAGAAGAAGCCTTGATTCGCAGCGAGGTCTCGGGGGAGGGGGAGGGCGAGCATGGAGACAGAGGCGGAGCCGTACGTCCCGCTCACATCCCTGCGTCAGCTGCATCAGGTCATGGCCGAGATGAACACGGCCCGCAGCCTGGCGGACACGTTGCAGATCGTCGCCGACGGCGCGGTCGGCGCGCTGGGGTACGAGATGGCGTGCGTGAACCTCGTCCGCCCCGACGGCGACCTGGTGGTCGCCGCCTTCTCCGGGAACCCGGCGGCCGAGGCCCTGATCATGGGCCGGGTCGGCGCCCGCGAGTCCTGGGAGCGGCGCCTGCGCATGGGCGAGCTGTGGGGCGACCTCGTGTTCATACCCCACCACGAGGGCTGGGTCCTCGACGACGACGACGTCCCCCAGTGGTACACCGAGGCCCCCGTCCCCCGCATCGACGAGGAATGGCACCCCGGCGACCGCCTTTTCGCGCCGATGTACACGCCCGGCGTCCAGGGCGGGGCCCGCGGCGAGCTGATCGGCGTCATATCCGTCGACCGTCCGCACGGCGGCCGCCGCCCCGGCGCCTGGGGCCGCGAGGCCCTCCAGATGTACGCCTTCCAGGCCGCGATCGCCCTCAGCAACGCCCATCTGCGCGCCAACATGCAGCGCGCCCTGGTCCGCCTGGAGCGCGACCAGCAGGCTCTTCGCGCCAGTGAGGAAAGCTTCCGCCAGGCCTTCGAGTACGCCCCCTCCGGCATGGCCATCGCGGAGATGGACGGCGACCACCACCAGGGCCGCGTCCTGCGCGCCAACGACGCCCTGTGCCGGCTGCTCGGCCGCCCCGCCGCCGCGATGCGCCGCTACTCCTTCGCCGACCTCGTCCACCCCGAGGACGTCACCACCCTGCGCCGTACCTCCCCCGAGGGCGGCCGGGGCGAGCTGCGCCTCGCCCGCCGGGACGGCTCGTACGTCTGGGTGTCCCTGCGCAACTCGGTCGTCGCGGACACCACCGACGGCCCCCGCTTCCTGCTCACCCACGTCGAGGACATCGAGGAGCGCAAGCGCCGCGAGCTGCAGCTCGCCCACCGCGCCTCCCACGACTCGCTGACCGGGCTGCCCAACTCCGCCGAGCTGCGCGCACGCCTTGCCGCCCGGCTGTGCCGCCGCCAGGCCCGGGCGGACGGCCTGGACTCGCTCGACGCGGCCTACGGTCACCCGGGCGACGCGGACGGCGGGCACGGCTTCGACTTCGCCTCCGGCGCCGAGGCGTACGACGCCTTCGACCACCATGTCCACACCATCGCCCCGGAGGGCGCCCACGACGACGGCGCCAAGGGTCTCGCGGTGCTCTTCTGCGACCTGGACGGCTTCAAGTCGATCAACGACCGCTTCGGGCACAACGCGGGCGACGCGGTGCTGATCGAGGTGGCCCGCCGGCTGAGCAACGGCGTGCGGGACGGCGACACGGTCGCCCGGCTCGGCGGCGACGAGTTCGTGATCCTCGCCGACGGGCTCGGCCGGGCCGACGCGCAGGACCTCGCCGGACGGCTGCGCGGCGAGATCATCCAGCCGATCCGGGCCGAGGGGCGGGCCGTGCGGGTGGGTGCCAGTTTCGGCATCGGCTGGGCGCACTGCGGGATGACGGCCGACGAGGTGCTGAAATCGGCCGACGAGCGGATGTACGTAGAGAAACGATCTCGTCCCAAACAGCACCGGCGCGCGGGGTGATTCGCAGGTCAGTGGGCTGAGACAGGCTGACTCGCCCGATTTGAGGGGCCCGTCGGTGTCCCCCGATCGAGCGAATTCGGCTATGCGGGAAGGTAGGCTCGCCATGCCTACCCGTACCCCATCCGCCCGCACCTGCTTGAGGAGTACCAGGGATGACGCCCGGCGACAACGGCGCGAGCACGCCCGAGGAAGACGACCCGTTCGGCTACCTGTACGCCGACGGCCAGGCCAGAGGTGCCCAGCCGCCGTCCGGCGGTTACGGCTACCCGAACGCGGTCAGCCGGGTGCGCGCGGTCGGTGAGCGCCAGTACCCCCAGCAGCAGACGTACGGCCAGCAGGTCCCGCAGCAGCAGGGCGCCTACGGGCAGCCGACCGCCCAGTACCCGGCCCCGGAGCAGCAGCCGCAGCCGGGCGGCCTCCCGACGGGCAGCCGGATGCAGCAGAACGCGGGTCGTGGCGGCCCCAACACCAAGGGCCTCCTGATCGGCGCGATCGCGGTGGTCGCCGCGGTCGTCATCGGCATCAGCGTGGCCATGTTCAACGGCGACTCCGGCGACGAGGCGAAGGGCGGCGCGAGCCCCGGCCCGACCCAGTCCCAGAGCGCCGAGCCGCAGCCCAAGGCCACCGCCTCGGCGCCCCCGGGCGAACTCCCGAAGGCCGACGCGGCCGACAGCTCCGTCCAGTTGGCGGGCGGCGCGGCCAAGGCGTCGGACGTCAAGGGCGCGCAGGCGGCGGGCGGCACGTACGTGGGCGGCCTCAACCAGGTCGGCGCGTCGGTCACTTGGAGCGTGAGCGTGCCGGAGGACGGCCCGTACACCTTCTTCATGCGCTACAGCGCGACGGGTGAGGACCAGTCGATGACGGTCACCGTCAACGGCAAGGACTTCGGCAGCAAGGCGGGCCTGGAGAACTACCGGCACGTGGCCGACGGCGACTTCGAGAACGGCTGGGTGACCTCCTTCGTGTACCCGGACCTCAAGAAGGGCGCCAACACGCTCTCCGTCTCCTGCCAGGCGGGCGACAAGTGCAATGTGCTGATGGACCAGTTCTGGATCAAGAAGGGTCACGTCAAGCGCTAGTCCCGGTCCTCCGGGACCGGGCTCAGGCCGCCTCCGCCGCGCCGGTGACCTCGATGCGGCCGCACAGCTCGTCGTAGGCGGCGCGGTCGAACTCCCCGGCGGCCGGGGCCAGTACGGCCGCCGCCGACAGGGCGACCGCGCGGGTCAGGCGGTCCGGCCAGGGGAGTTGTTCCACCAGGCCCGACAGCAGGCCCGCGACCGCCGCGTCGCCCGCTCCGGTCGGGTTGCCGCGCAGGGGGGCGGGTGGGGTCGCGCGCCAGTGGCCCTCGGGGGTCGCGGCGAGGAGGCCCTCGGGGCCGAGGGAGGCGACCACCGCGTGGGCGCCGCGGCGGCGGGCGTCGCGGGTGGCGCGCAACGGCTCGTGGGAGCCGGTGAGTTCGGCCAGTTCCCCGGCGTTCGGCTTGACGAGGTCGGGGCGGGCGGCGACACCGCGGCGCAGCGGCTCGCCGCTGGTGTCCAGCAGGACCGGCACTCCGGCCGAGCGGGCCACGCGTATCAGGCCCGCGTACGCCCCCACCGGCACACCCGGGGGCAGGCTGCCCGAGAGGGCGACCGCCGAGGCACCGGCGAGCAGGCCGTCGTAGGCGCGCAGGAAGGCGGCCCATTCGGCAGGGGAGATCTGCGGTCCGGGCTCGTTCAACTGGGTGGTGTCGCCGGTGCGTTCGTCCACCACGGCGATGGTGCGGCGGGTCGGGCCCGCGACCTCCACCAGCGCGTCCGTCAGCCCCGCCGTGCCCGCGAGCCGGTCGCGCAGCACCCCGCCGGTCGCGCCGCCCGCGAACCCGGTGACCGTCACCTCGTGGCCGAGCGCGGCCAGCACCCGGGCCACGTTGACGCCCTTGCCGCCCGGCCGTTCGGCCACGTCGGAGACGCGGTGGGAGGCGTGCGGGCGCAACGACCGTACGCGGTACGTGATGTCGAGAGCGGTGTTCAGTGTGACCGTGAGGATCACCCGGTCCGACCTCCCTCGAAAGTTGGCGCGGCTTCGGTTTCCGGGGCCCCGATCATGCCAAAGAGACGGCGGCCGGCCCACCTCGGGGACAGCCACCGTCCAATGAAGGAGGGTACGGATCAGGGCAGTTGGGGCGTGACCACCCATTCGCCCCGCCGCATGACGCCCTTCACCGCGAACTCGGCGTCCAGCAGCACGAGATCGGCGTCCTTGCCGGGCTCGATCGAGCCGATCCGGTCCGAAAGGCCAAGCAGGCGGGCCGGGTTGGCGGACAGCGCGGTCACCACGTCGGTCACCGGCAGCCGGTCGACGGTGACCGCCCGCCGGAAGGCGCGGTCCAGGGTCAGTGTGGAGCCCGCGATGGAGCCGCCCTCGACCAGCCGGGCCACGCCGCCCTCGACCTCGACCTCCAGCGGGCCGAGCAGATAGCGCCCGTCGCCCACGCCCGCCGCGTCCATCGCGTCGGTGATGAAGGCGACCCGCTCGGCGCCCGCGTGGTGGAAGGCCAACTGGAGCGCGGCCGGGTGCAGATGGACGCCGTCGTCGATCAGCTCGACGGTGACCCGCTCGTCCTCCAGCAGCGCGGTGATGGGGCCGGGGGCGCGGTGGCCGAGCGGGGGCATGGCGTTGAAGAGGTGGGTGGCGACGGTGGCGCCCGCGTCGATGGCCTCGACGGTCTGCTCGTAACTCGCGTCGGTGTGGCCGACCGCCGCGATCACGCCCTGCTCGGCGAGCAGCCGTACGGAGTCCAGGCCGCCGGGGAGTTCGGTGGCGAGGGTGACCATGCGGGCCTGCCCGCGCGCGGCGTCGAGCAGCTTGCGCACCTCGGCCGGGTCGGGGTCGCGCAGCAGCGCCTCGGAGTGCGCGCCCTTGCGGCACGGGGAGATGAACGGGCCCTCGAAGTGGATGCCCGCGATCTCGCCCTGTTCGGCCAGTTCGCTGAGGAGCCCGGCGCGGCGGGCCAGCAGGTCCAGGTCGTCGGTGACGGTGGAGGCGACCAGGGTGGTGGTGCCGTGCGCGCGGTGGGTGCGTACGGCGGTCAGCGCGTCCTCGGCGCTGCCCGCGAAGGAGGCGCCGCCGCCGCCGTGGTTGTGCAGGTCCACGAAGCCGGGGACCAGCCAGTGGCCGCTCGCGTCGAGCACCTCGGCGCCTGCCGGGGCGGGGGCCGCCCCCTCGGCCGCCCCCTCGGCGGGGCCCGCAGCGGTGATCCGCGTGCCCTCCACGCTCACGCGGCCGTCGTCCACCACGCCGGTGGGCAGCACCACCCGTGCGCCGGTGAGTACCAAGCTGGGAGCCATCAGGCGGTTACCTCCGAGGGATCGGTGCGGCCTGGGCCGGCAGGGCCCAGGAGATCGTGGGCGAGCAGTCCGGCGCCGAGGCATCCGGCGGTGTCGCCGAGGGCCGCGGGGACGAGGACGGGCGGGGTCTGGAAGGTGATCCGGCGCCCCACGGCCTCCCGCAGGGGACGGAACAGCGTCTCGCCCGCCTCCGCGAGACCGCCGCCGATGATCAGGGTGCCCGGGTCGAGCAGGGTGAGCGCGGTGACCAGGCCGTCGGCGAGCGCGTCCACCGCGTCCTGCCAGATCCGTCCGGCGGTCCGGTCGCCGTTCGCGACGGCCTTCGCGCAGTCGGCGGCGTCCACGCCGTCCTTGCCGCAGGCGCGCGCCCACGCCTCGCCGACGGCGGCCGCCGAGGCGTACCGCTCCAGGCAACCGCGTTGCCCGCAGGGGCAGTCGGCGCCGCCGGGGCGTACGACGATGTGGCCGATCTCACCGGCGAAGCCGTGCGCGCCCGCCTCGACCCCGCCGCCGATGCCGATGGCGCCCGCGATGCCGGTGCCGAGCGGCACGAACAGGAAGCGGCCGGCGCCCTTCCCGGCGCCGATCCGGCCCTCGGCGAGGCCGCCGGTGCGCACGTCGTGGCCGAGTGCCACGGGCACGCCGAGGCGCTCGGCGAGCAGGTCGCGCAGGGGTACGTCGCGCCAGCCGAGGTTGGCCGAGTAGACCGCGCGGCCGCCGCGCTCGTCCACGATGCCGGGCACCGCGACGCCCGCCGCGAGGGCGGGTCCGCCCAGGTGCGCGGCGCCGTACGCGGCGAGACCGGCGGCGAAGTCCAGGATCTCCGCGACCACCGCCTCCGGGCCCCGCTCGCGTCCGGTCGCGCGGCGCTCGCGGTGCAGGAGTACGGGGGCGGTCCCCGGGGCAGACGCGCTGTCGTCGCCGAGGAGAGCGGCCTTCATCCAGGTGCCGCCCACGTCCAGGGCGATGACATGTCTCACCCGTCCAGTGTGACCCGGTGACCCATGAGAGGTCTAGTCCACTTACGTGGTGTAGACATGTGTTCACATAGCGAACAGTCGATCAGTGGAATCGGGGTTTTGACGGTGCGTCGGCGTACGGCAAGAACGATCGCGGTGGTGTCCGCAGTGGGCATGGCGGCGGTCCTCGGCGGCTGCGGAACCACGGGTTCCTCGCATGTGACCCTCAAGCTGGTCGCAGCCGACTACGGCGACTCCCCGGCCAACAGCTCCAAGAAGTACTGGTCCACGCTCGCCGACGCGTACGAGAAGCAGCACCCCGACGTGAAGGTCGAGGTGAGCGTCTACTCGTGGAACGACGTGGACCGCAAGGTCAAGGAGATGGTGGACGCCGGGCACGCCCCCGACATGGCCCAGATCGGCGCCTACGCCGACTACGCGGCCGCGGGCAAGCTCTACCCCGTCTCCGACCTGCTCTCCATCCGCGCCCAGGCCGACCTGCTGCCGCAGCTCTCCGACGCGGGCGACTGGAACCACACGCCGTACGGCATGCCGTTCGCGGCCTCCACGCGCGTCCTCTTCTACAACAAGTCGCTCTTCGCCAAGGCGGGCATCACCGAGCCGCCCGCCACGTGGGACGAGCTGGCCGCCGACGCCGAGGCGCTCAAGGGCCAGGGCGTGAAGTACCCCTACGCGCTGCCGCTCGGGCCCGAGGAGGCCCAGGCCGAGACCATGCAGTGGCTGCTGAGCGGTGGCAGCGACTTCACGGACGACATGGGCACGTACACCATCGACTCCTCCCAGAACGCCAACACGTTCACCTGGCTCAAGGACGACCTGGTCGACAAGGGCCTGACCGGACCGGTCGCCCCGGGCCGCCTCAACCGTGCCGCCGCGTTCTCCGCCTTCACCGACGGCCAGGTCGGCATGCTCAACGGCCACCCCACGCTGATGCAGCAGGCCGCGGCCAAGGGCGTGAAGTTCGGCATGGTCCCGATGCCGACGCGCGACGGCGCCCACCAGCCCGCGATGGGCGTCGCCGACTGGATGATGGGCTTCAGGCAGAACGGCCACGCCGACCAGATCGGCAGCTTCCTCGACTTCGTGTACGACGAGCAGAACGTGCTCGCCTTCTCCCACGAGTACGGCCTGCTGCCCGTCACCACCTCCGCCTCCGAGGCCATGGGCGAGTCCGAGGCGCCCCGTGACAAGGCCCTGCACCCCTTCCTGGACCAGCTGCAGTCCGCCGAGCAGTACCCCGTGAACAAGATCTCCTGGGCCGAGGTCAGCGCGGCCGTCAAGCAGGACATCGGCCAGGCCGTCTCCCCCGACGGCAACCCCTCGGGCGTCCTGACCCGACTGCAGTCGGCGGCCACCACGGCGGACAGCCGGGCCTCCGCGCTCTGACCCATGTCGGCGGCCGGGGTTACGGTTGCCGACATGGAACTGGGCACCCGCGAGAAGGCGATCCTCGCGCTGGAGCGCCGGGGCTTCCCCGGCCCCGGCGCCAAGGAACGCGCCATCCGCGAACAACTGGGCCTCGCCCCGGTCCGCTACTACCAGCTCCTCAACGCCCTCCTGGACGACGAGCGAGCCCTCGCCCACGACCCGGTGACGGTGAACAGACTGCGCCGGGTACGTGAGGCGAGACGGTCGGAGCGGTGACGCTGCGCTCGCTTTGACGGGGTGGGCGCGGGGGGCCGGGTCGGAGCGAGACGGCCGGAACGCTGACCTCGTGCGCCGACCCGGAGCGCCGGGTGACTCCGGGCACCGGGTGACACCGGCGGACCGCTCACGGGGAGGAGTGCGCCGGGGTCCTCGCGGATAGTGTCGTTGCATGGGTATCCCCGAGACGGACTCCGCCACTCCGAAGGACCTTCCGGTTCCGACGACCCCGGCCGGCCGGGACGGTCTGCGCGCGCTGTTGGACGGGGCGCGCGGGGCCGTGGTCGGGCTGGACTTCGACGGCACGCTGGCTCCCATCGTCGCCGACCCCGCGCAGGCGCGCGCCCACCCCGGCGCGGTGCCCGCGCTCGCCGAGCTCGCGCCGAAGGTGGCCTCCGTGGCCGTGATCACGGGCCGCCCCGCCGGGGTCGCCGTACGCAACGGCGGCTTCGCCGGGATCGCGGGCCTGGAGCACCTCGTCGTCCTCGGTCACTACGGCGCCGAACGCTGGGACGCCGTCACCGGCACCGTCAGCGCCCCCGCCCCGCACCCCGGCATCGCCGCCGCCCGCGCCGAACTGCCGGGCGTCCTCGACCGGGCCGGGGCCTGGCCCGGTACCTGGATCGAGGAAAAGGGCCGGGCCGTCGCCGTACACACCCGCCGCGCCGAGGACCCCGAGGCCGCTTTCGAGGCCCTGCGCGCCCCGCTGACCGACCTCGCCACCCGGCACGGCCTGATCGTCGAACCCGGCCGCCTGGTCCTCGAACTCCGCCCGCCCGGCATGGACAAGGGCGTCGCCCTCCTCGACCACGTCCGCGCCCTCGGCGCCGACGCCGTCCTCTACGCGGGCGACGACCTCGGCGACCTTTCCGCCTTCGCCGCCGTGGAGAAACTCCGCACCGGCGGCACCCCCGGCCTCCTGGTGTGCAGCGGCAGCACGGAAGTACCCGAACTGGCGGAACGGGCCGACCTGGTGGTCGATGGCCCGGAGGGCGTGGTGGAGCTGCTCCACACCCTCGCCGCACACATGGGCTGAGCGGGCCCGGCTCAGCCCCCCAGCGCCGCCAGCTGGTCCAGGAACCAGCGGGTCGGGGGGAGGGCCGTGGCCGCCGTGGCCAGGCGCTTGGAGCGTTCGGCGCGCTCGTCGGGGGGCAGGGACAGGGCCTCGTGGAGGGCCTCGGCCGTGCCGACGACGTCGTACGGGTTGACCGTGATCGCGTCCTCGGACAGCTCCTCGTACGCGCCCGCCTCGCGGGACAGCACCAGGGCCACGCCCTCGTCCGAGACGACGGGGACCTCCTTGGCGACCAGGTTCATGCCGTCGCGGATCGGGTTGACCAGGGCCACGTCGGCGAGGCGGTAGGCGGCCAGGGAACGGGCGAAGTCGTCCTCGACGTGGAGGAGGACCGGGGTCCAGCCGGGCGTGCCGAACTCGGCGTTGACCTCGTCCGCGATCCGGCGCACCTCGTCCGTGTAGGCGCGGTACACCGCCAGGTCCTGCCGGGACGGGTACGCGAAGGCCACGTGCACGACCCGCTCGCGCCACTCCGGGTGGTCCGCGAGGAGGCGGCGGTACGCCAGGAGCCCGCGCGCGATGTTCTTCGACAGCTCGGTGCGGTCCACCCGGACGATCGTCCGGCGCCCCTCGCCGATCTCCTCGCGGAGGGTCACCATCCGTTCGGACACGTCCGCCCGGTGCGCCCGCTCCCGCAGGAAGTCCGCGTCCGCGCCCAGCCCGTGCACCCCGATCTCCGTGCCCGACGGGATGCCGGGGCCCAGCACCGCGTGACAGCACGCGGTGAACGCGTCCGCCCAGCGCCGGGTCAGGAACGCCGCCCGGTCCGCGCCCAGGATGCCGCCGAGCAGCTCGGCCGCGATGTCGTCGGGGAGCAGGCGGAAGTAGTCCGGCGGGGCCCACGGGGTGTGCGAGAAGTGGCCGATGCGCAGGTCGGGGCGGAGCTGCCGCAGCATCCGGGGGGCGAGGGCCAGGTGGTAGTCCTGGATCAGCACCGCCGCGTTCGGCGCCGCCTCCTCGGCCAGCGCCTCGGCGAACGCCCGGTTGTACTCCCGGTACGCCTCCCACTGCCGCCGGAACTCCGCGTCGAAGACCGGCTCCAGGGGGGTCTGGTAGAGCATGTGGTGGGCGAACCAGAGCACCGAGTTGGCGATGCCGTTGTACGCGTCGGCGTACACCCCCGCGTCGATGTCCAGCATCCGTACCCGCTGCCCGCCGGTGTCCGCCTCGGGCAGCAGCCCGCCGTCCGCGCGCCGCACCGCCTCCCGGTCACCGTCCCCGAGCGCCGCGCACACCCACACCGCGTCGGTGTCGGGACTGATCGCCGACAGCCCGGAAACCAGCCCGCCACCACCGCGCCGCGACGTCAGCGCACCGTCCGGACCCACCGTGTACGACACCGGGCCACGATTCGACGCGACCAGCACCTCAGCACCCTGAGTTGAAGCCATGGTCCTCAACCTAGCCCGGCACCCAAACCCTCAAACGTGCCCGCGACCCGGCGCGGCGCCTTGTATACGGCCCTCCGCATACGGTGCGTGGCGCCGGGTTCTCCGGCAGGAAGGCGCTGGGTCCCGGTCCCGACGCCTTGCGCGGCCGGAGGCCGCGGAGGCCACCACGGCCCGCGGCCGCCGACGGCGAGGACGCCCCACGGGGGCCACCCGCACCCGACGACGAAAGTCGCACGGGCGGTGCGGGTGGGAACGAAGACCGACGCCGACGGCGAAGCCGAGGCGCCCCCGTCAAGCCACCCGCCGCTCCGCGTACTCCGCGATCTCCGCCATCGGCGGCCGCTCCTCCGTGTCCACCGAGTACGTACGCGGCTCGAACCCCGACACCCCCCGCTCGAACTGGGTCAGAGAGGGCCGGATCAGATGCCCGCGGGCCAGCCGCAGCTGAGCCGTGCGATAGATCGCGGCCGACATACGCCCGAGGGCCTGCCCGTCCTGGTGCCGGTGCTTGCGCACACCCACGTCGACCTGCGCCAGCGCGTCGAGCCCCACCAGATGCAGCGCGTCGACCAGCATCCCCAGCTCCACGCCGTACCCCACCGGGAACGGCAGCTGCTCCAGCAGGGAGCGCCGCGCCGCGTACTCACCCCCCAGCGGCTGTACGAAACCGGCCAGCTGCGGCCAGTGCATGTTCAGCAGGGGCCGCGCCATCAGCTCGGTGACCCGGCCGCCCTGTCCGGCGGCGCCGGCGAGCGGCCGGTCGTACATCGCCTTGACCAGGTCGACGCCCGGATCGGTGAGCAGCGGGCCGACGATGCCGAGGACGAAGTCCGAGGAGAACTCCTTCAGGTCCGCGTCCACGAAGGCCACGACGTCCCCGCCGGTCGCGAGCAGCGACCGCCACAGCACCTCGCCCTTGCCGGGCACGGCGGGCAGCCGGGGCAGGATCGCGTCACGGTGCACGACCCGCGCGCCCGCCGCCGCGGCGACCTCGGAGGTGCGGTCGGTGGACCCGGAGTCCACCACGACGATCTCGTCCACCAGCGGCGCCTGCGCCATCAGGTCGTGGCGGATCACGGAGACGATGTCACCGACCGTCTCCTCCTCGTTCAGCGCGGGCAGCACCACGGACACGGTCTGCCCGGAGCGCTGCTTGGCGGCGAGGACACGGTGCAGCGGGCGGTCGGCCACGGACCAGGAGCGGGTGGCCAGCCAGCGCTCGGTTTCTTCCAGCATGGTCTGCGGCTCCTTCACTGTGGGGGGACGTACGGTCACACCTGCCGGTGTTCATGAACCCGTCTCGCGGTTCGGACGACACCTTCAACTGTGCTGGCCTTCGGTTACAGTCTTGAACAACGCCGATGACCATCGCATGTCCGAGACGATCGGCGTCCACAACCGAATACAGCTCATCCAGAGGGGCAGAGGGACACGGCCCTGCGAAGCCCCGGCAACTCCAGTCGGTCTCGTGCGCGACGCATCAGCGACGCACCGCGAGGCTCCCGGCTAGGGAAGGTGCCAAATCCGTCTCACGGCGAGATTCGTCGTGAGGAAGATGAGGAGAAAGGGCCTCGCCTCCCATGGCTGTGCAGACCATTGCCACCCCCACTGTCGATCTCGGCCCCGCCGCCGCGCTGAGCTGCCGGGAGTGCGGGCACCGCGTCCCGCTCGGCCCGGTCTTCGCCTGCGAGGAGTGTTTCGGCCCGCTGGAGATCGCCTACGACTTCTCCGGCCACGACGCCGACAGCCTCCGTAAGCGCATCGAGTCCGGCCCCGCCAGCATCTGGCGCTACGCCCCGCTGCTGCCCGTCCCCGCCGACGTCGCCGACAAGCCGAACCTCAACCCCGGCTGGACCCGGCTCGTCAAGGCCGACAACCTCGCCCGTGAACTCGGCGTCACCGGCGGCCTGTTCGTCAAGGACGACTCCGGCAACCCCACCCACTCCTTCAAGGACCGCGTGGTCGCCCAGGCCCTGGAGGCCGCCCGCGCCTTCGGCTTCACCACGCTCTCCTGCTCCTCCACCGGCAACCTCGCGGGCGCGGTCGGCGCGGCGGCGGCCCGCGCGGGGCTGCGCTCCTGTGTGTTCATCCCGCACGACCTGGAGCAGGGCAAGATCGTCATGGCCGCGGTCTACGGCGGTGAACTCGTCGGCATCGAGGGCAACTACGACGACGTGAACCGCTTCTGCTCCGAGCTGATCGGCGACCCGGCCGGCGAGGGCTGGGGCTTCGTCAACGTCAACCTGCGGCCGTACTACGCCGAGGGCTCCAAGACGCTGGCGTACGAGATCTGCGAGCAGCTCGGCTGGGAGCTGCCGGACCAGCTCGTGGTGCCGATCGCCTCCGGCTCCCAGCTCACGAAGATCGACAAGGGGCTCAAGGAGCTGATCCAGCTCGGCCTGGTCGAGGACAAGCCGTACAAGATCTTCGGCGCCCAGGCGGAGGGCTGTTCGCCGGTGTCGGCCGCGTACAAGGCGGGCCACGACGTCGTACGCCCCCAGAAGCCGGACACCATCGCCAAGTCCCTGGCCATCGGCAACCCGGCCGACGGGCCGTACGTGCTCGACATCGCCCGCCGCACCGGCGGTGCCGTGGAGGACGTGACGGACCCCCAGATCGTGGACGCCATCAAGCTCCTCGCCCGCACGGAGGGCATCTTCGCGGAGACGGCGGGCGGCGTGACGGTCGGCGTGACGCGCAAGCTGCTGGAGAACGGCGTGCTGGACCCGACCCTGACGACCGTCGTCCTGAACACGGGCGACGGCCTCAAGACCCTGGACGCGGTGGCCGGGACCGGTCTGACCGCGACCATCCGACCGAACCTGGACTCCTTCCGAGAGGCTGGCCTCGCATCATGAGCGTGACTGTTCGCATCCCGACCATCCTGCGCACCTACACCGGCGGGCAGGCGGAGGTCGCCGCCGAGGGCGCCACGCTCGCCGACGTGATCGGGGACCTGGAGAAGCGCCACGCCGGGATCGCCGCGCGCGTCCTGGACGACGAGGGCAAGCTGCGCCGGTTCGTCAACGTGTACGTGAACGACGACGACGTGCGCTTCGAGGGCGGGCTTCAGACGCCGACCCCGGACGGCGCCGGTGTCTCCATCATTCCGGCGGTCGCCGGCGGCTGAGAATTACCGACGGTAACGTCGGTTACAAGCTGTTCATCGAATGGCCTCCTCCGTAAGAGAAACGGAGGGGGCCATTCTGCGTGATTGAGCGCGATAGAGTTGGGGAACGCGCTCCCCGGCCGACAGGTCGGGAACCCTGGATTCATGCCGCACGCCCGACAAGAAGCAGCCAAAATGCACGGGTCATATGCGGCATTTATTGTTTTTATGGGGCCCGACTTGCCCTGAATTCAGCTGAATTCTCGTCAGATTCCGGACCGGTCGCGTCCAGATTTCTCGTCCGATTGACCTGTTGCAGACGGCAGTTGGACAAGTACATTCAGCCGCGGTCGACGCGTTCCGGCGCACGCCCCCGACCCATGGGGGGTGAGGTCTGACCCGGGTCCGCGAAGGGTGGATCTGCGCAAGGGCCAGTAATAGGGGAGTTAGGCATGGCTCAGGGCACCGTCAAGTGGTTCAACGCGGAGAAGGGCTACGGCTTCATCGCGGTAGACGGTGGTGCGGACGTGTTCGTCCACTACAGCGCGATTCAGATGGACGGCTACCGCACCCTTGAGGAGGGCCAGCGGGTCGAGTTCGAGATCTCGCAGGGTCAGAAGGGCCCGCAGGCCGACATGGTTCGCCTCAGCGCCTGAACGTTTCTCACGCTGAACGTCTCGTCGCGTCTCGCGTCCGTCTCACGTCTCAGGTTTACGTCTCACGTTCGAAGGGTCCGCACCCGGCACGGGGTGCGGGCCCTTCGTCCTGCGTGCGCCGCCCGGTTCGCCCCGCGCGCGTCCCCCGTCCGATCCCCCGAAGGCGCTTGCACTCGACCATGCCGAGTGCTAATCATTGCGTTAGCACTCTGAAGGTGAGAGTGACAACGAGGACCGGGTCGGTGAGGCCCGCAGGCCGGGTGGGGCAAGGAACCACGAGGCCGGCGAGCCGTCCGTCGCGGGCGCGGGCGCGGTCCGAAGGAATCACCCCCAGTCCTGGAGGGACCACTTCACATGGCCAAGATCATCGCGTTCGACGAGGAGGCGCGGCGCGGCCTCGAGCGCGGCATGAACCAGCTCGCGGACGCCGTCAAGGTGACGCTCGGCCCCAAGGGCCGCAACGTCGTCCTCGAGAAGAAGTGGGGCGCCCCCACGATCACCAACGATGGTGTCTCCATCGCCAAGGAGATCGAGCTCGAGGACCCGTACGAGAAGATCGGCGCCGAGCTGGTCAAGGAAGTCGCCAAGAAGACGGACGACGTCGCCGGTGACGGTACGACCACCGCGACCGTGCTCGCCCAGGCCCTGGTCAAGGAGGGCCTGCGCAACGTAGCCGCCGGCGCCAACCCGATGGCCCTCAAGCGCGGTATCGAGAAGGCCGTCGAGGCCGTCTCCACCGCCCTGCTCGAGCAGGCCAAGGACGTGGAGACCAAGGAGCAGATCGCCTCCACCGCCTCCATCTCCGCCGCCGACACCCAGATCGGCGAGCTCATCGCCGAGGCCATGGACAAGGTCGGCAAGGAAGGCGTCATCACCGTCGAGGAGAGCAACACCTTCGGTCTGGAGCTTGAGCTCACCGAGGGCATGCGCTTCGACAAGGGCTACATCTCCGCCTACTTCGCGACCGACATGGAGCGCATGGAGTCGGTGCTCGAGGACCCCTACATCCTCATCGCCAACTCCAAGATCTCCTCGGTCAAGGACCTGCTCCCGCTCCTGGAGAAGGTCATGCAGTCGGGCAAGCCGCTGCTGATCATCGCCGAGGACGTCGAGGGCGAGGCCCTGTCGACCCTGGTCGTCAACAAGATCCGCGGCACCTTCAAGTCCGTCGCCGTCAAGGCCCCGGGCTTCGGCGACCGCCGCAAGGCCATGCTCGGCGACATCGCCATCCTCACGGGCGGCGAGGTCATCTCCGAGGAGGTCGGCCTCAAGCTCGAGAACGCGACGCTGGACCTCCTGGGCCGCGCCCGCAAGGTCGTCGTCACCAAGGACGAGACCACGATCGTCGACGGCGCCGGCTCCTCGGAGCAGGTGCAGGGCCGCGTGAACCAGATCCGCGCCGAGATCGAGAACAGCGACTCGGACTACGACCGCGAGAAGCTCCAGGAGCGCCTGGCGAAGCTCGCCGGTGGCGTGGCGGTCATCAAGGCCGGTGCCGCGACCGAGGTCGAGCTCAAGGAGCGCAAGCACCGCATCGAGGACGCCGTGCGCAACGCCAAGGCGGCCGTCGAGGAGGGCATCGTCGCCGGTGGTGGCGTGGCCCTGCTCCAGGCCGGCCAGGTCTTCGACAAGCTGGAGCTGTCGGGTGACGAGGCGACCGGTGCCAACGCGGTCAAGCTCGCGCTCGAGGCCCCGCTGAAGCAGATCGCCGTCAACGGTGGTCTCGAGGGCGGCGTCGTCGTGGAGAAGGTCCGCAACCTGCCCGTCGGCAACGGCCTGAACGCCGCGACCGGCGAGTACGTCGACATGATCGCCGAGGGCATCATCGACCCGGCGAAGGTGACGCGTTCCGCCCTGCAGAACGCCGCCTCCATCGCCGCGCTGTTCCTCACCACCGAGGCCGTCATCGCCGACAAGCCGGAGAAGGCCGCCGCGGCCGCTCCGGGCGGCATGCCGGGCGGTGACATGGACTTCTGATCCCTCGCGGATCAACTGTCCTTTCCGAGGGCGGCACTTCCTTCCGGGGTTCCGGTGGGGGTGCCGCCCTCGGGCGTTTCCGGGGGCACCGCGGCACCGCCCTGCCTGCCCGGCCGTCTCCGTGACTACGGGTGCAGCTTCTCGCCCTTGGCCAGCATCGCCACGTACTTCTCGATCCGGCGGGCCCGGGTCTCGGGCTTCTTGGCGTCCTGGACCCGGTACAGGATCGCGTAGCGGTTCTGCCGGTCCAGTGTCTCGAAGAACTCCGCCGCGGCCGGGTCGGCGGCCAGGGCCGCCGTGAGGTCGTCCGGCACCGTGGCGGCCTTCGCGCCGTCGTAGGCCGCCTCCCAGCGGCCGTCCGCCTTGGCACGGTCGACCTCGGCCTGCCCCGGGGGACGCATCCGGCCCTGCTCGATGAGGGCGGCCGCCTTGTCCCGGTTGACCTTGGACCACTTGCTGCGCGGCGTGCGCGGGGTGAACCGCTGGAGCCACCACTCGTCGTCGAACTTGGCCTTCTGGCCGTCGATCCAGCCGTGGCAGAGTGCGACGTCGAGCGCCTGGGCGTAGTCCAGCGCGACGATTCCGGGGCCCTTCTTGCGAAGCTTGAGCCAGATGCCGGACGAGGCGGCGTGGTTCTCGCCGAGCCATGCCTGGAATGCCTCGGCGGATGCGAATGCGACGATCTCCAAGTCCTGGGTCACCCCAGCAGCCAACCACATCCGGCCGATTGTCATGACGCGTTCGGCCAAGGCCCCGGATGCCGGATGCCGGGTGCCCGTGGACCTGCGTGATCGTTTCTGGTCAGTCGAGCGGCGGCTGCCAGGCGTAGGCGCGTTCCACTCGGGCCACTTCCACGCTGTACGAGGCGTACCAGCGGTCGCGGCCGAGGCGTTGGGCCTCCAGGTGTTCGGGGTGGGCCTTCCAGGCCGTTATCGACGCGTCGTCCGCGTAGTAGATGACGACGAGGTCGCGGCCGTCCGCGTCCGTCATCGACTCGCGGCCCAGGTAGCCGGGTTGGGCCTCGCCGAGTTCGGCCATGCGCTTGCTCATCGCGGCGTAGCCGTCGAGGTCCTCGGTCGGGCTGGTGGTGATGATGACGGCGTAGTACGGGGGTTCGGGGCGGACGAACGAGGTGGTCATGCGGGAGCCCTCCGTCGGTGAGGCGCGTGTGGCGTCAGGCTAGTGCCGCATCAGGCAACGTTCGCCCTGGTGAGGAACCAAGCCAACACAGCCACGCCGATGGGCAACGCAACAAGGTAGCCGACGAGGACACCGACGCCCGGATCAGCCGCCGCAGGGAAGGCCCAGTTCACTGCTGCAGCCACGAGAAGTCTCACCGTTGCCAGCGCAAGGAGAGCGGCGACAACAGCAAGCCGACGCGGCGGGCCCGCCCTGCGGTACAACTCAGCCGCAGGCCCGATCGCGATCAGGACCGTCACGAAGAGGACGAAATCAGTGTCGGGCAGCCACCCGAACGGCCACCCCACCAGAGCGGCCAACCCGGAGACAGCAAGGCCGCCCAGTTCCAGCGCGACAGTGGACACTACCGGGTGGTCCCACGAGGGGTGCCGGATCGAGCCGCTCCCACTGTCCTCTTCATCGGCCACGTCGTCAGAGTAGCCATCGGCAGGGCGAACGTCGCCTGATGCGGCACCAGTGACTGAGGCTGCGCGGTGGGCGGCGGGGCGTGGTGGGTGAACCAGGCGGCGAGTTCGGTGCGCAGGGCGTCCTCGTCGTCGTGCCAGGTGTACCAGGGGAGTTCGTCGCGCATGAGGTCGTACGCCCAGTGGGCCGCCGCCTCTTCCCGGTGACGGTCGGCCGTGTCGTGGCCGACGGCCTCCCAGACTGTGAGCCATGGGGTGAGCGTGGCGGACGCCTCCACGCACAACACGAGAAGGTCGTGCACCGGGATCGCCGGAGCCGGGTCGGCCAGGCTGTGCGCCCACCAGGCGTGCAGGAACTCCTCCACCGCCGTGCGCTGCGGTACGGGCCACCGCTGCCAGTCGCCCAGGGCGAACGACCGGCCGGCCTCGGCCGTGTTGATCCAGCGCGCCGTCGTTCCGCCGACGAGCGATCTGGCGAACTGCGGGAGGATGCGCCGCAACACCGCGCCGTGGTCGTTCCAGTCGAGGGCGGTCCAGGTGCGGCGCAGGAGGTCCGGGTCGAGCTCCAGGTCCGGGACCTTCAGCAGCGCCAGCTCGTCCTCGTCGCCCCAGTGGCATGTGCACTGGACCTCGTCGGCGCGGGCGGTCATGCCGCGGAAGGTGAGGGCCAGGCTCTCCAGGGCGTGGTCGAGCCGGACGCGCGGGGGAGTGGCGTCGGGGTTCGTCATCGGCACAGTCTCGGGGTGACTCCGGCCGGTTGCCACAGAGTTCCGGGCTGTCTTGCCGGTCAGGTCCTTGTCGGCCAGGTCCTTGCCGAACCGTCCGATGATCAGGGCACCGGCGGTCATGGCGCCGGTACCGGCGCGTTCCTGCGGGCGGACATCGCGGCTCGGATCTGCTGGGCGTGGGTGCGGACGTTGGGGGCGGGCAGCGGTGGCGGGGTCCGGCGGGGTGCGGGCTCGTCCCGGCAGTTCCTGCACAGGCCACCTGGCAGCGCCTCGGGAGTGCCCGGCACACCGCACTCCCCGCACACCAGCATCCGCGACGGTGGCCTGCGGACCGGTTCCGGGGGGAGTTTGTCCACGAGGCGGCGGCGCAGCAGGGCGGCCGGGTGGTGGATCTGGGGCGGCAGGCCGTCCGTCAGGGCGCGGAGTACGGCGTCGTCGGTGGCGTCCCTCGCGAACCACTCCGTCAGCAGCGGGGCGAGGGCCTTGCAGTCGGCCTCCGAGAGAGACAGGGAGGGGTTCCTGCGGCCCAGGGCGGCCAGGAGGATCAACGCACGTGAGCGGGTGGGGGGTTCGGGGCGGGGCCGGTCCTCCGGTACGGCTCCCCGTGTGAACGCCGCCCACCACGCGTCGTCCCTCGCGGTACGGGAGAACCACGATCGGGTGATCCAGCGGGAGCTGCCCGACTCCGACGCCACGCACTCCCTGCCCCGCCTCAAGTGGCCTTCGGCGTGGAGCCGGTTGAGGGCGGTACGCAGGGCGCACTGGCCGTACGGGAGGTTCTTCGCCAGCGTTTTCACCGAGATGTCGGCGCCTTCGGGGAGGCGGTCGACGTACGCGGCGATCGCTGCTTCGCGGGGTGGGAGGTGCGTGAAGTCATGCTTTGTGCGCGGCAGTTGGGATGGCGTACTGCGCTTGCCGTAGCCCGGATTGGCCATCGGGTGGTGGGATGCGTGCGCCTGCGCGGGGGCAGGGCTAAGCTTGGCTTCAGCCACGGGATCGAGGTCCGTTTCGATCTTGTCGGTCAAGCCCCCGCAGGTGTCGCAATCACCTGGCGGGGGCTGTTCGTTATGCGGGCACGCTAGAGCCTTGTGACTGTCCGTGGCAAGTCGGTGGCTTCAAGTCAACTCGCAGGGTGGGAGGGTGGGTTGAAACCCACCAACCAATCCTTGTTAAGAGGGCTCGGAGCTCGGTACTTGAGCCTCGGGGCGGGACAGCGCGTCGAGTGCCGTACGCAGTGCCGCCAGTTCGGCCGGGGTGGGGGTGGCCGGGTCGTGAGGTGTCAGCGCGGCGGGGTTGACCACGGGGGTGGTGCCCGCCGGGCCGGGTGCGGCCATGGCGGGGGCGAGCAGCGCGTCGATGTCGGGCGGCGGGGTGCCCATGCCGTCGCCGAGCCGACGCAGCGCGGCCGTGAGCGGGGCCCGGGGGAAGGGGAAGTCCGCCGGGAGCAGTCCGGCCTGGTGGGTGTGGTCGTCGCCCCGGAAGTCCAGCGCCCAGCCCTCCCAGCCCGGCAGCGGCCAGTCGTGGACACCGGCCACGTTGCCCACCGACCAGAGCGAGACGGTGCGGGTCTGCGGGTCGAAATGGACGCCGCCCTCGGGCATGTCGGTGAGTACGGGGGTGCCCGGCGACGCGGCGACGAAGTCGATCAGGGCGGAGCCGCCAGCGAGGTGGCCGATGGGTTCCCAGTCACTGCCCCACGCGCGCACGCCCCCGTCGGGCAGGCGCAGAGAGACGACGGAGCGGGGGTCGGTGTCCTCGCTGTACGCGAACCGATCCGGCACGAAGGTCTCGAACCAGCCCGGCGAACGGCTCAAGTCCCTCCCGAGACCCAGGTGATGCGTCAGATCACCCAACCCGTCGTGCGCGAAGCGGACATCCCAACCCGGCCAGGTCAGGGCCAGTACGGTGCGGGCGGCGGCGTACTCGTCCCAGTCGATGTAGGAGGCGCACCAGAGCAGGACCCGGCGGTCATGGTCGACGAGCGCGGCGCCCTCGCACCACACGTCGTCGAGCCACTCGTCGATCTCCCGCCCAGCCCTGAAACAGCGGGTCGCTGCCGCGGGGCCTGGCAGTAGATCGTTGATGATCCCGTTTGCGCCCCAGTGCGAGTAGTGCCGCTGCCAGGTGCCGTTCTCGACTATCACGTATTGCGCTCGTGCTCCCATGAGCGGGGAGGTTAGTTCGAGCAGGCTGCGGGTGCCTTGAGATTTTCCACGAACGCGGACCAGGCATCCGGCCGGAGGAGGAGCTTGGGGCCGTGGGGGTTCTTGGAGTCGCGGACGGGGATGAGGGTGGGGTGGGCGTCGGCCACTTCCACGCAGTTACCGCCACTGCCACCGCTGTACGTCGACTTGCGCCAGGCGGCTGAGTCCGGGCCGAGCTCAGGGGTGTTCCTCATGCGCGTAATCCTGTGCCACTGCATCAAGCAGAACAAGTGAGTTCGCTGGTGGGAGCGCGCAGGCTGCGAGCAGCTCGAAGGTGCGCTGGTGGCGCCTGACAGTGGACGGGTCATCCTCCAGCCGTCCTGTGCCGACGCCCTCGAAGTAGACCATTGGTGGAGCATCCACGAATTCCATGAGCCTGAGAGAGCCCTCCATCGCTGTGTGTGCCCCGGCCTCGAAGGGCAGGACCTGCACGATGACGCGATGTTGCCGAGCCAGGTCAGCAACGTGCCGCAGTGCCTCCGCCATCACGGCTCGGCCGCCCGTCACGCGGCGCAGAGCGGCCTCGTCAATCACGACCCACAACAACAAGTCTGTTGGGTCGCCGAGAAGGGTTGCCCGCTCCATGCGAATCGACACCAGCTCATCGAGCTTTCGCTCTGCCTCCGTCGGGCGGTACGCGCGGAACACGGCTCGTGCGTATGCGGGGGTCTGGAGCAGCCCGGGGATGAGCAGGGGCGAGTACTCCCTGATCGCTGTGGCCTGCGCCTCCGCTTCCGCCGCTTCGGCGAAATGCTCCGGGTACTTGGACTTGGCCACTGCCGCACAGTTGCGCGTGAAGAAGTCCCCCGTATCCAGGGCCTCGTCCAATAAGCGCGCGTACTCCGGCTGCATCCGGCGCGTCCCCGCCTCCAGTTGCCCGATGTACGACCCGCTGACGAACAGAAGTTGACCCAGTTGCTCCTGACTCAATCCCTTCCGCTCACGCGCATGGCGCAACTCCGCTCCGATCATCGCTCGCGGTGATGAAGCCGGGTCGAGATCTTTCGGTCCTGGCATCGTGGCGCTCCTTGTCCCACAGGCGCGTTGTTGGGACTCCCCCTCTCGCCAGGTTAAAAGCGGAGCGACCACGCTGTGTGCAGAACGTTCATACTCAGCGTGGAGGAATGAAGCGCGATGGAATCGCATGTCACCGCGGAACAGGCGCTGGAGCGACTGCTCACCGCCCTCGAAGAGGCCGGCGTCAAGTTGCCCTCGCTGCGGATCGACCCCGTCACCGGCATCTACGGCGACCCCAACGCCCTGATCGACCTGGGCCGTTGCAACGCGACCGTCGCCTCGCGGCTGGCCGACGCGCTCGCCCCGCAGGGCGGTGACGCGTGACCGCACCGGAGCCCCCGGCCATCGGCACGTACGCGATGGACGCGCGCAACGGCCGTATCGGCGAGGTGATGGGCCGGGAAGGCGGCCGCGTGCAGCTGCGCCCCATCGGCGGCGGCCGCGAGTGGGACGTACCGCCCGCCGAACTCGGGGAGGCCCCGCCCGCCGACGTACTGCGGGAACGCGTACGTCGGCTGAACCGTGACGCCCGCCTGCGCGCGCAGATCGAGTCGCCCTGACGGGGTTCAGCCCTGAGGAACGGTGAGCACGATCTTGCCCCGGATGTGACCCCGGGCGGCCCGCTCGTGTGCCGCGCGGGCGTCCGCGAGCGGGAACGTACTGTCGATCGCGACGCGCAGGGCCCCCGTATCGAACAGGCGCCCCAGTTCGGCGAGTTGAGTGCAACTGGAGCGGACCTGGGCGCTGGAGACCGTGACGCCGAGCTTGGCGGCCTCTTCGGGGTCGTAGGCGCCGGGCAGTACTTGGAAGAGGGCGCCGCCCCGCTTGAGCGTGGGCAGGAAGCGGGCGCTGTGGGGGCCGCCGACGGTGTCGAGGACGAGGTCGAGGTCATGGACGAGGTCCTCGGGGCGGGCCCGGGTGTAGTCGATGAACTCGTCGGCGCCGAGGTCGCGCAGGAAGGACTCGTGCGCGCCGGAGGCCACCGCGATCACCCGCGCGCCCTTCCGCTTCGCGAGCTGGACCGCGAAGTGGCCGACGCCGCCTGCCGCGCCGTTGACGAGGACGGTCGTGCCGGGGCCGAGGGGGGTCGGGCGGTGCGGTGCCTCCTGGAAGGGGGAGGGGTGGTCGTGACCGACGTCGATCAGGAACTGCCACGCCGTGAGCGCGGACATGGGTGCCCCGGCGGCCTGGACGTGGTCGATGCCGGGCGGCTTGTGGGCGAGGTCGGCGGCGGGGGCCGTCACGTACTCGGCGTAGGCGTGGCCGTCGAAGCCGGGGAAGCGGAGGAGGCCATAGACCTCGTCGCCCACGGTGAAGCCGCCCACGTCGGGGGCGACGGCCGCGACGACGCCCGACACGTCTGTCCCCGGGATCACCGGCAGGGTGACCGTCGTGTCCGGCTTCCCGGGCATGCTCGTCATGCCGCCGCGCAGGTACCAGTCGGGCGGGTTGACGCCGACCGCGTGCGTGCGGACGAGTGCCTCGCCGGGGCCCGGCTTGGGCCTCGGCACCTCGTCGTAGCGCAGGGTCTCGGGGCCGCCGTACTCGTGCAGCCGGATCGCCTTCATGGTGGGTGCCGCCATCGTTTTTCCCCTGTTCGCGCTGCGGGATAGGCTTATTCGGATCAGCGGTCCACCTATCCGGATCGCTGGTCCGAATATATGGGTCACTGATCCGGATAGCAACAGGAGCCGCCCGGTGCGAGCCGACGCCAGGAAGAACCGCGACCACCTGCTGGCGACAGCGGGCACCGCCATCGCCGAGCAGGGTGCCGACGTCTCGCTGCGCGACATCGCCCGCCGCGCCGATGTCGGCCTCGCGACCCTGTTGCGCCACTTCCCGACCCGCGAGGCCCTGCTGGAGGCCCTGCTCCGTACGAGCTTCGACGAACTGACGGCGAGCGCGGCCGAGTTCGAGGCGTCTCGTTCGCCCGAGGACGCCCTCGTCTCCTGGGCGCGCGACTGCGTCGCCTGGACCACCGAGTACCGCGGCGTCACCGTCCTGATGGCCGCCGCCATCGACGACCCCGACTCCGCCCTCCATGCCTCCTGCGTCACCCTCCGCGCAGCCGGTGCCCGCCTTCTGGCTCGCGCCCAGGAGGCGGGCGCGGCCCGCGCCGACCTCGACGGCACCGACCTCTTCGCCCTCATCGCCGCCCTGGCCTGGCTCGGCGACCAGCCTTCGCTGGCACCGCGCGCGGATCATCTTTTCGGGGTGGTGGCGGGGGCGATTCTGGCGGGCGGCGGCAGGGAGGGGAGTGGGGCTTGAGGGTGCAGTCGGCGGCTGAATGGCAGAGATAGTTACGTTTGGGCGTAACTATCTCTGTCGGCATGTGTAACCATCTCTGTATGGATCGCGCGGAACAGCTTGCCGTCCTCTCAGGTGCCGCCGCGGATCAGTGGGGCCTGGTCACCACCGCCCAGGCCAAGGAGCTGGGCGTGGGCGCCGTGCCGCTCCTGCGGCTGACCGAGTCCGGCCTGCTGGAAAACGTCAGCCGGGGTGTTTATCTCCTGGTCGCCGCCGGTGTGCCCCGGCACCAGGACATCAAGGCAGCCTGGCTGCGTCTGATGCCCAAGACGTTCGCGTGGGATCGTCCCGCCGGGCACCAGGACTCCGGGGTCGTCTCGCATGCCTCGGCCTGCCTCCTCCATGAGCTGGGCGACATCCCCGCCCCCGAGGTGGAGATCACCGTGCCCCGTCGGCGCACGACCACCGAGCCGTTCGTCCGGCTTCGTACCGCCGCGCTCGACGCAGCCGAGATCACCGTCGTCGACGGCCTTCCCGTCACCACCGCACTGCGCACCATCACCGACCTGCTCCAGGCCAGAGCCGACGGCGGTCACATCGGTGGGGTCATCGCCGCGGCGGAACGCCGTGACCTGATCGCCCTCGACGACCTTGCCGAACGCGTGCGGCCGTACGTCCGTAGGTACGGCCTCAAAGGCACTGACACCGGTCGCGACCTGATCAACCACCTCGTTGCCCAGGCCGGCGAGAGCCTGCGCCGCCAGGAAATCGAGCGGGCGGAGCAGGGCGGGTTCGACGCGGCGGTCCGCTTCCTGGCGGGAAACCCTGACTTCGCCGCGCACCTCGCGCAGGCGGTCCGGAATGCCAAGGTCCTGCCAACGGGCATCCCTGAATTCATGGACGACGAAGGCGAGTTGGACTGAACTCCCCAAAGCGCTGAAGTGTGATCAATCCGGGCGTAGAGCCGGCAGACTCGTTCCACCGCGCCAGGGGGGATCATGGGCAAGGTCTACAAGAGTCCGACGGCGTTCCGGGCCGCCTTGAAGCAGGCCGCCGTCAACATGTCCAGGACGACTGGCATGAGCATCGCCGAGCTCATGAAGATCTTCTACTTCAACCGTCTCGCGGCTCGCGTCTTCACCAAGGAACCCGACGGCTGGCTCATCAAGGGCGGCCAGGCGCTGCTGGTCCGCTACCGGGTGCCGCCCGCCTCAGTCAGGACATCGACCTGCAGAGCGCCTATCCCGATCGCAGCGCCGATGACGCGCGGCAACTGGTGATCGAGTCGGCCTCGTTGGACCTCGGGGACTTCCTGCGGTACGTCCCCGGCAGGTTCGAGAACCACAGCGACGAGGGCCGTGGCGGAGCCCAGTACTTCCAGGTTTTCCTGGGGACGGCGCTGGTCGACACCATCAAGGTCGATCTCGTGGTCGGACGTACTCTCTCCGGCGTCCCTGAGATTCGGACGCTGAAATCCGCCGTCGACATCGAGTGGCCCGTCGACTGGCCCGACGTCCGCCTCTACCCGGTCATCGACCACATCGCCGACAAGATCTGCGCCATGTACGAACGGCACGGCAAGAACGGCGAGTTGGGTTCCAATCGCCATCGCGACCTGGCCGACCTTTTGCTGATCAGCCAGCAGGAGACCGTTTCCGCGCAGGCGATCACACAGGCTCTCCGGCGCGAAGCGGAGCGCAGGCAGGCGATCGGTATCCGTGTCGTACTCCCCGTCGGTTTCGAAGCGCCCAGCTCCCCCGACTGGCCCGACGGCTACCGCAAGCAGGCGGCACTGGTCGTCGGGCTGAAGGGCTGCGGCACCTATGTCGAAGCGGTGGAGGCCGCCGCCGTCTTCATCGGCCCGGTGCTCGACGGAACGGCCCGGGGCGCGTGGAACCCGCGGCACGCGGCCTGGTCGTAGAAGGCGTCGGCGGGAGGGTGGCCGGAGTCACAAGGTGAGCGGGGAGGGGGCGGAATAGGGGGCGGCCGGGGTGCGGTTGTTTCAGGGGGTGCACAATTGCGTGCGCACATACCGTCCGGTCAATAGCCACCGTACTCACGAGGAGCCCCCCACGTGACCGTTACGACGCCCGCCGCCTCCCGCGCGGCCCAGCTGCTGTCCCGCCCGATCACGCTGAACGGCCTCACCGTTCCGAACCGGATCGTGATGGCGCCGATGACCCGCATGTTCTCGCCGGGCGGCATCCCCGGTGAGGACGTGGTGTCGTACTACTCCCGCCGTGCCGCGAACGGTGTCGGCCTGATCGTCACCGAGGGCACCTACGTCGGCCACGACTCGGCCGGTCAGAGCGACAGCGTGCCGCGCTTCCACGGCGAGGAGCAGCTCGCGGGCTGGGCGAAGGTCGCGCAGGAGGTGCACGCGGCGGGCGGCACGATCGTCCCGCAGCTGTGGCACATCGGCATGGTCCGCAAGCAGGGCGAGCCGCCGTTCGCGGACGCTCCCGGCATGGGCCCGTCCGGCATCCACAAGGAGGGTGCCGAGCCCAAGGGCAAGGCGATGACGCAGTCCGACGTGGACGACGTGATCGCCGCGTTCGCGCAGGCCGCCGCCGACGCCGAGCGCATCGGGTTCGATGGTGTCGAGATCCATGGTGCCCACGGCTACCTTCTCGACCAGTTCCTGTGGTCCGGCACCAACGTCCGCACTGACGCCTACGGCGGCGACCCGGTCGCCCGCGCCCAGTTCTCGGCCGAGGTCGTCGCGGCCGTGCGCGAGCGCGTGTCCGCCGAGTTCCCGATCATCTTCCGCTACTCGCAGTGGAAGCAGCAGGACTACACCGCCCGCCTCGCCGAGACCCCGGAGGAGCTGGAGGCGATCCTGACGCCGCTGTCCGCCGCCGGTGTCGACGTCTTCCACGCCTCCACCCGCCGCTACTGGGAGCCCGAGTTCGAGGGCTCCGACCTCAACCTCGCGGGCTGGACCAAGAAGATCACCGGCAAGCCGGTCATCACCGTCGGCTCGGTCGGCCTGGACGGCGACTTCGTCAAGGCGTTCCAGGGCGAGGGCGCGCCGGTCAAGGGCATCGAGGACCTCCTCGACGGCCTGGAGAGCGGCGAGTTCGACATGGTCGCCATCGGCCGCGCGCTGCTCCAGGACCCGGAGTGGGCCGCGAAGGTTCTCGCGGGCCGCTTCGACGAGCTGAAGCCGTACGACGCCGCCGCGCTCCAGTCGCTCAGCTGAGGTTGTTCCTTTTCGGGCGCCGGGTGGATCGACTTCCGCCCGGCGCCTTGCCGTTGCCGCTCCCGCTTGATCGATTGCCGTACTGTGCCCACAGCGTAGGGAGGGCATGTTCATGCGGTACGGCAGCAGGGGTGCACGAGTGGCGGCGGCTGTCGTCGTCGCCGTCCTGATGAGCGGTTGGACGACCGGCTGTTCGTCGGAGGAACCGGCGCGGGCCAAGGTGTGGGAGCAGTCCTACTGCGCCAAGCTGGGCTCCTGGCAGGACGCCAGGAGCGCCGCGGCGGGCACCGGTGACGGACAGGGCACCGGGTCGCTCGCCTCCGACGAGGCCGACTCCGCGGGCCGCTCGCTCGTCGCCGCCGCGAGAAGGCTCGACCGGGAGGGTCTCGGGGGCGGTGGAGACGGTGGCACCCGCATCCTCGACGACACCGTCAACGCGGTCGGCGGGGACCCCGGAGCCGAGGGGCGTGCGGTGTCCTACTGCGACGACGCGGGGTTCGAGACCTTGGTCGGCTAGGCCGGCTGAGGGCGGGGCCACTGAATCTGCGAAACCTGTGGGGCGCGGCACCATGTGTTCCCCATCGGGTCCTACATGTTCCCCATCGGCTCGATGTCCACATATGTGGGCGTGCCCCACACCCGCAGCACCTCGTAGTCGGTGAACTCGTGCACCAGCCGGTACGCCATCGCGGCCCGCGCACCGCGCCGCTGGGCCGCCAGATACGCCTCCGCCTCCGCCCGGTCCCGGCGCGGGGTGCCGCACAGCTGCCACTCGCGGCCGTTCCACGCCTCCGGCAGCCAGCGCTGCTGGGGCTGCGGGCGTTCGGCGCGGACGCCGTAGCGGGAGGGGGACTTCGCGGGGGCGTCCGTCGTACGGGACGGGCCGCCGTCTCCGTAGTACTCCGCGCGCCGCGCCGACCGGCGCCGCGTCTCGCACAGCAGGCACAGATCGGGCGCGCTCTCGTCCACCGGGCCCTGCGGGTGCTCGGGGCAGCGGGTGAGCGGCGCGCCCGCCTCCAGGCTCTCCTCCAGCAGGTCCAGCGCGCGCCGCAGATCGGCCTTGACCTCGTGCAGCCGGGCGTCCGGGATGTCGGCGTTCAGCGACTCGCCGTGCTCCCCGACCAGCCGGAGGGCACGACCGAGCGCGGTGAGCTGGGCGTGATTCATGGATCCAGCTTCTCACCCGGGGCGGGCTCTCCGGGAAAGCGGCCGGAGCACCGAGAATGACGGCAGTTCTATGTGTTGAAGCTCCATGTGCTGAGGCCCTATGTGCTTAAGCCCCATGTGACCGGAGGGTTCCCGTGAGGATCAACCTGGCCAGCGTTTTCGTCGACGACCAGGACAAGGCCCTGCGCTTCTACACCGAAGTGCTGGGGTTCGTGAAGAAGGCCGACGTGCCCGTCGGTGAGTACCGCTGGCTGACCGTCGTCTCGCCCGAGCAGCCCGACGGCACCGAGCTGGTGCTGGAGCCCGACGCCCATCCCGCCGCCAAGGCGTACACCTCGGCGCTCGTCCAGGACGGCATCCCGTGCACGTCCTTCGCCGTGGACGACGTCCGGGCCGAGGCCGAGCGGCTGCGCGGGCTCGGGGTGCGCTTCACCCAGGAGCCGACGGAGATGGGGCCGGTCGTGATCGCCGTACTGGACGACACGTGCGGCAACCTGATCCAGATCGCCGAGTACACGGGCGGCGCCCCCGCGTAGCGTCGGGCTCCGCTCAGCGGCCGTGCTGGATGAGACTGCCCTTCCCGCACGCCGGGGGCGCCTCGCCCAGCGGGAGCGGGGAGGCGGCCTTCAGTACGGGTGCCACGGCGAGGTCGGCCGCGCAGCCGGCGGTGTCGGTGGCGGTCCAGCGGTCGCCGCTGTCGGCGGTGGCGTTGGCGTTGGCTGCGTGCGCGGGGGCGGCCAGCGCGGCTGCGGAGACGGTGAGGGCGGCGGTGGTGAGCAGGGCTTTCATCATGCCGGGGGAACGAGCGGGGGCGCGGGGGTGTTACGCGGGTTCGCCCTGGAGGGGAGGGGGCGGGCTCCGGGGTACGGCCATGCCGCTCGCCTCGCCTCGCCTCCGGGCTCCGGGGGTACGGCCGCTCGGCCTCACGCCGTCTCCCGCGCCCGCGTCTTCACCTGCCCCGCCTCCACCCGCGTCCCCCGGCGGAAGCCGAACGCGTACGTCGCCGCGAAGCCCACCGCGTACCCCGTCAGCAGGCCGCCGCCGTAGATGGCCGCCGCCACGCCCGGGCCGCGGTTGCCGGTCAGCAAGGGGAACAGGGCCCAGCCCGAGGGGCCGATCGCTGTCGCACCGACCTTCGTGCCGAGCATCGCGAAGAAGCCGACGAACGCGCCGCCCGCCGCGCCGCCCACGCACGCGGTGGCGAAGGGGCGGCCGAGGGGGAGGGAGACGCCGTAGATCAGGGGCTCGCCGACGCCGAGGAGGCCCGCCGGGAGCGCGGAGCGGATCGTGGTGCGCATGCCGGTGTCGTGGCGCAGGCGGACGTACACCGCGAGGGCGCCGCCGACCTGGCCCGCGCCCGCCATGGCGAGCAGGGGGAGGAGGACGGTGTAGCCCTGCTGCTCGATCAGGGTGGTGTGGATGGGGATCAGGGCCTGGTGCAGGCCCAGCATCACCAGCGGGAGGAAGAGGCCGCCGAGGAGCAGGCCCGCGAAGGCGCCGGTGGTGGTGAGCAGCCAGTTCGCGCCGGTGCCGATGGCGGTGGCGACGACTCCGGCGGCGTACATCAGGCCGTACAGCGTGGCCAGGCCCGCGACGAGGACGGTCACCGTGGGGGTGACCAGTACGTCCAGCGCGCCCGGCAGGCGGCCCCGGCACCACTTCTCCACCCGCGTGGCGAGCAGCGCGGCGGCCAGTGCGCCGAGGACTCCGCCCTGGCCGGGGGAGAGGTGGACCCCGAAGGCCGTCACCTTCTCCACCCCCGGGTAGACGACCACCGCCGCCACCGCACCGCCCAGGATCGGGGTGCCGCCGAACTCCCTGGCCGCCTGGTAGCCGACGAACACCGCGATCAACGCCATGAACCCGGAGGCGATGGCGGCCAGGGCGGGGGTGAGTCCTGGGAGCCAACCGGCGTTCACGAGAAGGCCGTTGAGGCCCGCGAGGACGCCGCAGCCGATGAGGGCGGGGATCAGGGGGACGAAGACGTTGGCCACGCGGCGCAGCACCGCGGGTCCCGTCGGTTTCCCGGGGGCGGGTGGAGTGGTGGCCGCCGTCGCCCGCGTCTGTTTCTCCACCTCCGCCGTCACCCCCTCCACCACCCCTGGACCCAGTACGACCTGGAGCGCCGTACCGCCCTTCCCGATCACCCCCAGTACACCGGGCAGCGCCCCCAGGGCATCCCCGTCCACCGCCTCGGGGTCGGAGACGGTCAGACGCAGTCGGGTCAGGCAGTGGGTCACGGCGGTGACGTTCTCGGGGCCGCCGGTCAGGGAGAGGATCGCCGAGGCGAGGGCGGAGTCGTTGCGCACGCTTTGAGACTGCGCGCCGGGAGCCCGCGGTCACCGCTGCGGCACGCGTCCCGGTGCCGGACTCCTCCGGACGGGGGCGTCACTTGAGGGCCGTCCGCGTGCGCGGGGCCTGCGTCGTGGTGAGGTGGACGGGGCTGGTCCCGGAGACAGCCGTGGGTTCGCGGACACGCGCGCTGGTTCGCTGCCCCCGCGCCCGGCCCCGGGCGGCTCGCGCGCGGTACGTCGTGTGTCGGCGGGAGCGGGGCGCCTCCGCACGCCGGGTCACCCGCACGTCTCCCCCCGGCCCGCGCCGTACCTCTGCGGTCGGCCCGCTCCCCCTCAGCCCTCGCTCAACGCTCCTCGCAACCGGCCTCCCGCCTCCTCCAGCAGCCGCGCGGCCGCGGCCCCGTCCACTCCCGCCAGCAGGATCAGGATCGCGTTCTTCACCTCGCCGTCCGCCTCCGTCAGCGCCCGTTCGATCTCCGCGTCCGGCGCGCCCGTCGCCAGGGAAACGATCCGCCGCGAGCGGGCGCGGAGCTTGGCGTTGGAGGCGCGGACGTCGACCATCAGGTTCCCGTAGGTCTTGCCGAGGCGGATCATGGTGATCGTCGAGATCATGTTGAGGACGAGCTTCTGGGCGGTGCCCGCCTTCAGACGGGTGGAGCCGGTAAGCAGCTCGGGGCCGACGACCACCTCGATCCCGTGCTCGGCGGCGGCCGCGAGCGGGCTGTCCGCGTTGCAGGACAGACCCACCGTCAGCGCGCCGAGCGCCCCCGCGTACTCCACGGCGCCGACGGCGTACGGCGTACGCCCCGAGGCGGAGACGCCGACCACCGCGTCCTCCGGGGTGAGTTTGAGCGCGTCGAGGTCGGCGCGGGCCAGCTCCGGGGAGTCCTCCGCGCCCTCGACCGAGACGACCAGCGCCTCCGGGCCGCCCGCGATCAGGCCGACGACCTGGCCGGGGGCGGTGTTGAAGGTCGGCGGGCACTCGGAGGCGTCGAGCACGCCGAGCCGTCCGGCGGTGCCCGCGCCCGCGTAGACCAGCCGGCCGCCGCGCGCCATGCGGTCGGCCACGGCGTCGATCGCGGCGGCGATCTCCGGCAGGCGCGCGGCCACCGCCGCCGGTACGCCCGCGTCCTCGCCGTTCATCAGGCGGGCGATGTCGAGGGTGGGCAGGGCGTCGATGCCGGCCAGCTCGGGGCGGAACGCCTCGGTGGTGAGCGCGGCCAACTCGGTCTGGAGACGGGGGGAATCGGGGGAATCGGTCATGGAGGTGCGGCTCTTTCCGGTGGGTTCCCAGGTCTTCCTGTAACGCCGATGGTCCGGGCGCGGGCAGCGCTCTCGCGGTCTCAGCGCGGAGCACTCCGGTGGCGGTGGGCCAGCGCCTCGTACGACGCCGCGAGGGCGGGGGCCGCGCTGTCGTACGTCCGCTGGGCCACGCCCACGAACAGGCAGTCCACGACGAGGAGTTGGCTCGTCCGCGAGGACATCGCGGCGGGCCGCAGCTCGCTCTCGCGGGAGGTGGAGGTGGTCAGCACGTGGTCGGCGTACTGCGTCACGGGCGAGTTCGGGCGGCCGGTGATCGCGACGGTGGTCGCGCCGCGCTCGAACGCGACCCGCAGGGGTTCGATCACGTCGCCGGTCGAGCCCGAGTGGGTGATGGCTATCGCCACGTCGCCCGCGCGGAGCTGGACCGCATTGGTCACCGCGAGGTGCGGGTCGCCGGGCGCATGGGCGAGGAGTCCGATCCGCAGCAGCTTCTGGGTGAGGTCCTGGGCAACCAGGCCCGAGGCGCCGATGCCGTACACATCCGTGCGCCGGGCGGTCGCGAGGGCGGTGACGGCGGCGCCGAGCTGCACGGTGTCCAGTCCGGCGGCCGTGTCCGCAAGGGTCTGCCGCTCCTCGTAGGCGAGCTTGGCGACCACGTCGGCGAGCGAGTCGTCCACGGCGATGTCGGTCGTGATGGCGGGGGCCTGCCCGGACTCCTGCCGGGCGGCGAGTCCGGCGAGGGCGAGGCGCAGGTCGCGGTAGCCGGGGTAGCCGAGCAGACGGGCCGTGCGGACGACGGTGGCCTCGCTGGTGCCGGTCAGCTCCGCGAGTCCGGTGACCGTGAGCGCGGCGCACCCGGCCGGATCGCTCGCGACGGCCTCCGCGACGCGGTGCATCGAGCGGGTCATGGAGGGGCCGAGCGTACGTACTTTGGCGGCCAGTGAGCCGCCCGGACTGCCGAAAGTTTCCTTCACGTCCCGGGTCACCCCTGAAAGATATTTTCGGCTCGGCGGTGGGGTCAAGAGCGCGGACAATGGGGGCATGGCAGATCCCGCAGAACCCGCAGATTCCGCAGATTCGTCGGAGCCGGTTGAGTCGGTCGAGCCGACCGGGGCGGCTGAGGCTGGTGAGACGGCTGAGCTTGGTGAGTCCGGTGCGGCGGCCGAGGCGGCCGAGCCTGCCGAGACCGGTGAGGCGGGTGGGCTGGTCGAGCCCGCCGAGGCGCGTGCGGCGGCCGAGGGCGGCACGTCCACCGGACCCGGCGCGTCCGCCGAGGACGACAGCTCCACCGAGGCCGACGGCTCCGCCGCGTCCGTCACGCCGCTCGAACAGGCCCTGCACGCCGCCCGCGCCCTCGTCCTCGCCGACCTGATGGCCAGCGAGGTCGCCGAGGCCGACGTGGTCTCGCTGGTGGAGGAATCCCTGTCCCAGCGGCGCTGGTGGGTCGAGCAGTGGCCGGAGGGCGCCGACTTCCTGGCCGGGCTCGTCGCCCAGGACGTCCAGGACGCGCTGCTGGAACGGCAGGGCCGCTGGCCCCTGTGCCCGTCGTGCGGCTCGGGCGACCCGCACGCCCTGGACGTCGAACCCGAGCTGGGCCCCGACCCGCACTGGGTCTGCCACGAGGCGGGCATCGACGTGGCACCGGTGGGCCACCTGGGGCACGCCCTGGGCGGGAACACCCCGGCGTGAGGGTCGGTACGGCCGCGGTCCATCCCGCGAGGCGCCCGTGACCGTCTACATAGACCCGCCCACCTGGCCCGGACACGGCCGTCTGTGGTCCCACCTGGTCAGCGACGCGTCGTACGACGAACTCCACGACTTCGCCGCCCGCCTCGGCGTCCCCCGCCGCGCCTTCGAACGCGACCACTACGACCTCCCCTCCCACCGCTACGCCGACGCGGTCGCCGCGGGCGCGGTGGAGGTCCGCAGCCGCGAGGTCGTACGGCTGCTGCTGGCGGCGGGGCTGCGGCGGCGGAAGGGGAGCGGGTCGCGGCTGCCGTGAGGGGCGCGCGGGGTTCCGGGTCACGTGGGGAAGCGGGGCCGGAGTCACGCGAGCGGGGCGCGGTGCCATGAGAGGCGCTCGCGGAGCCGGGGTCACGCGTGGAAGCAGGTCCGCCGATGGGTCGACGCCGACCGCAGGCAGACCCGGGCCGCCGTGACGTCCCGCGCGGCGACCATCGGCGTCGGCACCATCCGCTCGGTGTCGAAGGCCCGCACCACGACCGCGTGGGGCGTCGACCCCTCCGACGGCACGGAGACGCGCAGCTCGTCCCCGACCCCGGAGTGCCAGACGACGGCCCACACCGCCCCGCACGCCCGGCTGTACCGGATCTTCACCCACGTGCCCTCGGGGGTGCTGTGCGCGGAGACATCGCGGCTGGACGGGCCGCACAGCAGGGGGCTGCGACCGGCACAGCCGTCGCCGTGACAGCGGGGAGCCGTATCCGGTGCGGCGGCCCGCTGTCCGCCGCCGGACACGCCCCACACCACGCCCCCCACCAGGCCCCACACCACGCCCGCCAGTACGCCTGCCGCCGCCAGGGCAACGGCCAGGAAGGTCAACGCCGTTCGGGTCTTCCCGGGAGCCGGGGTGTCGAACTGCCGAGGGGTTTCCCCGGCTTCGGGCGGTGCTGCCGGGCTGTTCGGCGGGGTCTTCGCCGGTGTCGCGGTGAACGCCCGTCCGCTCCAGGCGAGTTCCGCCAGCTCCCACAACGCCAGCATCCGCTGCGGTCGTTGACCGGCCAGCTCGCTCAACTCCTGGACGGCATGGCGTGGGGGCAGCGCCTTGCCGTTGAGGTAACGCTCCCAGGAGGAACGGCTGTACGCCGTGCGCTGCGCGAGCGCGGTCATGCTCAGACCCGTGTGCGCACGCAGGCCGCGCAGCTCCTCCGCCAGCCGTGCGCACTCCGGCGTCCGTGCCGGGTCCGGCTGCCGTCGCCCGGTCACTTGCGCAGCACTCCCCAGGTGTGCGCGCCGACGATGCCGTCGACGGCCAGGGGAGGTTGGCCGTGGCCGGTGTCCAGCCGGTGCTCGGTCTGGAAGCGTTTGACGGCGCTCTCGGTGGCCGGCCCGTAGATCCCGTCGATGTCGCCCGGGCTGAACCCGCGTTCCCTCAGCAGGCATTGGATCTCCATCACCGGCCGGCCCCGGGACGACACCTGGTACTCGCCGTCGGACGCGGCGCTGTACCCGGCCGTCAGGAGACCGTCCACGCGGTGGACGTGACAGGGGTAAGTCCTGCCGGGCATCCAGGAGTTCGCGGTGGCGGAGGTGGTGGCGCGCGAGTCGTCCCGCCAGGGGGACACGGCCAGGAGCACGGCACCGGCGAGGGCCACCACGAGGGCGGCGGCGATGAGTACGGCCGGGTGTGGCCGCCGTCGGGCGGGGTGCGGCGGCTCCGCGGCGGGTGGTTCCGTGTCGGGCGGCGCCGACTCGGCCGTACGTGCCGAAGTGGGCGGCGGGCCGGCCGTACCCGGCGCCTCGTCCTGCCGTCGCTCCGGCTCGGCTGTCTCATGGAGCACCAGCAGCGTCGCGGGGTCGGCGTCGCACGCCCGGGCCAGTTCCTCGATCGCGGCGTGCGGGGGTATCGCTCTGCCGTTGAGGTAACGCGCCCAGGAGGACCGGCTGTAACCCGTCTTGTTCTCCAGCGCGTGGAGACTGAGCCCGCTGCGGTCCTTCAGCTCTCGCAACCGGACGATCAGCTGCCGCGAGAGCGGGTCGAGCGAGTCGGGCAGCTCTTTCCAACGCGGCATGTTTCCCCCGTGCGCGTCGAGTTCCCGTGGGGCCGCGACCCCCGTTCAGCCGATGATGGCAGCCGGTGCTCCGGGCGCCGTCGGCATCGCGCCATCCGCCACCCGGACGAGTGTCCTCACCGAACGGGGTTGCCGGTGCGGCTCGGCCGTCCCGCGAAAGTGTCAACGGCGACTGGGAAACCGCAGGTCAGTGGTGGTGTCGTCCCGGGATGGGGTCATCCGGTGAGCAGCCCTGGCCGCCGCGGCCGCCGCCCGCCCACAGTGGTGCTGCCGGCCGGGTGCCGCGGCCCGACTCGACGAGCGGCCGCCGGGCGCCGTACCGGCGGTCCGGGCGCGTCTCGCGCCGGACGACCTTCCACGCACCACGAGGAGAGATCATGCGACCGAACGCCGTGACGAGGGCGCTCGTCACCGCCGCCGCCCTCGCCGGGCTCGCCACCGGGGGACTCGCGGAGGCGGCCTCCGCGCTGGCCGCGCCCACCGCGCCCGCCGCGTCCGCCGCGTCCGCCGCGACGACGGTGAACTCCCAGCAGACCGCCGCACGGGCGGTGAACAACCTCGGCCTGAGCGCCGCCGAGGCCAAGGACGTGCAGCGCTGGCTGAAGCGCGCCGGCTGGGGCTACCAGGGCGCGATCGACGGCCAGTTGGGCCCCGCCAGCTGGAAGGCCCTGCAGCGCTTCCTGCGGTACAACAAGTATTACTCGGGCCCGGTCGACGGCATCGTCGGCACCGGCACGGTGAAGGGAATCCAGCACGCGCTGAAGGCCCTCCACTTCTACAGCGGCGGCATCGACGGGATCGCCGGTCCGAAGACCAGGGCGGGCTTCAAGAAGCTCGCGCACGCGGCCAGGGGCTGGTAGCCCGGCGGGAGCTGCGGCACCGGTCCGGGCGGAGCAGCGCCGCCGGGCCGGTGCCCGCGCGTGTGACCAAGTGGGCCAGGAGTTACGGCTGTTCCTCGTTGACGTACAGCAGCAGGTCGTCCGCCATGCCGTGCAGCTCGCGCGCCTCCTGCACCTCCTCGGGCGTCGCCGGGCGGAAACCGGCGCGGGTGAGGACACGTTGGGAGGGGGCGTTCTCGGGCTCGACGGTGGCGGTCACCGTGTGCACGTCGGCGCGGGCCAGCGCCCAGTCGGTGAGGGCGCGGGCGGCCTCCGTGGCGTAGCCGTGGCCACGGGCGCCCGGGACGACGTCGTAGCCGATCTCGACGCGGCCGTACGTGTCCGGCGGGCCGTGGAAGCCGATGCCGCCGACGGCGCGGCCGTCTTCGGTGCGTACGAGCGCGAAGATGCCGAACTCGGGCCGGAGCAGGCCCGCTTCGTACGCCTTGACCAGGAAACCGGCGGCGTCCCGCGTGCCCTCGTACGGGCCGCCGCCCAGCCAGTCGAGGCCGCCGTCGCCGCCGAGGCGCAGGTCGCGGGCGGCGGCGGGGCGTACGCCGGTCAGGGTGAGGCGTTCGGCGGGGATGGCGAGGTTGTTGCGCCAGCGCCACGCGGTGACCGGCGGGCGGCCGGGCAGCTCGCCCCGGCCGGTGGCCCACAGCAGGGTCGGCCAGGCGTCCGGGCCGGGCTGGACGTGCGGGAAGAGCCAGTTCAGGACGGCGTCGGCGAGGCCGTCGGCGGGCTCGTACGGCAGGCCGAGGCCCTGGGCGATGTCATGGGTGTGCAGCAGGACCTCGGCGATGCCCATCGCGGCGAAGCCCTCGCGGTCGGCGCTGCCGAAGGGGTGCGGGTGGTACGCGCGGGCGCCGGGCGGCGCGGTCGTGACGGTGGCGGCGAGCAGGGCGCCGGTCGTCTCGATCACGTGCAGCAGCCCGGCGTTGTCCGTGCCGGGCTCCAGGACCAGCTCGAAGGGGACGTAGGCGTCGCGCGCGCCCCCGGCCAGGTTGGCGGCGTAGGCCACGAGGTCGTCCGCGACGTGCACGGCGGTGGTGTGGCAGTCCCAGTCCAGGCCGCCCGCCGGCACGGCGCTCCAGTCGCGGTCCACCGCCGGGCGCAGCGCCGCCACGCATCCGGCGACTGCCTCGGTGACCCGTTCCCCGTTCATCGGTCGCATGGGGCGAACCCTAGGGTGCCGGGCGGGTCAGGTCGACAGCATTTCGAGCTCGCCGCCGAGGTTGTAGCGGGCGGTGGCCTCCCAGTGCTCCTGCCCGTAGGGGGTGTGGAACAGCTTCGGCAGGTCGAGCAGTTGGCGCAGCACGGCCGAACGCCCCTCGCGGAACGCGTCGTTGGGGACGAAGTGGTACTCGTCGCGGATCTCGGCGGTGTACGCGGCGTACGCGGACGGCGGCGAGGCGAGAATCGCCAGGTCGGCGTCGCACAGCACCTGGCCGTTCCGGTCGTCCCCGGCCGGATCGTGACCGGTGGTGAGCCGTACGAGACGGGCCACCTCGGCGGTCTTCTCCTCGCTCAACCCGGCCTCGGTCAGCGCCCGTTCGGCCAGCCGCGCCGACCGCTCCTCGTTCTCCGAGCGGTCCGGCAGATACACGGCGTCGTGGAACCAGGCGGCCAGCCGGACGAGGTCCGGGTCGTCGGCGTACTCCGCGAGGAGGTCCACACGGTCGAGTACGGCGGCGAGGTGGTCGAGGGTGTGGTACTTGCGCTGGGGCTCCTGCCAGCGGGTGAGGAGGTTGTCGGCGTAGGGGGTGGGGTCGGGAGCGGTCTCGGGGGTGGCGTCGGGGGTGCCCTGGGGGGCGCGGGCGGCTTCGAGGGCGCGGGTGAAGCGGGTGCGGAGGGCGTCGGGGTCGGCCATGGGGTGATTCTCTCGTGGCGAGCCGTCACCCGTGGCGGGCCGTCACCCATGGGGAGCCGGGTTTCACACTGGGTGGCGGTGTCGAACACCCCCGGGACCGGCGTGGTTACAGCGAGGTGTCCTTCCGACGTACCCTGAGATTGGACTAGACCTGTGCCCGGCTCGGGGGCCGTCGACGGAAGGTGTCGCATGAGTGAGCGTGCAGTCCTGGAGGTGATCGCCCTCGACGTCGAGGACGCGGTGGCCGCTCAGGCCGGAGGCGCGGACCGGCTGGAGCTGGTCACGGAGATGGCGGCCGACGGGCTCACCCCGGCGCCCGCCGTCGTCGCCGCGATCCGGGACGCCGTCGCGATCGACCTGCGCGTGATGCTGCGACTGTCGGACGGCTTCGCGGCCGGTGACGTGGAGCGGCTGGTCGGGGTCGCCGGTGAGCTGCGGGAGGCGGGCGCCGACCAGTTCGTGCTCGGCTTCCTCGATCCCGTGGGGGACGTGGACCTGGCCGCCGTGGAACGCGTCGTCGGCGCGCTCGACGGCAGCCCCTGGACCTTCCACCGCGCCATCGACCGCGCCGCCGACCGGGACGCCCTGCGCAAGACCCTGTCGGGGTTGCCCGGACTCGACACCTACCTCACGGCAGGCGCCCCCGGAGGGGTCGACGACGGCCTCGACACGCTGATCGCGGAGGCCGCGCACACCGGCCGCCCCGGCTACGAGCCCCGCATCATGGTCGGCGGCGGCCTCCGCCTCGACCACGTCCCCCGCCTGCGCGCCGCCGGCGTCGACGCCTTCCACATCGGCGGCGCGGCGCGCCCCGAGGGCTGGCAGGGTCCGGTCTCGGCGGAGGCGGTGGCCCGGTGGCGGGCCGAGCTGGACGGGGAGACGGCGCAGATCGGCCCGGCTGCGAGCCGGGCAGGCAACTGACCTGTCGGTTCGCTGACTTCGGCTACTTGTCCGCCGCGTCCAGTGGCCGGAGACACAGCACCGTCACGCCGTCCGCGCTGTACCCCGGGTCCGCCAGATAGTCCCCGGGGCCGCACTCGTCGTCCGACTGGTAGAGCACGCGGTACTGCGCGGCGGAGGAGTCGCAGGGCACCGCGCTGAGGTCCTGGTCGGTGACCGTGCCGTCGTTGTGGACACAGGAACCGGCCGTCAGCGGCTGCGGCCTGCCCGAGTCCGACACCGCGCCGACGATCAGCAGCAGCGGTACGGCGAGGAGCAGCAGGGACAGCAGGCCGAGCGGGATCAGCGCCAGCATGCCCTGCGGTCGCCGGAACACCGGGCGCCCCGGGTCCAGCGGGGGACGCGGGCCGTACGCGACCGGCTCCGGCAGCTTCTTGATGCGGGACAGCGCGCCGAGGTTGATCAGCAGCACGAACGGCGTGATGACGGCCGACAGCGGCCCCCACCACCCCGCCACCAGCGTGTTCGCCTGCATGTCCCGGAACGTGGCCAGCGCGCACGGACGGCAGAGCACCCCCTGCCGCCGCAGCGACCGCATGATCACGACCATGCCCTGATGACCCCGGACGGTCACCTGCGCGGCAGGCGCGGCCCCGCACACCTGACAGACACCCTGACCCGCCCCGCAGGGGGAGGGCGGCGCCGGGTACGCGGCCTGTCCGGGGACACCCTGATACGGACCCGGGGGCTGGGGCTGCGGGTACGGGGGCGGGGCGGCCACGTGCGCGTACGGGTCGGGGGTCTGCGGGTACGGCTGCCTCGGCTGATGCGGGTACGGCTGTCCCGGTTGCGGCTGATACGGCCCCGGCGCCTGCCCGTACGGACCCGCCGTCCCCGGCGCCTGTGCGTACGGCCCCGGCACCCCCGGATACCCGTAGGGGCCGGGCGTACCCCCGGCCGGCGCACCTCCCGGCCCGTGCGGATACGGCTGCGGAGCGGGGGAGGCGGGAGGCGGCGAGCTCAACGGGGGCCCTTCTGCAAAGAGACGGCGTGACGCGACAGGCTCGGCAACCCTATCCAGCCAGTTGCGCGGGCAGCGCGGCCGTGTGCGTGACGATCAGGCCCGACACCGCACGGGTCAGGGCGACGTAGAGCCGCCGCAGCCCGGTGCGTTCGTCCGGCTCGCCGTCCACCACGGCCTGCGGCTCGTCCAGGACGACGTAGTCGTACTCGAGTCCCTTGGCCAGCGAGGCCGGTACGAGGGTCAGCCGCGTCTCGCGGGTGGTCTCCTCGCCCGGCGCGAGGAAGCCGATCCCGGCCGCCGTCAGCGCCTCCGCGAGCGCGGGGATGCGGGCGTCGGCCGCGATGAGACCGGTCGAGCCCTCGTTGCGCAGCAACTCCTCGCAGGCCGCGACCACTTCGTCCGCACCCTCGGCCGGACGCACCTCGAAGAAGCCCGGGTTCTCACGCACCGAGGCGACCGGTGTGAGACCGGGCGCGATGTGCGGCAACAACCGGGAGGCGTACGTGATCACGTCCGTCGGCACACGGAAACCGGCCGTCAGCTCCTCGATCACCCCGTCCGCCTTGCCGAGATGACCCAGCGCCTCCGCCCAACTCCGCGTCGCCCACGGGGTGGTGCCCTGCGCCAGGTCGCCGAGGACGGTCGCGGAACCGGTGGTGCAACGGCGGCCGACGGCCCGGTACTGCATGGGGGACAGGTCCTGCGCCTCGTCCACCACGACATGGCCGAGCGAGGGCGTGCGCTGGATCAGATCGGCCGCCTCGTCCACCAACACGGCATCGGCGGCAGACCACTTGGCGGACTTCACGCTGCGCACCGGCTTCGCCCAGTGGATCGCCTTCTGCTCGTCCTCGTCCAGGACGCCCGCCGCGTGCTCGGCGAGGAACGCCTCGTCGGTCAGCAGCCGCAGCACCAGCTTCGCCGGATCGACCTGAGGCCAGACCGACTTGACGGCCGCCTTGACCGCGCTGTTGCGCGCGACCGAGTCCTGCACCCGATCGTCCGGGGCCTCACCGGACCGCTCCATCTGCACCAGCACCGCGTGCGCGATCCGCTGCGGCAGCGCCTCGCGCGCGGCGCCGTAGCGGATGTCCCGCGCCAGCAACTCCCGGACGATCTCCTCCAGTTCGTACGCCGCGACCCGCCAGCGCCGCGAGCCGCGTACGACGAGCACCTGCTCGGTGGGCATCGACACGTGGGAGTACAGCGCCCGGCGCAGCACCTCGGCCAGCCGGGCGTCGCCCTTGATCACGGCCGCGCGCGAGTCGTCCGTACCGCGCACCTCCACCTGCGCGACCAGGTCGTCCACGGTGGCCTGCTGCACGGTCAACTCACCCAGCGCGGGCAGCACTTGCTCGATGTAGTGGAGGAAGGACCGGTTCGGCCCGATGACCAGCGTGCCGGTGCGGGCCAGGCGTTCCCGGTGGGCGTAGAGCAGGTAGGCCACGCGGTGCAGGCCGACGGCGGTCTTGCCGGTGCCGGGTCCGCCCTGCACACAGACGGTGCCGCCGAGCCCGCTGCGGACGATCTCGTCCTGCTCGGGCTGGATGGTCGCGACGATGTCCCGCATGGGGCCGACACGCGGCCGCTCGATCTCCTGCTGGAGCAGCTTGCTCGTGGCCGCCGCCTCCGCCGGGTCCGACAGATGCTCGTCCTCGTACGCGGTGAGGTCCCCGCCCGTGTAGCCGAAGCGGCGGCGCAGCGCGATGTCCATCGGGTCCTTCCTGGACGCGCGGTAGAACGGCTGCGAGACCGGGGCGCGCCAGTCGATGACCATGGGGTCGCCGTCGGCGTCGTGCACATGCCGTCGCCCGATGTAGAACTGCTCGCCCTCCGCGCCCTCCGCCTGGTCCACACCCGGCGCGTGCAGATAGTCCAGCCGCCCGAAGAACAGCGGCGTGTCGCTGAGGTCGGCCAGCGCCTTGATCCGGTCCTCGATCTGGCGGGCGAGCACCGCGGCGTTGACCCAGTTCGCGGTGACGTCCTTGATGTTCAGCGACTCGGCGTCCTCGCGCATGGCGCGCAGGGCGGTACGGGACGCGGTGAGGTGGGCGCGCTCGCGGTTCAGGGGGTTGGCGGACGGGTGGTGGTCGCCGGGCGTGCCGTGGTCTTCGCGCGCGTCGTGGTCGGCCAGCGGGTCGTGGGCGGTCGCGGACAAGGGTGTGCCTCCGGGTGGGCCTGCTGCGTGGCTGTGACGGTGCCGTCCGGTTGCCGTCCGGACGGCGGCACTCCGAGGTGGAGGCGGGCAAGAGCGGAGATTGTAGAGGGGGTGGTGGGGCGGGGGCCAATGGATATTCGGCTGGTCGGGGGCTGTGTCCCTTAGGGGGTCGAGCCCCGGGGTGGAGGGGTGGATCTCCACCCGTGGGTCCAGAGGAAGGCCCTTGAAGACCCACCCGTGAGCCGATACCACTCCGATGGCCGAAGTCTCACCATGGAGACATGAGCGCAGCAGCCATCCATCCCGTCCATCCGCTTCAGGCCCGGCCGCCGAACGGCGCCACGGCCCTCGCCGGGTCGTCCCACCGGCACCTGCTCGGCGACGCCCTGCGCGCGATCAAGGTCTACGCGCAGGCCGCCTTCGGCGTGGTGATACTCGGGGAGTACGGCGAGGAGGCGGGCGTCGTCCGTCGCGGATGACGCCCTGCCCCTCTTACCCCTCGGCCTACCCCTCGGCCGCCTCCGCGAGGATGTCGTCGGCGTCCGCGATCCGGTAGGCGTACCCCTGCTCGGCGAGGAACCGCTGGCGGTGGGCCGCGAAGTCCTGGTCGATGGTGTCGCGGGCGACGACCGAGTAGAAGTGCGCCCGGTGCCCGTCCGCCTTGGGCCGCAGCACCCGGCCGAGCCGCTGGGCCTCCTCCTGGCGCGAGCCGAAGGTGCCGGACACCTGAATGGCGACGGTGGCCTCGGGCAGGTCGATGGAGAAGTTGGCGACCTTGGAGACCACGAGCACGCTGATCTCGCCCTCGCGGAAGGCGTCGAAGAGCTTCTCGCGCTGGGCGTTCGAGGTCTCGCCCTTGATCACGGGCGCGTTCAGATGCTCGCCCAGCTCGTCCAGCTGGTCGATGTACTGCCCGATCACCAGGATCTGCTGCCCGGCGAACTTGCGCACGATCGCCTCGGTGACCTTCCGCTTGGTCGCGGTGGTCGCACAGAAGCGGTACTTCTCCTCGGTCTCGGCGGTGGCGTAGGCCAGCCGCTCGGAGTCCGTGAGGTTGACGCGGACCTCGACGCAGTCGGCGGGCGCGATGTAGCCCTGCGCCTCGATCTCCTTCCAGGGCGCATCGAACCGCTTGGGCCCGATCAGGGAGAACACGTCCGACTCGCGGCCGTCCTCACGGACCAGCGTAGCGGTCAGCCCGAGCCGTCGGCGCGCCTGGAGGTCGGCGGTGAACTTGAAGACGGGAGCGGGAAGCAGATGGACCTCGTCGTAGAGGATCAGTCCCCAGTCGCGGGAGTCGAAGAGTTCGAGGTGGGGGTAGACGCCCTTCCGCTTGGTCGTCAGCACCTGGTAGGTGGCGATGGTGACCGGCCGGATCTCCTTCTTCGTCCCGCTGTACTCACCGATCTCGTCCTCGGTGAGCGAGGTCCGCCGCACCAGCTCGTGCTTCCACTGGCGGGCGGAGACGGTGTTGGTGACGAGGATCAGGGTGGTCGACTTCGCCTGTGCCATGGCCCCGGCGCCGACCAGCGTCTTTCCGGCACCGCAGGGCAGCACGACGACACCGCTGCCGCCGTGCCAGAAGTTCTCCACGGCCTGCTTCTGGTACGGCCGGAGCGCCCAGCCGTCCTCGTCCAGGTCGATGGGGTGCGCCTCGCCGTCCACGTACCCGGCGAGGTCCTCGGCCGGCCAGCCCAGCTTGAGCAGGGTCTGCTTGATCTGGCCGCGCTCGGAGGGGTGCACGGCGACCGTGTCCGGGTCGATGCGGGCGCCGACCAGCGGGGCGATCCGCTTGGACTTCAGCACCTCCTCCAGGACCGGCCGGTCGGTGGTGGAGAGCACGAGCCCGTGCGCGGGGTGCTTGGTGAGGGTGAGCCTGCCGTACCGGTCCATCGTCTCGGCGATGTCCACCAGCAGGGCGTGCGGCACCGGATACCGGCTGTACTGCACCAGCGCGTCCACGACCTGTTCGGCGTCGTGCCCGGCGGCCCGCGCGTTCCACAGGCCGAGCGGGGTCACCCGGTAGGTGTGGATGTGCTCGGGCGCCCGCTCCAGCTCGGCGAAGGGCGCGATGGAGCGACGGCATTCGTCGGCCCGCTCGTGGTCGACCTCGAGGAGCAGAGTTTTGTCGGACTGGACGATCAGCGGACCGTTCACCTGATGACTTCCTTCCGCACGGCCAAACCTCCAGTGTGCCCGATGCGTGAAGGAAGCGGGTCAGTCCTCCGCCAGCTCGGCCACTCCCGTGATCCGGTGCAGGGGATAGGTGCGGACCTCGTCGGCCGTGTGGTCGTACGCGGTCACGAAGCCGCCCTCGACACGGACCGGGGCGACGACGCGCTGGCTGGCGGCGCCCTCGGCGTTGACGTAGCCGATCCACACGGTGTCGCCGGTGAGGACGGCGGCCTGCAGGGTGGCCAGGGTGTCGGCCTGGGTGGTGCGGGGCAGCTCGCCGCCGGCGAGTTCGGTGCCGGTGCTCTTGCGCGGGGCGGTCGCGGCCAGGTCGCCCGCGCGGATCGCGCGGATCGCCGCCGTCAGCAGCGTGGCGTCCGGCGGTGGCGGGCCGTCCGGCACCGGGTCGGGCGCGGTGCGCGGCGGGGTGCGGTGGGCATCGGCGCGGGCGATCAGCACATCGCCGTCGGCGGACTCGGCGGCGGGGGCGTAGCCCATCGAGCGCAGCCCCTCCAGGAGGGTGCCGGGATCGCACGGGGCGGCCAGCACGGTTGGGGCGAGGCGGCGCAGGCGCAGGGCGGCGGCGCGCTTGTCGGCCAGGATCTCGTTCAGCACGGCGTCGTCGTCGCAGCGGACGTAGGACGAGGCGGCGCCGACCCGGAGGTGGCCGTGGCGGCGGGCCACGTCGTCGATCAGATAGGCGAGCGGTTGCGGAACGGGGGTGCGGGAGTGCTCGGCGAGGAAGGCGTGCAGGCCGACGGCGGTCTGCCCGGCGTCAAGGGCCCGGCGCACCGAGCCGGGGGTGAAGCGGTACACGGTCGCGCCGCCCTTGGACTCCACGTCCGCGAGCACCCCGAGCACGTCCGCGAGGGGCCGTCGCAGCGGGCCGGGCGCCACCGCCGTCAGGTCGGCCTGGAGCAGCACGTGGTCGAGGGGTTCGGGAAGGAGCGGAGCGAGCAGCCGGGCGGCGGCCGAGGTGGCGGCGGCCTGTTCGGCGGGGGAGAGGGGGGCGAAGGGGCCGGGATCGGTGTCGGAGTCCGGTTCCGGGGCTGTGCCACTCGCGCCGGGACCGGGGGCCGTCGCCGTGGCTGCCGTGCCGGAGCCGGGATGTCCGGAGCCGGGGTGCCCGGAGCCGGTCTCGGGGCCCGGGTGGCCGGAAGCGCTCACCGCGTCCGCCGTGTCCACCCCGTGTGCCCGCCCCTCCGAGCCCAGCAGCGCGCGGCCCTGGCCGGAGAGGGCGCCCCGGCCCGTGACGCCGAGGGCCTCGGACTCCGTGAGGGTCCAGCGGGCGAGCCGGGTGCGCAGGTCCTCGGTGCTGTCGCGCTGCGGGCCGCGCAGGGGCCGTTCCCAGCTCAGCCGGGCGAGCACCGCCTCGGCGGACGGCGCGCCGCCCTCCGGGAGCCCGGCGAGCAGGGTCAGCACCCGGTGCCGTACTTCGGGCGCGGCCGAGCGGTCGAGGCCCGGGCCGAGCGCGGAGAGCGTGCGGTCCTTGGCGTCCCGGCCGCCGATCAGCCCCGACGTGCGGGTGGCCGTCAGCCAGGTCCCGGCGAGGTGGGCCCAGCGCTCGGCCGGGGGCAGCTCCAGCCAGGTGTCGTAGGCGGGGGTGGGGGCGTAGCGCTCGTCGGCCTGGCCGTCGGAGGCGAGGAGACCGGCGGCATACGCCAGCTCGACCCAGAACGCGGCGACGGGTTCGGACAGGTCGAGGGCGACGGCGGTGCGCTTGAGGTCGCGCTGGCTGAGGCCGCCCGCGCGCAGGACGGCGGGGCCGCCCTGGTGCCAGGACTTCAGCAGCTCCTCGACGGTGGCGAGGGCGGTGAAAGCCTGTCCGGCGGCGGTGGCGTCGACGACCCGCGGGCTGTGGGCGGCGGCCGGTTCGACGGCGGGCGGCAGCGGTTCGGGCGCCCGGTGCGCGCGGCCCCCGCGCAGATGCAGGGCGACCTCGCGGGGCAGCACGACGGTTCCGGGCGTGGTCGGCAGCAGCAGCCCCCGGTCGAGCAGCCAGCGCAGATGGAGCGCCGGATCGGCGGTGACCTGGCCGTACGGCGGCCCCCACATCAGCCGCGACAGCACCTCGCGGGCGGCTTCCGGGGCCCCGTCGAGCAGCTCGTCCATCTTCGCGCGGTCGGTGAAGAGGGCGGTCAGGGCGGTGACGGCGGACACCGAGTCATGGGTGGAGCGGAGCCCTGCGGTGGCGACGATCTCCTGCATCCGCCCCGGCGACATGCCCGAGGTGGCCTCCCGCACGGTCGGGCCGAGCCCGGTCGGGGAGGGGTGCTGGGCGGAGGGGGCGAGCAGCTCGCGGGCGGTGCGCACCAGGCGCAGCCGGTCGTCGTCGCCCCAGACCAGCGCCTGCTCGCGCAGCGAGGCGACGGTACGGGGCAGCGCGTCGGCGACGGCCGCGTCCCCGCCGTCCCCGGCCAGCAGCCCGAGCAGGGTGTCGTACGACGCCGGGTCCGGGGCGACGGCCAGGGCCTGGGCGGTCTGGAGGGCGAACCGGTCCAGCCGTTCCAGGGCGCGCAGCACCGAGGCGCGGGTACCGGCGCGGGTGGCCAGCTGCGTCAGGTCGCTGGGCACGGGGGTGATGAGGTCGGGTCGGCCACGCAGCAGCGCGGCCAGCGAGGCGTCGTCCCGCGCGCGGAGTGCCTCCGCGAGGGACCGGGGGGTTGAGGGGGCCTCGGGGCTCATCTGACCCACGGTAGCGGCTCCGCTCCCGCCCGGCTGCGGCCCCCCGACACCGTGCCCGAGCCGGTACGTCCCGGTGACCGCCACTCTGCGCTACCTTCCTCACGGGGTTTCACCGCCGCTGCCCCGGAGGGGTTCCGTTGGGGATCGAGAGCGACCAGGTCGTCTACGAGTATCTGAGCCGCGTCGGAGACGTCGCGCAGCAGCGGCAGTTGCCGTCCGCGACGCGGATGCGGCTGGTGTCCGAGCTGCGCAACGAGATCGACCGGTACCGGGCGAGTACGACGGTGGACTCGCCCGCCGCCGTCCGCCGCATCCTGGACCGGCTCGGCAGCCCGGACGAGGTGGTGGCGTCGGCGGGTGGTGCCGGGAGTGTCCCGCCGTGGCTGGCCACGGCGGTGCCGCCGCAGCGCGACCCCGATCCGGAGCCGCCGAAACGCCCCAAGGGGCTGAAGTCCCTGCGCGGCACGTTCCCCTCTCCGCGACCGTCCGCCCCCGAGACGCAGGCCCCCTCTCCGCCCCACCTCGCGTCGGCCGACGAACTCGGGGACTCCGTCACCCGCCCGGACTGGTGGCGCGTCGACAACAGCCCCTTCGGCGCGGCCGCGGCCGACTCCGTACCGGGGTTCGTCGGCGGGGTGGAGATCCCGGAGCTGCTCAAGCGGCCCCCGAAGGAGGCGGAGCGCGAGCCCGAGGCGCCCCCGGAGGAACCCCCCGTCGAACCGGAGCCCGCCCCCCGCGCCCGTTTCCTCCGCCTGCTCCCGCGCCGCCCTGCCACTGGCTGGACCAACCCCCTCCTCCTGCTCGCGGCCGCCGCGCTGGTGGCCGGGGCGGTCCTCGGCAACTGGTTCGTCCTCCTCCTCGGCTGGCTCATCGCCTACGGCTCCCGCCGCCTCACCCCCGCCGAGACCAAATGGGCCGTCATGATCATCCCCGCCCTCTCGGCAGCCGGGGGCATCCTCTGGCTCTGGGGGCGCAACACCGGTCACTGGGGTGATCCCCTCCCCTCCGACCACATGTCCGGCGCCATCACGGACACGTGGCCGTGGGTGGTGCGGGGGGCGGCCGTGGCGTCGGCGGTGTTCCTGCTGTGGCGCTCGCAGCGGCAGCGGTGAGCCGTCCGGCGGTTCGCGGAGGGATACGGCGAGGCCGGAATACGGCGCGGCGGGAATCGGGGGCGGCTCGTCCGGGGTGGGCGCCGGGCGGGCTGGGCGCCGGGGCCCCGCACGGGCCCGCCCCAGGGTGTCCGCGTCCTGGCTGATGACCAGGTGGCGGCCGCCCGGAGGGCACCCGGCACAATGGCCCGATGACTGCGCGCCCCGTCCCCGTCCTCACCGTCGGCTTCGATCTCGACATGACGCTCATCGACTCGAGGCCGGGGATTCGGGCGTGTTACCTCGCGCTGTCCGAGCGGACGGGTGTGTACGTCGACGCCGATCTCGCGGTGACGCGGCTCGGGCCGCCGCTGGCGGAGGAGCTGGCGAACTGGTTCCCGGCCGAGCGGGTGCCGGAGGTGGCGGATCTGTACCGGGAGATGTATCCGGAGTACGCCGTCGCCGCGACGCCCGCCATGGCCGGGGCGCGCGAGGCGATCGAGGCGGTGCGGGCGGCCGGGGGCCGGACGATGGTGGTGACCGCCAAGTACGAGCCGAACGCCAAGCTCCACCTCGCCCACCTCGGTATCGAGCCGGACGTGGTGGTCGGTGACCTGTGGGCCGAACAGAAGGCGGAGGCGCTCCGCGAGTACGGCGCGGGGGTGTACGTCGGCGACCACGTCGGTGACGTCCGCGGCGCCCACGCCGCCGACGCCCTCTCGGTCGCCCTGACCACGGGCCCCTGCGACCACGAGGAACTGACAGCGGCGGGCGCGGACATCGTCCTCCTCGACCTGCACGCGTTCCCCGCGTGGCTGGAGTCCCACCTGGAGTCGCGGCACGGCTGAGCCGACCCCTCCGGGCGGGGTGCGGTGCGTGGGCCGGGTATGACCGAGCCCCGGGGTTTCGTCCCCGGCCTGAGCAACCCTGCGATGATCGCCGGACTTACGCCCCAGACGTGAGTGACTTGGCAGCGTTCTCGGCGCTGAGCTTCCGGGCCCGGCTTCCTCGGTTTGTGCGCCCAGCTTGTGCGCCCAGCGGTGACTGCCGGGTTCACGCCAGGGTCCGCGTATCGGGCGTGAGCCACCCCGCGGTGATTTCGGCTTGAGCGACACCGTGCCCGCGCCAAATCCCGTCCTTGAGCCCGGCCCTGAACGCTCCCGCACCCGAGCAATCCCGCAGCCGAACTCCCATGCCTGAACGATCCCCAGCCAGGTTCGAACTCCGCCGGAGCCCGCCTCAAACCCCCCGCCCGAACCCGGCTCAAAACCGAGCCGAACTCAACTCCGGCCCAGCTCAAAACCCCACGCCCGAGCCCAGCTCAAACCGCGCGGAACCCCAACCCGGCCCAGCCCAAACGGCACGCCGAACCTCACGCCGAACCCCACCCCGGCCCGAGCACCCCCACTCCCGACCCGGAGTCAAAAACACCCCCACCGGCCAAGGCCTAGCGCAGCGCCCTCGCCTGCCTGCGCCCCGCCGACACCGACCGCAGCACCCCCGCGCCGGCCGTCAGGAAACCGACCGCCATGAGCATGCTGAGGCCGAACATGTAGGTCGGAAAGGGTTTGGCGCCGAGAAAGAGGGGGGCCACCGTGACCAGCGTGGCCAGGGCGCCGAGGAAGAACACGATGACTCCGGCGCGGATCAGTCCGTCACCGGGCCCGGCGGAATTCGTTTGGGTTTTGTCACGCACCGGACCAGGGTAGTTCCCCCCGCGAGGGAACAACCGGGCGACGTCTTGTCAGCCGCTCACAGACCATTAGCCTTGGTGTCGGCGGGTCAGGGTCGACCCGCTCCACTGCTATCCAGAGCAGTTTCCGAGCAGTTTTCCGACGAGTACGAGGACGAGGACAGACGTGCCTACCGGCAAGGTCAAGTGGTTCAACAGTGAGAAGGGCTTCGGCTTTCTCTCCCGCGACGACGGCGGTGACGTCTTCGTGCATTCCTCGGTTCTCCCCGCCGGAGTCGATTCACTCAAGCCGGGACAGCGCGTGGAGTTCGGAGTCGTCGCCGGTCAGCGCGGGGACCAGGCGCTTTCCGTGACCGTTCTGGAGCCCACCCCGTCCGTCGCCGCCGCCCAGCGCAAGAAGCCGGACGAGCTGGCCTCGATCGTGCAGGACCTGACGACCCTTCTCGAGAAGATCACCCCGCAGCTGGAGGGCGGCCGTTACCCGGAGCGCACTGCGGGCAAGCGCATCGCCGGCCTCCTGCGCGCGGTCGCGGACCAGCTCGACGTCTGACCTCCAGGACCCCGGCACCTCGACGCCGGAACCCCCTCCCGGACGCCCGACCCCGTCGGACGTCCACCCCGTAGCCGCCTCCCAGCGAAGCGAGGTCCTACGGAAACGCCAGCGCCCCCGGCCCGAGCGGCGGTACGAGTCCCTCGGCCGCCGCTCGGGTCAGCAGGCCGCGGATCGCCGCGTACCCGTCCTCACCGAGGTCGGCGGTGAACTCGTTGACGTAGAGCCCGATGTGCTGGTCCGCCACCGCCGGGTCCATCTCCTGGGCGTGCGCCATGACGTACGGCCGGGAGACCTCCGGGTCGTCCCACGCGGCCCGGACGGAACCGCGGATGGCGTCCGCGAGGCCCCGCAGGGTCTCCGCGCCCAGCGACCGCTTGGCGATGATCGCGCCGAGCGGGATCGGCAGTCCCGTGGTCAGCTCCCAGTGCTCGCCCATGTCGGCGAGCTTGTGCAGCCCGTAGTCCTGGTAGGTGAACCGCGCCTCGTGGATGACGAGTCCGGCGTCCACCTTGCCGTCCCGCACGGCGGGCATGATCTCGTGGAACGGCATGACCACGATCTCCCCGACCCCACCGGGCAGGGTGTCGGCGGCCCAGAGCCGGAACAGCATGTACGCCGTCGAGCGCTCGCTCGGCACCGCGACCGTACGCCCGGTGAGGTCGGCGCCGGCCTCCCGCGTCAGCACCAGCGGACCGCAGCCCCGGCCCAGCGCGCCGCCGCAGGGCAGCAGGGCGTACTCGTCGAGGACGTACGGCAGGACGGCGTACGACACCTTCAGCACGTCGTACTCGCCGCGCTCGGCCATGCCGTTGGTGATGTCGATGTCCGCGAAGGTCACGTCCAGCGCGGGGGCGCCGGGGACGCGGCCGTGGGCGAGGGCGTCGAAGACGAAGGTGTCGTTGGGGCAGGGCGAGTACGCGATCTGCAGCGGCTCGCCGGCCGTCAGGGGCCCGGTCGTCGGGGATTCACTGGTCATGCGGGTTCCAACTCTCCAGGACGGGCGCGATCTTCCCGAAGCCCTCGGTGAGGGCGGCGAGCGCGTCGCCGATGCGCCAGGCGGCGCGGTCGCGCGGGCCGACCGGGTTGGACACCGCGCGGATCTCCAGCACCGGCACACCGTGCGCGGCGGCGGCCTCGGCCACCCCGAAGCCTTCCATGCCCTCGGCCAGCGCGCGCGGATGACGGGCGCGCAGCTCGGCGGCGCGTTCGGCGGTGCCGGTGACCGTGGAGACGGTCAGGACGGTGCCGGGGCGCGCGCCGGTGGCCTCGGTGATCGCTCGTACGGCTGATTCCGGCGGCACGTGGTTGACGGTGCCGAAGCCGAGTTCGGTGACCGGCAGGAAGCCGTCGGCGGTCTCGGCGCCCAGGTCGGCGACGGTGATCGCGTCCGCGACGACCAGTGAGCCGACGGGGGCCTCCGGCTGGAAGCCGCCGCCGATCCCGGCCGAGACGACCAGCCGGTACGGCGTGCCCGCGAGGGCGGCCGCGGTGAGCGCGGTGGCGGTGGAGGCGGCGGCGAGCGCGGGGCCCACCCCGGCGGCCAGCAGATCGCACCCGGCGGCCGTACGGAACACGGACACGCCCGGCAGCCGGAGTTCCCCGGCGGTGCCCGCGAACGCCCGTGCCACCGCGTCCCGTTCGGCGGGGACGGCGGTGACTACGAGCACGCGGGCGTTCATGGCGGGAACCGGGGTCAGGAGTCGGACTTCTTGACCTTGAAGCTCCACAGGCCCTTGGCGGCGGTCTCGCCCATCTGGACGGACACGGTGTTCGTGTTGCCCTGGGTGCCGTACTGGGCGTTGAAGAACGCGCTGCTGGGGATGGTGCGGTAGGTCTTCTTGCTGGCGTCGGTGAACTGGCGGCCGTTCACCAGCAGGGTCCAGCCCTCGTCCGCGATCTTCGGGTCGACGCCGATGCGGACCGTGCTGTCCTGGTCCACGTCGATCGACTTGATGTCGCCGGCCTTCTTGGCGCACTTCGCCAGGGACTGTGCGTCGAGCGCCTTGCCGTCGTTCCAGCAGACGGCCTCGGAGTTGACCGAGCTGTCGCCGACGGTCACCGTCGCGACGGGCGTCGGCTTGTCACAGGCCGACAGGACGAGCAGTCCGGCGGAAACGGCACCGGCGACGGCGACGGCGCGGCGGCGTCGCGAGCGGGATTGCAGCGAGGTCATGGCCGAAGGCTATCGGGCACCCCGGCGGTGACCCCCACGTGGGGTACGGCGTGCCCGGTTCGTTACGACGACGGCGCCGACCGGGACGGCCCGCGGAGTGCCTGGCAGGGCCCCGATCCCGCCCCCACCGCCGCCTGGACCCTCACACCACGCGCGCCCGCGCCCGTCCTCCGTGCCGTGCCGACGCCAGCAGCCCGCGCAGCGTCGTCACCCACCCGACGGCCACGATCAGGGCGGCGATCGAGAGGCCGAGGGTGCCGTTCAGGGGCAGGACGATGCCGATGGCGCCGCCGAGCACCCAGGCCACCTGGAGCAGGGTCTCGGAGCGGGCGAAGGCCGAGGTGCGCACCGCCTCCGGCACGTCCCGCTGGATCAGGGCGTCCAGGGACAGCTTGGCCAGCGCCTGGGCGAACCCGGCGACGGCGGCGAGGCAGGCGACCAGCAGGGCCCCGAAGAAGGCGGCGGCCAGGATCGCCGTACCGAGCGCCACGGCGACCACGGTCACGATGATGACCTCGGGCGCCCGGGACTTCAGCCATGCCCCCACCGCCGTGCCCAGTGCGTTGCCCGCGCCCGCCGCCACGCCCACGATGCCGAGCGAGACGGCCGCGCTCTCGCCGGTCAGCGGGTGTTCGCGCAGCAGGAAGGCGAGGAAGAAGATCAGGAAGCCGGACAGGCAGCGCAGGGCGGCGTTGGCGCCGAGGGCGTGGGTGACGGCCGTACCGACCGAGCGCAGCCCCGGGCGCCGGGCGCGCTGTTTGCCGCGCGGCCCGGGCAGGCTCGTGGCGTCGGCCGAGAGGAGCGCCACGCCCTCGCCCTTGGCCGAGTCCACCTTGTGCGGCAGGGAGAACGACAGGACCGTACCCGCCACGAAGATCACGAAGGCGCCGTACAGGGGCCAGGGGTCGCCCACCATCTGCAGGCCCGCCCCAATGGGCGCGGCCACACCGGTGGCGAGCAGTCCGGCCAGGGTGACCCGGGAGTTGGCCTTCACCAGGGAGAAGGCGGGTGGCAGCAGCCGGGGTACGACCGCGCTGCGGACCACGCCGTACGCCTTGGAGGCGACCAGGACGCCGAGCGCGGCCGGATACAGCTCCAGGGAGCCGGTCGCCACCGCGCCCGAGATGACCAGCGCGAGCAGCGCGCGGGCCAGCATCGACGCGGCCATGGCAGCTCGGCGGCCGTGCGGGAGGCGGTCCAGGAGGGGGCCGATGACGGGGGCGAGGACGGTGAAGGGCGCCATGGTGATGGCGAGATAGAGCGCGACGCGCCCGCGGGCCTCGTCGGTCGGCACCGAGAAGAACACGGTCGAGGCGAGCGCGACGGTGATCATCACGTCTCCGGCGCCGTTCACCGCGTGCAGCTCGATCAGCTTGCCGAGCCCGGACTCGCCCGCGCCGTGCGCGTGCGTGGCCCGCCGGATGCCGCGCGCCGTCCCGGTCACCGGCAGATGCAGGGCACGCCCCACCGAGCGGACGACACCGCCGACGCGGCCCGAACCGCTGCCACCACCGCTCCCCCTGTCCGTGGCTGCCACGAGCTTCATACTGCCCCGAGGAGACGGGACATGTGCGTTTTGCGGCCGAGCGAGTTGATCGGGGACGGATCGCTCCGCCGGGGGCCGGTGTCCCGGTGCGCCGGTCGCCGCGGGGGGTGTGGGGTTGGCGGGGGTGGGTGACCTGGAGGGTTCGGGGGTGCGGGGGTGCCCGGTTGCGGAGTCCGCCCGGAGCGGTGGGTTCGGGCGGGCTTATCGGCCGTCAGGGTCTGTTCGGGGCAATCGATGTTGTTGGCGGTTCGGCCGTCGGGGTTTGTCCGGCGGCGGATCCGGCGGCGGATTCGTCCGGCTTCCGGCGTCGGGATCGGCCCGGGCGGTGGAATCGGCCGGAGCTCTGGCTTTCGGGCCGCCCGGTGCTGTGGACCGGGGCGGTTTCCCGTTTTTCCGGCCGTTCGGGCCGTTCGGGCCGCCCGGAAACGGCCGATCCGGGTGGCAGTTTTGGCTGTCCGGGCCGCTCCGGGGCGGTGTGTCCGGTCGGTTCGACCGGTCGTCCGGGAGTGGCGGGATCGCCGGTCTGCCGACCGTCAGGGGGCGCTCCGTACGGGGGCCGTGGCCGGTTCTCCGCCCGGCGGTGGCCCGGTCCGGGCGGGTGAGGGGGGCCGTTCCCGCCGTCGTCGGCCCGCCGGAGGCACGCGCCGGGAAACCCGCCGAACCGCAGCGGACTGTCCCCCACCACGGGCGACGGGGTAGCGTGCGTATCTCAGCCATAACGCAGAATGGATGGCAGAGGTGCGCCCGAGCGTGATCGGACGCGGACGTCGATGCGGCCCACAGGTCCGCTCCGTCCGCTTCACCGCCGGAGGGCATCCGCACTCGTAGACGGCGTAGGAGAGAAGCGATACCTGTGAGCGCAGCGACCACGCGAAGCCGCACCCCCGACCGCCTGTGCGCCGAGGCGATCGACCTCGCACGCGCCGCAGCGGAGGAGGCGGCCGCGCCCGGCGTGGTCGGCGAACACATCGGGATGACGTCGGAGGGTGACCGTGTGGTCACCCACTTCTTCGAGTGCAAGGAACTGGGCTACCGGGGCTGGCGCTGGGCCGCCACCGTCGCCCGCGCCTCCCGCGCCAAGCTCGTCACCCTCGACGAGGTCGTGCTGCTGCCCGGCCCCGACGCCATCCTCGCCCCCGAATGGGTGCCGTGGAGCGAGCGGCTGCGCCCCGGCGACCTCGGCCCCGGCGACCTGCTCCCCACCGACGAGGGCGACCTCCGCCTGGAGCCCGGCTTCAGTGGCGAGGAGGAGCCCCCGCCGAACTCCGTCGTCGCCAAGGGCCTCGCGGAACTCGCCGAGGAGGAGGACGCCGACGTCACCCCCGGCAGCCCCGCGGAACAGCCGACGGTGCCCGCGCGCGGCTCGATCACGGCGGTCGCCGAGGAGCTCGGGATGCGCCGCGCCCGCGTGCTCTCCCGCTACGGCCTGCATGTGGCCGCCGACCGCTGGGAAGAGGCGTTCGGCCCCAAGTCCGCGATGGCCCAGGCGGCCCCCGCGACCTGCGCCACCTGCGGTTTCCTCAACCCCATCGGCGGCTCCCTCGGCCAGGCCTTCGGCGTCTGCGCCAACGAGTTCTCCCCGGCCGACGGCCGTGTCGTCTCCCTCGCCTACGGCTGCGGCGCCCACTCCGAGGCCGCCGTCATGCCCACCCCGCCCCGCCCCGCCGAACCGGTCGTCGACGAGACCCGCCTCGACCCCTTCCCGCTCCGCCCGGCCCCCGACGCGGGCCCGTTCCCGGAGGCGGGAGACGCGGAGACGGCGGAACTGGGCCACGCGTAGCCCCTCCGGGGGTTCGCCGGGTGGCTTCGGCGGCCCGGGCCCGGTGGGTACGGCGTTCCGGGTCCGGGGCCCGTACCGGCTCGGCTCGAACGGGCCGAGGGGGCTCGTCTCCGGGCAGGCCACGTCACCCGGACGGCTCGGCAGCACCATCCGGACCGGGCTCGGCAGGGCCGTCCGGACCGGCATCGGCCGGGGCGGTCCCGTCCCGGGCACGCCATGGCGGCGACGCGGCACCCCGCCGGAAGGCGCCCCGTCCTCAGCGCAGGAAGTCCAGCGGGCCGATCACCCGGAACCGCCTGGGCGGGATGGTCGGCAGGGTCGTGAGGGTCAGTTCCGTCCAGACCGTCTTGCAGGGGCCGAGCGCCTCCGTCGTACCCCAGCGGGCGGACAGGGCGTCGACGAGCTGGAGGCCGTAGCCCTCGCCGAGCCGGGGGAGGGCGTCGCCCTGGCTGTCGGTCAGCTCGATCCGGAGGTTCTCGCCGAAGATCAGCATCGTGAGGCGGAAGTAGCGGTCCGGCGCGCGGCCGTGGGTCGCGGCGTTCTTGGCGAGTTCGGCGACGACGAGCGGGCCGTGGTCCGGTGGCAGCCCCCAGGAGCGCAGTTGCTCGGTGGCCAGCAGCCGCGCGAGACGCGCCCCGCGGGGCGTGGAGGACAGGGTCACGCGGAAATGCGGGATGTACGGCATGTTTTCGTCAATCACGCCGCCCAGACTGGCCCCGCCCACCTACGGTGAACAGTCACGCGATCGATACGTACGGTTACTGTCCGGGACCTGTCCGGTGATGTCCGGGCTGTCGGGGCGGGCCGCCCGCCTCCGGGGACACCGGCGGCCCCCCCCCGTAGGGCCCCCGCTGAGAATCCGTCGGCACCCCCGCGTCCCCCCGCCGCGCACCCCCCTCGCGTACGCCGCGAACGGTCGGCCCCGCCCTCGCTGTACCTTCGACCTCACGCCGATGAGGAGAGTGTGATCGTGAGCAAGTACGTGCGGCCGGCGGCCGAGGGCGCCGACCCCTTCGGTACCGCCCGGCTCCGCCGCGGTGTCCTCGACGCCTGGGCCACCAGCCCCGCCCGGTTCCGCGAGGACGCCAACGCCGAGGAGGACCTCGTACTCGGCGGCTACCGGGACCGGCTCGTGGTCGAGCTGGCCCAGAACGCCGCCGACGCCGCCGCCCGCGCGCAGGTCCCCGGCCGGCTCCGCCTCACGCTCCGCGACAACGTGCTGATCGCCGCCAACACCGGCGCCCCCCTCGACGCGGTCGGCGTCGAGTCGCTGTCCACCCTGCGCGCCTCCGCGAAGCGGGACCGGGACGACGAGCACGGGGCGGCCGGCGCGGTCGGCCGCTTCGGTGTCGGCTTCTCCGCCGTCCTGTCCGTCACCGACGAGCCCGCGATCGTCGGACGGCACGGCGGCGTCCGCTGGTCCCTCGCCGAGGCCCGCGAACTGGCCGGTCAGACCGCCCGGCACAGCCCCGGGCTCGGCGACGAGGTGCGCCGCCGCGACGGCCACGTACCCCTGCTGCGCCTGCCGTTCGCCGCCGAGGGCACCGCCCCGGACCCGTACGACACCGCCGTGATCCTCCCGCTGCGCGACGCGGCCGCCGCCGGTCTGGCCGAGCGGCTGCTCGACGCCGTGGACGACGCCCTGCTGCTGGCCCTGCCGGGTCTTGAGGAGGTCGTGGTCGAGATCGAGGGGGAGACGCCCCGCACCCTGCGCCGGAGCACCGACGGCGCCGTCACCGTCGTGGAGGACTCCCGCGAGGGCCGCACCCGCTGGCGCACCGCCACCGCGCACGGCCCCCTCACCGCCGACCTGCTCGCGGACCGCCCCGTCGAGGAACGGCTGCGCCCGCACTGGTCGGTGACCTGGGCCGTTCCCGAGGATGCCGAGGGCCGCCCGTTCCGCCCCCGCACCAGCCCCGTGCTGCACGCGCCCACTCCCAGCGACGAACCCCTCGGCATCCCCGCCCTGCTCATCGCGTCGTTCCCGCTGGACACCACCCGTCGGCACACGGCCCCCGGCCCGCTCACCGACTTCCTGGTCCAGCGCGCCGCCGACGCCTACGCCGAACTCCTCGCCGCCTGGCGCCCGGTGACCGAGGGCGCCATCGACCTCGTGCCCGGCCCGCTCGGCAAGGGCGAGCTGGACGGCGCGCTGCGGCAGGCCGTGCTCGACCGGCTGCCGCGCACCGCGTTCCTGCCCCCGGCGCTCGCGCCGGGAGAGGACGACGCCCTGCCCGAGGCGCTGCGCCCGAGGGACGCCGAGATCGTGGAGGGCGCGGGCGCCGGGACGGTACGGGTCCTCGCCGAGGTGCTGCCCACCCTGCTCCCCGCGGGACTTGAGCGGCGCCCCGAACTGCGCGCGCTCGGTGTCGCCCGGCTGCCGCTCGCGGACGCCGTCGACCGGCTCGCCGGGCTGGAGAAGGACCCCGAGTGGTGGTGGCGGCTCTACGACAGCCTCGCCGGGATCGACCCCGACCGGCTCTCCGGGCTGCCGGTGCCGCTCGCCGGGACCGGCCGGACCACCATCGGCCCCCGCCAGGTGCTGCTGCCCACCCCGGACACCGCCGCCGTCGATCCCGACGTGCTCGGCCGCCTCGGTCTCAAGGTCGCCCACGCGGACGCCGCCCACCCGCTCCTGGAGAAGCTGGGCGCGCTGCCCGCGACCCCGCGCGCCGTGCTCACCACCCCGCAGGTGCGGGCCGCCGTGGCCGCCTCGCTGGACGACGACGGCGGTGCGCTGTGGGAGGAGGACGCGCCCGACGCGGAGGAACTGGCCGACACCGTCCTGGCGTTGGTGCGCGACGCGGGCCTGGAGCCCGGCGACGAGCCCTGGCTCGGCGCGCTCGCCCTGCCCGACGAGGACGGCGAACTCGCCCCGGCCGGTGAACTTGTCCTGCCCGGCAGCCCGTTCGCCCGCGTCATCCGTGACGGCGAACTCGCTTCCGTGGACGCGGATTTGGCGGACCGGTGGGGCGAACAGCCGCTCACCGCCTGCGGGGTGCTGGCGGACTTCGCCCTCGTCCGCGCCACCGACGTCGTCCTCGACCCGGACGAACTGGAGCCCCGCGAAGGCGACTTCGCCGAGCCCGACGACGCCGGACTTCTCGACGCGGTGGACGTGTGGTGCGAGGACATCCTCGACCGCTTCCCGGACAGCCCCGTACCGCCCGTCGCCACCGAACTCGCCGCCGTGCGCGACCTGGACCTCGTGGACGACGACCACTGGCCCGAGGCCCTCGCCCTGCTCGCCCAGCCGCCGCTGCGCGACGCCCTCACCCAGCCGGTCCGCGTCCTGCTGCCCGACGGCACCCACGAGGTCGTACGGCCGTACACCGCCTGGTGGCTGCGCGGGCACCCGGTGCTCGACGGCCGCCGTCCGGCCGGACTGCTCGCGGCGGGCGGCGACCCGCTGCTGCGCGGGCTGTACGACGAGGCGGACGCCACCGGCTTCGAGGACGAGCAGGTCCTGCGCGCCCTCGGCGTACGCACCTCGGTCGCCGCCCTCCTGGACGAACCCGGCGGCGCCGCCGAACTCCTCGACCGCCTGGCCGACCCCGACCGCCCGGTCACCCCGGCCCAACTGCACGGCCTCTACAGCGCCTTGGCCGACCTCGACCCGGAGCAGGTGACCCTCCCGGACGAGGTGCGCGCGGTGACCGACGGCCGCGTGACCGTCGTGGACGCCCGGGACGCCGTGGTCGTAGACTCGCCCGACCTGCTGCCCTTCACCTCCGGCGTACCGCTCCTGCCGGTCCGCCCCGCCCGCGCGGCGGAGCTGGCCGAGCTGTTCCAGGTACGGCGCCTGAGCGAGTCCGTCACGGGCGCGGTCGACTCCGAGGGCGCCGAGCACGACGTACCGGAATCGGTGCGGGTGCTGCTCGGGTCGCGCACCCCGGCTCGGTACCTCGAGCACGACGAACTCGTGGTCGACGGCGTGGAGATCGACTGGCGCCTCACCGACGACGCCGTCCTGCACGCGGCCACCCTGGAGGGCGTCGCCGCCGGCCTCGCCTGGGCGTCGGGCCAGTGGCCCCGGCGCTTCGAGGTGGCGGCGCTGCTGGAGGACCCGTCGCGGACGGAGGAGCTGGCGCGGGACCGCTGGTTCGACTGAGGGACGCCCGTCCTGTGCGGGCACTCGGGACATGAGAACGGCCCCACCGGTGTCACACCGGTGGGGCCGCTCTCTTGCTACGCGTCGTCGCGCTCGGCCAGGAAGGCGGTCAGCAGAGCGAAGAGGCGATCGACCGCCACCGACTGCTGGCTGTCCGACAGCTGTCTCCAGTGCCGGATGCCCGTGCCGGGGAAGGCGTCCTCGAGGACGAGGATCAGCCACATGAAGCTGCTGTCCTCACCCTTGCGCGCGAGCAGCCACTCGCGGAACCCGTCCAGCAGCCGCCCCGACCTGCCGATGTCCACACCCGTGATGAGCATCGCCGTCGGGTGGTAGGTCCCGTCCAGCCCGTACATCCCGGGCCGGTCACGGATGCTCTCGATCAGCTCTCTGTCGGTCACGTGCGCCTCAGAATCCGAAGTCGATGACGTCGTTGTAGAGCCACTTGGCCTTGTAGTCGGCGATGGCCTCACCGCCCTTCGCGGTGAAGCCGTCATAGACACGGCCGTTGTACACCAGCACTACATGCTCGCCCCAGAAGGTGTCCTGGTCCCTGTACTTCCCCAGAGAATTGCCCATCTTGGGTCTGATCACCTTGATCTCACCGCCGCCGAGACTCTCGCGGATGCGTTCCGCGCAGGCACGACAGTCCGAGCTGTCGGGGATCTTGGTCACCGCGCGGGGCAGACCGGGGACCTTGTGATCCGCGCAGGGGATGCCCCCGGCCGCGGCCATCGTCCGCACCGGCGTCGCCGAGCGCAGCGACGCCTTGCCCAGGATCTTGCAGCCGCGCTTCAGCAGCCGCAGGTCGTCGTAGACCCTGTCCAGGACCCTCAGCTTGCTTCCCAGCAGGGCGTCCACGGCCAGGCCCTTGCAGGAGTCGAAGTCCTTCTCCCGCATGCAGGCTTCGAGGTTGCCGAGTCCCAGCAGCTCCTTCTCGACGTTCCACACCATCTCCGCCGCGTCGCTCAGCTCCTTGGAGTGGGCGAGGACGTCGCAGTAGACCTCCTTGTGCTGGCACCAGCGGGCGAAGTTCTGCGGGTCACAGGGGATCAGACCCTGCTGGCAGCGGTACATCTCACGCGCGCGTGCGCCCGGGTCGTTCTTGGCCTTCTCCTTGGCCGCCACGGCGGCCTTGCGCCGGGCCTCGTCCTCCTCCCGGTACTTGGTCAGCGCGGCGGAGAACGCGTCGGTGGCGGCCTTCAACGCGGCATCGGAGTCCTTGCCCGCCTCGACGGCGGACTTCCATGCCTGGTCGGCGTAGTACGACGCCTCGGAGGCGGCGGCCTGGGCGGTTTCGGAGGACAGCGTCGCGTCCGCCGCCGACCGTGCCGCGTCCGCCGCGGCGGTGTCGGCACGGTTCGCCGCGTCACGCGCCGTCTTCGCCGACGCCGCGGCCTGCGCGGCCGAGGTCTCGGCGTCCTTGGCGTACTGGTCGGCCTGCCTGGCGTAGCCCTCCGCCTGGGTCGCCGCGTCGCTCGCCTTCCGCTTCCACTCGTCGGCCTCGGCGGCCGCCTTGCGGGCGGTCGCGGCCACCTTCTGGGCCGTGGCGGCGTCCTTGCGGGCATTGGCGGCGATCTTCGCCGCGTCCGCGATCAGCTTCTGCACCTGCGCCACGTGGGTGGCCGTCAGGCCGTCCTTGCGCAGTGCCATGTACTGGCCGGAGACGATGAACGCGTGCAGTGCGTCCGGCGAGCCCTCCAGGGCGACCCGCGCGGCGCTCTTCACCTCGGGCGTCCCACTGTCCACCAGCTGTGCCGCGCGGACCCGTTCGTCCTGCGTCCGCGCGGTGTGCTGCGTGGTCACCAGGAACTCGCTGTACTTCTTCGGGTCGCTCGTCGCGAGCGCCGCGCGTCCCTTCTCGGTGACGACGGGACCGGCTCCGTCGAGTACCTGGGCGATGGCGACGCGCATGCTCTCCGCGCCGATCCGGTACTGGCCGGCGTCCACGAACTCGCTGATCGCCGCCGCGTCACCGGTCAGCGCGGCTTCTGCCGCCTCCCGGACCGTCTGGTCCTCGCTCTCCTCGGCGAGGCGTGCCACATAGGACCGCTGGTCCTGCTGCTCGGCGGTCCGCCAGCCCTCGCGCAGGTAATCGATCACGACGTCGTCGGCTCCGCCGAGCGCGGCCTCCGCCCCGGCGCGGCCCCACGCCGTACCCGCCTTCATCACCCGCACGGCCAGCTTCCGGCCCTGCGCCGCGACGGCGCCGATGTCCGCACCGGGCTTCGCCGCCTCGGTCACCAGCCGGTCGCGTTCGGCCCGCTGGCCCTCGGTCTCCTGGTCCAGTGCGGCCTGAGCCGCGAGCCGGGTGTCCGCCCGCTCCTTGTCGTCACGGGCGCGCTCGATGCCCTCGTTCGTGCGGGTCAGCAGCTCGGCCGACTCGACCTCACGCGCGAGGGTGTAGATCTCCTGGGCCTTGGCCACCGCCGCGGTCGCGACGTCGGCGGCATCGCTCGCCGCGTTGGCGTGCTCCGTGGACTTCGCCGCCGCCGTGGCCGCGTCGCCCGCGTGTTCGGCCGCTTCCCTCGCGGCCTTGGCTGCGTTCCTGGCGTGCGTGGCCGAGGACGTCGCGGCATCCCGTGCCTCACGGGCGGCCTTCGCGGCCTTCCGCGCGAGAGCCTCGGCGCTGGCCGCCGCCCGGTCGGCCTCGGCGGCGTGCCGCCGGGCCGTGGCCGCGGCGGCACGCGCCTCGGCCGCGGCACTGCTCGACTGGCCCGCGTAGCTGCCGGCAGCCTCGGCGGCACCGGCCGCGACCCGGGCGTTGGCACTCGCGCTGGTGGCCGAGTGGGCGGCGTCACCGGCCGCCTCGGCCGCCTTCGAGGCCTGGTCGGCGGCGTCGGCGGCCAGGTCTGCGCCCTGGGCGGCCTTGTCCGCGGATTCGGCGGCCTGGCGTGCGGCGTCCGCGTTCGCGGCGTCCACCGCCGCGTCGGCGGCGGCGTTGCGCGCACGGGAGGCGGCCTGGGACGCCGACGCCGCCGCGGCGGCCGCGCGTGTGGCGGCGTTCGCGGCCACACGGGCCGCGTTGTTGGCCGCGTTGGCCGCCTGGATCGCCCGCTGGGCGGACGCGGCGGCCTGGGACGCCGCATCGGCGGCACGCTTGGCGGCCCGTGCCGCCCGGTTCGTGTCGTCCTTGGCGGCCTGCGCCTCGGCCTGGGCCTCCAGCGCGGCTTCCTTGGCCAGCTCCGCGGCCTTGACCGCCTTGGCCGACTCCGACTTCGCGGCCGCCGTCTCCTTGGCCGCGAGCCTGCCCGCCTCCTTCGCCTGCGCGGCGAGTTCGGCGATCGAGGCGTGCTCCTCGTCCTTGTCCTGGGCCACGAACTGGCCGACTTCGAGGAACTCGCGGATGTCCGCGGCACTGCCGCTCAGCGCGATGCGTCCGGCGGCCCGGACGTTGGGACCTCCCACGCTCATGATCTGGACGAGCCGCACCCGCTCGTCCTGTTCCTGCTGGGCGTACTGGCCCTCGGTGAGGAACTTCTGTACGTCGTCGGCGGTACCCGCGAGAGCCGCGCGTCCCGCGTCCTGCACGTTGGGACCGCCGGTGTCGATGATCTGGGCGACCCGGACGCGGTTGTCCTGCTCCAGGGGGGCTTCCCAGCCCCAGCCGACGAATGCGCCCAGGTCCTCGGGCGTCCCGCTCAGTGCCTGGCGGGCGGCGTCGATGAGCTCGGTGCCCCCGACAGAGGCGATCTGGGCCGCGGCGACCCGCTCGTCCTGGACGGAGAGGCCGTCCGCGGCGGTGAGGAACGCCTGGACATCGGCGTCGCTGCCCGTGAGGGCCGCCTCGGCGGCCGCCCTGATGCCGGGTCCGCCCTCCCGCCAGTAGTCGACGACCAGCCCGCGCTGTTCAGCGGTGGTCGCGGCGGCTGCGATGGTCGCGGCGGCCGTCGTCGGGCGGGCGCCGGCCCCGGACGCGGCGGCCGCCGTCGCGGGGGCCGCGCCGAGCAGACCGGCGGTGAGGGCGAGAGGCAGCAGACCCAATGCCGTACGGCGTATCAGATGCCTTGTCGCGCCGGCCCTGTCGAGCCCGTCAGTTCTTCGATTCACTGAATACCCGTCTCGGTTCTCGGCGGCTTCCCCGAGTGCGCCGCCGAATAGGGAACGGGCAGCTTAACGTGATTGATCTTTGTATCTAAGTTGGTTTTCGGCCGCGAGATACCGGTGCCGGCGCATGGGCGGAGGCTGCCCGTTACCTCCGCTTTGAAGGTCAAAACCCGCTGTTTTCCTGGCAGTTGACGGGTGCGGATCGCGCAGATCCGATGTTGACGCGCGAACATGCTTTGGCTAGCCTATGGATCGCCTTTACTGCTGCTTGACTGGTGGATTCCTGCTGACGAGGGGTGCTGCCGGCCGCTTATTTCGTTTCTGAAGCGGCCTGTTCCAGGCTTCTCCGGATTTGCTGGGCGGGGAATTTCGGGCGGTGGTACTTCCTGAAAGGAACCTTCAGTTGCCTTTTTCTGGCCGAAGGCTCGTAGCGGCCGCGGTGCTGGCCGGCGGAGCCACGCTGGCGGGTGTGTCCGTGGCGTCCGCCGACGACCCGCCTCCGTCCTCCCCCCAGCCGCCCTTCGCGGTCGAGGACTTCGGATACCCGGGCGCCGACCGTGTCCTGGCCGAGAAGGGGATCAAGCTCCTGAGGGGCGACGGCCACATCGTGCTGGCCGACTGCGACCAGGCCGCCCCGCAGATCCGCGTGTACACGGTCGCGGACGCTTCGTCCGGCCGCCAGGGCACCTATTGCTTCAAGGGCACGGCCAAGACCGGCCTGCTCACCCTCGAACTCCCCCGCGTCTTCGCCGTGGAGGCGGCCGACCACCCGGTGAGCGCGGACCTGACCGCCAACGGCCAGACCACGACGGTCGACGTCCCCAAGGACGGATTCGAGCCGGTCGGAGAGGGCACCGTGGGCGGCGCCCGCTCGGTACTGGTGGAGCTCCGGGTGACCGGCTGAGCGGCCCCCCCTTGTCATGGGAAGCGGCGGTCGGCCCCTCACGGACGCGTTCCGGGGCGACCGCCGCCATCGCTCCCGCCAGGCAATGACTGGGCAAATTCCGTCAAGGAGCGCCCCGCCCCTACAACCTGCGGTACCCCTCGCGGATCTGATCACCCGAGTCGACCGACTCCCAGATCACTTCTCCCCCAGAGGGAACCGCACATGCGCATACGTGCCACCGTGGCAGCCGTCACCGGCGCCCTGGCTCTCTCCGCGTTCGCCGTCCCCGCCGCGCACGCCGCTCCGGGTGACGGTACGCCGTACACCATGAACGTCAGCTTCTCGAACCTGAAGATCGCCTCGTCGGTCAAGATCGGTACGAGCAGCAAGGTCAGCATGGCCTACTCGTACACGCTGACCCACGGCACGGACGTCAAGGCCACCGCGGCCGACTTCTACACCGACGCCTACCTGTACCGGGGCTCGCTGGACGACCCGTCCGACACGGTCGGGGACGACGACGACGCCGCGGCCGCCACCTGCAAGGTCGCCACGAGCACCACCCTGACCTGCACCGGCACCATCGACGTCTACCCGACCCACGCCGACATCACCGACGGCGACGCCGGCAAGTGGACCCTGGCCGCCGAGGCGATCGCCTTCAACGGGCAGAACCCCGACAACCCCGACTTCGACAAGGTCGGCTTCAAGGACCAGAGCGGTCCGGCCACCAACCTGCTCCGCTACTCCTCGCTGACCACCGACGCCGCCCCGGAGCCGGTCAAGAAGGGCAAGACCATCACGGTCACCGGCGCCCTGACCCGCGCGAGCTGGACCTACAACAAGTACTACGCCTACTCGGGCCAGTCGGTGCAGCTCCAGTTCGCCAAGAAGGGCTCCACCACCTACACGACGCTGAAGACCATCAAGACGGACACCAGCGGCAAGCTGAAGACCACCGTCACCGCCACGGTCGACGGCTCCTACCGCTACGTCTACGCGGGCCTCTTCCCCACGGCCGCCGTCACCTCCGCGGCCGACGCCGTCGACGTGCAGTAACCCTCACGCCGGGAAGCGGCGGTCGACCCACCTCCACACGAGTTCCAGGGCGGCCGCCGCCACCGCCGCGATCCCCACCGCGGCCCACGGCATCGTGTTCCCCACCAGGCGCAGCGCGAAGAAGTCCTGCAGCGAGGGCACGATCAGCACGAACAGGAACGCGACCCCCATCGCCGCCACCAGCGCGATCCGCCACCAGGTGTAGGGGCGCGCGATGATGGCGAGCACCCACATGGAGACCAGGAACAGGGTCAGCGTCGCCGCACTGGTTTCGGCGGACAGCGCCCCCGCACCCGTGTAGTGGTGCCGGGCGAGCAGATACGTCGCGAACGTCGCGAGCCCCGCCACCAGGCCGCCCGGTATCGAGTACCGCATGACCCGGCGCACGAAGTGCGGCCGCGCCCGCTCCGTGTTCGGCGCGAGGGCCAGGAAGAAGGCCGGGACGCCGATGGTGAGCGTCGACAGCAGGGTCAGATGCCGGGGCAGGAACGGATACTCCACCTGCCAGCACACCACCAGCAGCGCGAGCAGCACCGAGTACACGGTCTTCACCAGGAACAGCGTCGCCACGCGGGTGATGTTGCCGATGACCCGGCGGCCCTCCGCGACCACCGAGGGCAGTGTCGCGAAGCTGTTGTTCAGCAGCACGATCTGCGCCACCGCGCGCGTCGCCTCCGAGCCGGAGCCCATCGAGACGCCGATGTCGGCGTCCTTCAGCGCCAGGACGTCGTTCACCCCGTCGCCGGTCATCGCGACCGTGTGCCCCTCCGACTGGAGCGCGCCGACCATCTCCCGCTTCTGACGCGGGGTGACCCGCCCGAACACCGTCGCCCGGTCCATCGCCCTGGCCATCCCCGGCAGCTCGGCGGGCAGGTGCCGCGCGTCCACCGCCGCGCCCTCCAGGCCCAGCTTCTGGGCGACCGCGCCCACCGACACCGCGTTGTCCCCGGAGATGATCTTGGCGTGCACGTGCTGGTCGGCGAAGTAGCGCAGGGTCTCGGCCGCGTCCGGACGCAGCCGCTGCTCCAGCACCACCAGGGCGACGGGACGGGCGTCCTCGGCGGGCTCGGGCGCGTCCAGACCCCGGGCGGCGCGGGCCAGCAGCAGCACCCTGAGCCCCTGCTCGTTCAGCCGTGAGGTCTCCGCGAGTGCCGGGTCGTCCGCACCGAGCAGCACATCGGGGGCGCCCAGCAGCCAGCTGCTCACCTGGCCGTCGCCCTCGCTGAACGCGGCCCCGCTGTACTTGCGCGCGGACGAGAACGGCAGCGACTCCACGCACCGCCACTCCTCGCTGTCCGGATAGGCGTCGATGATCGCCTGGAGCGAGGCGTTGGGGTGCGGGTCGGACTCCCCGAGGGCGCCGAGCACCTTGCGCGCGTGCTCCTCGTCGGCGCCGTTCAGCATCCTGAGCGCGGACACGTCCATGCCGCCCTCGGTGAGCGTGCCGGTCTTGTCCAGGCACACCGTGTCCACCCGGGCCAGACCCTCGATGGCGGGCAGCTCCTGCACCAGGCACTGCTTGCGGCCCAGCCGGATGACCCCGATGGCGAAGGCCACCGAGGTCAGCAGCACCAGCCCCTCCGGCACCATGGGGATGATCCCGCCGATGGTGCGCGCGATCGAGCCCTTGAAGTCGTTGCTCTTCACCACCAGCTGGGTGACGATCAGGCCGAGCGCGGCCGGGATCATCATCCACGTCACGTACTTGAGGATCGTGGAGATGCCGGTGCGCAGCTCGGAGTGGACCAGGGTGAACCGGGACGCCTCCTCCGCGAGCTGCGCCGCGTACGCCTCGCGGCCGACCTTGGTCGCGGTGAAGGCGCCGCCGCCCGCGACCACGAAGCTGCCGGAGAGCAGCCGGTCGCCGGTGCGCTTGAGGACCGGGTCCGCCTCGCCGGTGAGCAGCGACTCGTCGATCTCCAGGCCGTCGGCCTCGGCGCACACCCCGTCCACCACGATCTTGTCGCCCGGCCCGATCTCCACCAGGTCGTCCAGCACGATCGCGCTGGTCGGCACCTCGACGGAGCTGCCGTCCCGGCGCACGGTCGGCCGGGCCTCCCCGATCACCGCGAGCGAGTCCAGCGTCTTCTTCGCCCGCCACTCCTGCACGATGCCGATGCCGGTGTTGGCGAGGATCACGAAGCCGAACAGGCTGTCCTGGATGGGCGCGACGAACAGCGTGACGATCCACAGCACGCCGATGATCGCGTTGAACCGGGTGAACACGTTCGCCCGCACGATCTCGGAGAGTGAGCGGCTGCTGCGCACCGGCACGTCGTTGACCTGACCGCGTGCCACCCGCTCCGCGACCTGCGCCCGGGTCAGCCCCGTCGGGGGCGTGCCGGGCGGCGCGACCGGGTGCACGGGGTCCAGTCCGGCGCCCGCGTCGATATGCGTCATGCCTCGACGTTACGTGCGGACGGGCCGGATCACCTGCCGAGTGGCCGGAAATCGGGGACGGCTCAGGGGCGCCCCCGGCGTGAACCGGGGGTGCCCCTGAACCCGTCCCGGGGCGAGTCGCGGCGGCCCGCACGCACGGCGCGCGGCCACCGGCACCGTCGGCACGCTGCCGCAGCGCCCGCCCAGGCACCGTCGGCACGCCGCCGCGGCGCCCCGCAGCACCCGCCCCGTCGGCTCAGCGCAGCGCGGGCGGCGCCGCCGCCGTGTCCGTCCCCCAGGCAGAGGGCGCCGAGCCCACCGTGAAGGCCAGCGAGCGGTGTGCCCGCAGGTCGGCGGTGGTCAGATACGTCCGCCCGTAGGCGGCGCCGTCGAGCCGGGCCGACCGGATGTAGCGGGCGTCGGCCGAGGTGCCGGGCGCGCTGATCGTGAGCCGGCCGTGCGGGAACCAGCGGCGGTCCAGGGTGAGGTCCACGCGGTCGAAGACCGGGGTGGACAGGCCCCAGGTGTCGTAGCCCGGCTGGACCGGGAAGACGCCGATGGACGACAGCACGTTCCATGCGGACATCGTGCCGAGGTCGTCGTTGCCGGTCATGCCGGTCGGACCGTCCGTGAACAGGGTCAGCGCCGCGTGCACCACGTCGGTGGTCTTCCACGGCTGGCCGGTGGAGAGGTAGGTGTAGGGGGCGATGAGGTCGGGCTCGTTCTGCGGGTTGTACTTGTCCGCGTTGTAGTAGGCGTACGGCCCGTTCACCCAGGTCTCCCGCGCGGTCTTCGCCGGGTCCTTCAGCAGGTCGGCGTAGGCGAAGAAGGAGTCGAGGCGGTCGTTGGCGGCCTGCTTGCCGCCGATCAGGTCCACCATGCCGGGCAGGTCCTGCGGGACGAGCCACTGGTACTGCCACGAGGTGCCCTCGTGGAAGCCCTCGCTCTGCGCCGGGTCGGCCGGACCGGTGAAGGCGCCCGAGGCGTCCCGGGCCCGGAAGAAGCCGGTCGAGGCGTCGAAGACACGGCGGTAGTTCTGGGCGCGGGCGGCGTAGCGGGTGGCGTCGGCGCGGTGCCCGAGGTCACGGGCCATCTGGGCGAGCATCGCGTCGGAGAGGGCGTACTCCAGGGTGGCCGAGGCGCCGTGGTCGTAGTCCGAGTCGCCGGGTTTGGCGTGCGGGCGGCCCTTGACGTAGGGGGCGAAGCCGTCGGCGATGTACTCCTCGTTCGCCTCGCGGCCCACGGCGGGGGAGCCGGCCGGGGGCACGCCGTCGGCGTTCTTCCTCAGCGCCTTGTACGCCCGCTCCTCGTAGCCCTTGAGCAGGCCCTGCTGGTAGGCGTTGGTGAGGAACGGGGTCACCGGGTCGCCGGTCATGATGTTGGTCTCGACCGTGCCGTAGCCCCACTTGGGCAGCCAGCCGCTCTCCTCGTCGATGTGGACGACGGAGATCGCCATGTCCCGTGCCTCGCGCGGCGCGAGCAGCGACAGCAGCTGGGACTGGGTGCGGTAGGTGTCCCACAGGGACCAGTTCTGGTAGTAGGTGAAGCCCTGGGCGCGGTGGATCTTCTGGTCCCAGCCGGTGTAGCGGCCGTCCGTGTCGCTGCCGACGTTCGGCGCGAGGAACGAGCGGTACAGCGAGGAGTAGAAGGTGCGGCGCAGGGTGTCGTCGCCGCCCTGGACCCGTACGTCGTCCAGCCGGTCCTCCCAGGCCCGCCGAGCGGCCGCGTGCACCGCGTCGAAGGAACGACCGCCTTCCGCGCCCAGGTTGAGGGCCGCCCCGCGCGCGTCCACGTAGGAGAGGGCGGTGGTCGCCTCGACGGTGCGGTCCTCGGTGGTGTCGAAGCGGACGTACGCCCCGTCCGCGCCGGTCTTCGCGCCTTCGGTGACCGTGGAGCCGGTCCAGGTGCCGTGGGCGGTGAAGGGGCGGTCGAAGTGCGTGATCGTGTACAGGGTGTAGGGGAGGGTGTCCTGGCAGAAGCCGCGCCCGGTGAGCGTGGTGCGCACGGTGTGGTCGTCCAGGATCTCGACCTTGGTGGCGACCTTGCTGTGCAGCGACTGGGCCGCGTTCACCAGCACGTTGGCCTTGGTGGTGGCGGGGAAGGTGTAGCGCTGCACACCGGTGCGGGCGGTCGCGGTCAGCTCGGCCTCGATGCCGCTGTCCAGCCCGACGCGGTAGTAGCCGGGGCTCGCGCTCTCGTCGGCGTGGCTGAACTTCGCGGCATAGCGCGCGTAGTCGGTGGTGGTGACGTCACCGGTGGTGGGCAGGACGGGCAGATCGCCGCCCAGGCCGCAGCCCACGCCCGAGAGATGGACCAGGGAGAAGCCGCGGATGTGGTCCTGGGCGTAGTCGTAGCCGGTGTTGTGGCCGGTGTCGGGGGAGAGTTGCACCATGCCGAAGGGCACCGCGGCGCCCGGGTAGGTGTTGCCCTCGTTCTGGGTGCCGATGAACGGGTTGACGAGATCGGTCAGACGGGTGCCTGCGGGCGGGCCGGTCTGTGCGGTGGCGGGGGCGGTCAGCAGCGTGGTCGCCGCCAGCGCCCCGGCCAGGCACAGACCGATTTGCCGTGTCCATGTCATTTAGACCTCTGGGGAAGCGGGCCGAATTGCTCAGGGAGAGGTGCACGGCAACGTTGTCAGGAGCGCGGAACAACGTTGTCATCGGACAGCAGTGGGCATGACAACACGGAATCCGCATTCCGTCCAGGGGTCTCGCACGAGGGTCCTTCGCGGCGCAGGGGTGCCCTTCGGGCCGCCACGGCCGCGCGGTCACTCCACCGGCAGGGGCCCGGTCACTCGACCGGCACGGTCTCCCGTGCCGCCGCGTCCCGCTTGATCGCCGCGTCCCGCTTGCGCACGTACCAGATGCCGATCAGGCCGAGACCGGCACCGGCCAGGCAGGTCCATACCCACCACAGGTGGCCGTGGTCCTCGAACCAGCCGTAGAAGGGGAGCTGGACCAGGAAGAGGACGAACCACAGGATCGTGCCGCCGGTGATGGTGCCGACCACGGGCCCCTCCAGGGGCTCCGGCGCTTCGTGCCTGGGTGTCCACTTCGTCATGGCAGACAGCTTACGAGGTGGCCCGGGTCACTCGGCAGGCGCTGTTCCGCTCGGATGTTCCGCCGAAATCTACGCGTGGAGTTAGCGATCCGGGGTTCATACGTTCATACTGAAACCGTTTGTCTGTGACCGCTTCTGATCGTAGGAAACTCCAACGGGGCTCGGGGGAACCCCAATGGTGATGAGGAACCGAATGCCCACGTCGGCACCCACCAAGGCCGCCCCCGCCCCTGAGCAGCCGGGCGGTACGCCCGCCTACGGCGCCATCGACCGCTACTTCAAGATCTCCGAGCGCGGCAGCACCGTCGCCCGCGAGATCCGTGGCGGTTTCGCGACCTTCTTCGCGATGGCGTACATCATCGTGCTCAACCCGATCATCCTGAGCAGCGCCAAGGACATGTACGGGCACCACCTGAACAGTGGCCAGCTCGTCACGGCCACCGCGGTCACCGCCGCGTTCACCACGCTGCTCATGGGTGTGATCGGCAACGTCCCGATCGCGCTCGCCGCCGGTCTCGGCGTCAACACCGTGGTCGCCCTCCAGCTCGCCCCGCGCATGTCCTGGCCGGACGCGATGGGCATGGTCGTCCTCGCCGGCTTCGTCGTGATGCTGCTGGTGGCGACGGGTCTGCGCGAGCGCGTCATGAACGCCGTGCCCTACGGCCTGCGCAAGGCGATCTCCATCGGTATCGGTCTGTTCATCATGCTCATCGGCCTGGTGGACTCCGGCTTCGTCAGCCGTATCCCGGACATCGCCCAGACCACCGTCCCGCTCCAGCTCGGCGCCGACGGTCACCTCAACGGCTGGCCGGTCCTGGTCTTCATCCTGGGCGTGCTGCTCACCCTCGCGCTGATCGTCCGCAAGGTCCCCGGCGCGATCCTGATCTCCATCGTGGCGATGACCGTCCTCGCGGTGATCATCAACCTGGTCGCGAAGGTGCCCTCCTGGGGTCTGACCACCCCGAAGTGGCCCGGCAACCCCGTCTCCACCCCGGACTTCGGCCTGATCGGCCAGGTCAGCCTGTTCGGCGGCTTCGCCAAGGTCGGCATCCTGACGGGCATCCTCTTCGTCTTCACCGTCCTGCTGTCCTGCTTCTTCGACGCCATGGGCACGATCATGGGCGTCAGCGACGAGGCCAAGCTGACCGACGCCCAGGGCCAGATGCCCGGCATCAACAAGGTCCTCCTGGTCGACGGCCTCGCCGTCGCGGCGGGCGGCGCCAGCTCCTCCTCGGCCACCACCTGCTTCGTGGAATCCACCGCGGGCGTCGGCGAGGGTGCCCGCACGGGTCTGGCGAACGTGGTCACCGGCGCCCTGTTCGGTGTCGCGCTGTTCCTCACGCCGATCGCCACCATGGTTCCGTCGCAGGCCGCCACGCCCGCGCTGATCGCGGTCGGCTTCCTCATCCTGGCGGGCTCGGTCCGGGAGATCGACTGGTCCGACTTCACGATCGCCATCCCGGCCTTCGTGACCATGGTGATGATGCCGTTCACCTACTCGATCACCAACGGCATCGGCATGGGCTTCATCACCTTCGTGCTGCTGCGCCTGGCGGCCGGACGCGCCCGGGAGGTCCCGGCGGCGATGTACGTCGTCGCGGCGGTCTTCGGCTTCTACTACCTGATGCCGGCGCTGGGCCTGACCTGACGGGCGGCCCGCCAGGGAGTGTCTCGGGGGGACACTTCCTGGGGCCGCCCCCGGCCACCGGCCCGGTCAGGGCACCACGGGGTCACACGAGGCGTCACGAGCCTCAGGTGTGGCCCCGTAGTGCTTTTCCGTCTCCTCCACCGCGCTCTGGAAGCGCTCGTCGAAGTCGTCGCGGACGAGCGTGCGGATCACATAGTCCTGCACGCTCATTCCCCGCTTGGCCGCACGGTCCCGGAGCCTCTCTAGCAGCTCCTCGTCCATCCGAAGGCTGAGCACACTGGTCCCCATGCGTACGAGGGTCGCCATATCCGGCCACCCGATGGGTCACTTTTCGCAACCGACTCACTCTTATGGGTGATCTATGGGTTCAGTGGCACGCATCACGGGCACTGCGGTGCGTCCCCGTTGTTCTTTAGTCAGGGTAATGAGTTACGCTAAAGACATGCCGGACCTCACCCATGGCGACGACTCGGCCGCCGTGAACTCCCTCCGCTCCGCAGTGATGCGGCTGTCCCGTCGGCTCAAGCACCAGCGTGTCGACGAGTCGCTGAGCCCCACCGAGATGTCGGTGCTCGGCACCCTGTCCCTGTGCGGCCAGGCCACACCGGGCGAGCTGGCCCGCAAGGAGCACGTCCAGCCGCCGTCGATGACCCGCATCGTCGCGCTGCTGGAGGCCAAGGGGCTGGTCCGGCTCGAGCCGCACCCCGATGACCGCCGCCAGAAGGTCGTCACCAGGACCGAGCAGGCCGAGACGATGCTCGAGGAGAGCCGTCGCAAGCGCAACGCGTTCCTGGCCGGCCTGGTCGAGGGCCTGGACGAGGACGAGTGGGCCGCCCTGCGCGCCGCCGCCCCCGTGCTGGAGAAACTCGCGCATCTGTAAGCCAGGACACCGCAAGGAGGCGACCTTTTGAGTACGGGCCCCGGAGCAGCTTCCGTCCCCGCACCGATGACCCCTACGAACCCCGTTCCCGCCAAGTCCTCGATGTTCAGTTCGCTGAAGGTCCGGAACTACCGGCTGTTCTTCATCGGCCAGGTCGTCTCCAACACCGGCACCTGGATGCAGCGCATCGCCCAGGACTGGCTCGTACTCAGCCTCACCGGCTCCTCCGCCGCCGTCGGCATCACCACCGCCCTGCAGTTCCTGCCGATGCTCCTGTTCGGCCTCTACGGCGGTGTCCTCGTGGACCGGCTGCCCAAGCGGCCCACGCTGCTGGTCACCCAGTCCGCCATGGCGCTCACCGGCCTCGCGCTCGCCCTGCTCACCCTCTCCGGGCACGTCCAGGTCTGGCACGTCTACGTCGCCGCGTTCGCGGTCGGTCTCGCCACGGTCGTGGACAACCCGGCCCGGCAGTCCTTCGTCTCCGAGATGGTCGGCCCCGACCAGCTCCAGAACGCGGTCAGCCTGAACTCCGCGAACTTCCAGTCCGCCCGGCTCGTCGGACCCGCCGTCGCCGGTCTGATGATCACCGGCGTGGGTACCGGGTGGGCGTTCCTCTTCAACGGCCTGTCCTTCGTCGCGCCCATCGCGGGCCTGATGCTGATGCGCGCCCGTGAACTGCACCCCGGCCGCCGTGCGCCGCGCGGCAAGGGCCAGCTGCGCGAGGGGCTGCGCTATGTCGCCGGGCGCCCCGACCTGATCTGGCCGGTCGTCCTGGTCGGGTTCGTCGGCACCTTCGGCTACAACTTCCCGGTCTGGCTCTCCGCCTTCGCGGACAACGTCTTCCACGCGGGCGCGGGCGCCTACAGCCTCTTCAACACCCTCATGGCCGTCGGCTCCCTCGGCGGCGCCCTGCTCGCCGCACGACGCGGCACGGCCCGGCTGAGGGTGCTGATCGCCGCCGCGATCGGCTTCGGCGCGCTGGAGACGGTGGCCGCAGTGACCCCGGAGTACTGGCTGTTCGCGGCGCTCATGGTGCCCATCGGCGTCTTCGGCCTCACGGTCAACGTCACCGCGAACACCGCCGTGCAGATGGGCACCGACCCGGCCATGCGCGGCCGGGTGATGGCCCTGTTCATGATGGTCTTCATGGGCGGCACCCCGCTGGGTGCCCCGCTCGTCGGCTGGATCACCGACGCCTACGGCGCCCGCGTGGGCTTCGCGGCCGGCGGCCTCGTCTCGGTCGTCGCGGCCACCGCGATCGGCCTGGTCCTGGCCCGGGTCGGCAACCTCCGCCTCGCCGTCGGCTGGCACCGGGGCCACCCGAGCCTGCGCTTCGTCCCGCGTGAGCGCGAGCAGCTGGCGGCGGCCGCCTGAGGTCCGCTGCTTCTGCCGGGAAGAGCCCTAGACCCGGCGGGTCAGCGCCAGCCCCGGCCACTCCTTCTCCCCGACGGAGAGGGACTCGGCCTCCCGCATCGTGATCGTCATGTCCTCATCATGCAGGTGGGGGGCGGTCCGGTCTGCCAAGGTGAGGTCATGAGACTCTTCGCCGCCGTCCTGCCCCCGGAGGAGGTCGCCGCCGACCTGGCGGGGGAGGTCGAGCTGCTGCGGCGGCTGCCCGGCGCGGACGGGCTGCGCTGGACCGGCCGCCCCGGCTGGCACTTCACCCTCGCCTTCTACGGCGAGGTCCCGGACGAGCTCGTCCCCGCCCTCTCGGACCGGCTGGCCCGCGCCGCCCACCGCACCGCGCCCTTCCCGCTCGCGCTCGCGGGCGGCGGCCGCTTCGGGCGCGGCAAGGCACTGTGGGCGGGCGCGCGCGGCGACGTGGCCGCGCTGCGGCTGCTGGCCGAGCGCGCGCGGTCGGCGGGGCGCAAGGCGGGCGTCGGCCATGAGGAGCACCGGCGCTACCAGCCCCACCTGACCCTGGCGCGCGGCCGGGACACCGTGGACCTCGGCCCGTACGCCGACGCCCTCAAGGACTTCACCGGCCGCACCTGGACCGTCGACGCCCTCACCCTGGTCCGCAGCAACCTGCCGAGGTCCGGTGTGCCCGGCGAGCAGCCCCGGTACGAGGCGGTCGCCCGCTGGGCACTGGGCGCGTCCGGTTAGGCTCGTTGTCGTGGAACCGAAATCCCGGAACCGGATCATGGCCGGTGCGCTTGTACTCATGCTGGTGGTCGTCGCCGTGGCGGCCTTCCGCTAGCGGGGCCGCTCCGCGGTGCGCCCAGGAGCGGCCCTCACTGCCGTACTGCTCTCAGCGCCCGCCGCCGCTACCAGGCGAAGGCCTCCGGGGACGGCCCCGGGCCCGGGAAGATCTCGTCCAGGCTCGTCAGCAGTTCCTCGCTCAGCTCCAGCTCCACCGCGCGCAGCGCGGACTCCAGCTGGGACGCCGTGCGCGGTCCGACGATCGGACCGGTGACGCCGGGCCGGGTCAGCAGCCAGGCCAGCGCGACCTCGCCGGGCTCCAGGCCGTGCTTGGCGAGCAGCTCCTCGTACGCCTCCAGGCGCGTGCGGACGGCCGCGTTCGCGAGCGCGTCGGCGGCGCGGCCCGAGGTGCGGCGGCCGCCCTCGGCCTCCTTGCGGATGATCCCGCCGAGCAGTCCGCCGTGCAGCGGGGACCAGGGGATGACACCGAGCCCGTACTCCTGGGCGGCCGGGATCACCTCCATCTCGGCGCGTCGCTCCTCCAGGTTGTACAGGCACTGCTCGCTGACCAGGCCGATGGTGTTGCCGCGCCGCAGCGCGGTCTCGTTCGCCTGGGCGATCTTGTAGCCGGGGAAGTTGGAGGAGCCCGCGTAGAGGATCTTGCCCTGGGTGACCAGGACATCGATGGCCTGCCAGATCTCCTCGAACGGGGTGTTCCGGTCGACGTGGTGGAACTGGTAGAGGTCGATGTAGTCCGTCTTCAGCCGCTTCAGGCTGGCGTCCACCGCGCGGCGGATGTTCAGCGCGGAGAGCTTGTCGTAGTTGGGCCACGCGTCGCCTTCAGCGCCCATGTTCGCGTAAACCTTGGTGGCCAGTACGACTTTCTCGCGCCGCTCGCCGCCCTTGGCGAACCAGCTGCCGATGATCTCCTCGGTACGGCCCTTGTTCTCGCCCCAGCCGTACACGTTCGCCGTGTCGAAGAAGTTGATCCCCGCGTCCAGCGCCGCGTCCATGATCGCGTGACTGTCCGCCTCGTCGGTCTGCGGCCCGAAGTTCATGGTCCCCAGCACGAGCCGGCTGACCTTCAGTCCCGTACGTCCAAGCTGCGTGTACCTCATGCCTCCCTAGCCAACGGCTTGGAGTGGGCTCCAGGCAAGCGGGTGGGGTCAGTCGCGGGGGAAGTCGTCGGTTTCGAGGATGAGGCCCAGCGGGGTGCCGGTGAGGTTCATGTCAGCTCCGAAGGTGACCGTCAGCCGGACCGCGTACGTGTCTTTTCCCGGCTTGCTGTAGGCGTGTGACTTGCCGTGGCGGGGGTCCACGACGAGGTACACGGGGACTCCCGCCAGGGCGTACGCGGCCACTTTGGGGTTATCGCCGGGGTCCTCCGTGTCCTGGGGCGTGACCTCGGCCGCGAACTCGATGTCCTCGCAGCGCCAGAGTCCGTCGGCCGTCCTCTCGGCACCCTCGGCGACGAGCATCAGGTCGGGGGCGAAGCTGTTGAGCGGCCCGGGCAGGTCCAGCCGGACATCGGACTTCAGCCGCTTCCGCGGGTACTTCGCCCGCAGCTGGTCGTACAGGTCGGCGGTGATGTCCCACCGGGTGTCTCGTCGCCAGGACAACTGGACGGTCCCCTCGATGATCTCGGCCCTGTACCCCTGGGGCACCGGCATCGCTTCGAGGAGCGCGAACCAGTCGTCCAGCGTGATCGGCGTGCCGTTCGCGGCCACGTGGCTTCCCTCCCCACCATTCTCTGACGAGTTGTCCAACGAAACGCACGGCACCCCGGCAACACCGGATCACGCCGATGTGATCAGGCCACGTACGGCGCCCCCACCCCCCACGCCTCGTACATCGCCCCCGCGAACGCCCCCGCGACCCGGTGCTCCCCGCTCGCGTTGGGATGCGTGCCGTCATAGGTGTCCGTGCGGATGTCCCAGCCGCTCGGCGCGGAGGCCAGCAGCAGCGGGGAGCGGGGCTCGTCCAGGTCGGCGACCGTTTTGGCGAGGAAGGTGTTGAAGAGGGCGACCTGGTCGGCGAAGGGGGCGTCCTCGGCGGCACGGACGTTGGGGATGACCGGCAGCAGGACCATGCGGACGCGGGGGCGCGCCGCACGGGCCGCCTCGATGAACGCCCGCACGTTGTCCGCCGTCTGCTCGGCGTTCGTGTAGAAGCCGAGGTCGATCAGGCCGAGGGAGACGAGGAGGACGTCCGCGCGGTGGGCGCCGACCGCGTCGCCGATCAGCGGGGCCATGTGCAGCCAGCCCTCGCCCCAGCCGGCGAGGTGGCCGCGGGGGAAGTCCGGGTCGGCGTACTCGTAGGAGTCGGCCGCCCCCGTCGCCTGGTCGTACAGCGACTCGCGGGGGCCGACGATCTGGAAGGGGCCGCCGTACGTCGTGCGCAGGTGCTGCCACATCCGGTAGCGCCACGTGTGTTCGCCCGCGCTCCCGATCGTCATGGAGTCACCTACGGGCATGAACCTGAGCATTCGCTCATCATGGACGATCACAGGGCCGACCGGGGAACCGGGCGGTGTGTGAGGCCCGCCACGGGGAGGCCGGACGACTCGCCCGGTGAACGCCCGCGCGGAGTGGCACGCTTGGCTCATGCGCCGACCGTTCGCCCTGCTCGCCGGGGCCCTGCTCGCGGGGGCCTGCGCGCTGCCCGCGTCCGCCGCCGACGGGGACCAGGGGTTCACCATCAAGGACCCCAGGATCACCGAGTCCAGCGGCCTGGCCGCCTCCCGGCAGCACCCCGGGATCTACTGGACCCACAACGACAGCGACGACGGCCCGTATCTGTACGCCGTCGACAGCGCGACCGGGAAGACCGTCGCCACGGTGACGCTGCGCGGCATCGGTTCCCCGCGCGACGTGGAGGCCATCTCCATGGGCCCCGACAACCAGCTCTACGTCGGCGACATCGGCGACAACTTCCACGGCCGCTGGCCCTACGTGTGGATCTACCGCCTGCCCGAGCCCAAGGAGCTCAAGGACCAGACGGTCACGGCGACGCAGTACGTCGTCAAGTACTCCGACGGCCCGCGCGACGCCGAGTCGCTGGTCGTGGACCCGAAGACCGGGCGCGCGTACATCATCGACAAGAACGAGGACGGCGGCCACCTCTACGAGGGCCCCGCCCAGCTGTCCTCCTCGGGCACGAACGTCTTCCGCCCGATCGCCACGGTCGACCTGTGGGCCACCGACGCGGCGATCTCGCCGAACGGCAGACAACTCGCCGTACGCGGCTACCTCGGCGGCATCTACTACGACTGGAACGGCGGAAAGATCGAACGGAAGGGCCAGCTCGACGTGCCCCTCCAGGGGCAGGGGGAGTCCGTCTCCTACTCCGCCGACGGCACGAAGCTGCTCTACGGCAGCGAGGGTGCGGAGAGTTCCGTGCGCGCCCTGGACGCACCGAAGGGGGCGACGGACGCCTCCGCGTCCAAGTCGCCGTCGGGAGGCGGGGTTTCGGCCTCCGGTGACGGGGCGGACTCCGGTTCCGGCGGGAACGTGGGCCTGGGCGCCGTCGTCGTGGCCCTCGGCGCGGCCGCGCTGTTCGGGGTGCGTCGGATGCGACGCAAGAGCGACGGCGCGTAGGAGCGTGCGGGAGGCGTGCATGCGGCAGGGGGCGCCCGGTGTGACACCGGGCGCCCCCTGCCGTCGTTCAACCGGCGGTCAGAGCCGCTCGATCACGTAGTCCACGCACTTCGTGAGCGCCTCGACGTCCGCCGGGTCGATGGCCGGGAACATCGCGACGCGCAGCTGGTTGCGGCCGAGCTTGCGGTACGGCTCGGTGTCCACGATGCCGTTGGCGCGCAGCGCCTTGGCGACGGCGGCGGCGTCGACCTCGTCCGAGAAGTCGATCGTGCCGATGACCTGCGAGCGCTTGGCCGGGTCGGTGACGAACGGGGTGGCGTACTTGGACTCCTCCGCCCAGGTGTACAGGCGGGTCGAGGAGTCCTTGGTGCGGCCGGTGGCGAAGTCCAGGCCGCCCTGGCCGTTCAGCCACTTGAGCTGCTCGTTGAGCAGGAAGAGGGTGGCCAGCGCCGGGGTGTTGTACGTCTGGTTCTTGCGGGAGTTGTCGATCGCGGTGGGGAGCGAGAAGAACTCCGGGATGTGGCGGCCGGAGGCATGCACGCGCTCGGCGCGCTCGATCGCGGCCGGGGAGAAGACGCCGATCCACAGGCCGCCGTCGGAGGCGAAGGACTTCTGCGGGGCGAAGTAGTAGACGTCCGTCTGCGCGATGTCGACCGGGAGGCCGCCCGCGCCGGAGGTGGCGTCCACCAGGACCAGCGCGCCCTCGTCGGCACCGGCCACGCGCTCGATCGGCATGGCGACACCGGTAGAGGTCTCGTTGTGCGTGAAGGCGTACACGTCCACGCCCGCCTCGGCGCGCGCCTCGGGGTGGGTGCCCGGCTCGGAGGCGATCACGGTGGGCTCGGCCAGCCAGGGGGCGAGCTTGGCCGCCTTGGCGAACTTGGAGGAGAACTCACCGAAGTTGAGGTGCTGCGACTTGTTCTCGATCAGCCCGTGGGTGGCGACGTCCCAGAAGGCGGTGGAGCCGCCGTTGCCGAGGACGACCTCGTAGCCGTCGGGGAGGGAGAACAGGGAGCTGATGCCTTCGCGGACCTGGCCCACCAGGTTCTTGACCGGGGCCTGGCGGTGCGAGGTGCCCAGCAGGGAGCTGCCGGTGGCGGCGAGCGCCGCCAGTGCCTCCGTCCGCACCTTGGAGGGGCCCGCGCCGAAGCGTCCGTCGGCGGGCTTGATGTCAGCGGGGATCTCGATGTCGGCCACGAGTCGGAGCGTATCGGGTACGCGAAACGGTACGAAGCCCTGTCCGTCGGATGAGACGAGATCACCAGGTCGTGGACTTGTGGGCTCGTACGACGATGTTTCGTACGGCGATCCGATGACCCGGTCGGGGCTGTGGACAACTTCCGATGCCCGTGAGTGATCGGATGCATGCTGGAGCCACGACCGGTCCACGACCGATGTGCGGGGACCACGAGCGATCCACGGGGGCTGGGATGAGTATCGACGGAGGGCTGGAAGCGGCGCTGCGGCGGGCCGTGCGGGGCGAGGTCGGCTTCGGGATCACCGACCGCGCGCTCGTGACGATGGACGCGTCCAACTACCGCCGCGTCCCGCTGGGCGTGGTGGCGCCCCGGGACGCGGAGGACGTGGCGGCGGTGCTGGAGGTGTGCCGGGCGCACGAGGTGCCGGTGGTGGCGCGCGGCGGGGGCACGTCCATCGCCGGACAGGCGACGGGCACGGGCGTGGTCCTCGACTTCACCCGGCACATGAACGCCCTGCTGGAACTGGACCCGGGCGCGGGCACCGCCGTGGTCCAGCCCGGCCTGGTCCTCGACCGCCTCCAGGAGGCCGCCGCCCCGCACGGCCTGCGCTTCGGCCCCGACCCGTCCACGCACGGCCGCTGCACCCTCGGCGGAATGATCGGCAACAACTCCTGCGGCTCGCACTCGGTCGCCTGGGGCACGACGGCCGACAGCGTGCGCGAGCTGTCCGTGCTCACCGCGCGCGGCGACCGGTTGCGCCTCGGGCGGAACTGGGCCGGGGCCCCACCCGGCCTGCGCGACCTGGCCGAGGGCGAACTCGCCCGCCTGCGCACCGGCTTCCCGGACCTGCCGCGCCGCATCTCCGGGTACGCGCTGGACGCCCTGCTGCCCGAGAACGGCGCCGACGTCGCCCGCTCCTTCTGCGGCTCCGAAGGCACCCTCGGCATCCTCACCGAGGCGGTCGTGAGCCTGGTCCCGGAACCCCGCGCGCGTGCCCTGGCCGTGCTGGGCTACGCCGACGAGAGCGCCGCCGCCGAGGCCGCCCCCGGCCTGCTGCCGCTCGCCCCGCTGACCGTGGAGGGCATGGCCGCCGACCTGATCCGCGCACCAGCCGGACTGCCCGAGGGAGGCGCCTGGCTGTTCGTGGAGACGGGCGGCGATACGCCCGGGGAGGCACGCGCGCGGGCCGGGACGGTGGTCCGCGCGGCCGACGCGGTGGACGCGCGCGTGGTCACCGACCCGGCCGAACGGCGCACCCTGTGGCGGCTGCGCGAGGACGCGGCCGGCACCGCGACCCGGATGCCCGACGACACGGAGGCCTGGCCCGGCTGGGAGGACTGCGCGGTGCCCCCCGCCCGGCTCGGCGCCTACCTGCTCGACTTCCGCGCCCTGCTCGCCGTCCACGGACTGCGCGGCACGCCGTACGGCCACTTCGGGGACGGCTGTGTGCACGTCCGCATCGACTTCGACCTGCTCACCGAGGCGGGCGTCGGCCGCTTCCGCCGCTTCTCCGAGGACCTGGCCGACCTGGTCGTCTCCCACGGCGGCTCGCTCTCCGGGGAGCACGGAGACGGGCAGGCCCGCGCGGAGCTGCTGCCGCGCATGTACGGCGCCGCGACGGTCGAGCTGTTCGAGCGGGCCAAGGCGCTCTGGGACCCGGACGACCTGCTCAACCCCGGGATACTGGTCCGCCCGGCCCCGCTGGACGCCAACCTGCGCTTCGCCGCCCAGCCCCGCCGCCCGGTGGACGTGACCTTCGGCTACCCGGCCGACGGCGGCGACTTCCGCGCGGCCGTCCGCCGCTGCGTCGGTGTCGCCAAGTGCCGTACGGCCGGCGTGTCCGGGCCCGCCGTGATGTGCCCCTCCTTCCGGGCCACCGGCGAGGAGTCCCACTCCACGCGTGGGCGGGCCCGGCTGCTGCACGAGATGCTCGCGGGCGAGCTGATCACCGACGGCTGGCGCTCCACCGAGGTCAGGGACGCGCTCGACCTGTGTCTGTCCTGCAAGGGCTGTCGCTCGGACTGCCCGGTCGGCGTCGACATGGCCACCTACAAGGCCGAGTTCCTGCACCACCACTACGCCGGACGCCTGCGCCCCGCCGCGCACTACAGCATGGGCTCGCTCCCGGTGTGGCTGCGCTGGATCGCCCGCACCCGCACCGCGCCCCTGTTCAACGCCCTCGCGTCGGTGCGCCCACTGGCCCGGGCCGCGCGGTGGGCGGCGGGGATCGCGGCCGAACGGGAGATTCCCCGGGTGGCGGAGCGGACGTTCGGGCAGTGGTGGCGGGGGCGGGAGAGCAGCTCGTGGTGGCGGGGGCGGGCGGGTCCTCGCGCCTCGGACGACGGTCTCGACGCCTTGGACGACGGCGAGCGCCCGGGCCGTACCGCACCGGGCGGCACCGGGGACCTGGTGGTCCTGTGGCCGGACACCTTCACCGAGCATCTCTCCCCGTCCGTCGGCCGGGCGGCGGTGCGGGTGCTGGAGGCGGCCGGGCTGCGGGTCGCCCTGCCGCCGACGCTGCGGCTGCGCGGCCGCCCGGTCGGGGACGGCCGCTCCCACGCGGCGACCGCGTTGCTCCGGGCCCGCCGGGACCGTGTCTGCTGCGGCCTCACCTATATCTCCACCGGCCGCCTCGACGCCGCCCGCGCGGTGCTGCGCCGCACCCTGGACCTGATGGAACCGGTGCTGGAGGCGGGCGCGCCGGTCGTCGTCCTGGAACCGAGCTGTGCGGCGGCGCTCCGCTCCGACCTGCCCGAGCTGCTGCCCGAGGACCCGCGCGCGGCCCGGCTGGCCGCCTCCGTCCTCACCTTCGCGGAGGCGCTGGAGCGGCACGCGCCCCTGTGGACACCGCCCGCCGTCGACCGCCCGGTGACCGGCCAGACCCACTGCCACCAGCACGCGGTGCTCGGCGACGGCGCCGACCGCAGACTCCGCGAGGCGGCGGGGCTGACCGGCGACCTCAGTGGCGGCTGCTGCGGGCTCGCGGGCAACTTCGGCTTCGAGAAAGGACACTTCGAGGTCTCCCGCGCCTGCGCCGAGGACCAGCTCCTGCCCTCGGTCCGGCGGGCGCCCCCGGACACCGTGATCCTGGCCGACGGCTACTCCTGCCGCACCCAACTGGCCCAACTGTCCGGCATACGCGGCCGCCACCTCGCGGAGGTGCTCGCGGACGCGCTGGACCGGGCGGAAGGGGGGCCGTGAGCGGGAGGAACGGCCGGACGGCGGCCTCGTGCGCCCTCGCGGCACCGCGCTCCGGGGCGTGCGGGACCGGGGTGCGGGGCGGGCGGTGCCAGGGCCGGGGGCGGTCCCCGCTCGTAGGGTGAGCGCACAGCGACCGTGTCGTGAAGGAGTCCCGCGCATGACTCTCACCCTGCGTTCCGTCACCCGGGCCGAGCACCTGTCCTTCGTCGCGTCCCTCCCCTCCGTCAGCCACATGCAGCTGCCGTCCTGGGGGGACGTGAAGCCGGACTGGACGGCGGAGAGCCTCGGCTGGTTCGAGGAGGACGGGCGGCTGGTCGGGGTGGGCCTGGTGCTGCTGCGGCCGCTGCCCAAGGTCAGGCGGTATCTGGCCTACCTCCCCGAGGGCCCGGTCATCGACTGGCACGCCCCCGACCTGGAGCGCTGGCTCGCCCCGCTGCTGACGTACCTGAAGTCGCGCGGCGCCTTCTCGGTGAAGATGGGTCCGCCGGTGGCCGTCCGGCGCTGGAGCCCCGAGGCGGTCAAGGCCGCGATCGCGGACCCGGACGCGCACCGGCTGCGCGACGCCGAGCCCACCTCGGAGGACCCGCGCGCCCGCGAACTGGCCGACCGGCTGCGCCGCATGGGCTGGCGGCAGGCCGAGCCGGGTGCCGAGGAGGGCTTCGCGGCGGGCCAGCCCCGGTACGTGTGCCAGGTGCCGTTCGCCGGGCGCTCGCTCGACGACATCCACGGCGGGCTCAACCAGCAGTGGCGGCGCAACATCAAGAAGGCCGAGAAGGCGGGCGTCAAGGTCGTGCGCGGCGGCCACGAGGACCTGCCGGCCTTCTACGAGCTGTACACCGAGACCGCCGAGCGCGACCGGTTCGTCCCGCGCCCGCTGCCCTACTTCCAGCGCATGTGGACCGTGCTCACCGCCGAGGACCCCGACCGGATGCGCCTGTACCTCGCGCACCACGACGGGGAGGTGCTGGCGGCGGCGACGATGCTGACCGTCGGCGGGCACGTCTGGTACTCCTACGGCGCCTCCACCGCCCGCAGACGCGAGGTCCAGCCCAGCAACGCCATGCAGTGGCGCATGATGACCGACGCCCATGAACGCGGCGCGCACGTCTACGACTTCCGGGGCATCACCGACACCCTGGAGGAGTCCGACCACCTGCTCGGCCTGCTGCGCTTCAAGGTGGGGGCGGGCGGCGAGGCGGTGGAGTACCTGGGCGAGTGGGACTTCCCGCTGAACCGGCTGCTGCACAAGGCGCTGGAGACGTATATGCGCCGCCGCTGAAACTCCTGGTCGGAGGGGTCGTTTCTCAGCATCCGGGACGGTCGGTCGTACAGCCGCAAAAACGCTTCACACGCCTGACGGTGGTCCACTATCGTGGACCGGGCAGTACACCGAGATGCACATGATCCGTTCCGAGCCCGACCTCAGGACCGCCCGTGACTCCCGTCAGCACCTCCAGCACGACCACCCCGGCCACCGGTGAGCGGCAGTCGCCGCCGGGCGGGGGCAGGCTCGGCTCGCTCGGGCCGGTCGGCCTGGTGCTGGCCGGCGGAGTGTCGGTCCAGTTCGGCGGCGCGCTCGCGGTGACGCTGATGCCCCGCACGGGCGCGCTCGGTGTGGTCACCCTGCGACTGCTCGCCGCGGCCGTGGTGCTGCTCGTGTTCTGCCGCCCCCGGCTGCGCGGACACTCCCGCGCCGACTGGATCACGGTGATCGTCTTCGGCATCACCATGGGCGGGATGAACGGGCTGTTCTACCAGGCGGTCGCCCGTATCCCGCTCGGTCCCGCCGTGACCCTCGAGGTCCTGGGCCCGCTGGCCCTCTCCGTCATCGCCTCCCGTCGCGCGATCAACGCGCTGTGGGCCGGGCTCGCCCTCGGAGGTGTCTTCCTGCTGGGCGGGGGAGGCTTCGACACGCTCGACCCCATCGGTGTGGCCTTCGCCCTGGGGGCGGGCGCCATGTGGGCGGCCTACATCGTTTTCAGCGCCCGTACGGGCCGCCGCTTTCCGCAGGCCGACGGGCTGGCCCTCGCCATGGCGGTGGCCGCGCTGCTCTTCCTGCCGCTGGGCATCGCCGGGGCGGGCACCCGGCTGCTGAACCCGACCACCATCGCGCTCGGTTCGGCGGTCGCCCTGCTCTCCTCGGTGCTGCCCTACACCCTCGAACTCCTCGCCCTGCGCCGTCTGCCCGCCCACACCTTCGCCATCCTCATGAGCCTCGAACCGGCCCTCGCGGCCACGGCGGGCTTCCTCGTCCTCCACCAGACCCTGTCCGCCATGCAGGCGGCGGCCATCGCCCTGGTGATCGCGGCGAGCATCGGCGCGGTCCGCACCCAGACGCGCCGCGCCTCGGTCCCGACGCGCGCACCCGAAGCCTGAGCGGACGCGTCCGACCGCGGCCCGTTCGCGGGTCACTCCAGCGTGGTCAGGGCCGCCCGTGCGTTGTGGGCCGCGATGCCGAGCATGGCCTCGCGGTCGGGGAAGTCGCCGTCGAGGAGGCGGAGAGGGCCCGCGACCAGGGAGAGGTGCTGGGCCAGGGCGTAGAGCGCGAGCCGGTCGGGGTCGAGACCGGGGCGGGCGAGGTGGGCGTAGTGCTCGCCGAAGCGGAGGCGCAGGAAGGTGTGCTCCCACTCCACGTCGAAGTGGAGCAGGCCCTCGATGTCGATGAGGACGGGGTGACCGTCGGCGTCGAGGAGGACGTGGTCGGGGCCCAGTTCACCGTGGACCAGGCCGTACGCGGTGCGGGGGCGCACGCGGGAGCGCAGGTCGTGGAGTCGGGCCGCGAGGCGGTCGTGCGCCGGGTGGATCGTGGCGTCGCGGGCGGCGGCCTCGGTGAGGTCGCGCAGGGCGCGGTCGAGGACGAGCTGTTCGGCGGGGGCCGCGCTGAAGGGATAGGGGTGGCCCACACTGCCGTAGCGCGGAGCCTGGGCGTGTCGCATGTGGTCGAGGGCGCGAGCGAGTTCGGCCAGGGGTGTGGCGGCGCGGGCCGGGTCGTTGAGCAGCAGGGACTCCAGAGTGCCGCCGGGGATGTCCTCGACCACGGCGAGGTCGGCGGTGCGGGGGCCGGTGCCGGTGGGGGTGCCGGTCGCGTCGGGCTCGGTCGCGTACAGCAGGTCCGGGGTGCGGACCCCCGCCTCCCGGAGTGCGTGGTGTGCGGCCAGGTAGGGGGTGAGGCCGGCGGTGGGGGCGAGGGGGCCCGTCGGCGGTTCGTCGTCGGCGTCCGGCCAGAAGTTCTCCTCCGGCGCCCACCGGTACACGATCACGGCGGCGGGTCGGGCCCCGTCGAGCCGCACCCGGTAGACCCCCTTCTTGCTGCCCCCGCGCAGTCGCTCGACGCCCACGATCCCGGCGCGGGTGCCCAGTGCTTCACGCAACAGTTCCGGGAGGCCGACGGTCGTCGTCAGTTCGCGCATCGGGTGAAGGTACCGGGACGGCGGGGCGCTCCGGTGGCGAATGCTTTTCATGCAAGCACGCTTGATTGTTTCCGGGGCCGCTGCCATGCTCCCCTGCATGGCCGATCCGACGCCCGTCATTGACGACTTGCGTGCCGAGAGTGATGAACTCGATCTGTTGGTAGGGGAGTTGAGTGCGGAGCAGTGGGCGTCGCCCACTCCGGCGCCCGGCTGGACCGTGGCCCATCAGATCGCGCATCTCGCCTGGACCGACCGGTCCGCGCTGACCGCGGTCACCGATCCCGAGGGTTTCCGGGTGCTGGTGGAGAAGGCGTTCGCCGCGCCCGGGTCCTTCGTGGACGAGGGAGCGGAGGAGGGCGCCCGGCTCACGCCCGCCGAGTTGTTGGCGGGGTGGCGTACGGACCGGGCCGCGCTGGAGCGGGCGCTGCGGGACGCGCCGAGCGGGGCGAGGTTCCCCTGGTATGGGCCGCACATGTCCGCCGCCTCCATGGCGACGGCCCGGCTTATGGAGACCTGGGCCCATGGGCTGGATGTCGCCGCCGCCCTGGGTGTGGTGCGGACACCTACGGACCGGCTCCGGCATGTGGTGCGGCTCGGGGTGCGTACGCGGGACTTCGCCCACGGGGTGCACGGACTGACCCCACCGGGCGAGGAGTTCCGGGTGGAACTCGTCGGCCCCTCCGGTGAGGTGTGGTCCTACGGTCCGCCCGATGCCCCGCAGCGCGTCACCGGTCCCGCCCTCGACTTCTGCCTCCTGGTCACGCAGCGCGCCCACCGCGCCGACCTGGCCCTGGCCGCCGTCGGGCCGGACGCCGACCGGTGGCTGGACATCGCCCAGGCGTTCGCGGGTCCGCCCGGACAGGGGCGCGCGCCCGGGGAGGCGGGCCGGTGACGCCGGCCGAGAGGGCGACCGGTGAGGGAGCGCCCGCCCAGGCGACGCCCGTCGCGCCCCTCCGCATCGGCAACTTCTCCGGCTTCTACGGCGACCGCGCCGACGCCCTGCGCGAGATGCTCACCGGCGGCGAAGTGGACGTCCTCACCGGCGACTACCTCGCCGAACTCACCATGCTCATCCTCGCCCGCGACCGGCTGAAGGACCCGTCCGCCGGGTACGCCCGCACGTTTCCACGCCAGTTGGAGGACTGCCTCGGGCTCGCGCACGAGCGCGGGGTGCGGATCGTCACCAACGCGGGTGGGCTCAATCCGGCGGGACTCGCTGACGCGGTACGGGAGCTGGCGGAACGGCTCGGGATACCTGTGCGTGTCGCACATGTGGAGGGGGACGACCTCACCGCCGCTCACCCCGGTGTGCTCGCCGCACATGCTTACCTCGGTGGCTTCGGCATCGCGGAGTGTCTGCGCGCGGGGGCCGACATCGTGATCACCGGGCGGGTGACGGACGCGGCCCTCGTCACCGGGGCCGCCGCCGCACACTTCGGATGGGGGCCGGGGGAGTACGACCGGCTCGCGGGGGCCGTGGTCGCCGGACATGTGCTGGAGTGCGGGACGCAGGCCACGGGCGGGAACTACGCGTTCTTCGGGGACGGTGACGTACGCCGTCCCGGGTTTCCGCTGGCCGAGATCCACGCCGACGGCAGCAGCGTCATCGCCAAACACCCCGGCACCGGCGGCTTCGTGGACACCGGGACGGTCACCGCGCAGCTGCTGTACGAGACGGGGGGCGCGCGGTACGCGGGGCCCGATGTCACCGCCCGGCTGGACACGGTACGGCTCCGCCAGGACGGGCCCGACCGGGTGCGGATCAGCGGTGTGAGGGGAGAAGCACCCCCGCCCACGCTCAAGGTCGGGCTCAACCGGCTCGGCGGGTTCCGCAACGAGGTCGCCTTCGTGCTGACCGGGCTCGACATCGAGGCCAAGGCGGCGCTGGTGCGCGAGCAGATGAGTGATGCGCTGGCGAAGTCGCCTCCGGCGGAGACCCGTTGGGAGCTGGTGCGCACCGACCGGTCCGACGCCGACACCGAGGAGACGGCGTCCGCTCTGCTACGGCTCGTCGTCCGGGACAGCGACCCGCAGGTCGTGGGGCGCGCGCTGAGCGGGGCCGCGATCGAGCTGGCCCTCGCCAGTTACCCCGGCTTCCATGTGCTGGCACCACCCGGGAAGGGCGATCCCTATGGGGTTTTCGAGGGTGTGTACGTGCCCCATGGTGCCGTCGACCATAGGGCCGTCCTCCATGACGGACGTCGTGTCCGTGTGGCGCCGCCCCAGGGGACGCGTCCCTTCGAAGACGTACCGGACCCGGCTCTTCCCGAATCCCTCCCGACCGGTGGCGGTCCCACCCGTCGCGCGCCCCTCGGGCTGCTCGCCGGGGCCCGTAGCGGGGACAAGGGCGGGGACGCCAATGTCGGGGTGTGGGCCCGTTCCGACGACGCCTGGCGCTGGCTCGCGCACGAGCTGACCGTCGACCGGTTCCGCGAGTTGATCCCCGAGGCCCGCGACCTGACCGTCACCCGGCACGTACTGCCCCACCTGCGCGCTCTCAACTTCGTCGTCACCGGCATCCTCGGCACCGGAGTCGCCGCCCGCCACCGCTTCGACCCCCAGGCCAAGGCCCTCGGTGAATGGCTCCGCTCCCGCCAGGTGGACATCCCGGAGGAGCTGTTGTGACACCTCCCAAGCCCCCTCGGCCCCCCAAGCCCCCGCAGCCACGGCAACCGCGAAAGCCACGGAAGCCACGACGCGCACCCAAGCCACGCGGGGCGGCCTGCGGCCGACCCCGGCTGCCCCGAGGGCTGGTGTCGAACCCCTCTCGGTCGCCTCGCCCGGCGTCCTGCGAAGGCCGACCGTCCACACCCTCCGGCACCCCCACCCCCCGATCCGGAGGCACCCCATGACCGTCCTCCCCTCCTCCCTGGACCCCACCGCCCCCGACTTCCAGGCCAACCGCGAGGCCATGCTCGGCAAGCTGGCCGAGCTGGAGGCCGAACACGGGAAGGCGCTCGCGGGTGGTGGGGAGAAATATGTGGCCCGGCACCGTAAGCGCGGCAAGCTGCTCGCGCGGGAGCGGATCGAGTTGCTGGTCGATCCCGATACGCCGTTCCTGGAGCTGTCGCCGCTGGCCGGGTGGGGCAGTGAGTACACGGTCGGGGCGTCGCTCGTCACGGGGATCGGTGTGGTGGAGGGCGTGGAGTGCCTGATCACCGCCAACGATCCGACCGTGCGCGGCGGTGCCAGTAACCCGTGGAGCCTGAAGAAGGCGCTGCGCGCGAACGAGATCGCCCACGTCAACCGGCTGCCCTGCATCAGCCTCGTCGAGTCCGGGGGCGCCGATCTGCCCTCGCAGAAGGAGATCTTCATCCCCGGCGGGGCGATCTTCCGGGACCTGACCCGGCTGTCGGCGGCCGGTATTCCGACTATCGCCGTCGTGTTCGGCAACTCCACGGCGGGCGGCGCGTACATCCCCGGGATGTCGGACCACGTGATCATGGTCAAGGAGCGGGCGAAGGTGTTCCTCGGCGGGCCGCCGCTGGTGAAGATGGCGACCGGGGAGGAGAGCGACGACGAGTCGCTGGGCGGTGCCGAGATGCACGCCCGTACCTCAGGGCTCGCCGACCACTTCGCGGTGGACGAGCGGGACGCGATCCGGCAGGCCCGCCGGGTGGTCGCGCGGCTCAACCACCGCAAGGCGCACGGCGATCCGGGCCCCGCCGAGCCGCCGAAGTACGACTCGGAGGAGCTGCTCGGGATCGTGCCCGGCGATCTGCGCACTCCCTTCGACCCGCGCGAGGTGATCGCCCGCATCACCGACGCGTCCGACTTCGACGAGTTCAAGCCGCTGTACGGCACGAGCCTGGTCACCGGCTGGGCCGAGCTGCACGGTTACCCGGTCGGCATCCTGGCCAACGCGCGCGGGGTGTTGTTCAGCGAGGAGTCGCAGAAGGCCGCCCAGTTCATCCAGCTCGCCAACCAGCGCGACGTCCCGCTGCTGTTCCTGCACAACACCACCGGCTACATGGTGGGCAAGGAGTACGAACAGGGCGGGATCATCAAGCACGGCGCCATGATGATCAACGCGGTGTCCAACTCGAAGGTGCCCCACCTCTCCGTCCTCATGGGCGCGTCCTACGGCGCCGGGCACTACGGCATGTGCGGCCGCGCCTACGACCCCCGCTTCCTCTTCGCCTGGCCCGGCGCCAAGTCCGCCGTCATGGGCCCGCAGCAGCTCGCCGGAGTGCTGTCGATCGTGGCCCGGCAGTCGGCGGCGGCGAAGGGACAGCCCTACGACGAGGAGGCCGACGCCGCGCTGCGCGCCATGGTGGAGCGGCAGATCGAGTCCGAGTCGCTGCCCATGTTCCTGTCCGGACGCCTCTACGACGACGGCGTCATAGATCCCCGCGACACCCGAACCGTCCTCGGCATATGTCTGTCCGCCATACACACGGCCCCCTATCAGGGCGCCCGTGGCGGCTTCGGCGTCTTCCGGATGTGAGGCCCATGATTTCCACCCTGCTCGTGGCCAACCGGGGCGAGATCGCCTGCCGGATCTTCCGCACCTGCGCCGACCTGGGCATACGTACAGTCGCCCTACACTCCGACGCGGACGGGGGTGCGCTGCACACACGTGTGGCCGACACCTCGGTACGACTGCCGGGCGCGGCTCCCGCCGAGACGTATCTGCGCGGCGACCTCATCGTGAAGGCCGCCCTCGCGGCGGGCGCGGACGCCGTGCACCCCGGCTACGGCTTCCTCTCCGAGAACGCCGACTTCGCCCGCGCCGTCCTCGACGCCGGACTGGTCTGGATCGGACCGCCGCCCGAGGCCATCGAGGCCATGGCGTCCAAGACCCGCGCCAAGGAACTGATGGGCATCGCCCCGCTCGACGCGGCCGCGCTCACGAAGACAGACCTCCCCGTCCTGGTCAAGGCCGCGGCGGGCGGCGGCGGACGCGGGATGCGCGTCGTACGCCGGCTCGACGAGCTGCCCGGCGCGCTGGAGGCCGCCCGCGCCGAGGCCACGAGCGCCTTCGGGGACGGGGAGGTGTTCGTCGAGCCGTACATCGAGCGCGGACGCCATGTCGAGGTGCAGATCCTCGCCGACACCCACGGCACCGTCTGGACCCTCGGCACCCGCGACTGCTCCCTCCAGCGCCGCCACCAGAAGGTGATCGAGGAGGCCCCGGCGCCGGGCCTGCCGGCCGCGCTCACCGAGAAGCTGTACGCGATGGCCGTACGGGCCGCGCGCGCCGTGTCCTACGAGGGCGCGGGCACCGTCGAGTTCCTCGTGGCCGACGGCCGGGCGCACTTCCTGGAGATGAACACCCGGCTCCAGGTCGAACACCCCGTCACCGAGGCGGTGTTCGGTCTCGACCTGGTCGCCGAGCAGATCCGGATCGCCGAGGGGCATGCCCTCCCACTCGACCCGCCGACCGCGCGCGGCCACGCCGTCGAGGCCCGCCTCTACGCCGAGGACCCGGCACGCGGCTTCGCCCCGCAGACCGGCACCCTGCACCGGCTCGCCGTACCGGGCGTACGCCTGGACGCCGGGTACGGCGACGGCGACACGGTCGGCGTGCACTACGACCCGATGCTCGCCAAGGCCGTCGCCCACGCGCCGACCCGCGCCGAGGCCGTCCGCGCCCTCGCCGGTGCCCTGGAACGGGCCGCCGTCCACGGCCCGGTCACCAACCGCGACCTGCTCGTCCGCTCGCTGCGGCACCCGGAGTTCACCACCGCCCGCATGGACACCGGCTTCTACGACCGCCACCTCACCACCCTCACCGAGCCCGCCCCCGACCCGTACGCCCCCCTGGCCGCCGCCCTCGCGGACGCCTCGGGCCGCTCACGGTTCGGCGGCTGGCGCAATGTGCCGTCGGCTCCGCAGATGAAGCGGTACGAGAGGGAGGGCGAGGAGGTCGAGGCGGCCTACCGGCACACCAGGACGGGCCTCGCGGCGGACGGCGTACGCGTGGTGCGCGCCGAACCCACCCTCGTCGTGCTCGAAATCGACGGCGTGGAACGGAAGTTCGAGATCGCCCGCTACGGCACCCGGGTCCACGTCAACACCACCGCCCTCACCATCCTGCCCCGCTTCCCCGACCCCCGCCCCGACCACGCCCCCGGCTCCCTCCTCGCCCCGATGCCCGGCACCGTCGTCCGTGTCGCGGAGGCCCTGACCGAGGGCACCGAGGTCAAGGCGGGCCAGCCCCTGATCTGGCTGGAGGCGATGAAGATGCAACACCTGATCACGGCCCCGACGGACGGCACCCTGACGACCCTGCCGGTGGCGGTGGGACAGCAGATGGAGATGGGCGCCCTTTTGGCGGTGGTCGAGAGCAACTCCCCTTAAGGGGCGCGGGGAACTGCGCGACCAGCCACAGACAAGCCGCACCCGGAGGAAACGAATGACGACCCTCATCGAGTCCGAAGAACACCAGTCACTCCGCAAGGCCGTCTCCGCCCTGGGCAAGCGTTACGGCCGCGACTACATCACGCGCGCCATCACCGAGGGACGACACCCCACCGAACTCTGGCTGGAGGCAGGAAAACTTGGCTACCTCGGCGTCAACCTCCCCGAGGAATACGGAGGCGGAGGCGGCGGCATAGCCGAACTCTCCATCGTGCTGGAGGAATTGGGAACCGCAGGCGCCCCCCTCCTCATGCTGATCGTCTCCCCGGCCATCTGCGGAACGGTCATCGCCCGCTTCGGCACGGAAGACCAGAAGCGCACCTGGCTCCCCGGAATCGCCGACGGCACCCGCACGATGGCCTTCGGCATCACCGAACCGGACGCGGGCTCCAACTCCCACCGCATCACCACGACCGCCCGCCGCGACGGCGACGACTGGCTCCTCACCGGCCGCAAGGTCTTCGTCTCCGGAGTCGACCAGGCGGACGCCACGCTGATCGTCGGCCGCACCGAGGACGCCCGCACGGGCAGGCTCAAGCCCTGCCTCTTCATCGTCCCGCGCGACGCGGACGGCTTCACGCGCAACAAGATCGACATGGAGGTCAACGCCGCCGAGAAGCAGTTCGAGCTGGTCCTGGACGACGTACGGCTCCCTGCCGACGCACTCGTCGGTGACGAGGACACCGGGCTGCTCCAGCTCTTCGCCGGGCTGAACCCCGAGCGGATCATGACGGCCGCGTTCGCGATCGGCATGGGGCGTTACGCGCTCGGCCGGGCCGTGGAGTACGCCCGCGAGCGCACCGTGTGGAACGTCCCCATCGGCGCCCACCAGGCCATCGCGCACCCCCTCGCGCAGGCCCACATCGACCTGGAACTGGCCAAGTTGATGATGCTGAAGGCCGCCCTGCTCTACGACGCCGGGGACGACATCGGCGCGGGCGAGGCCGCCAACATGGCCAAGTACGCGGCCGGGGAAGCCTGTGTGAAGGCGGTCGACCAGGCCGTGCACACGCTCGGCGGCAACGGCCTCACCCGCGAGTTCGGGCTCGCCTCGCTGATCACCGGTGCCCGGGTGGCCCGGATCGCCCCGGTCAGCCGGGAGATGATCCTCAACTACATCTCCCACCAGACCCTCGGCCTCCCCAAGTCCTACTAGGAAACAGCCCCGTTGGAGGAACCGTGTTCCACAGCGCGTACGACGACGTACCGCCCGTAGAACTCCCCGTCCACGACGCGGTGCTGGGCGGTGCCGCCGCCTTCGGTGACCGGCCCGCGCTCATCGACGGCACCGACGGCACGACCCTGACCTACGAGCAACTGGACCGGTTCCACCGCAGGCTGGCGGCCGCGTTCGCGGAGGCGGGGGTGCGCAAGGGGGAGGTGCTCGCCCTGCACAGCCCCAACACCCTCGCGTTTCCACTGGCGTTCTACGCGGCCACCCGGGCGGGCGCCACCGTCACCACCGCCCACCCGCTCGCCACGCCCGAGGAGTTCGCGCGGCAGCTGGAGGACAGCGGGGCCCGCTGGATCGTCACCGTCTCCCCGCTGCTCCCGGCCGCCCGCCGCGCCGCCGAACTCGCGGGCGGGGTGCGGGAGATCATCGTGTGCGACAGCGCACCCGAACACCGCTCCCTGGTCGACATGCTGGCGAGCGACGGGCCCGAGCCGGAGATCGCGCTCGACCCGGCCGAGGACATCGCCGTACTGCCGTACTCCTCCGGCACCACCGGCGTGCCCAAGGGCGTGATGCTCACCCACCGGCAGATCGTCACCAACCTCGCCCAACTGGAGCCCGCCGTACGGTCGGAGCCGGGGGACCGTATCCTCGCCGTCCTCCCGCTCTTCCACATCTACGGCCTCACTGCCCTGATGAACGCGCCCCTGCGGCAGGGCGCCACCGTCGTCGTGCTGCCCCGCTTCGAGCTGGACACCTTCCTCGCGGCCATCGAGACCCACCGCATCACCGGCCTCTACGTCGCCCCGCCGATCGTCCTCGCCCTCGCCAAGCACCCCTCGGTCGCGCGCTACGACCTCTCCTCGCTGAAGTACGTGATCAGCGCCGCCGCCCCACTGGACGCCTCCCTCGCCGCGGCCTGCGCCGAACGGCTCGGGCTGCCGCCGCTCGGGCAGGCGTACGGGATGACCGAGCTGTCGCCCGGCACCCATGTCGTCCCGCTCGACCTGCTGCGGGAGGCGCCGCCCGGTACGGCGGGCAGGCTGATCGCGGGTACCGAGATGCGGATCGTGTCCCTGGACGACCCCGGCAAGGACCTCGGCACCGGAGAGGCCGGCGAGATCCTGATCCGGGGCCCGCAGGTGATGAAGGGCTACCTCAACCGGCCCGACGCCACCGCCGAGACGATCGACCGCGACGGCTGGCTGCACACCGGCGATGTGGGGCAAGTCGACGCTGACGGCTGGCTGTTCGTGGTGGACCGGGTGAAGGAACTCATCAAGTACAAGGGCTTCCAGGTGGCCCCCGCCGAACTGGAGGCGCTGCTGCTCACCCACCCGGCCGTCGCGGACGCGGCGGTCGTCGGCACCCTGAACGACGAGGGCAACGAGATCCCGCACGCCTTTGTCGTCCGCCGCCCGACCGCGCCCGAACTCGGCGAGAACGAGGTGATGTTGTACGTCGCCGAGCACGTCGCGCCGTACAAACGGGTCCGGCGGGTGACCTTCGTCGACTCCGTGCCGCGCGCGGCCTCGGGGAAGATCCTGCGCCGTGAACTCCGGGAGCGCGCATGACACTTGTCGGACGCTCCCGCGAACGGGCCGTGGAGACCGTCAGCCTGGACTCCCCGGACACCCGTAACGCCCTCTCCGCACCCCTCGTCGCCGCGCTCGCCGACGCCCTGGCCGACTGCGTGAAGGACCCCGGCGTCCGGGCGGTCGTCCTCACCCACACCGGGGGCACGTTCTGCGCGGGCGCCGACCTGCGCGACCCGCCTCAACCGGACGCGCTGGTGGGGCTGTTGCGGCAGATCGTGGAGCTGCCCAAGCCCGTGGTGGCCCGGGTCACCGGGCACGTCCGCGCGGGCGGGCTCGGGCTGCTCGCCGCCTGTGACATCACGGCCGCCTCCGCCGGGGCCACGTTCGCCTTCACCGAGGTGCGGATCGGGGTCGCCCCGGCGGTGATCTCCCTGCCGGTGCTGCCCCGCGCCGACCCGCGCGCGCTCGCCCGCTACTACCTCACCGGTGAGCGCTTCGGCCCCGCCGAGGCCGTACGGCTCGGACTGCTCACCGCGTCCGGGGACGACGTGGACGACGTGCTCACGCCCGTCCTGGACGGCCTGCGCCGCTCCTCGCCCGAGGCCCTGGCCGCGACGAAACGGCTGCTCACGGCTAGGGTGCTGGAGACATTCGACCGGGACGCGGCGGACCTGACCGCCCTCTCGGCCCGGCTGTTCTCCGCCCCGGAGGCCCGGGAGGGGATGACGGCCTTCCTGGAAAGACGGGATGCGGCATGGGTGGTGTGAGTACGGCGGAACGCGACCGCGTACCCAAGCAGGACCGCAGTCGGGCCACCCGGCAGCGCCTCCTGGAGGCCGCCGTGGCCTGCCTCGCCGAGTACGGCTGGGCGGGCTCCACGGTCGCGGTCGTCGCGGAGCGCGCGGGCGTCTCCCGGGGCGCCGCGCAGCACCACTTCCCCACCCGCGAGGACCTGTTCACCGCCGCCGTCGAGTACGTGGCGGAGAGCCGCTCCGTCGCGCTCCGCGAGCTGTTCCCCGACGGCCCCGGGGACCGGCGTGCCGTGATCTCCGCCCTGATCGGCCTCTTCACCGGCCCGCTCTTCCGGGCCGCCCTGCACCTGTGGGTGGCCGCCTCCAACGAGGACCAACTGCGCGGCCGGGTGACCGAGTTGGAGGGGCGCGTCGGCCGTGAGTGCCACCGCATCGCCGTCGAACTCCTCGACGCCGACGAGTCCCGCCCCGGCGTCCGCGAGACCGTACAGGGCCTGCTCGACATGGCCCGCGGCCTGGGCCTCGCCACCCTCCTCACCGACGACACCGCACGCCGCGAGCGGGTCGTCGCGCAGTGGGCGGTGCTGCTCGACGAGGCGCTGGGGGAGTAGCGCCCCAGGGGTTCGTGCGATCCCGTTGTCAGTGGCCGGTGCCAGCATGTACGGCATGGGGGATCACTTCCAGATCATCGTCGACCTCGACGCCACCGAAGCCGACGCGCCCGGCCTCGCCGCGCGCGTGGTCGACCGGCTGGTCGGCGAGGGCATCGTGCGCGCCGAGCGGACCGAGTGTCTGCTCGGACCGGGGCTCGGGCATCCGCCGGGCCCGCGGTGGGACCGGGCGGTGGCCCCGGCGGACGCCCGGTGGGCGCCCACCGACGGGCTCGCCGTCCACACCGGCCGCACCTTCTTCCACAGCGGCCAGGGCGACCCCGAGTGGGTCCGCTGCCCCCGCTGCGCCGCCACGACCCGGCTGTACGTCTACGAGGACTGGACCCCGGTCGAGGGGGCGAGCGACCCCTTCGACCGGGCCATCGGCCTCTGGCGGGCGACCGGCGACGCCGACGTGGAGTGCGCCTCCTGCACGGCCCGCGTCCCGCTGCCGGAGTGGAAGTGGGCGTACGACTCGTTCGCCTTCGGGTATCTCGGGTTCGAGTTCTGGAACTGGCCGGAGTTCACGGACGAGTTCCGGGACCTGGTGGCCGACGCGCTCGGCGGACACCGTACGGCGCATCCGGCGGGCAAGTTCTGAGGCGCGAGAGGCTGCCGGGCAGGTGGCGCCCGTCACATCCGTATTCCGGGCATCGCAGTACTCTTGGCCCATGCTTCCGATGCTCGTTCGCCGCCGCCACGTGGACTACGTGCGCGTCACGAGCATGGGCTGTCGGCGTTCCGCCTGATCCAGCCCCCTTTTTCCTCGTCTCTTCCTTTCCGGCACCCGGGGGCCGCCCACCCCTCGCGGCTGCCCGTGCCCCGTAACCACGCGGACGCACCCATGACGAATCCCGCGACGAACCCGTCGTACGCCCAGCTCCCGATCATCGACCTCTCGGCCGCCGACCGCGGTCCCGAGGAGCGCGCCCTTCTCCACGACCGGCTGCACTCCGCCGCCCATGACGTGGGCTTCTTCCAGCTCGTCGGGCACGGGGTGACCCAGGAGGAGACCGACGCCCTGCTCACCGCGATGCGGGCCTTCTTCGCGCTGCCCGAGGCCGACCGGCTGGCCCTCGACAACGTCAACTCCCCGCACTTCCGCGGCTACACCCGCACCGGCGACGAACGCACCGGCGGCTCCCGCGACTGGCGCGACCAGCTCGACATCGGCGCCGAGCGCCTCGCCCGCGTCCCCGGCCCGGACGAGTCGCCGTACTGGTGGCTCCAGGGCCCCAACCAGTGGCCCACCGCCCTGCCCGAGCTGCGCACCGCCGCCCTCGCCTGGATCGACAAGCTCAGCGCGGTCGCCCAGCGGCTGCTGCACGAGCTGCTCACCGCCATCGGTGCCCCCGCCGACTTCTACGACCCCGCCTTCGGTGCCCACGCCCACCCGCACCTCAAGCTCGTCCGCTACCCCGGCAGCGCGGGCGACGGCACCGACCAGGGCGTCGGCGCCCACAAGGACTACGGCTTCCTCACCCTGCTCCTCCAGGACTCCGTGGGTGGCCTCCAGGTCCAGCGCGAGGACGGCCGCTTCCACGAAGTCCCGCCGCTGGAGGGCGCGTTCGTGGTGAACCTCGGCGAACTCCTGGAGGTCGCCACCAACGGCTACCTCCTCGCCACCAACCACCGCGTGGTCAGCCCGCCCGGAGCCACGGAACGCTTCTCGGTCCCGTTCTTCTACAACCCTCGCCTGGACGCGAGGATCGCCCCGCTGCCCTTCCCGCACGCGGATGCCGCGCCCGGCGTGACGACGGACCCGACGAACCCGCTGTACGCGGAGTACGGCTTCAACGAGCTGAAGGGCAAGCTGAGGGCCCACCCGCTGGTGGCGGAGCGCCATCACGCGAGCCTGCTGACACCGGCCTAGAGGTTCTGCTTTTGTTTTTTGCTTTTAGGGGCGCGGGGAACTGCGCGATCAACCACAACGATCCCGCAGCCGCCCACGCGCCCCAACACCCCTTCTCGGTGGGCGAATTCAGTGAGCGATCCCCGCAAACCCCGGGATGTCCTCAGGCCGACGCTCACTCGGACCGACGTACTCCGCTGAAGGCCGCACCAAGCGACCGGTCCTCTTCTGCTCAAGAATGTGCGCCGACCACCCGGCGGTCCGCGCACACGTGAACATCGACGTGAACATGTGCGCCGGCACCTCCGCGAAGTCGAGCAGAATCGCCGCCCAGAACTCCACATTGGTGGCCAGCACACGATCCGGCCGCCGATTGTGCAACTCCTCCAGCGCCGCCTTCTCCAGCGCCTCCGCGATCTCGTACCGAGGCGCCCCCAACTCCCGCGCGGTGCGCCGCAGTACCCGCGCCCGGGGGTCCTCGGCCCGGTAGACGCGATGCCCGAACCCCATGAGCCGCTCACCCCGGTCGAGGGCCTGCCGGACCCACCCCTCCGCGTCCCCGGTCTGCTCGATCTCCTCGATCATGCCGAGCACACGGGAGGGCGCCCCGCCATGGAGGGGACCGGACATCGCCCCCACGGCGCCGGAGAGCGCGGCGGCGACATCCGCCCCGGTGGAGGCGATGACCCGCGCGGTGAAGGTGGACGCGTTCATGCCGTGCTCGGCGGCCGAGGTCCAGTAGGCGTCGACGGCGGCGACGTGCTTCGGGTCCGGCTCGCCGCGCCAGCGGATCATGAACCGCTCGACCACCGACCGCGCCTTGTCGATCTCGCTCTGCGGCACCATCGGCAGGCCCTGCCCGCGCGCGGACTGGGCGACGTACGACAGCGCCATGACGGCGGCGCGGGCGAGGTCGTCGCGGGCCTGCTCGGCGTCGATGTCCAGCAGCGGTTTCAGGCCCCACACGGGGGCCAGCATGGCCAGCGCGGACTGCACGTCCACCCGGATGTCCCCGGAGTGCACCGGGATCGGGAACGGCTCGGCGGGCGGCAGACCGGGGTCGAAGGCGCCGTCGACCAGCAGCCCCCACACGTTCCCGAAGGACACGTGCCCGACCAGGTCCTCGATGTCGACGCCCCGGTAGCGCAGGGCACCGCCCTCCTTGTCCGGCTCGGCGATCTCCGTCTCGAAGGCGACGACTCCCTCTAGCCCGGGTACGAACTCGGACATAAGGCGGCTCCTCATGCTGGGTCGGCGGCGGTCACACCGGTGATGCCCCGTACGGCCGGGGGTCACCCGGACACGAGGCGGGAACCAGCACGATAGCCCTGAGTGCCAGGTTTGGGGAGTCCTTGCGGCACTGAGTGCCACGTTAGGGGGAGGCAGTGGTGGCGAGCCGCCGCGCGATGCGCGCGGGAGCGCGCCGGAAGTGCGCCGGGAGTGGACCCGCGGCCCGTACGCCCCCATGCGGCAGGATGGCCGCGTGACCGATCGCGACACCATGCCCGACCCCGCCACCGACCCCGCGTTCATGCGCAAGCAGTACCGCGCCCGGGGCCTTGAGACGACGGAACTCGCGGTCCACCCGATGGACCAGTTCGCGCGCTGGTTCGCCGACGCCGCCCGCGCGGCCGTCCACGGCACGCTGTACGAGCCCAACGCGATGGTCGTCTCCACCGTGGACCCGGCAGGGCGCCCCGGCTCGCGCACGGTCCTGATGAAGGGCTACGACACCGACGGCTTCGTCTTCTACACCAACTACGACTCCCGCAAGGCCCGTGACCTGGCCGGGAACCCGTACGTCTCGCTGCTCTTCCCCTGGCACCCGATCGCCCGCCAGGTCATCGTCTCGGGCGTGGCCCGCCGCACCAGCCGCGAGGAGACCGCCGCCTACTTCCACAGCCGCCCGCACGGCTCCCAGCTGGGCGCCTGGGCCAGCGCGCAGTCCACGGTGGTCGGCTCCCGCGCCGAACTGGACGAGGCGTACGCCGCGCTCGGCGCCCGCTACCCCGAGGGCGAGGAGGTCCCCGTCCCGCCCCACTGGGGAGGCTTCCGCGTCGCCCCCGAGACCGTCGAGTTCTGGCAGGGCCGCGAGAACCGCCTCCACGACCGCCTCCGCTACACCGCCCTCCCGGACGGCACCTGGACGGTCGACCGCCTCAGCCCCTGACCCCGTAAGGCGCGTAAACGCAGACGACCCGCGAGCTCGGGTCCTCCGCCGGGGCGGAGAGCCGGCCGGACGTACCGGCGAGCTCACGGGTCGGGCGACTGCGATGGATTGGCCGGCTGCGCGTGACGCGCACGCGCTGGTCCGGCACCCTCGACGAGGCGTGGTGTCGGGCCGCTAGCCCGCAGCCACCTCACGCGTCCGGTTTCCGTACATCTGCCGAACCACCTCCCTTCGTGTGTGCTCCACAGCCTAGGAAGTCGTCGCACACGCTTCAAACGATTTTCGGCGCCGCAATCTCGCGGAACTCCGTGTGGGCTGTGTCACCGTCGAGTTGAATGACATTGAACGACGCAGGCCAGTGAGCGGAACGGGTGCCGAGGGGTGTGCCCGACGCAGCCTCCAGGGGGTCGAGGGTGAGTGCTTCCCGGCGTGGTGGGGCCACCGATGAGCTGGGGCCGGGGGAGCCGGGTGGGGAGGATCTGCTCGCCGCGCTGCTGGACGGCATGGACGCGGCCCTGTGCGCCTTCGACGCCGAGGGGGTCGTGACCCACTGGAACCGTGAGGCGGAGCGGATTCTGGGGTGGAGTGCCGCAGAGGCGGTCGGGCGGCCGGGCTTCGCCGGGTGGGCGGTGCGCAGTGCGGACGCCGAGGAGGTGCAGCGGCGGCTGATGTCCGCGATGCGGGCGCCGGGGCGGCAGGTGCACGAGTTCGCGCTGGTCACCAAGGACGGGGGACGGGTGCTCGTCAGGACCCAGTCCGCCGCCGTGCGGGGGCCGGACGGCAGCCCTGCCGGGTTGTACTGCGCCTTCAGCGAGGTGCACGCGCAGATCGACCTGGAGCGGTCGATCGCGCTCAGCGAGGCGTTGTTCGAGGACGCGTCCTGGGGCGTCGTGCTGGTGGACGCCGATCTGCGGCCCGCCGTCGTCAACGCGCACGCGGCCCGCGCGCTCGGGGTGGGCCGTACGTCCGCGCTCGGGCGGCCGCTCGGTGAGCTGCTCGCACAGGGTGTGGAGGAACTGGAGAGCGCGCTGACCCATGTGCTGGCCGAGGGCACCCCGCCCGGGCCCGCCGAGATGTGGGTGACCGTGCGGACGGCCGAGGGGGAGCGGCGGCGCTGCTGGCGCAGCGGCTTCGTGCGGCTGGCCTCGCCGCTGGCCGAGGAGCCCGTACCGCTCGGGGTCGGCTGGCTCTTCCAGGACGTCACCGAGGCCCGGCAGGGCGAGCAGGAGGCGTCCCGGCTGCGCTTCCGCTCCAACCAGCTGCACCGCGCGGCCCGTGCCGCCGCCGAGTGCGAGGACCCGGCGGAGGCGGCCGTGGTCCACCTGGAGTTCGCCCTCGCGGGCTTCGCCGACCACGCCCTGCTCGACCGGGCGGTGCCGGTGCCGCCCGGGCCGGAGAACGAGGGCGCCCTGCGGCTCGTACGGCTCGCCGCCACCCCCGCCGGTGCGCCGGGCCCGGACGCGCCGCCCGCCACCTCCGGGCTGCCCGTGCGGTACGGCGCCGGGCACCCCGCGCTCCAGTGCTGCGAGCGGAACGGAACCGTGCGCGTGGACGCCGGGTCGGGCCCCGCCGAGCGGCCGCGCGAGTGGGCGCGGGCCCGGCTGTGGCCCGCCGACACCGCGCACGCGCTGTGCGCCGTACTGCGCAGCCGGGGCCGCACGCTGGGCGTCGTCACCTTCCTGCGCGGGCCGGGGCGGGGGCGTTTCGACCGGTCCGACGTGGCGTACGCGGAGGAGGTGGCGGCGCGGATCGGGGCGGCGCTGGATCTGGCGGAGGTTCTGCGGGGGCGGTGACGTCTGTGGCTAGTGCCGGTAGAAGATCCGGTCGCCGTACTTCTCCATGATCCGCGTGTTCCAGTCGTGGCCGCCGTCGACGTTGCCGGAGCGCAGCAGTGGGGGCTCGATGCCGCGTCCGGCCAGTTCGGCGGCGGCGGTGGCCATCACGGCCTGCATCAGGGCCGAGGTCACGACCGTGGAGGCGGGGGCGAAGGGGGCGGGTACGGAGTCCAGGCTCAGCTCCGCGTCGCCGACCGCGATCTTCGAGTCGAGCACGACGTCGCAGTGGTCCTTGAGGAAGGTGCCGGAGGCGTGCCGGGAGGCGGTCTCGGTGGCGTACGCGACGGAGGTGACGCCGATGACCTTGAGGCCGCGTTCCCGGGCGCCGCGCGCCATCTCGACGGGCAGGGAGTTGCGGCCCGACAGGGAGATGATCACCAGGGCGTCCCCGGCGCGGGCCGGTGAGCTGTCCAGTACGGCGCTCGCGAGGCCGTCGACCCGCTCCAGGGCGGAGCCGAGGGTGGCCGGGGTGACGTCGACGCCGACGACTCCGGGCACGGCGAGCAGGTTCATCAGGGCGAGGCCGCCGGCGCGGTAGACCACGTCCTGCGCGGCCAGTGAGGAGTGTCCGGCCCCGAACGCGAACAGCCGCCCCCCGTCCGTCACCGTGTCCGCCAGCAGGACCCCCGCCTCCGCGATGGCCCCACCCTCTTCCTCCCGCACCCGCCGCAACAGCTCCGCGGCGGCGTCGAAGAACAGATCGGCAGGCGTGCCGTCACTCATCCGGTGCCCCTTCGCGCTCGGTGTCGCGGATCACGGTGCGGTCTGGACCATCTCGGTGTCAATACGGGGTGCCTCCGGCGGTTCGGCGGCTGTCCGGCGCGGGAGTTGGGTGCGGGGCGAGCGGGGATCGGCGCAGGACCTGGCAGCGACCCCGGACCAGCCTTCCTGTCCGGCTGTCCGGCCTTTCGGGCGGCCCGGTCCCGGGGCTCGGCGCCCCGGCCCGGTGGCGTTCGGGTCGGGCTCGGCCGTTCGGTCGGTCCTTCGGGGCTCCGGCGGTCGTCTCGGTGGCTTTTCGGGCGGACCTGTCGGGGCGGGGCGGCCGAGTCGGCGTCGGATATGGCTCGCGTCGGCGTCGGAGACGGATCGCGTCGGCGTCGTTGCCCCGATTCGCCCCCCGCCGCACGCCGGTTTCGCCGGGGCGGCACGGTTGTCGGTGGTATCCGGCAGAATTGAGGTCTGGGCCAGCGCACGCGCCGGGGAGCGGTGAGCCTCCGGCAGAGGTAATCGAGGGGCACGTATGTCCGGTCTGATCGACACCACGGAGATGTATCTCCGCACCATCCTCGAACTGGAAGAGGAAGGCGTCGTCCCCATGCGCGCCCGCATCGCGGAGCGGCTCGACCAGAGCGGGCCGACCGTGAGTCAGACGGTGGCGCGCATGGAGCGGGACGGGCTCGTGTCCGTGGCCAGCGACCGTCATCTGGAACTGACCGACGAGGGCCGCCGGCTGGCCACCCGGGTGATGCGCAAGCACCGCCTCGCGGAGTGCCTGCTGGTGGACGTCATCGGCCTGGAGTGGGAGCAGGTGCACGCCGAGGCGTGTCGCTGGGAGCACGTGATGAGCGAGGCGGTCGAGCGCCGTGTGCTCGAACTGCTGCGCCACCCCACCGAGTCGCCGTACGGCAACCCGATCCCGGGGCTTGAGGAGCTGGGCGAGAAGGACGGCGCCGACCCGTTCCTGGACGAGGGCATGGTCTCGCTGGCCGACCTCGACCCGGGCCAGGACGGCAAGACGGTCGTCGTCCGCCGGATCGGGGAGCCGATCCAGACGGACGCGCAGCTGATGTACACGCTGCGGCGGGCGGGCGTGCAGCCCGGCTCCGTGGTGAGCGTGACCGAGTCGGCGGGCGGTGTCCTGGTCGGCAGTGGCGGCGAGGCCGCCGAGCTGGCCTCGGAGGTCGCCTCGCACGTCTTCGTCGCCAAGCGCTGAGACGAACACCGGACGAAAGAGAACCCCGGCGCCGCCGCGGCGCCGGGGTCTCACCTCCCCGGACGCTGACCCGGAGCCCCGAGCTCCCAGGGTCAGCCTTCGGACCGTTTTTCCCCGAGCGGTCCGCCCCCCTCGCCAGAGAAGATCCCCTCGGCGGTGGCGATCATTCCTCTTCTGGTGTCACTCGAACGAGGGGTGTTTCTCGCACATACCCGATGTTCGAATAGCAGTTCGATAGTCTGCGAGAGCAGGACGACGGACCACGGCATACGACAACGGCAGGGCAGTACACCGGTACGAGGCAGGCAAGGCTGGGGGGTGCCAGGCGATGGCACGGCGTATCGACGTGACAGGAGCGGGCGGCGTACGGCTGGCCGCCTGGGAGTTCGCGGACCCGCCCAAGGAGGGGGCCGACTCCGCCATGCCCGGCGTGCTGCTGCTCCACGGGCTGATGGGCCGCGCCTCGCACTGGGCGGCCACCGCCCGCTGGCTCGCGGAGCGGTACCGGGCCGTGGCGCTCGACCAGCGCGGCCACGGCCGCAGCGAACACCCTCCGGCGGCCGCCTGCACCCGCGAGGACTACGTGGCGGACGCCGAGGCCGCCCTCGAACAGCTCGGTCTCGCCCCCGCCGTCCTCATCGGCCACGCCATGGGCGCCCTGACGGCCTGGCAGCTCGCCGCCCGCCGCCCCGACCTCGTGCGCGGGCTCGTCATCTGCGACATGCGCGCCTCCGCGCTCGGCGCCGCCTCGCAGCGCGAGTGGGACGAGTGGTTCCGCTCCTGGCCGGTCCCCTTCGCCACGCTCGCGGACGTCCGCAGATGGTTCGGCGAGGACGACCCCCGCCTGGAGCGCCCGAGCCCCACCCGCGGCGAGTTCTACGCCGAGGTCATGCACGAGTGCGCGGACGGCTGGCGCCCCGTCTTCGAGCCCGAACGCATGCTCCGCACCCGCGAGACCTGGGTCCACGACGCCCACTGGGAGGAACTGGCCCAGGTCACCTGCCCCACCCTCGTCGTCCGCGGCCTCGACGGCGAACTCGGCCGCGCCGAGGCCCAGGAGATGGTCCGCGTCCTCCCCCGGGGCGAGTACGCGGAAATCACCGACGCGGGCCACCTCATCCACTACGACCAGCCGGCGGCCTGGAGAAGAGCGGTGGAGCCGTTCTTGAGCGGTTTGGCCTGAACGACTTTCAGGGGCGGGGGGACTGTTGTTCTTTAGCGATGCGGGAACTGGTGTCTTTGAGGGACACGGGGACTGGCTGTTTTCAGGGGCGCGCGGGACCGGTGCCTTTCAGGGGCGCGAGGACCGGTTTTTTAGGGGCGCGGGGAACTGCGCGACCAGCCCAAACGGCGCCGCACCCGAACACCCCCCAGAACCACCCCTCAGCCCCGACTGACCGCCACCAAAATCTCCGGCAACCTCCCCACCGTCTGCGGCGCGGCCAACCGCAACCCCGCCACAGTCACCCCCGCCCCATAAACCGCCCCCAGCGGCAGCAGCACCCACGTCCACCCCGCACCCCCCTCCGACACGTTCAACCAGATCACCGCGGCAATAACCGGCGCACACAGCAGCGCCGCCGAGATCATCCCCCCGAAGATCGCCGCGAAGGCCAGCCCCGCCTGCCCCGGGGCGACATTCCGGTGCCCCTCCTGCGGGATCGAGTACGGGAACCGCGCCGACGTCCACGCCCCGGTCGCCAGCATCGCGCCGAGCAGCGCCAGGGACAGTCCCAGCACCTCCGGCAGCCGGTCCCAGTCGCCGAGGAGCGCGGTCGTCACCCCGGTCACCAGCAGCGCGTAGGGCAGGGTGATCAGCAATAGGGCCAGCGCGCGGGCTCGCAGCTCGGCGTAGGCGTCGCGGGGCGAGGAGATGGTCATGGCGACCATCCAGAAGGCGGAGGAGTCCTGCCCGAACTGGTTGTACATCTGCATCCCGAGCATCCCCGAGGCGAAGCACGCGAAGTAGACGGACCCGGTGCCCTGCACGGCGTTGAACACCGGCACGATCAGCCCGATCGCCAGTGAGGTGACCCAGGCGGCCTTGGTCTTGGGGTCGCGCCAGATGTAGCGCAGGGTGCGTTCCATGACGGCGCCGGTGCGGCCGCCCGGCAGCAGCCGGCCGAGGAGGCCCGCCGAGGCACGGTCGGGCGCGTCCGTGTCGGCGCCCTGGAGCGTGGAGCCGTCCGGGGAGGTCATCAGCCGGGTCAGACTGCGGGACCACGCCGCGATCAGCAGCACCAACGCGGCGGCGGACAGTGCGAGTTGGGCCAGCGCGACGCCGTACGCCCCCGTGCTCGCCGTGTGCACCGCGGCCAGCGCCGAGGCGGGCGGCACCCAGGACAGCACATCGGCCACCGGGCCGAGCTGTTCGAGCCCGGACGACGAACCCAGCCGTTGCAGCCCGAAGTTGAGCAGCTGCGCCCCGACGGCGATGACGAGCCCGCTCAGCACCGCGAGGTCCCGGCCCCGGCGGCTGGTCAGCAGCCGTACGTTGGCCGCCGCGACCGTACGGGCCAGCGCCACGCACACCAGCAGCGCGAGCGGCAGGGCGAGGACGGCGGCCGCCCAGCCGGCGGGGCCGTGCGCGAGCGCCACCGCGCAGCCGGTCAGCACCAGCAGGGAGTACAGCGGGCCGATGCCGACCAGCGAGGCGGCGAGCAGGGCGCGTACCAGCGGCCGGGGCCGCAGCGGGAGCATCACCAGCCGGGTCGGGTCCATCGTCTCGTCGCCGCTCGGGAAGAACAGCGGCATCACGGTCCAGCCGAGCGCGAGCACGGCCGCGCCGATCACCACGACGTTCTCGACGTGCGCGAACCCGCCGAGCGCGATCAGGCCCGTCATCTGGAGCAGGCCGATCAGCACCGCGGCGACCGTCGAGCAGACGAACGCGGCCCGGCGGGCCGCCGACTGGCGCAGCCCGCCGCGCAGCAGCGACAGCTTGAGGCGGACGAGGGTGGGGGTCAGTGCGGTCATCGCGGGGCACCGCCGCCCAGCCAGTCGAGGTCGGACCCGGTGGCGCGGTCGTGCGCGCCGACGAGTTCGAGGAAGGCGGCCTGGAGCGTGGGGTGTCCGCCGCGCACCTCGGCCAGCGGGCCGGTGGCGCGGATGCGTCCGGCGGCCATCACGGCCACCCAGTCGCACAGCGACTCCACCAGCTCCATCACGTGCGAGGAGAAGACGACGGTGGCGCCGGAGGCGGTGTAGCGCTCCAGGACGCCCCGGATGATCTGCGCGGAGACCGGGTCCACGCCCTCGAACGGCTCGTCCAGGAAGAGCACTTCGGGGTTGTGCAGCAGGGCGGCGGCGAGTCCGATCTTCTTGCGCATGCCGGTCGAGTAGTCGACGACCAGCTTGTGCTGGGCCCCGGCCAGGTCGAGCACGTCGAGCAGCTGGGTCGCCCGCTTGTCCACCTCGGCGCCGGGCAGCCCGCGCATCCGCCCGGAGTAGCCGAGCAGTTCCCGCCCGGACAGCCGCTCGAAGAGCCGCAGCCCCTCCGGGAGCACCCCGATCCGGGCCTTGACGGCCACCGGGTCGCGCCAGACGTCCTGTCCGGCGATCTCCACGCTGCCCTGGTCGGGCCGGAGCAGCCCGGTCACCATGGACAGGGTGGTGGTCTTGCCCGCTCCGTTGGGACCGACCAGTCCGATGAACTTTCCGGCGGGCAGTTCGAGGTCGATCCCCCCGACCGCGACATGCTGCCCGAACTGCTTCCAGAGTCCCCGTATCCGCACTGCTGCCTCGGTCATGCCGAAACCCTAAGGGGACTTGGGCGTTCCTGGTGAGGGGCCCGGCCCACTCGTCGAACAGCTCGTCGATCAGCGATCCCGTCCGCACGCGTACGCGAGCGCCGGGATCACCTCCTCCGCGTCCGGCAGCCAGCGATTGGCCAGGGTCGGCGGGGCGGCCCACTGGGCGGCGCCCCGGGTGCCGACACGGGTCGGCGGGGCGGTGACGTAGCGGCCCTCGCCGAGAGAGCTCAGATCCAGGGACGCGGGGTACCAGCCGAGCCGGCGCAGGAGGTCGGGCGCCTTCGCGGCGCCGCCGGGCAGCACGAAGAACTGGGCCCGGCGGTCGGTCGTGCGGATCACCGGGCCGGGGATCAGGCCCATGCGCTGTATGCGCGCCAGCGCGAGCAGGCCCGCGCCCTCCGGGACGGACAGCGCGTCGAAGGTGCGGCCGGCCGGCAGCAGGATCGACGCCGTCGGCCGCCGCTGCCACATCCCGCGCACCGCCCGCACGCTGCGGGTGGCCAGGGTCGCCCAGTCGGGCCGGGTGGGATGCGCCCCCGGCGCGGGGCAGGAGCCGTCCCCGCACGAGCAGAACAGCAGCCCGCCGATCGTCTCCAGCCAGCTGCCCGCCACCACGTCCCAGCGCCGCTCGTCGGCGTAGCGCACGGCGGTCTCCAGCAGGGACTCCGTGCGCTGGTGCGGAATCTGGGCGGCCCCGGGGCCCGCGCTCGTGTCGGTCACGATCCACTCAACTCCCCCGCCGGACGGTGGTTACGGCCCGCCCGCGCGCCGGGGAGGAGCATTGGCCCGGCATTTGGGGCGCATGGGGGCATGTTCGGGGGCGCGCGGGAGGGTCGGGGGCGTGGCGCGGGTAGCCAGGTCCGAGGGGCCGGAAGCAGGCGCGGTGGGTGCCGCCGGACCCGTCCCGGGGGAGAGGCCGCCGCCTTTACCCCGGCAAACCGCACATGTCGCGCATTGACGTTATGTCGACTGGGCAGTGATCTGAATCGACCGGATCGTCCGGCCGGATCTTCACGCTCCAGGGTTTCGCAGGGGGTAGCGGATGGCCGCGAGGCCGCTAGTGGCGAGGCAGCCGAACGAAAGGCTGCAAGCACTGATCCAGGAAGCGGGGTGCTCGAACGCGGGGCTGGCCCGGCGCGTCAACATGTGCGGCGCCGAGCACGGTCTCGACCTGCGCTACGACAAGACGTCCGTGGCCCGCTGGCTGCGCGGCCAGCAGCCGCGCGGGCGCGCCCCGGCCGTCATCGCCGAGGCACTCGGCCGCAAGCTCGGCCGTACGGTCACGATCGACGAGATCGGCATGGCCAACGGCAAGAACCTCGCCTCGGGCGTGGGTCTCCAGTTCTCGCCGACCGTACTGGGGGCCATCGAGCAGGTCTGCGAGCTGTGGCGCAGCGACGTGGGCAGGCGGGACTTCCTGTCCGGCTCCTCCGTCGCCGCCTCCGCGCTCGTCGAGCCCAGCCGTGACTGGCTGATCTCCGCGCCGGACGCGGCGGTGGCCCGGCAGGCGGGCCCGCGCGTGGGCCGCTCCGACGTGGCGGCCGTGCGCTCCATGACCGAGGCGCTGGTGGGCCTGGACCACACCTACGGCAGCGGGCATGTGCGCCCGGTCGTCGTGCACTACCTGAACAGCGTGGTCTCGGGCCTGCTCGCGGGCTCGTACCGGGAGGCGGTCGGGCGTGAACTCTTCTCCGCCGTCGCCCGGTTGACCGAGCTGGCCGGGTACATGGCGGTGGACACCGGCCAACCGGGCCTGGCCCAGCGGTACTACATCCAGTCGCTGCGCCTGGCGCAGGCGGCCGGTGACCGCGGTTACGGCGGCTATGTGCTCGCCGCCTCCATGAGCCATCTCGCCGCACAGCTCGGAAACCCGCGCGAGATCGCCCAGTTGGCGCGGGCCGCGCAGGAGGGTGCCCGGGGCCGGGTGACCCCGCGCGCGGAGTCGATGTTCCACGCGGCCGAGGCGCGCGGGCACGCGCTGCTCGGTGACGTACGCTCGGCCGAGACCGCCTCGGGGAGGGCGATCGCGGCGCTGGAGCGCGCGGAGACGGCCGACGGCGACGACCCGGCGTGGATCGCGCACTTCGACGAGGCCTATCTGGCCGACGAGTTGGCGCACTGCCACCGCGACCTCGGCCGCCCTGAGGTGTCGGCCCGCTATGCCGAGCAGTCGCTCGCCGGACACCCGGAGTCGCGGGCCCGGCGCCGCGCCATCGGCTATGTCCTGCTCGCCACGGCTCAGGTGCAGCGGCGCGAGATCGAGCAGGCGTGCGGCACCGGTATGAAGGCGGTGGAACTGCTCGAGACCCTGCGTTCCGACCGGGGCGCCGAATATCTGACGGACCTTCAGCAGCGCCTCGAACCGTTCCGGGAGGAGGCGGTGGTAAGGGAGTTCGGCGCGCGGCTCGACGTGCGCCAGGCGGCCTGAACACGTGGCCGTCCGGGTGTGAAGGGACGGTGAACGGCACCCGCTTCGCTCGCGGGTGCCGAATACAGCGTGGTGGGGGCAGGTTTTGTTACGGCGGTCACAGGGAAGCCGCTGTGGCCCTGAGCTGCGTGGCATCGGGCTCGACAGACCCGGTAGCGTGAGCCGACGATTCCGAAGGTCCCCCATTCACAGGAGTCCCGGTGACGCAGAGTGGACAGGGCGAGGAGCCCTCGGCGCGAGCCGCGCACGAAGGCATCGTGCTGCCCTCCGACGGAGGCGAGCCCGTGCTGCCGGGCACGACGGGCGCACCCGCGCCCTCCGCGCCGCCCGGCGGCCAGACCTGGGGCGGTGAGTGGGGCCCCGGCCAGGGTGCCGCGCAGCAGGGCCAGGGCTGGTCCCACGAGGCCACCCAGCACTGGCCCGTCCCCGAACAGCCGGGCGGTCCCGGCCCGATGCCGCCCGAGGGCGCCCCGGCGCCGTCGTACGGCGGCGAGGCGTACCCGCAGTACGGCGACGCGAACGGCGCACAGGGCTACCCGGCGGCCGGTGACGCGACCGGCGCACAGGGCTACCCGGGGGCCGGGGCGCCGATGCCCCCGATGCACGAGGCCGCCACCCAATACATGGCCCCGGTGCCCGGCGCGGGCCCCGAGGGCGCGACGCAGTACATACCCCCGGTCCCCGGCGGCGGCGCCGCCGAGGCGGCCACCCAGTACATACCCCCCGTGCCCGGCGGCGCGCTGCCGCCCGAGATGGGCGGCCCGGCGCAGCAGCCCGCACACGCGCACGCCGAGGCGGCCACCCAGTACATCCCGCCCTACCCGGGCGACGACGGCGAGCGGCAGCCGCCCGCCGAGTTCGACAACCTCTTCCGCGGCCCGCAGGCCGGTGAGGGCGCCACCCAGCAGATGCCGCGCGTCCCCTCGGCGCCCGTCGGCCAGGCCCCGGTGATCTCCGGGCAGCCCGCCTACCGGCCGCCGATCCAGTCCGCCTACCGGCCGCCGCTGGACGAGGACGAGGACGGCCGCCGGGGCGGCGGCCGCACCGGCTCACGGGTGCCGGTGATCGCCGCCGTGGGCGTCGGCATCGTCGTCCTCGGCATCGGCGCGGGCGCGCTGCTCAGCAGCGGCGGCGACGACAAGAAGCCGGACCCCGCGCCGGCCGCCGCCTCGGCCCCGGCCGGCACCCAGTCGTCCGCCCCGGCGGGCGCCGACCCGGCCAAGGAGCAGGCGGCCGCGCTCGACCAGGTGCTCGCCGACAGCGGCAACAGCCGCGCCCAGGTGATCCGCTCGGTGGAGAACATCAAGGCCTGCCGCGACCTCGGCCAGGCCGCCACCGACCTGCGCGACGCCGCCCGGCAGCGCACCGACCTGGTCGGCCGGCTCGGCAAACTGTCCCTGGACAAGCTGCCGGACAACGCCGCGCTGAAGGAGTCGCTGACCAAGGCCTGGCAGGCATCAGCCTCCGCCGACAACCACTACGCGGCCTGGGCCGGTCAGGCGGCCGGGAAGCGGGGCTGCCCCAAGGGCCGGGCCCGCACCACCAACCAGACGCAGGCCGGCGACCGGGCGAGCGGCACCGCCAGCTCCCAGAAGGCCAGTGCCGCCCAGCTGTGGAACACCATCGCGAGCAAGTACGGCCTCACCACGCGCCAGCCGACCCAGCTGTGACGAAAGGGCCCGGCGCCCGGGGTGATCCCCGGGCGCCGGGCCCTTTCGCAGCCGCCGGACGCGGCTCGGGTCACAGCCGGCCCTCGTCCAGCTTCTCCAGGGTGCTGGTCGTGTCGGTGACCGTGGAGGACCCCGCCGCGTCCTGCTTCGCCGCGACCAGCCTGCCGCCCCGTACTACCTGGACGGTCACGTCCGCGTTGGCCAGACGGGGGAAGCCGACCGCCGCCAGCGGGGTCTCGTCCGGCCAGTGCAGGGTCGGGGTCAGACCGCCGGTGCCCACCCGCAGACCGTGGTCGAGGGTGTGCTGCACGGTGTCCGCGCTCACCTCGCCGGTCCCGATCCGCTCCAGGGCGGCCTTGAGCACGGTGTAGGCGAGGTACGTGGTCTGCACCCCGGCGTCCGCCGGGTCGATGCGGTTGTCCCCGAACGCCTCCGTGTCGATGATCTTCTTCATCGAGCCCCAGCGCGGATCGGACGCCACCGGGTACCAGCTGGTCACGTACGCCCCCTCGTACGGCCCGTCCGCGCCGCCCGTCGCGTTGATCAGCGACTGGTCGACGCTGCCCAGCACGGTCGCCGTGCGCACCCCGGGGAAGTCGGTGCGGGCGCGCCGGAAGGAGTCCATGAAATTGTCGGTGCGGTCGCCGAGCGCGGGCACCACGCACCCCTTGTTCCCCGGCTCCGCGGTCGCCCCGCGCAGCGCCCGGTCGGACGCGGAGCTGTACTCGGTGGCGTCGTCGGCGGCGAGCTGGTCGGTCGCCGCCGGATGGCCGCCCGCCTTCAGGCCCGCGTCGAACAGCGGGGGCATCTCGTCCCCGGCGATGCTGTCGGGCCGGACCAGCGTGACGGGGCCGCAGTCGGCCGCCAGCGCCCGGCCGAGCCCGGCGAGCAGGGCGGGCTGACCGCCGTTGACCGGGTACGACACCGGGCTGGTCAGCTCGTCGCTGGTCACGCCGTAGCCGCCGATGTAGGGGATGCCCGCCCCCTCCAGCGGGGCGAGGTAGGAGTCGCCGTACTGGCTGTACGAGCCGACGACCGCGACCACGCCCTCGTCCGCCGCGCGCCGGGCGCAGCGGGCCACGGCCACGCTGTTGTTGCGCTCGTTGCAGGTGAGCACCTGGAGCTTGCGGCCGCCGATGCCGCCGCGCGAGTTGATCCACTTCGCGTACGCGGCGGCCATGGCGGGCATGCCGGGCTTGTTGGTGGCCCGGGTGTTCTCCGGCGCCCAGGTCATGACCTTCACCGTGTCGTCCCCGGAGTCCGAGCCGCTCATCACCCCGCACCCGGCGAGGAGGGACGCGCACACGGCCAGTGACCCGGCGTACCGGGCCGCGGTGCGGGTGCGCGGAGGGAGGGGGGAGCGGAAGAAGCTGCGGGGGAGTCGCCTGCCGGTCATGGACACGCACGATTCCCTCACGCTCCCAACCCGAAGGTGACCCTCGGTCGACGGCAGGTGACAGTGAGGTGAACAGCGGGGGCGAATGGGGCGCGCGGGACACGGAACGTACGATCGTTGACCGTGCAAGGTTCGGAGAACACTTCCCGTCGCGGCCGCCGCTCCACCACCATGGGCGTCATGCCACTCAACGACATGCCGTGGTGGCGCTGGCGCTGCACTGTGCGCTCCGCGCTGCACATGCTCTCCGACCCGGTGTTCCAGCGCGACGTCTGGCTGGCCGGCGTACCCGGGTACGGCGACGTCACCGACGCCGTCTACCGGCTGGTGGAGGACACCTGGCTCGACAACTGGTCGGCCGAGAAATACGTCGGCACGATATTCCGGGACTCGCAGGAGGCGGCGCTCGTCGACACCGCCGTACTGCGGGTCCTGCGGATCATGCACCAGGTCGGCCCGGACGCCCCCGTCTCCGCCTACCTCGACCACCCCGGCTGGCCGGAGGCGGTACGGGCCGCGCGCGACGCCCATCTGCGGCTCGCGACGAGCGACGCGGACGACCCGGAGGCGCCGCCGCGCAGCCTCGAAGTGCTGCAGATCATAACCAGGTCCGCGTAGGGCCCAAGCCGGTCGGCGCCGTCGTGGATCCGCCGTGGGTCCGACTGCCGGACACCCCGCCCGCCGGGGCGGTCCGGCGTGAGATCGTGTGACGCATGAACGAGCAGCCCAGCCGCGTCGCCGCCGGTGCGGCGGACCAGTACGTCCTGACTCTCTCGTGCCCCGACAAAAAGGGCATCGTGCACGCCGTGTCGAGCTATCTCTTCATGACCGGCTGCAACATCGAGGACAGCCAGCAGTTCGGCGACCACGACACGGGTCTGTTCTTCATGCGCGTCCACTTCACGGCCGAGGAGCCGGTGACGGTGGACAAGCTGCGCGCCAGCTTCACGGCCATCGGTGACGCCTTCCACATGGACTGGCAGATCCATCGGGCCGACCAGAAGATGCGCATCGTCCTCATGGTCAGCAAGTTCGGGCACTGCCTGAACGACCTGCTGTTCCGGGCCCGGACCGGGGCGCTCCCCGTGGAGATCGCGGCCGTGGTGTCCAACCACACCGAGTTCGAGGAACTGGTGGGGTCGTACAACATCCCCTTCCACCACATCCCCGTGACCAGGGACACCAAGGCCGAGGCGGAGGCGCGGCTGCTGGAGCTGGTGCGGGAGGAGAAGGTCGAACTGGTCGTGCTCGCCCGCTACATGCAGGTCCTCTCGGACGACCTGTGCAAGGCGCTGAGCGGGCGGATCATCAACATCCACCACTCGTTCCTGCCGAGCTTCAAGGGTGCGAAGCCGTATCACCAGGCGCACGAGCGCGGGGTGAAGCTCATCGGCGCGACCGCGCATTACGTCACCGCGGATCTCGACGAGGGGCCGATCATCGAGCAGGAGGTCGAGCGGGTGGGGCATGAGGTGACCCCCGACCAGCTTGTCGCCGTGGGGCGGGATGTGGAGTGCCAGGCGCTGGCGCGGGCCGTCAAGTGGCACGCGGAGCGGAGGATTCTTTTGAACGGGCGCCGGACTGTGGTGTTTGCCTGAGGTTTCGTCGGCGGGTGCGGGTCGTCTTTGGCTGGTCGCGCCCGCGCGGCGGTAGCCGCACATCGACACAGCCCCGCGCCCCTTCAGGTTGGACAGCCCGCCGTTTCCTACATCCGGCTCAGACTCGCTGTTGCTGTCAATACTGTCCTGATCGCCTCTCTGTCCCCCTTCTGGCCCGCCGCCGCTTCCTCCGGGGAGACGTGGCCCGCTGCCAGGCGGCAGAACTCCACGCCGTCCAGGGCCACTTGGGCCACCTGGTCGGCGTCGGGAGTGCGGGGGTCCAGGGGGATCGGGTACGTGCCGCCGTACGGGCTGCCCTCGATCTCCAGGAGGACGGTACCGGCCGGCGCCTGGGGGCGGGCGGCCAGGACGGACGGGAGCGTGCGGATCGCCAGGTCGATCAGTTTGCCCAGGTGGCGGGGTGCGGGCGGGTCGTAGGGGTAGGCCACCGCCCGCGCGATGTCCTCGGCGTGGACCCAGCACTCGAAGGCGCGGTCCAGCATCGCGTCGTGCAGCGGGAGCGCGAAGTCGCCGTACGACACCTCGAAGCCGCGGGCGCGGCCGCCGGTGAAGGACGCGGTGCGTACGAGGCGGTGGCTCTGGTCGCGCCAGGGTTCGCGGACGTGGCGCGTGGGCGGGAAGTGCGAGGCCCGCCAGTACGCCTCGGTCCGCTCGGCCGGGCCGCCGGCGCCGCGGGCCTGTTCGGCCAGGGCCTCGGCCAGCGGGTCCTCCAGGCCCAGCGCGGTGGCCACCAGGCCGTCCACCGAGAGCAGATGCGCGATGACCCCGGCGACGGTCGTACGGCGGCTGGTCTCGCCCTCGGCCCCGAACCACCGCAGCCGGACCGGCGCGTGCCACTCGGCGTCGCCGAAGTCCTGCAGCAGGGCGTCAAGGCGGGCGGTCTCGGCGTCGTAGGCGTCGGCCCAGTCGGGCACCGGGATGCGCGGCGGGCGGCGGCTCAGACAGGTCTCCAGGACACGGGTGCGCAGCGTGGGGTCGACGTCCAGCGGCTCGGGCCGGTGCAACAGCCCGACCGCCTCACGCAGTCGCCGCGCCTCGTCGGCACACGCCCCGCAGTCGCCCAAGTGCTCCTCGACGGCCTCCGTCTCCGCCGCCGAACAGGCCGCCAGCGCCCAGGCCCCGAGCAGGGACCGCAGCACCTCGTGCGACAGCGCCGCGCTGACTTCCGCACCCTCTTCGCCCTCTCGAGGAAGCGGCCCGCGCTCGGCCCGCGCCCTGAAGCCGTCCGCTGCGACGCGTTCACCGTCGGGCCGGGCTCCGGCGCCCTCCGTGCCGGGGTGTTCGCTGCCTGTTCGGCTCTGGGGACCGACTCTGTCGGGCCGTGCTCGGGTGTTCTCCTGGCCTGGCCGTGCCGCCGGGCTCTCCCCGGTGACGGACCCGTTGCGGCGCTGCTGCCGGGGCAGGCGCTCCTCGGTGCCGTCGGTGCGGGGCTCGCGGGGGTCGTGGGGTGTCATCGGGTTCCCCCGTCGGGCGGTGGGGTGTCGTGGGCCGTGGAGAGGAGTTGGAGGCCGAGGCGGAGACGGCGGCGGGCCTCGTCCTCGGTGACGTCGAGATCCACGGCGGTGCGGCGGTAGTCACGGCGTTGGAAGTAGGCCAATTCCAGGGCGGCGCGCAGAGGTTGGGGCATCGAGTGGACGATGTAGTCGGCGCGGGCGGCCACCGCCGCGCGCTGGACCTTGTGCTCGACCTCCTCCGGCGAGCCGCCGTCCCCGTCCAGCGCGGCCGTCTCGTCGTCCCGCAGCCGCCGCACGGCGAGGCGGCGCGTGACCGAGGCGATCCAGGTGCGCAGCGGTTCCTGGCGGGGGTCGTAGGTCTCGGGGTGCTGCCACAGGTGGGCGAAGACCTCGCGGGTCAGGGCGTCGGCGGCGGTCTCCTCGCCGAGGACGCGGTGGGCGAGGCCGTGCACCAGCGAGGCGTACCGGTCGTACAGCTCACCGAGCGCCGCCGCCTCCCCGCGCGCCAGCCGCTGCTGCATCACGCGGTCCCAGCGGGGCGGTACGTCCTGCTGCGCCATGCCGTTCCTCCCCTCGCCCGGTGCTCGCCCGGGCCGGTGTCCCGGTGACCTTCTCTCGAATGTAGTCGGCACGTCTGACAGCGCACGCCCCTTTGTGTCAATGTGCGCCCCCTGCTGCGTCGCAGGTGATAGGGCCTCCTTCACACGGTCTTCACTCTTGCATGGTCCAACTCCGATCGAACAGGATTGATAGTGACCGAAACAAGACCTTTGCCGATCCTCCGCGGTTTGCCAATTCGTGTTTCAGGGAAACGCCCGCTGGGCAGCCGCGCGGAAAGAAACGTAGGGACTGCTTCCATTTCCGGGCGGTTCCGCGAGATCCGCCGAGCGGAGGGGTGTGGCCGTGGCATTCGAAGTGACCGGCGCCGAGCGGGGCGCGTGGGCCGTGCTCCGAGTCTGCGGTGAACTGGATCTGGTGACCTCACCGGTGCTGCGCCAGCGGGTGCACGACGTGGTGGCCGAGGGGCATCACCGCCTTGTCCTCGACCTTTCCGACGTCTTCTTCTGCGATTCCAGCGGGGTCGGCGTGCTCATCGCATCCCGCCGTCTCATCCGCTCCTGCCAGGGCCGGCTGCGGCTGATCCTGCCCGACCGGGGCGCGGAGGACGGCTCGCACGTGAACCGGGTCCTGGGCGCCCTCGGCGTGCGGCGCCTCTTCGACGTGCGCGCGGACGTGGCCTCCGCCACCGCCGACGAGCCGGACTCGCTCACGGCCTGAGCGGAGCCGGGAGTTGTTCCGGAAGACGATCTTCCGTTAATTCGGCGTAGGGACGCGGAAATTCATGGCCACGGATGTCGCGGATCGTGGCAAAGTCGCATCACTGAGCGTCGATATCGGGTTGTGTCCGTTCCGCGACTCGTCACGGCCCGGAGTCGGCGCTCCGCTCGGGTACCTTGGGTGAGATGCGAGTGGCCGCGAGCACCAGTGGTGCCGGTGATGCCCCTGGGGCGTTCCCGGACGCGGTGTCGCGCGCCGCTGTTCATGGGGTGACGGTGGAATACCGGCCCGATTGTTCGACTCCTCGACATGCGCGTCGCACAGTATGCCGCACGGGTACTCCTTCGCGCGGGAATATGCCTGAAGCGCTTGTTGGGGTGACTGTACGTCAACCATGCTGTCTCGTAAGGGAATCACGTTCCGTGACCCTTGCTCTGGCCGTTGTTCTGGCCATGCAGAAAATGGCTACGATCGTGGCCCTCGCCGTACCGGTCGTCGCGGATCGTGCCGCGAACGACGGGTGGCGCGGGGTCATGTGTCCGCCGGTTCGGATGGTGTGAGCGGTGCAGGTGCTTCAAGTGCAGCTGGAGATCCGGCCCGACCCCGAGGAGGTGAGACGGGCACGCAAGTGGGCCCGCTCCCGGCTCGCCGGGCTCGGGATAGCGGCCGACGAACCGTTGGCCGAGACCCTGATCCTGCTCGTCTCCGAGCTGGTGACCAACGCGGTGGTGCACACGGGCCGTCCGGCCCTGCTGCGGCTCTCCCTGCCGGGCGGCGCGGCCGGCGGACCGGAGCCCGAGCGGGACGCGGAGACCGGAGCGACCGGGGACGCCAGAGCTGCCGTGGACACCAGAGGCGCCGGGGCGACCGGAGCCGCCGGAGCCGCCGGAGTGACCGGCGCGGCCGGGGACGGCGCGGCGCCGGAGGCCGCTCGGGACGCGGAGGAGACGGGCGTGACCGTCGTCTCCGCCACCGTGCGCCTGGAGGTGGCCGACGCCAGCTCCCGTGCCCCCGTGCCGCGTTGCGCGGGCGACGACGCCACCGGCGGCCGGGGTCTGGCCCTCGTGGACTGTCTCGCCGACCGCTGGGGCTGGCAGGCCGAGGGCGCGGGCAAGAGCATCTGGTGCGAACTGGACCGCTGTTCGCCGCCCCGGGAGGGCGTGGCGATGGCGTACGGGGGCGGCATGGCCGCGTACGAGGACTTCACCTTCGAGGCCGTGTGATTCCTGTCCCGGCGATGCGCCGGGCGTGCTCCCGTGCGCGGTCCCCGCGAAGTGCGCCGAAGTACCGGGCGCCCGTACGGTGTTGACGCGTCGAGTGTGTGTGAACACGTCGGCGTGCGTCGATTCGCCGCGAGGGGACGGCGAGGGCCGGGGTGACGGAGTCCTCGCCGGGTGTGGGTCGCACCGGCCGGCGGCGCCGGGTGTGCACAGGGGGACACGCCCGGGGGATGTGCCGCCGACCGGTCCGCGCGGGGCGGGAGCGCTTGCCGAGAACGGCGAAGCTCCCGCCCCGTCCAGCAAGCCCGTCCAGCAAGCCTGTTCGGCCGGGCCCTCCGGCCCGTGAGCCCCCTACGTACGTACGGCCGCCCGGAACGTCCGCCGATAGGCCGTAGGCGTCACCCCCAGGTTCTGCTGGAGATGCGACCGCATCGACTGGGCCGTGCCGAAGCCGCAGTCGCGGGCCACGCGGTCGATGGGGAGGTCGGTGGACTCCAGGAGGCGGCGGGCGAGTTCGACGCGTTGCTGGGTGAGCCACTGGCCGGGGCTGACGCCGACCTCCTCGCGGAAGCGGCGGGTGAAGGTGCGCACCGACATCGCCTCCCGGGCGGCCAGGTCGCGCAGCTGGATCGGCTCGTGGAGGCGCGCGAGGGCCCAGGTGCGGGCGGCGGTGGTGGTGGCGAGCTGGGGGTCGGGGACCGGGCGGTGGATGTACTGGGCCTGGCCGCCGTCGCGGTGCGGGGGGACGACCGTGCGCCGGGCCACCTCGTTGGCGACGGCCGCGCCGTGGTCGCGGCGCACGATGTGCAGGCACAGGTCGAGCCCGGCGGCGACCCCCGCCGAGGTGAGGACGTCGCCGTCGTCGATGAACAGCACGTCCGGGTCCACGCGGATCGCCGGGAACATCCGCTGGAAACGGTCCGCGTCGGACCAGTGCGTGGTCGCCGGGCGGCCGTCGAGGTATCCGGCGGCGGCGAGGACGTAGACGCCGGTGCAGATGGAGGCCATGCGGGTGCCGGGGCGGACGTGGGCGAGGGCGGCGGCCAGTTCGGGGGTGAGCCTGCCGTCGTCGTAGAGCGGGCCGAGTTCGTACGACGCCGGGACGATCACCGTGTCGGCCGTGGCCAGGGCCTCGGGGCCGTGGGGCACGTGGATGGTGAAGTCGGCGTCGGTCACGACCGGGCCGGGCGGGCGCACCGAGCAGGTCAGCACCTCGTAGAGCGCCCGGCCGTGCTCGTCCCGGGCGCGGGTGAAGATGCGGTGCGGGATGCCCAGTTCGAAGGGGAGCAGGCCGTCCAGGGCCAGGACGACGACGCGGTGCGGACGGGATTCTCCGGACGAGGCCATGGCCCGATCCTAACGAACACTGTCCTGCGGGCCACTCGATGCGCGCGCAAGCGGCCCCGACCCTTGAGCTGTGACTCAGACAAGCGAAGCCACCGCCGCCCCCCGGACTCCGGCCGGGCGACGCCGGGTGCACCGCGCCTGGTTCGTCGCCGCCGTCACCTTCGTCACGATCGTCGGCGCGGCGGCCTTCCGCTCCCTGCCCGGGCTGCTGATCGACCCGCTGCACGAGGAGTTCGGCTGGTCGCGCGGCACGATCGGCGCGGCCGTCTCCGTGAACCTCGCGCTCTACGGCCTGACCGCGCCGTTCGCGGCCGCGCTGATGGACCGCTTCGGCATCCGCCGCGTGGTCGCCGTCGCGCTGACCGTGGTCGCGCTGGGCTCCGGGCTCACCGTGTGGATGACCGAGCCGTGGCAACTCATCCTGTGCTGGGGCCTGTTGGTGGGTCTCGGGTCCGGCTCGATGGCGCTGGCCTTCGCCGCGACCGTCACCGGGCGCTGGTTCACCGCGCGGCGCGGTCTGGTCAGCGGCATTCTGACCGCGGCCTCGGCCTCCGGTCAGCTGGTCTTCCTGCCGCTGCTGTCCTGGATGATCGAGACCGGCCGCGACTGGCGCCCGGCCGCCGTCACGGTCGCCGCCGCCGCCCTCGCGGTGGTCCCCTTCGTCTGGCTGCTGCTGCGCGACCACCCGGCCGACGTGGGCCTCGCGCCGTACGGGGCAAAGGAGTTCGTGCCGAAGCCGCCGCCGGTGACCGGCGCCGCCCGCCGGGCGCTCGGGGTGCTCGCCAGGGCCGCGCGCACCGGGCCGTTCTGGCTGCTCGCGGGCAGCTTCGCGATCTGCGGGGCCTCCACCAACGGGCTGATCCAGACCCACTTCGTGCCCGCCGCCCACGACCACGGGATGCCGGTCACGGCGGCGGCCTCGCTGCTCGCGGTCATCGGCGTCTTCGACGTGGCGGGCACGATCGCGTCGGGCTGGTTCACCGACCGCTTCGAGCCGCGCCGCCTGCTCGCCGTGTACTACGCGCTGCGCGGGACCTCGCTGCTCTTCCTGCCGATGCTGCTGAACCTCGGCCCCGAGGTGCACCCGCCGATGGTGTTCTTCATCGTCTTCTACGGCCTGGACTGGGTCGCCACCGTCCCGCCCACCCTGGCCCTGTGCCGGGACCGGTACGGCGACGACTCCGCGATCGTGTTCGGCTGGGTGCTCGCCTCGCACCAGATCGGCGCGGCCCTGGTGGCCTGGCTCGGCGGGGTCGCCCGCGACGTGTTCGGCACCTACGACATGGTCTGGTACGCCTCCGGCGCCCTGTGCGCGGCGGCGACACTGATGGTCCTGGTGATCCGGCGCCGCCCGGCGCTCACCGTTCCCGCGTAGCCTCGCGGGCCGTCCGTCTGACGACCGACTTGGCGATCTTCTCGGCGTCCAGGGCGAGTTCGCGGAACATGCCGCTGATCGGGTTGGTGTACCCGGTGAAGTACAGCCCCGGCGCCTCCTTCGGGGTGCGGGCGCCGTGCACCACCGGGCGCCCCCGGCCGTCCAGCACCCCGAGATGGCCGACCAGGGAGTCCAGGCCGCGCAGATACCCGGTGGCCGCGATCACCGCGTCCGGGGCCACGCGGGTGCCGTCGGCGAGGGACACCTTGCCGTCCTCGAACCCCTCGACGGCGGCCACGATCTCGACCTTGCCCTTGCGCACCGCGTCGATCAGGCCCACGTCCTGGACCGGGATCGCGCCCTCGCGCACCCGGCTGTAGAGGCCGGACTCCGGCCGGGGCAGGCCGTGTTCGGCGAGGTCGGGGGTGCTGATGCGGGCCATCGGCCGGGCGAGCCGGTCCACGAGCCGCACCGGCAGCCGCCGTACCAGGATGCCGGTGTACTGGGCGGACCAGCCCGCCGTCGAGCGGCGCACGATGTGCGGGGCGGTGCGCACGGCCAGGCGGACGCGCGCGGCCCCGCCCTCGACCAGGTCCACGGCGATCTCGGCGCCGGTGTTGCCCACGCCGACCACGAGCACGTCCCGGTCGGCGAACGGGCGGGCGTTCCGGTAGGCGCTCGCGTGCAGGAACTCCCCGTCCCAGTCCTCGAGTCCGGGCCAGTCGGGCAGGCGCGGGGTGTGGTTGAAGCCGGTGGCGACGACCACGGCGCTGCCGGTCAGCTCCCGGCCGCCGGAGGCGTGCAGCAGCCAGCCCGCGCCGTCCGGGGCGGGCTCCACCCGGAACACCTCGACCCCGGTGACGATCTCCAGCTCGTGGTGCTCGGCGTACTTCTCCAGGTAGCGCACCACGTCGTCGCGGGACACCCAGCGGCCGAACGCGCGGGGTATCGCGAGGCCCGGCAGCGCGGAGAGCCGGCGGGTGGTGTGCAGCCGGAGCCGGTCGTAGTGGCGGCGCCAGGACGCGCCGACCCGGTCGGCCTTCTCCAGGATCACCGCCCGCACCCCGCGCGCCCTGAGGGCGTGCGCGACGGCGAGTCCGCCGGGACCGGCGCCGATGACATAGACGGGACGGTCGGCGGGGGTCGCGGTCAGGTGCGCGAACGAGGGACGCGAGTCGGCCATGAGCGCGAGCGTAATCACACCCCCGGTTGATGGGTATCGGTCAAGACCGGAATTGGTTGCGGATCGACAACGATGATGTGTGCGTCGTGCGAAAGGTGTGAAAACGCTTCACGGCCACAGCAGTTGGCGCTCCCAGCCGAACTCGGTGCGCCGGTACTCCAGACGCACGTGACGGCGGTCCGCGTCGCCCTGGAAGAACTCCACGACCTCGGGGCGCAGGTGGTAGAGGGTCCACCCGGGAACCGGCTCGGCGGGGTTCTCGCGCGCCTGCCGCCACGCCTCCTCGGACGCCTCGCGCAGCACCTCCGGGGAGGCCAGCTCCGCGCTCTGGCGGCCGGTGAGCGCCGCCGCGAGGGCGCCGGTGGAGCGGGCGTGCAGATCGGCCTGGCCCTCCTCGGCCGGGGCGGTGGTGACCGGGCCGCGCACCCGCACCTGGCGGCCGAGGACGGGCCAGTAGAAGGCGAGGGCCGCGTAGGGGTGGGCATCCAGGGCGCGGCCCTTGCGGCTCGTGGCGTGGGAGGCGAAGGACCAGCCCGCGGCGTCGGCGCCGTGCAGCATCACGATCCGTACGTCCGCATGCCCGTCCTCGTCGGTCGTCGCCAGCGACATGGTGTGCGGCTCCGGCTGCCCCGCCCTGACGGCGTCCGCGAACCACGCGGTGAACAGGGGCAGCGGGGAGGGCGGCGCGGTGGCCGGGTCGAAGGGGCGCAGCTCGGTCGCCCCGGGCGGCCACACCGCGAGCGTGCGCAGCAGGGCGTGCAGATCCGGGTGGGCCGGGGTCTCCTCGTGTGCCATGGACCGAGTATCGCCCGCGGCCGCGCGCCCGCTCCGGACGCGGGACGGGCGGTGGTCCACCCGAGTGGACCACCGCCCGCCAGACAGGACTTGGGGTGCGCGCTACTTGGCGGGTTTCTTCCCGGTCACGCCGAGATAGGTCAACAGCGAGAGCGTCGGCTTGAGTTCGGCCTGCTTCACGCCCCAGGCGGAGAAGCCCTTCTGGTGCGCGGCGACCGAGGAGAGCATGGTGACCAGGGAACCGGCGATCGCCGACGGGTTGATGTCCTTGTCCACCCGCCCCTTGGCCTGGAGTTCGGCCACGGCCTCGGTGAGCGGGCCGTTGACCGCGTTCAGGATCTTCATGCGGAGCTTGTTGAAGCGCTTGTCGCCCTCGGCCGCGGCGAGGTCGACCACGCGCAGGATCGCGTCATTGCGGCGCCAGAAGTCCATGAAGCCGTCCACGAGTTCCTGCGCGGTCTGCCAGCCCGCCTTGCCCGCCCAGCTGCGACCGGCGAGCAGTTCGGCCAACTCGGCGCTTTCCGAGGCGGTTTGGTCCGCGATCTCCAGGACGGCCCCCTCGACGTCCGGGAAGTACTGGTAGAAGGTCGCGGGCGACGTGCCCGCCTTCCGGGCGACATCGATGACCTTGACGTCCCGGTAGGGGGAGGAGCTGAGCATCTCGCTGAGGCAGTCGAGCAGCTTCTGCCGGGTCGCCTGCCCACGCCGGCCGGCCACGCGGCCGTCGACGGTACGCACTTGTCCTGTCATGCCGTCAGCTTACCGACGGGGAGCAGGAGCGCTATTCGGCCGACTGCAAATGGGGTGCCCGGCCATCTCGGGGCGATTTCCCTGGTCTGCGGGGTGCGCGCGTCGCGGTTACTTTGACGATATGGCCGAAAACAGTGCACCGGCGTACGGCGAGGGCGTGCCCTGCTGGGTCGACGCGCAACTGCCCGACGTCGAGGCGGGCAAGCGGTTCTACGGTGAACTTTTCGGGTGGACCTTCGAGCCCGCCGAGGAGGCCCACACCGCCCCCGGCGGCTCGGTGTGGGCCCGCCTGGACGGCGAACCCGTCGCCGCGCTCGCCCCGAAGACGGACGGGCGGATGCCCACCGTCTGGACGGTCTACTTCGCCACCCCGGACGCCCGCGCGCTGGGCCGCCGGATCACCGAAGCCGGGGGAACCCTGATCTCCGGGCCCTTCCCCGTGGACGGCCTCGGCGCCGCCGCCCTCGCCGCCGACCCCGAGGGCGCCGTCTTCGGGCTGTGGCAGCCCGGCTCGCTCCCCGGATTCGGGCGCCGCCGGGAGCCGGACACGTTCGTCTGGGCCGAGCTGTACACCCGCGACACCGCCGCCGCGAACGCCTTCTACGGCGCCCTCTTCCACGAGGCGCTGTTCGGCTCGGGCATCGAGCCCGACTTCGGCCGCGCGGACGTGGCCGACGTGTTCCCGGCCGAGATGCCCCCGCATTTCGTCGTCCACTTCCGGGTGGACGACCTGGACGCCGCCCTCGCGACCGTACGGCGGCTCGGCGGACGGGTCCAGGTGCCGCCCTTCGACGCCTCGTACGGACGTGTGGCCGTCGTCACCGACAATCAGGGGGCGTCGTTCGCGCTGCTGCACCGGTGACGGAGCACCGCGCGGCGGCGAAATGACGGGATTGGGCACGACACACCCCGATTGGTGGCCGGGTTCGCAACCGGCCGCCCGGCCAGGAAGAATCGGGGTGCGTGCCGCCAGGGCGGTGCGGTGGTGAGACGCTGCACTACGGCCGCGTCCGCAGGTGGGCGACGCGGCTCGTACGGGGAGGTGGCAGGCAAGTGGTGGATCAGCTGACGCAGCACGACCCGCGGCGGATCGGGCCGTTCGAGGTGCTGGGCCGGCTGGGGGCCGGCGGCATGGGGCTGGTCTATCTGGCGCGCTCGGCGTCCGGCCGGCGAGTGGCGATCAAGACCGTCCGCACGGAGCTCGCGGAGGACCAGCTCTTCCGCGTCCGCTTCACCCGCGAGGTGGAGGCGGCCCGCGCGGTCTCCGGCTTCTACACGGCCGCCGTCGTCGACGCCGACCCGCGCGCGGCGGTGCCCTGGCTGGCGACCGCCTACGTCCCGGCGCCCTCGCTCGAAGAGATAGTGAACGACTGCGGCCCGCTCCCGGCGCAGGCGGTGCGCTGGCTCGCGGCGGGCGTCGCCGAGGCCCTCCAGTCGATCCACGGCGCGGGCCTGGTCCACCGCGACCTCAAGCCGTCCAACGTGCTCGTGGTCGAGGACGGCCCCCGGGTCATCGACTTCGGCATCGCCTCCGGGGTGTCCAACACCCGGCTGACGATGACGAACGTCGCCGTCGGCACCCCCGCCTACATGTCGCCCGAGCAGGCGAAGGACTCCCGCAGCGTCACCGGCGCCAGCGACGTGTTCTCGCTCGGCTCCACCCTGGTCTTCGCCGCCACCGGGCACCCGCCCTTCCACGGGGCCAACCCGGTCGAGACGGTGTTCATGCTGCTGCGCGAGGGCCCGGACGTCACCGGCCTCCCGGACGAGCTGCGCCCGCTGATCGACGCCTGCATGCAGATGGAGGCCCCGGGACGCCCCAGCCCCGCCGACCTCCAGGCACAGCTCGCCCCGCATCTGTTCGGCTCCGGCTCCGACGACTCCGGCACCGCCTCCGCGTGGCTGCCCGAGAAGGCCGTCGCGCTCATCGAGGCCCGCCGGGGCGGCCGCCCGCCCGCCAAGCCCGCCCCGCTGCCGCCGGGCCCCCGCAGCGCCGGCCGCGCCGCCGTGCCCCCGCCGCCGTCGTACGATCCCGTCGTGCCGTCCCCGGCGCCGGTCCCGCTGGGCGGGCCCGACACCGGGCCGGTCCGGCTCGCCGGGGTCGAGGTGCCCATCGGGCCCGGACCGCGCGTCGCCGACGCCCGTGCCGCCGCCGTCAAGGCGCCGCCGCCGGAGGCCGGGCTCGTCGCCAGCTGGTCCCGGCCGCGCCCCGGCGTCCTCGGCGCCGACCCCGCCGTACCGCCCGTACCGGCGCAGGAGCCGGAGACGATCGGCTGGCGGCCCTGGCGGTTCCGCATGTCCAACGACGTGTGGGGCACCCCCTCGGTCGACGGCGACCTCGTCTACGTCACCTCCTTCGAGGTGCACGCCCTCGACGTGGCCACCGGCCGCCGCCGCTTCAAGACGCGCGACGTGGCCTGGTCCATGACCATCGCCGACGGCCGTATCCACGCCTCCGACGGGCCCACCCTGTTCGCCCTGGACGCCCGCGAGGGCACCGACCTGTGGCGGCTGTCCACGGACGCCTGGGTGTACTCCCTCAAGGCCGACCGGGGCACCGTCGTCACCGGCACCCGGGGCGGCGGCGCCCAGGCGTGGGAGGCGGCCGGCGGCCAGAAGCTGTGGGAGATCAGCGGCTGCCAGACGGACTTCGAGTCCCCGGAGGCCGGACCCGTCGTCCACGACGGCACGGTCTACGTCTGGCAGGACGCCCGGCTGCGCGCCCTGGAGGCCCGCACCGGCGAGGAGCGCTGGTCCTACCCGGTCGGCGACGCGGCCTCCTGCGGCGGAGTCCCGGTCCGGCTCACTCCCGCCGACGACGGCCACGTCTACCTCTGTGCGGGCAGCCGCGTCCTCGCCATCGAGGCGGCCACCGGGCGCGTCCGCTGGCACTTCGAGGCCCCGGCGGTCTTCCTCGCCCCGCCCGCCTTCGTCCCCGGCGCCGCGGTCACCGGCGGCGGCGTCTACCTCGCCGACTACCTCGGCACCGTCTACGCCCTCGACGCCGCCGACGGCCGCGACCGCTGGCGCATCGCCACGGAGTCCCGCGCCTCGGTGGAACCGGTGCTGGTGGCGGGCGGCCACGTCCACGTAGGCAGCGGCAAGGGCCTGTACACGTTGGACGCGGTCACGGGCACCCCCAAGTGGCGCTTCCAGGCGGGCGGCGACGTCGTCGGCGCCCCCTCCGTCGCCGAGGGCCGCATCCACTTCGGCTCCACCGACGCCCTCATCTACACCCTCAAGGCCGACGACGGCCGCCTCCGCTGGAAACTCGCCACCGGCGGCGAGATCACCGGCTCCCTGGTCGTCAAGGACGGCGTGGTCTACGCCTGCAGCAAGGACCGCTGCGTGTACGCGCTGGACGCGGAGAAGGGGACGGGGACGGCGCGGACGGTGTGAGGCCATTAGGGTGAACCGCATGAGACTACGGGGGCGCGGACTCAGGTTTACGGGTGTGCTGGCACTGACGGTGCTGGCGCTTACGGGGTTTTCCCGGGGGCACGGGCACAGTGGGCACGGCTCTGGTGGGGGCGGGGGGTGCAGCAGCTCCCGGCAGGATCACGACAGCACGAGTTCGTCCGGGGGGTCGTCGGGCGACTCGTCCGGGGGCTCGTCCGACGACTCCGTCACCGGGTTCGTCCCGACGTACGACCCGGACGATTCGTACGGCAGCACCGACGACGACTCCTCGGGGAGCGGCTCGGGCGGGTATCGCAGCCCGCGTACGCACCGGCCGACCTCGTCCGCCAGCGGTGGCGGAAGCTCGGTCGAGGACGGCACGGTGCGGGTGCTGAGCTGTGCGACGACCTCGGTTCCGTACGCGACCGTGGAGGTGACCAACCCGAACAAGCGCGAGGTGCGGTACGCCGCCTACGTCCACTTCCTGGACAGCTCGGGGGACGAACTCACGGTCGGGCGGGCCGAGGTGGACGTGCCCGCGCGGGACAGCGCGCAGACGCGGGTGCCGGTGCCGGCCGGAGCCGTGAACGTGGATCTGGACTACTGCGAGGCGGAGCCGGACGCCGAGCGGGCGGAGTGACGCCCGGGGCATCAACTCGCGGGCAGTTCCACGGAGATGCGCAGCCCGCCCGCAGGACGCGGGGTCAGGGTCAGCGTGCCGTCGTGGGCCTCGGTGATGGTCCTGACGATGGCCAGGCCGAGGCCGACGCCCGCGTGGTCGGTGTGGACGCGCTCGGTGCCGCGCCGGAAGGGGGCGGTGAGCGTCGAGACCAGTTCCGGGGTGAGCGGCTCGCCGGTGTTCTCCACCGTGAGTACGGCGATTCCGGGACCGGTGTCGGTGGTTACCCACACCGTGCCCCCGCCCGGCAGGTTGTGGACGATCGCGTTGTGCACCAGATTCGTCGCCAGCTGGAGCAGCAGCGCCGGTGAGCCGAGCGTGGGCGTGATGTCGCCGGAGGTCTCCAGGGTGACCCCGTGCCGCTCCGCGAGGGGGAGCAGGGTCTCCGTCGCCTCCTCCGCGAGGAGGGACAGGTCGACGGGTTCCCGGGTGAAGGTCCGCTGTTCCGCACGGCTGACCAGGAGCAGCGCCTCGGTGAGGTCGATCGCCCGGGTGTTGACGGCGCTGAGCCGGGCGAGGAGCGCGTCGGTGTCGCGGTCCGGATCGGTGCGGGCGACATCGAGGAGCGCCTTCGTGATCGCCAGCGGGGTGCGCAGCTCGTGCGAGGCGTCGGCGGCGAACCTGCGCTGCTCGGCCATGTGCGCGTCGAGCCGCGCGAGCATCGTGTCGAAGGCGTCGGCCAGCTCGCGGAACTCGTCCCGGCGGCCCGGGAGTTCGACCCGATGGGAGAGCGAGCCGCCCGCGACCCTGCGGGTGGCCTCCGTGATGCGGGCCAGGGGCGCGAGCATCCGCCCCGCGAGGAACCACCCGCCCACCAGCCCGAACACCAGCAGGAACGCCAGCACCGCGAACGCCCTCGGCGCGAACACACGCAGGAGGTTGGAGCGGACCGGGAAGACGTCGCCGACCGTCGGGTTCTCCGTGGACCCCGGGACGATGAGCGCCCGCTCCGGGACGTACCGCAGCAGGAACCACCACACGGCCGCGAGCAGCAGCGCACCCGCGAGCATGAGGAACCCCGCGTAGCTGAGGGTGAGTTTGAGGCGGACGCTCACCCCGGGCGGCCTAGGCATGCGCGTCCCCATCGGTGTCGATGCGGTAGCCGACCCCCGGCACCGTCGCGATGACCCACGGCTCCCCCAGCCGCTTCCGCAGCGCCGAGACCGTGATGCGTACGGCGTTGGTGAACGGGTCCGCGTTCGCGTCCCACGCCCGCTCCAGCAACTCCTCCGCGCCGACCACCCCGCCCTCGGCCGCGACCAGGACCTCCAGCACCGCGAACTGCTTCCGGGTGAGGGCGACATGGCGCCCGTCCCGGTGCACCTCCCTGCGGAAGGGGTCGAGCCGCAGCCCGGCGATCTCCCGTACGGGCGGCCGGTGATGGGCGCGTCGTCGGTCCAACGCCCTGATCCGCAGCACCAGTTCCCGGAGTTCGAAGGGCTTCGTGAGGTAGTCGTCGGCGCCGAGCCCGAACCCGGAGGCCTTGTCGTCGAGCCGGTCGGCGGCGGTGAGCATGAGGATCGGCACCCCGCTGCCGGAGGCGACGATGTGCCGGGCGACCTCGTCGCCGGAGGGCCCCGGGATGTCGCGGTCGAGGACGGCGATGTCGTAGGCGTTGACGCCCAGCAGCTCCAGGGCGGTGTCGCCGTCCCCGGCGATGTCGGCCGCGATCGCCTCCAGGCGCAGGCCGTCACGGATGGCCTCGGCCAGATAGGGCTCGTCCTCGACGATCAGCACACGCATGGGAGAAAGGCTACGAGTAGGCACATATCGGCGGCGTATCGAAAAGCGCATACGCCCCGGCAACATCACCCTCCCTTGACTGGCGGCATGACACGAAACACCCCCGGACCGAGCCCTGCCGCCCGATGGCGCGCGGGCCTCCACCGGGCGATCCACGCCGTCTCCCGGCCTGAGCCCTGGAAGCGCGGCCCGGTCCTCGCCGCCCTCGCCCTGCTGCTCGGCCTGCTCATGCTGCTGCACGCGAGCGTCCCGGACGTCGGCGGTCTCGGCAGTCTGCTGGAGAACGTCCTGCCGTGGTGCGGTCTGCTCGTCCCGGTGCTGCTGGCGGGCGCGCTGTGGCGCCGGTCCGCCTCGGCGGTGGCCGCGCTGCTGCTGCCGGTCACCGTGTGGCTGAGCCTCTTCGGCGGGCTGCTCGGCGACAAGTCCCACCCGGGCGGCGATCTCACCCTGGTCAGCCACAACGTCGGCGCCGGCAACCCCGACCCGGCCGCCACCGCCCGCGACCTGGCCGCCTCGGGCGCGGACGTGCTGGCCCTGGAGGAACTGACCCCGCAGGCGACACCGGCGTACGAGAAGGGGCTCGCGAAGGCGTACCCGTACCACGTGGTGCGGGGCACGGTCGGGCTGTGGAGCACGCTGCCGCTCTCGGGCACGCGGATGATCGACATCATGAACTACGGCCCGCTGGCGGCCACCAAAACGGACGCCGACAAGCTGCCCGGAAACCGGGCGCTGCGCACCACCGTGACCACGGACCACGGGCCGCTGACGGTGTACGTGGCCCACCTGGGGTCCGTACGGCTCATGCCCAGGAAGGGCTTCTGGACGGACAGCCGGGACATCGGCGCGCGGGCGCTCGGCAAGGAGCTGGCCGCCGACACGAGCGGGCGGGTGGTGCTGCTCGGGGACTTCAACGGCACCACGGACGACCGGGCGTTCGCGGGGATCACCGCGCGGCTCCACTCGGCCCAGGACGCGGCCGGGAACGGCTTCGGCTTCACCTGGCCCGCCGCGTTCCCCATGGTGCGGATCGACCAGATCCTGGTCAGGGGGGTGCGGCCGGACCGCTCATGGACGCTGCCGGACACCGGAAGCGATCACCTGCCGGTGGCGGCCCGTATCGGCTGGTGAACACACGAAGGCCGCGACGGCTCCCCCAATCCGCGCCGCCGCGGCCTCACGTCCCCCGTGCTCCCCCCCCTGTGGAGCAGTCTCAGCGCGGGTCGCCGCCGGTGATGTGGCTCTCCAGGGTGGTGACGTCGGCCAGGTCCTCGGCGTTCTCGCCGCCGGTGATGTGGCTCTCCTGCGGGGTCGCCTCGGCGGCGTCCGCCGTCTCCCCACCCGTGATGTGGCTCTCCTGCGGAGTGACCGTGTCGGACTTCTTGGCGTCGCTCATCGTCTGAACTCCGTTGCTGTGAAGGTGTGCTGGGACGGTGGGCCCGTCCGGCCGCTCCCCCGAGGACTTCCGGACGGGCCGGGGCCCAGCCGGCCTGTGCGTCCCCCGTGACGACGAGCCGACTGCCTAGAGAGTGCTCGGGCACGATAAACGAATGATGAACGCGGCGCTCCGGGGCCCCCGTTGTCAGCCCGTCGCCGCCGGAGCGAGGAGTTTTCGCAGCTCGGCGGCCTCGGGGGAGTCCAGCCGCTCGAAGACGGCCAGCGCGTCCGTCCAGCAGGCCCGCGCCCGGTCCGACTCCCCGAGCGCGTCCAGCGCCTTGCCGAGCACGGTCAGCACACCCGCCCGACGCCAGTCCCCGCCGACGTGCAGCAGCACCGAAAGGGACTGCTCGGCCTGCGCGGCGGCGGCAGCGGGCCACCCGGCGGCGAGCCGCACCCCGGCGAGCCGGAAGAGCGTCATGCCCTCCCACAGCCGCTGTCGGCTGTCCCGGAATATGGTCAGCGCCTCCGTCAGCCGTGACTCCGCCTCGTCCTGCCGTCCCGACTCGGCGAGCGCGAGCCCGAGGGCGTAACTGCCGTTCGCCAGACGGACGGAGAGGCCCAGGTCACGGTAGATGGCGACGCCCGCCCCCGCCAGCTCCACCGCACTGTCCACCCGGCCCATCGCGAGCCGCACCCGGGACAGATTGCACAGGGCGCTGGCCTCGCCGGGCAGGTTGCCGTCGGCGCGGTAGGCGTCCAGGGTGCGCTGGAGGTAGGTCTCCGCCTCCTCGTTGCGCTGATGGTAGGCGGCGACGATCCCGCGCTCGCTGGGGGCGTTGCAGTCGATCCACGGGTCGGCCGCGTCCGCCGCCAGCTCCACCGCCCGCTGCGCCTCCGCCTCCGCCTCGCCGAACCGCCCCGCCGCCATGTGCACTTGGGCCAGGGTGGTGCGTGCCCGGCCCTCCGTGCGGGCGTCCCCGGCGGCGTGGGCCGCGTCCCGCACGACGGTCGCGGCCGTCCCGAACTGGTGGGCGTTGGCGCCCGATTCGGCGAGGTCCTTGCAGGCGAGGAGCAGGTCCACCGCCCGCCGCAGGGTCGTCCCGGACGCCGACTGGCGTACGCAGGCGAGCAGCGGATCCGCCTCCGCGTACAGCCAGTCCAGCGCGTCGCGGTGCCCGGCGAAGGCCAGCCCCTCGTGCGCGGCCGGGTCGAGGTGCTCCACCGTGCGGTCGCCGGGGCGCTCGATGGCGTACACCCGGGCGGCCGTGGCGAGGTAGAAGTCCAGCAGCCGGGAGAGCGCGGCCGCGCACTCGCCGGGGGCCGCCTCGTCGCGCTCGGCGCAGGAGCGGGCGTAGAGGCGGACCAGGTCGTGGAAGCGGTAGCGGCCGGGCGCGGCGGACTCCAGCAGGGAGGTGTCCACCAGGGACTCCAGCACGTCCTCGGTGTCCTCCTGCGGGCGGTCCAGTACGGCAGCGGCGGCGGCCAGGGAGAGGTCGGGGCCGTCGGCGAGGCCGAGCAGCCGGAACGCGCGCGCCTGGGCGGGCTCCAGCTGGCCGTAGCCCAGCTCGAAGGTGGCCTTCACCGCGAGGTCCCCGGCCTGGAGCTCGTCGAGCCTGCGCCGCTCGTCGGCCAGCTTGGCGGCGAGCACCGAGACGGTCCAGGTGCGGCGGGCCGCGAGCCGGGAGGCGGCGATCCGGATCGCCAGCGGCAGGAAGCCGCACGCGGCGACCACGTCGAGGGCGGCCTCGCGCTCGGCGGCGACCCGCTCGGCGCCCACGATCCGCGTGAACAGCGCGAGGGCCTCCTCCGGGGACATCACGTCCAGGTCCACCAGATGGGCCCCGGCGAGCCCGGTCATCCGCACCCGCGCGGTCACCAGCGCCGCGCAGCCCGCGGTGCCCGGCAGCAGGGGGCGTACCTGGGCGGCGTCCTTGGCGTTGTCCAGGAGCACCAGGACCCGGCGGCCGTCGAGCACCGAGCGGTACAGGGCGGCGCGCTCCTCCGGGGACTCCGGGATCGAGCGGTCCGGGGTGCCGAGGGCGCGCAGGAAGGCGCCGAGCACGGTCTCCGGCTCGGCGGGGCGGGGGCCGGCGCCCTGGAGGTCGACGTACAGCTGGCCGTCGGGGAAGGCGGCCCGGGCCCGGTGGGCGACGTGCACCGCGAGGGTGGTCTTGCCGACGCCGCCGATCCCGGCCAGCGCGGACACCGCCATCACCCGGCCCTCCGCGTCCGAGGCCGAGGCGAGCACCTCGCTCAGCTCGGCCACGAACGCGTCGCGGCCGGTGAAGTCCGGTACGGAAGCGGGCAGTTGCGCGGGCCTGACCGCCACCACCGTGGGCTCGGCGGGCGGCGGCGTGGGTCCGGCGAGGGCGGGGTCGGCGCGCAGGATGCGCTGCTGGAGTTCGCTGAGTCCGGGGCGCGGGTCCACGCCCAGCTCCTCGGCGAGCAGCCGCCGGGTGTCGGCGTAGACGGCCAGCGCCTCGGCCTGGCGGCCGCTGCGGTAGAGGGAGAGCATCAGCAGCTCGCGGAACCGCTCGCGCAGCGGATGTGCCGCCGTGAGCGCGGTCAACTCCGAGACGGTCTCGGCGTGGTCGCCCCGTTCCAGATCCATGTCGAGCCGGGACTCCAGGAGTTGGAGCCGCCATTCCTCCAGGCGCACCCGCTGGGTCTCGGCGTACGGCCCCGGCACGCCCGCCAGCGGCTCCCCTTCCCACAGCGCGAGCGCGAGGCGCAGCGCCTTGCACGCCTCGGCCAAGTTCCCTGCCCCACGCGCCTTTTCGGCGCGCGCTGCCAGTTCCTGCGCGGTGGTGAGGTCGAGCGCGCCGTCACCGAGCCCTCGTACGGCGTAGCCGCCGGACTCGCTCACCAGCACCCCGGGGTCCAGCACCTTCCGCAGCCGCGAGGCGTACGTCCGCACCGCGGCCAGTGCCCGGGGCGGGGGCTCGGTGCCCCACAGCGCGTCGATCAGCTCGGCGGCCGTGGCCATGCGCCCCTCGCGCAGCAACAGGGCTGCCAGCAAGGCGCGTTGCTGCGGCGACCCGGTCGGCACCGGCTCCGCGCCCCGCCACGCCCGCACCGGCCCGAGCACCCCGAACCGCAACCCGGCGAAGCCGCTGACCCGCTGCTCAGGCACTCGCGGCCCACCGTCCATGCGCTCGCCCCCCAGGGCCTGTCGTCCCTATACCTAGGCCAGTTTGCCTTCTTGAGCCCGCTTCCGTCAGCCGTGCGAGACGCCGATCACAAGGCGGCGCGGTTGGCTCCACAAACCCTCCACATGCCGTGCGGAGGAGGGAACGTCCGTGCGTGCGAACCGTGTTAGCGTGCCCGGCGGTCGGGCGGTGTCGAACGGGGGAGCGGTATGGGCACGTCTTCGGGTGGTTACACGGTCAGGTCCGGTCTGACCGGGCAGGCGAAGGAACTGGACGGCGCGGGCGACGACGCGGGCGCGATCCGTACGGCCGTCGCCCCGGCGCTGTGCTACCCGGACGACACCCTCGGCGGCACCGACGCGGCCGCCGCCTTCAACGCGTACGCCGCCGCCTGGGAGTCCGAGGCCCGCACCCTTGAGGACGCGCTGCACGAACTCGCCGACAAGGTACGGCTGTCCAAGGGCGCGTACGACGGCAGCGACGCCCTCGTGGACACCAGTGTGCGCAGCGTCCACGCCGGGCCCGCCGGACTGACCACGATGCCCACCCCGGCAGGCCCCGGTCACGTGTCCACCGTGCCCACTCCGGCGGGCCCGGACCACGTCACGACCATGCCCACCCCGGCAGGCCCCGACCATGTGACCACCATGCCCACCCGCGCCGAGCGCCCCTCGGCGCTGTCCGGTTACTGAGGGGCCGCGCGATGACGACCGAGGACACCACGGACCGCCGCAAGCGGCTCGACGGCCTGCGCGGCACCATCGCCGGGGCCGGCAGCAAGAACGACCTCATCGACGCGATCGACGCCGCCCTGGCGGTCTCCGCCCCGGTGGGCGACCAGTCGACCCTGGACACGCTGGCCAAGCGCTACCGGGACCAGGCGGACGACGCCGCCCGGCTGCACGACCGCGCCGACCGGATCTCCCGCAGTGGCCTGCCCCAGGTGTGGGTCGGCGAGACCAGCGTGCTCGCCTCCGGTGTGGTGGCCGCCGCCGCACGGGACGCCCAGCGCATGTCCGAGGCGTTCGAAGGCGGCGGCAAGGCGCTCCTGAAGCTCGCCGACGCGCTCAAGGCGGCGAAGAGCACCGACGGCGACGGCCGCGCCAAGCTGAGCGAGGCGCGCGGGATGCTGGGCGGCAAGGACGGCTTCTTCGACGACTGGTGGGAGGACGACGGCGAGGAGGCCGCCCGCACCAAGGCCCGCTCGCTGGCCTCCACCGGTGTGGACCTGCGCCACGACGCGGCGGTGGCCGCCGACGACGCGGCCCGCGCGGCCGCCCGCGACCTCAACAAGTGGGCCACGGAAGCCCGAGCGGGCGCGATGCACACCGGCGAACTGACCGCGGCCGACCGCCTGATGCTGGCCGACACCAGCAACCCCGGCGGTGACCCCGAGCTGAACGAGATCCTCACCGCCAACGACCTCGAACGCTCCGGCCGCGCCATGGACGCCCTCTCCCCGGCCGACCGCGCCCGGATGGACCAGCTCCTCGCCGGGGCCACCACGCCGCAGGAGAAGGCGTACCTGATGAAGAGCCTCGCCGCGGGCTACTCCGTCGACGAGGTCGAGACCTTCGACAAGAAGATCCACGGCAAGGACCCGGTGTGGCTGCGTGAGCACCTCTCGCCGGTGACCACGGGCAACGCCCCCTCGGCCACGGGCCAGGAGGACCAGGACTTCAACGGCAAGCTGTGGGACCAGGACGGCGAGACCTGCGTGCCCTCGTCCACGGTCACCGCGCGCGCCCTCGTGGACCCGGTGTACGCCCTGGAGCTGACCGGCGGCCCCGACGGCACGGACGACGACCCCGAGCACTTCCGCAAGCGCCTGACCGACGAACAGCTGCGGCTGCACGAGGAGGGCGACGGCGCCAACTCCGGCTGGTGGTGGGACCGCGAGCCGGCCGGCATGGACTCCGACGGCCAGGTGGACATCTCCAACAAGGAGCTGAGCCCGCACACCGGCGACTCCTACGAGAGCCATGACATGGGCAGTGCCGACGACCGCCGGGGCGTGCTGCCGGACATCGAGAAGTCGGTCGCCGAGGGCAAGCCCGTGCCCATCAACATCGAGCGGACCGACGAGAACGGCGACTGGCACGGCCACAGCATGATGATCATCGGCCAGGAGGGGGACAAGCTCCAGATCTACAACCCCTGGGGCACCACCACCTGGGTCAGCGAGGAGGACTTCGTCAAGGGCGACCTCAGCGCGGCCGCCGACGACCGCTACTCGGCCGCCCACGAGGGCAACGTCAACCGCGTCTACATCGAGCAGGACTGAGCACAGTGACCCAGCGCAGCGCATCGTTCCCCCTCGCGGCGAAGGCGGCGGCGGCCGCGGCCGCCGCCCTCCTCCTGCTGACCGGCTGCGGTTCCTCCGGCGGAGCCGACGAGTACGGCACCGAGAAGCGCGCCCTCACCGTGCACACGGGCGACAAGTTCACGCTGAAGGTGCCCGCCAACCCGGAGCTGGGCCAGAACTGGTACCTGGCCGAGCCGGAGCCGGACGCCCGGCTGGTGAAGTACCGGGGCAAGCGCGAGGAGGAGAAGGGCGGCGGCGGCCTGATCGGCGGCGGCGACGGCACCCAGTACTTCGACTTCACCGCCCTGGAGAAGGGCAGCGCCACCGTGCGGCTGCTGCACTGCCCCATGGCCCGCTGCCACAGCGGCACCGAGTCGGGCGCGCCGCTCCCGAGCGCGTCCGTCACCGGCACGGCCTCGGTGAGCCCCTTCCCGACGGCGTCGGGCACCCCGGACGACCGCCCGGCGTTCTTCGTCTACACGATCACGATCCGCTGATCCGCCCGCGACCGGAAGCCCCGACCATGCCCTCCGCACCCCGCACCGACGACCAGGTCCTCGCCGACACCGACGTACCCGCCCTGCTGCGCTACGGACTGACCCAGGACGCCCTGCGCACCGCCCTGTTCGGGGACGGCGCCGTCGCGGCGGCCGTGCGCCTGGACCGGCTCGGCGTGGTGCCGCGCGCGGTGGCCTTCGTCGCCGACATCGCCCGCGCGGGCGGCCTGCGGTACGCGGCGGACCTGCCCGAGCCGCTGCCCTCCCCGGCGGCCTCCGCGCAGCTGCGCGAGTGGCTGGAGACGGCCGCCCAGGTCGCCACCGGACCCGAGGCCGAGGAACGTGCCGTCCGCTGGCTGGACGCTGTGGCCGAGATCATGGGGATGCGCCGGGACGTCCGGGAGGGGCGCGGGGACCGGCCGCACGACGGGGCGTAGGCAGGCAGGGGCACTTGGGGCCGCCCACCGGCCGCCCCCGCGCACCTCGCAGCCCGTCCCACCGTCCGAGGACGCCCCCTGGCACCCCGTGCCGCCGAACGTATGCTCATGCAATGACGACTTCCGCGACCCCCGGAACCGGCCCCACCGAGAACTCCATGCGTCGCGCCCTCAAACGAGCCCGGGACGGCGTCGCGCTCGACGTCACCGAGGCGGCGGTACTGCTCCAGGCGCGCGGGGAGCAGCTGAAGGACCTCGCCGCGTCGGCCGCGCGGGTGCGGGACGCGGGCCTGGAACAGGCGGGCAGGCCCGGCGTCATCACGTACTCCAAGAGCGTGTTCATCCCGCTGACCCGGCTGTGCCGCGACAAGTGCCACTACTGCACCTTCGTCACCGTCCCCGGCAAGCTGCGCCGCGCCGGACACGGGATGTTCATGTCCCCGGACGAGGTCCTGGACGTCGCCCGCAAGGGCGCCGCGCTCGGCTGCAAGGAAGCCCTCATCACCCTCGGCGACAAGCCGGAGGACCGCTGGCCCGAGGCGCGCGAGTGGCTGGACGCGCACGGGTACGACGACACGATCGCGTACGTCCGCGCCATCTCCATCCGCATCCTGGAGGAGACCGGCCTGCTGCCCCACCTCAACCCGGGCGTCATGAGTTGGACGGACTTCCAGCGGCTCAAGCCGGTCGCGCCGAGCATGGGCATGATGCTGGAGACGACCGCGACCCGCCTGTGGTCCGAGCCCGGCGGCCCGCACCACGGCTCCCCGGACAAGGAACCGGCCGTACGCCTGCGGGTGTTGGAGGACGCGGGCCGCTCCTCGGTCCCCTTCACCTCCGGTCTGCTGATCGGCATCGGGGAGACGTACGAGGAGCGCGCCGAGTCCCTGTTCGCGCTGCGCAAGGTCTCCCGCGCCTACCACGGCATCCAGGAGCTGATCATCCAGAACTTCCGCGCCAAGCCGGACACGGCCATGCGCGGGATGCCGGACGCCGAACTGGACGAGCTGATCGCCACGGTCGCCGTCGCCCGGCACATCATGGGCCCCGCCGCCTGCCTCCAGGCCCCGCCGAACCTGGTCGACGGCGAGTACGAGCGCCTGATCGGCGCCGGGATCGACGACTGGGGCGGGGTCTCCCCGCTCACCATCGACCACGTCAACCCCGAACGCCCCTGGCCCCAGATCGAGCAGCTCACCGAGCGCTCCCGCAAGGCGGGCTTCGAGCTGCGCGAACGCCTCTGTGTGTACCCGGAGTTCGTCCGCAGGGGCGAGCCCTGGCTGGACCCGAGGCTGCGCCCGCACGTGGACGCGCTCGCCGACCCGGAGACCGGCCTCGCCCGCCCGGACGCGACCCTCAAGGGCCTGCCCTGGCAGGAGCCCGAGGAGGTCTTCACCGCGACCGGCCGCACCGACCTGCACTCCACCATCGACACCGACGGCCGCACCTCCGACCGCCGCGACGACTTCGACGAGGTCTACGGCGACTGGGCCGAGCTGCGCGAGGCGGCCGCCCCCGGCATGGCGCCCGAGCGCATCGACACGGACGTCCGCGCGGCCCTGCGCACGGCGGCCGACGACCCGACCAAGCTGACCGACGACGAGGCCCTGGCCCTCCTCCACGCCGACGGCCCGGCGCTGGACGCGCTGTGCCGGATCGCCGACGACGTGCGCAAGTCGGTGGTCGGCGACGACGTGACGTACATCGTCACCCGCAACATCAACTTCACCAACGTCTGCTACACCGGCTGCCGCTTCTGCGCCTTCGCCCAGCGCCGCACCGACGCCGACGCCTACACCCTCTCCCTGAGCCAGGTCGCCGACCGCGCCCAACAGGCTTGGGACGTGGGCGCGGTGGAGGTCTGCATGCAGGGCGGCATCCACCCCGACCTGCCCGGCACGGCGTACTTCGACATCGCGAAGGCGGTCAAGGAGCGCGTCCCCGGGATGCACGTCCACGCCTTCTCCCCGATGGAGGTCGTCAACGGCGCGACCAGGACGGGCATGTCGATCCGCGAGTGGTTGACGGCGGCGAAGGAAGCGGGACTCGACTCCGTACCGGGGACGGCGGCGGAGATCCTGGACGATGAGGTCCGCTGGGTGCTGACCAAGGGCAAGCTGCCGACGGCGACGTGGATCGAGGTGATCACCACGGCACACGAGCTGGGCATCCGCTCGTCCTCGACGATGATGTACGGCCACGTGGACCAGCCCCGCCACTGGCTCGGCCATCTGCGCACGCTGGCCGGAATCCAGCAACGCACGGGCGGATTCACGGAGTTCGTGACGCTGCCGTTCATCCACACCAACGCGCCGGTCTACCTCGCGGGCATCGCGCGCCCGGGGCCGACCATGCGGGACAACCGCGCGGTGACGGCGATGGCCAGGCTGCTTCTGCATGGGCTGATCCCCAACATCCAGACGAGCTGGGTGAAGCTCGGCACCGAGGGCGCGGCCGAGATGCTGCGCTCCGGCGCGAACGACCTGGGCGGCACGCTGATGGAGGAGACGATCTCCCGCATGGCGGGTTCGTCGTACGGCTCGTACAAGTCCGTACGGGACCTGGAGGCGGTCGCGGAGGCGGCCGGGCGCCCGGCGAAGCCGCGTACGACCCTCTACGGCGAGGTCTCCGAGGAGCGGCAAAAGGCGGCCCGCAGCTCGGACGGGCACCTGCCGGAGCTACTGCCGGTCCTGGACTGAGTACGATGATCCGACCCCGGATGTAGACGGGGGACTCACAGCGGAGGAGATGCGTACCCGTGGCTGCCCGACTGCCCTCGTGGGCCTGGGTCTCCGGACTGACGGTGGGCGCGACCGCCGCCGTCATCGCCCTCGCGATCCAGGCCGAGCACGGCCCGCATCCCACGGCGGCGGTGGTGAAACCGCGCCCCTCGGCGACGGCCTCCGCCGCCGCGACCCCGACCACCGCCGCCCCGGAACCCTCCGGCCCGCCCGCACTCCCGGACGCCTCCGGGCAGGGCCGCCGGATCGTCTACGCGCTCGGCGAGAAGCGGGTGTGGCTGGTGGACGCCACGGGCAAGGCCATTCGCACGTTCACGGTGTGGCCGGGCACGGTGAGCCCGCAGCCCGGCCGGTACTCCGTCCTCGGCCGCACGCCCGCCGGCACCGGCTCCGACGGGGTCGGTATCGAGCACATCCTGTACTTCACCCACACCCCGGCCGGTGACGCCGCCTTCTCCAACGCCATCGACGGCTCCTCCCCGCCCCCCGCCAACGGCAAGCAGACCACCGGCATCCGCCTCCACAAGGAGGACGGCGTCGCGCTGTGGGCCTTCGGCGATCCGGGGACGCGGGTGGCGGTCGTCAAGTAACCCTCGCCTCCGGCGCCAGCTCGGCCCAGACGGTCTTGGCTCCCGCCGGGGCCTCGGCCACGCCCCAGCGGTGCGCGTACGCCGCGACGATATGCAGTCCCCGCCCGCTCTCGGCCGGCTCGGCCGAGGGGTCCGGCAGATGCGGGGACTGCTCCCCGCGGGCGTCCGTGACCTCGATGCGCAGCGTGCCGTCGTCGTACCGCCGCAACTCCAGCCGGAAGTCCCGTCCCCTGACCCGGCCGTGCAGCACGGCATTGGCAGCGAGTTCGGCCACGATCTGCGTGGCCGCCTCGAACGGCAGCCCCCACTCGTCCAGTTGACGCTCGGCGAGCAGCCGTGCGAGGCGTGCGCCTCTGCGGGTGGCGGACAGCTGGATCCGCAACTCAGATTTCTGATTCACATCACCCAGCGTGGCCGCCTGTCCCTACCCTGAACAGCAACGACCACGGTACGCAGCGTGACTGTACGGGTGGTTGGGGTGACGGTACGGCTGGTACGCGGAGAGGGGTGACGGGTGGAGGACGAGGAGGCGGCGGCCGTACTCAGGGCGGTCGGGCGGCAGATCAGGAAGTGGCGGGAAGCGGCGGGGATGACTCAGCCGGAGCTTGGGGCTGTCATCGGGTACAGCGGGGAGATGGTCGCCTCGGTGGAGCGGGGTAGGCGTGTTCCCAAGCCGGATTTCCTGGACAAGTCCGATGAAGCGCTGGACGCCGGGGGCAAGTTGTCGGCGATGAAGGAGGATGTGGAGAAGGCGCGGTATCCGAAGAACGTACGGGACCTGAAGAAGCTGGAGGACGAGTCGGTGGAGTTGGGGGCCTACACCGCCCTGCATATCGACGGCCTCTTGCAGACGCCCGCGTATGCGAAGGCCCTTTACGAGATGCGTCGCCCCGCGTACACCGAGGTAGAGGTTGACCGCTTCGTAGCCGCACGCATGGCGCGAAAGTCGGTCTTCGAACGGGTGCCGCGTCCTCTGCTCACTTTCGTGCAGGAGGAGGTGACGCTGCGACGTCCGGTCGGAGGCAGGGCGGTCCTGCGAGGACAGCTCGAATATCTGCTGGAGATGGGCCAGTTGCGGCACGTGTCAATCCAGGTAATGCCCACGGACCGCGAGGATCACGCGGGCATGAGCGGCCAGTTCCGGGTGTTGAAGCTTCGTAGCGGCAAGACGCTGGGGCAGAGCACGGGCCAGCTGTACGACCGAGTGGTCAGCGGCCCCCAGGACGTCCAGACCTTGGAGATGCGCTATGGCATGATCCGGGCCCAGGCTCTCGCGCCCCCAGAGTCACTGGCCTTCATCGCAAAGGTGCTGAAAGAAGAGACATGGATTCAACCCTGAAGTGGTTCAAGAGCAGTTACAGCGGCAACGACGACTCCGCCTGCGTGGAAGTCGCCCTCACCCCCGCCACGATCCACATCCGCGACTCGAAGAACAGGGACGGCGCCCGACTGTCCGTCCCCGCCACCACCTGGACGGAGTTCGTCCGCTTCGCCACCCACACCGCCTAGGAGCCCACATCGTGTCCACGCGTGCCGTCGTGGAAGAGCTGTTGCGCCGGATCGGAGAGGGCGACCCGGACCGTATCGCCGAGATGTACGCGGAGCAGGGCGACTGGAAGCTGGACTGGCCGGAGGCTGAGCACGGTCGGAAGGCCACTCCCTGGATCCGCCACCGCCGTACCCGCGAGGACGCCGCCGCCCACTTCCGCGAGCTGGCGGAGCACCACGTGCCGGGGGAAGCGGCGACGGAGATCGAGCGAGTCCTGATCGACGGCAACGAGGCGGTCGTACTAGGCGAGATCCGCCAGACGGCCCGCGCCACGGGCCGTGCCTACCGAGCGAGGTTCGCTCTGCACTTGACGGTCGAGGGCGGCCTCGTCACCCGGCACCATGTCTACGAGGACAGCCTTGCCGTTGCGCAGGCGTTCGAGGAGGAGGGCTGAGATGCGAGAGCCGACCGCCATGAAGTGGTTCAAGAGCAGCTACAGCGGCAACGACGGACCGGAGTGCGTGGAAGTAGCCCTGACCCCCGCCACCATCCACATCCGTGACTCCAAGTACGGGGACGGCGCCCGACTGTTCGTCCCCGCCACCACCTGGACGGAGTTCCTGCACTTCGCAGCTCACCGTCGCGTCTGACAGGGTGGCGCGCGTGATGATCTCAGCGGCGGCAGCCGGCGGAATGGCCCTGGTGGAACTGGGAATGGCGCTCACGCCGGGCCCGAACATGGTGTACCTGGTGTCCCGGAGCGTGAGCCAGGGCCGCGCGGCCGGGCTCGTCTCGCTGGTCGGCACGGCGGTCGGCTTCCTGGTGTACATGACCTTGGCCAACGTGGGGCTGGCGGTGGTCTTCGTAGCCGTCCCGTGGCTGTACATCGGCTTCAAGGCCATCGGCGCGGCCTACCTCGCCTACCTGGCCTGGCAGACGCTCAGGCAGGGCGGCCGCGGACTGTTCGAGCCACGCGACCTCCCGCGCGACTCGCACTGGAAGCTGCTGCGCATGGGGCTAATCACGAACCTGCTGAACCCGAAGGTCGCCGTCCTCTACCTCGCCCTGATCCCCCAGTTCATTGACCCGGCCCGAGGCCACACCACGGCCCAGGGCTTCGCCCTCGGCACCATCCAGATCGTCGTGGGCATCACCGTCAACGCCCTGATCATCCTCGCGGCCGGCTCCGTCGCCCACCTCCTCAAGCGCCGCCCGACCTGGGCCACATGGCAACGCCGGATCACAGGGAGCCTCCTCGGCACCGCCGCGCTCGTCCTCGCCCGCGAGGTACCGGCCCGCGCGAGGGCCTGATCCGGGAAGCGCTCTCGCGGCGTCCCGGCCGGCCGGTCACCGCCCGTGAAGCCGGTTCGCCGCAGCCCCTGACCTGTCAGCCGATCCGGCGAATACGGTGACAGGGGGTACTCAGCCGCACGCCAGGCCGGGGAGCCGCTGCCCGCACTGGAGCTGGACGTCGCGTGTCCGCCATGGACGCTGCGCGGTGTGCGGCAGGCCGCGGCGGTACTCAGCCGGGCGAATGCGGCCGCTTAGCGAGCACCGCCGTCGTCCCCACCCGCGTAGGAGCCCCCGATGACCACCTCCGGATTCTCCGCCTTCGCCCTGGAGCCCTTCCCCGAAGTCCGGCCCGGCGACGACCTGTCGGGCGCGATCGGTGACGTGCTCACCCGCACCGGTACGGAGCTGCGCGACGGGGACATCGTCGTCGTCGCCAGCAAGGCCGTGTCCGTCGCGGAGAAGCGCTACGTCGACCTCGCCGGTGTCACGCCCGGCCCGGAGGCGCTGGACCTCGCGGCCCGCACGGGCAAGCCCGCGCCGATCGTGCAGCTGATCCTCGACCACTCCACCGAGCACTTCCTGGCGACCGAGCGCGGCCCGGTCATCGCCCGCCACACGCTCGGGTACCAGCTCACCTCCGCCGGGATCGACCGCGCGGGCAGCGACGGCGCGTGGCTGCTGCCCGAGGACCCCGACGCCTCCGCCCGCGCCCTGCGCGACGCGCTCACCCACGTCACCGGCGCCAGGGTCGCGGTGGTCATCGCCGACTCCGACGGCCGTGCCGACCGCCGCGGGGCGACCGTCGTCTCCATCGGCGCCGCAGGCATCGCCCCGCTCCGCGTCACCGAGCACGACGGCAAGCGACAGGAGGAGACCCTGACCGACCTCGTCGCCGCGGCGGCCGGAATCATCCTCGGCCAGCGCGGCCGTGGCGCACCGGTCGCCGTCCTGCGCGGCCTCGCCTACGAGCCCGGCGACCAGGGCGTGACCTCGATGCTCCACCACCGGCCGTGACGCCTCCCCGGTGAACACCCGGCTCAGCGGAACTCGTGGACCACCTGGATCGCGCCGACGATGTGGGCGTTGAAGTCGTCCAGCTCCTCGGCCGGAACCCACAGCTCCAGGATCGTCTCCCCGCCCGCCCGCTGGACGGGATACCGGCTCACGAAGTCCGACTCGACCTCGAAACGCGTGACGAAACCGGCGCCGTCGTGCTTCACGTTCCAGTCCCGCGCGATCCTCACCGCGTAGTCCTCGTTGAGGACCGGGTAGAAGATCGGCTGCTCCGGCAACCGGGGCGGCCAGGCACGCCAGTTCAGCTCGCGAACCAGCTCCAGCTCCTTGGGACCGGTGGGGCGCCACAGGGTCGTCGTCGCTCGAAGACTGGTCATCGGTCATCGCTCTCTGTGGCAGGCCGCCGGTACGGCGGGTGTCGGGAGCCGGACGATACCGACACCGCGAACCCGGCAGCCACGAGGTTTCCGCACCTCCCCCGCATCCGACCCTGTTCTCCCGCCCACCCCGCCGCTAGTCCCGCTGACCGGCGAACAGTTCCAGGTGTGCGCAGACGGGGCAGCGATAGGCGTCGATCTGCCAGTGCGGTCGGCCCATCCTCTTGGCGTTGCCGAGCGGGCCTCGCTGAAGGGCGCCCTGGATCCACCGCGCGAACCCGCGAGCGCCTTGTCCGGAGTCCTCGACGAAGCCCGGTTCCAGCCCCACCGCACCGCATTGGGTGCACCGTATGTTGTTCATCGGGATGTTGTTCACCGGGGGAGTGTAGTGAGCAGCCGCGGGCGTTGATCACGGGGACCGGTTCCCGTCGGACCGCTCGGACCACTCGGACCGCTCGGACCGCCATGACGGCCGCCCTTGAACCTGCCGTAGTGAGAGGTTCTAGCGTGGCGGGCGTGATCGGGAAAGACGCGGCCGAGCGCCGTTGGAGCATCGGTGAGCTGGCGCAGGCGAGCGGGGTGTCCGTACGCGCGCTGCGCCACTACGACGGGATCGGCCTGCTGCGGGCGAGTGGACGGACGGCCTCGGGCCACCGCCGCTACACCGAGCAGGATCTGCGGCGGCTGTACCGCGTGCTGACGTCCGGGCTCTGGGGATCCCGCTGGAGCAGGTCAAGGGCGCCCTCGACGCCTCGTCCGAGGACTTGGCGGGGATGCGCCGCCTGCTGACGGCGCAGCTGGACGAGCTGACCGCGCGGGCGGACCGTACCCGGCAGCTCATCCAGGAGGTCCGAGGACTCCTGTGGCGCCTCGACGCGGGGGCGATGCCCGATCCGGATCAGTTCATGACGGCCTTGGAGATGATCTCGATGCTGAACAACTACTTCACCGACGAGCAGCGCGCGCAGATGGCCCAGGGCATCGCGGCGGCGGGCCCGGAGGCGGCCGAGGAGACCAAGACCCGCTGGGCCCGGCTGGTCGAGCAGCTGCTGGGTCATGTGGAGGACGACACCCCGGTCGACGACCCGCAGGTCCAGGAACTCCTGTGCCGCTACGACCAGTTGGGCGCCCCGTTCCAGCCCGAGGGCTTCACCGCCGAGCAGCGCGAGCAACTGCAGGCCGCGATTCAGCGGCTGTGGCAGGACCACAGCGCCGACATCGCCCAGAAGCTGCCCTGGCCGGCCGAGAAGATGACCGCGCTGTACGCCTACTTGGACCGCGCCCGCGTGGCCCGGGACGGCGACTGACAGGGCCGGTCACGCCCGGAGGGCGCGACCGGCCTGACTCGCGGTGGCGGGATGCCTGGTGGTGGGTGGTCAGCCGGGCAGATCACCGGTGTAGCGGTAGATGTTCCCGGCCGAGTTCACGCCCCAGACGGTGCCGTCGACTCCCGCGCCGATGTCGGTGAGGGCGCCGGGGATCTGGAGCCAGGGGTTGGCGTCGTTGTTGGTGTAGTGGTAGATGTTCCCGCCGGCGTTCGTCCCCCAGACGGAGGTGCGGGAGCCTGCCGAGATCGCCTTGAGTCCGCCGCTGATCTGCTTCCAGTGGCCGCTTTCCTGGTCGCCGGTGTAGCGGTAGATGTTTCCGGCGGAGTTGACGCCCCAGACGGTGCCGTCGGCGGCTGCGCCGATGTCGGTGAGGGCGCCGGGGATCTGCAGCCAGGGGTTGGCGTCGTTGTTGGTGTAGCGGTAGATGTTCCCGGCGGAGTTGACGCCCCAGACGTTGGTCCGGGACCCGGCCGAGATCCGGGCGAGTCCGCCGCTGATCTGCTTCCAGTGGCCGCTTTCCTGGTCGCCGGTGTAGCGGTAGATGTTGCCTGCGGAGTTGACGCCCCAGACGGTGCCGTCGGCGGCTGCGCCGATGTCGGTGAGTGTGCCGGGGATCTGGAGCCAGGGGTTGGCGTCGTTGTTGGTGTAGCGGTAGATGTTCCCGGCGGAGTTGACGCCCCAGACGTTGGTCCGGGACCCGGCCGAGATCCGGACGAGTCCGCCGCTGATCTGCTTCCAGTGGGCCATGTGACTGGCTCCTCTTCCGTGGGGGGATCGCTGCGTAAAGACGCTCCCGCGACGGAACGATTCGCCATTCAAGCGCATTTGAGGCGGAAACTTTATTTTTGTCTGAAAAGACGCGTTTATTGGATGGCGTGCGTAGGCGGGATGGGCCGGTACGGCTCAGCGGGCCGCTGAAGGGTGACCGGAACAGAAGTCCTGACTGTGGGTTGTTCACGGTCGGCGCGTTGACGCCGACAAGCCCGTGAGTGGTGATGCCGACTCCAGCGATCGGCCCCGGTGCATGGTCGGCACCGAAGCAGCCACGGATTCTGGCGCGATGCGTACGGCACAACTCCCGTCGTCCCAGGGAGAATTCGACCATGACCACCACTCCCACCGACACCAGCACCCCCACCACGACCACCCCCCGCACCGGCCTCCCCCTCGCGGCGGGCGTGTTCACAGGTGTCCTCGCGCTGTACATCGCCCTCGTCGCCCTCGGGAACATCACCGACTTCGGGTCCAACCAGCAGTACGTCCGGCACGTACTGGCGATGGACACGACGCTCAAGGACGACGCCCTGATGTGGCGGGCGATCACCAGCACCGCGCTTCAGGACACCGCGTACGTGGCGATCATCGTGTGGGAGACGGTCGCGGCCGTCGTACTGGTCTGGGGCACCTGGCTGTGGGCCCGGCGGGACCACGACCGCGCCCGCCGCATCTCCACCTACGGCCTGCTGATGCTGATACTCCTCTTCGGCGCCGGGTTCATCGCCATCGGCGGGGAGTGGTTCGCCATGTGGCAGTCCAAGTCCTGGAACGGCCTGGACGCGGCCACCCGGATCGTCCTGGTGAGCGGGGTCGCGCTGGTCGTGAACCAGTTGCCGGAGCGGCGTACGGCGCAGGCCTGAGCGTGTTCCTTGTGTTCCGGCCCGGCGCGTCTCAGGTCGCGTCGCGGAGCAGCGGAGCGGCCGGAGCCGCGACTGTGCCGAGGGCCAGCATCGCGGTGGCCGCGAGTGCGGCGGGTACGTGGTCCGGGGGCATGAGGATGACGGTCCACGGGTGGGGCTGACCGTTGCCGCCGGTGTTCCCGATGAGCATCATCGTGATCACCCACGCGATGGGAGCGATGGCCGCCACCTGATGGCCCGCTGCCCGGCGGGTGCAGAGCATCAGCCCGACGAGGAACGCGGTGTTGCGCCCGACGGTGTTCGCGGTCGGGGCGTCGAGGAGTACCGCGACGGCATACGCCACGACAACGCTGAGCAGGACGGCGGCCAGAACCAGTGCTTGGTCGAAGCGGGTCACTGGACGGCTGCCCGATGCCTCGGCGGCGGGCAGCCTGCTGCTGAGGGAGAACGCGAGCCCCATACAGACGAGAAGCGGGGCGAAGAGCACCAAGGGCCGGGCGGCGTCACTGCCCAGGGAGGGAAGGTCGACCAGCGTGTCACCGGCTGCCGCGGTCAGCGCGGCACAGGCGGCCAGAGCGGCGGCGAGGACGGGAATCCGTCGCGTTCTCAGCCACAAGCCCATCGGATCACGCTCCCGTCTCGGTGACGGCCGGCAGGGTCTCCGGGGCGGGCTCGCACCGCTGAAGCAACGTCACATTTCGTGTGAACCAGGCCAGTTGCTCGCCGGGAGACAGCTTCACCTCCCTGTTCACCACGGACATCACCCGGGGGTCCGCAGCCAGCTTCTGGCCACGCTGGGTCTGAATCTCGTCCACCCCCATGCCCGCCTTGACCATGAGCCAGGCCGCGAGCGTGCCCGCGTGACCGGTCCGTACGTCGGAGGTGTCGGGGCACGACGGGATCGAGGGCAGCGCGGACGCCGCGATGCTCGCCTTCATGTCCGCCGCGCCCATGTCCCGGTAGAGGAACAGTCGCCACGTCCGCGCGTCGACTGGCGCCGCTTCGGAGACGAACGCGAGTTCCTTCGGCGGCTTCAAGCCCGCGTCGACGAGGCGGGGCACGACCTCCTGGGCAGTGGCGGACAGCGGTTCCAGACTGTCGGACGCCTCCACGGGGACGCAGATCCTGGGAGCCTCACCTGCGCACACGGGCGGGTCGGTACGGGCCTGCGGCGGCGGGTCACCCTTCCAGTCGCGGACGGGCAGCACAGCCGCGACCGTGAACACGCTCAGGCAGACCAGGGACGCGGCGGCCGCGGCGCCGACGCGTACGGCCCGGGGGCGATGCCGGCGGGCGATCTCGGCACTGGCCAGGACCGCGGCCAGAACGCCGGTGGCCAGCACCATCGGTACGGCGAGCGCCACCGGGTTCACGGTGGTGGTGAGGTCCCCGTAAGGGGCGTCGAGCCACCCGGTGAGTTCCCGCAGCCACATGGGGTGGACGACCGTGACGGGCATGACGAGACACAGATAGTCGACGACGAGGATCAGCGGGGTGGCCAGGACGCGGGGCAGCACCATGCCGAGCCCGTAGCCCAGGACGGTGTGGACGATGATCAGGTACCCGGCCATGGCCAGCACACCCGGGTGCGGCCAGTCGTGCGCCGCGCCGGTCGCCAGTCGTACGGTCAGCAGGCACACCACGACCGCCGTCACGCCGAGGAGGACGACGGGCCACAGCACGTCGACCGCGATGGCGTATCTGCCGCGCACCGGCGCCAGCCGATGGACTCCGGCCCGCCTCAGCCGTCCGGCTTCCCACGCCGCGAAGGCCGCGCAGGCGGGGGCGTAGAAGGGGAGAGTGTGCCCGACCAGGGCGGTGTTGCCTGCCCAGTAGGCCGGTTCGTTCGCGGCCTCGTGACTACTGACGAGCCACACCCATGCGAGGACCAGAGGCGCGATCCACACGACGCCGGTGGTGCGCAGCGCTGTCGCTATGCGCATGCGGTCTCCTCCTCCTGGACCGTGGCGTAGTAGGCGGCTTCCGCAAGACGCCCCGAAGCGGTGCCGGGTGGAGCCAGAGCGTGGAACTCGCGTACCGGACCGGCGAAGCGGACGGTCCCGCCGTTGAGCACGACGACGTTGTCGTAGGTGTCCTCCAGGTCGGCGACGTCGTGGGTGGAGAGCAGGACGTGCTGGTCGAGCCCGGCGAGGATCTCGTGGAAGACGCGGCGCTGGCGCGGGTCCATCCCGGCGGTCGGCTCGTCGAGCAGGAGGACTTCGGCCTCGTGCACCAGTGACTGCGCGATGCCGACGCGGCGTTGCTGGCCGCCGGACAGCTGGTGGACCTTCCGGTCGGCGAAGTCGGCCAGTTCGACCCGCCGGAGAGCGCCGAGCGAGGCGTCCCAGGCGACGCGGCGGTTCATGCCCTTCAGCCAGCCGACGTAGGCGACCTGTTCGCGGGCGGTGAGCCGGGGGACCGACTCGATCTGCTGGGGCAGCCACGCGATGCGCCGACGGTATGCGGCGAGGTCGCCGCGCCGGTCGGTCCGCAGCCCGTCGTGGGTGACCGTTCCTGACCGCGGGCGCAGTACCGAGGCGCCCAGGGAGAGGACCGTCGACTTGCCCGCGCCATTGGGGCCGAGGAACACAGTCCGGCCGGGTGGGAAGGAGAAGGTGAAGTCCTGGATGACCGGACTGCGGCGGCGGTAGCCGAACGCGGCCGCCTGGAAGCCGATGGGCATGGGTGTGTGCTCTCTGGCAGTGGGGGAAAGGCCCGCACCAACTTGGTGCGGGCCCTGAGATGCCTCAAATCACCACATGCGGGAGTGCGGCCCGGAAGGGACCCCAGCTTCACTCGCTGTGAAGATCGCATGGAAGCGACTTCTTACAGCTGTGATCCAGTTGTGATCAAGTTCAGGTAAAAATCTCGTATCTATTGGGGCAAGTGGAAAGCGCCTGACCAGCGAGAACTCGGCACCTTCTCAAGCCACGCTCGGCTCGGGCTCGGCCGGCACTCCCGTCGCCCTGCGAGGCAGCAGCAGCGGTGTCGCCAGCAGAAGCAGCCCCGCCAGTCCGATCGCCGTGCACGGGCCGAGCAGTGTGCCCAGGGTGCCCCACACGGCCGTCAGCAAGGCTGTCGTCGCCTTCGTCGTCACCGTCCAGGCCGACAGCACGCGGGTGACCCGGTCGGTGGGGGTCCGCTCCAGGCGGTAGGTCGAGCTCACCGGGTTGAAGACCCCGCAGCAGAGGATGAGGCCCAGCTCGACGCCCATGACCAGGAGCAGCCCGCCCGTGCCCGGGCCCAGGAAGGCGAGGCCGATCGGCCAGAGGGCTCGTAGCCTTCCGGAAACCGTCAGCACCCGGTGCTGTCCGTACCTCGCCACCAGTGGGCGGGCCAGTCGTGAGCCCAGCAGGCCGCCCAGCGACGGCGCGGCGAAGGCCAGGCCGTACTGCCACGGCGCGAACCCGAGGCGTCCGAGCATCAGGACCGCGAGGAGGGGCTCGGTGGCCATCAACAGGCCGTTGAAGAAAGCCGCGTTGAGGAACAGGGGGCGCAGGGTGAGGTCGGCGAGGATGTGCCGCCAGCCGGCCACCAGATCAGCCGGGTGCAGCCGCGCAGCCGATCCGCGCCCGCCGGGTCGCTCCTCCCCGCCCCCGATCGCCCGCAGGCCCAGCGCCGACAGCAGATAACTCACCGCGTCCGCCACCACCGTCACCACCGGCCCGAGCAGCCCGATCGCCGCCCCGCCCAGTGGCGGCCCGACGATCGTGGTCGTCCAGGCCGTCGACTCGAAGCGGGCGTTGGCGAGGAGGAGGTCCCCGGGTGGCAGCAGGGTCTTGAGGTACGCCCCGGAGGCCGCGCGGAAGGTGATGTCCGCCGCCGCGACCACCACCGAGACCAGCAGGAGCTGGACGAAGGTGAGCGCGCCGAGCGCGTACGCGGCCGGGATCGTCAGCAGCGCCGCGCACCGCAGCAGGTCCATCGCGATCAGCACCGGCCGCTTGCGCCGGAACTCCACCCAGGGCCCGAGCGGCAGCGCCACCGCCGCGCCCACCGCCGCCCCGGCCGAGGACAGCGCCGCCACCTCCGCCGGTCCCGCGTGCAGCACCCGGACAGCGATCAGTGGGAAGGCGCCGAAGGCGAGCCAGGTACCGAGCGCGCTCGTCCCGTACGCCCCCCAGAGCCACCTGAAGGCCCGCCCCAGCCCGCGCCCGCTCCTCATACCCGTAACCCGCTTCCACAACCGATCCGCGACCCCAAGCATCAAAGCGGCCCAGCCGACCAGGGATCAAACAACCGCGCAGCCGTCGGGCGACAACCAACAGTTGTCGCCCTACCCTGGCTCCATGGACCTCGACACCGTGCGCACCTTCCTCGCCGTCGCCGACGCCGGGCGGTTCCGGGAGGCCGCCGACGAGCTGGCGGTCACCCAGCAGGCCGTGTCCAAACGGATCGCCGCGCTGGAACGCGTCCTGGGGGTAAGGCTGTTCACCCGCACCCCGCGCGGCGCCGAGTTGACCATCGACGGGCAGGCGTTCCTGCCACACGCGCGGGAGCTGGTGCGCGTGGCCGAGCGGGCCGTCGCCTCCGTGCACCGGGGGAGCCGTCCGCTGCGCGTCGACGTGCTCGCCTCGCGCAGCGCGCAGTCGGGCCTGATGCGCGGTTTCCACCGCGCACATCCCGAGGTCGACCTCGACGTGATGATGCTGTTCGACATCGAGACGGCCGTCACCGCCATCCGCTCCGGCGCGATCGACGCGTCCTTCCGCGCCGTCGCCGCGCCCGGCCGGCCCCTGCCGGAGGACATCGCGTCCGTCCGGGTGCTCGACGAGCCGCTCCAGCTCCTCACCGGCCCCGCCCACGCACTGGCGGGCGCCCGGTCCGTGACCCTCGCCCGGCTCGCCGGGCACCGGATCTGGATGCCCGGTATCGCCCCCGGTACCGAGTGGGCCGCCTACTACGACGACCTCGCCGCCGAGTTCGGCCTCACCATCGAAGTGACCGGTCCCAACTTCGGCTCCGACGCACTCCTCGACACCATCGCCGACACCCCGGCCCTGGCCACCTTCATGGGCGAGCCCACCCGTCTCGTCTGGCCCGCCGGCCACGGCCTCCGCCGCATCCCGGTCACCGACCCGACCCCCGTCTACCCGCACTCGCTCCTGTGGCACCGGGACAACCCCCACCCGGCGCTGGCCACCCTGCGTACGTATCTCGCCGCCGCGGCTCCCCGACACGACGCGCCCGGGACCTGGGTGCCGGACTGGGCGCGGCCCCGCTGACCATCGTGACCCGTTCACAGACCTGAACGTCGGTCATCCCGACGAACGATTTTACCTCCCCGTGACTCGACGCCCCCGCACCCCAACCCCCATGGTCTAAGCCGGAGTTCACATCCCTGACCGCCGAACCCGGCTGCGGACGCTGGAGGGTGAGACATGAACGGTCTCGACTGGGCAGTGCTGATCGGCTACTTCGGCGTGATGGTGGCCATCGGCGTCTGGTCGCACCGGCGCGTGGACGACGTCGGCGACTTCTTCACCGCCGGCGGCCGGATGCCCTGGTGGTTGTCCGGCATCTCGCACCACATGTCGGGCTACAGCGCGGTGATGTTCACCGGCTACGCGGGCATCGCCTACGTCTACGGCGTCACCTCCTACGTCACCTGGGCGCTGCCCATCGCGATCGGCATCGCCATCGGCTCCCGGCTCTTCGCGCCCCGGATCAACCGCCTGCGCTCCCGGCTGGGCGTGTCCTCCCCGCTGGAGTATCTGAAGAACCGCTACGACCTGCGCACCCAACAGGCCCTGGCCTGGTCCGGGATGCTGCTCAAGATCGTGGACGTGGGTGCCAAGTGGGCCGCCATCGCCACCCTGCTCTCGGTGTTCACCGGACTCTCCCTCAACCAGGGCATCCTCATCACGGGCGCGATCACCGCCGTGTACTGCACGATCGGCGGCCTGTGGGCGGACGCGCTCACCGAACTCGGCCAGTTCGTCATCCAGTTGCTCGCCGGGATCGCGATGCTCGTCGCCGTCGCGGTGAAGCTGAGCGACCGGCACATCGGCCTGCTCGACGCCTGGGACCAACCCGCCCTGCACGACCACGACCAGCCGCTCGCGGGCCCCTACGGCACCGTCTTCCTGCTGGCGTTCCTGTTCATCAAGCTCTTCGAGTACAACGGCGGCATGCTCAACCAGGCCCAGCGCTACATGGCCACCGCCTCCGCCCGCGAGGCCGAGCGCTCCGCCCGGCTCTCCGCGCTGCTGTGGCTGGTGTGGCCCGTGGTGCTGTTCCTGCCGATGTGGCTCGCCCCGCTCCTGGTGACGGCACAGAAGCCCGACGGCTCCGACTCCTACGCGCTGATGACCGAACAGCTCCTCCCGCACGGCCTGTTGGGGCTCGTGGTCGTCGGCTTCTTCTCGCACACCATGGCCATGTGTTCCTCCGACGCCAACGCCGTCGCGGCCGTGTTCACCCGGGACGTGGTCCCCGTGCTGTGGCGGCGGGCGCGGGTGTGGGGCGAGCGGGTGGGGCTGCTCGCGGCCCGGGTGACCACCGTGGTCTTCCTCGGCCTGTCGATGGCGGTCGCGACCCAGGTCGACTCGCCCGCCCTGAAGGACATCATCACGGTCGTCATCAAGTGGGTCGCCGGGCTGATGGGCCCCATCGCCATCCCCATGATGCTGGGCCTGCTGCGCCCGTTCCGCCGCTCCGGACCCACGGCCGCGCTCACCAGCTGGGCCGCCGGACTGCTCGCCTTCTGGCTGGTCAACTACCCGATCAGCTGGCACGTCCAGGGCGGAGTCCCGCTCCAGTACCAGGTCTCCGTGCCGCTCGCCGTCTCCCTGGTCCTCTACATCGTCATCGGCCTGATCAAGCCCGAGGACACCCCCGAACGGCTGGCGGTCATCGAGCGGATCAACACGGATGGTGACGCGGCGGCCGCCGTACCCGCCCCGGCTCAGGCACGCGGATAGCGCGCCAGCCACCCCGGCGCCGAACCCGCCGGGCTGTGCAGGGCCGGACCCTGGGTCATCTCCATGGCGAAGTCGTCGGCCAGCTCCAGGATCGTGGGACGGCCCTCCAACTCGGCGAGCCACGCCGGGGGCAGGGCCGTCTCGCCGTGCAGGGCGCCGAGGAGGCCCCCGGTGAGGGCTCCGGCGGCGGCGGAGGGACCGGACTGGTTCACCGCCAGGCACAGGCCGAGGCGTACGTCGTCGGCGGCCAGCGCGCAGTAGACGGCCGCCGCGAGCAGCCCGTCCGCCGTGCCGTCCCCGGCCAGCTCCTCCACCCGCACCGGGTTCGGCGGGCCAAGGCGTACCGCGTTCACCGCGTGCTGGAGCGCCTCCACGACCGGCTCGTGGCCCGGCCGCGCCGACAGCAGCGCCACCGCGCTCCACACGGCCGCGTCCAGGTCCTCGCCGCGCGCGAGGGCGTGCACGATCACGGCGTACGCCCCGGCCGCCAGGCACGCGACGGGATGGCCGTGGGTCTGCGCCGCGCACTCGACGGACAACTGCGCCACCAGCTGCGGCTCCCAGCCCACCAGAAGGCCGAAGGGGCCCGAGCGCGCCACCGCCTCGGGGCCCAGCTCGCCGGGGTTCTTCGGCCGCTCCAGCGTGCCCATCACCTCGTCGCCGAGGCCGCTCAGCAGCGACCTCGGGGGCTCCCTGCGGGCGTACAGCCACTCCTCGCGGGCCAGCCAGCCGTCCTCCTTGCGCCGCTCGTCGGGGCCCCAGTCCCGCTGGGTCGCCCGCCAGCGCAGATACGCCCGGTGCAGATCGGTCGGCGGATGCCAGGCACCGGTGTCCCGGCGGACCTGTGCGCGGATCAGGCCGTCCACCGTGAACAGGGTGAGCTGGGTGTGGTGGGTGACCGCGCCGCGCCGCCCGTGGGCGAAGCCCAGGTCGAGCACGCCCTCCGCGCCGTACGCGGACCGGATCTCGTCAAGACCGAGCACGTCCACAGGGGCACCCAGCGTGTCCCCGAGCGCGATGCCGAGCAGGGTGCCGCGCACCCGGCTGCGGAAGTCCTGCTGTTCGGTGCGACCCCAGACGGCGCCGCTCGTCGCACCCATGCAGACCCCCTCACGGCACCTCGCGTCCGGCCGACGGGCAGCACTGTAATGGACCACGAACGGTCCGATCAGCCGCGCAAACCGGCCTCGCCAGGCCATTACCGGTCAGGTGTGAACGCTTTGTTTTCGCGTTCACACCTGTGAGCCGGTGTGAACCGGTGCGAGGGTCAGGGCCTCACCCCTTGGCGGCCTTCAGCTCCTCCGGACACGGCGTCCCGCGCGGCAGCTGGTACGGCGCCGCCAGGTGGTACGTCCCCGCCCGCGGTGCGAGCAGCACCGTCCAGGCGTCGCCCTGCGCGTCCTGCGGGGTCTCCGCCAGACAGCCGCTGACGTTGACGTACGTCTTCGGCACGCCGTCCGCCCGCTCCTTGGACGCCTCGGTCTCCTGCGGCGGCTTCAGCGGCTTGCCCCGCTCGTCCACCACGCTCAGCCAGGGCGAGTACGGAATCCGGATCAGGACCCGGCCCGCCCTGCTCACCTTCAGGGTCATCTCGCCCTGCTCGGCCCGCAGGACCACCGCGTTCGGCGCGGCCAGCGGCACCGGGTCCGTCACCCGGTACAGCTGCCAGTTCGCGTTCCCCCACACCTGCTTCAGATACGGCATCCCGCGCAGCACCAGCTCCCGCTCGCGCTGCCCGCCGTCGCCGTCCGGGTCGTCGGCCTTCGGCAGCACCACGTAGTGCACCGCCCAGCGCTGGAGCCACTCGTGATAGTTGGCCGAGTTCAGGGTGTCGTCGTAGAAGAGCGGGTTGCGCTCCATGTCGGCCTGGCGGTTCCAGCCGCGCGCCAGGTTCACGTACGGCGCGAGCGCGGACGCCTCGCGGTGCGAGCGGGCCGGTACGACCTCCACCCGGCCCTTCTCCGCGCCCACCTGCTGGAGCTCGTTCACCAGCGGGGCCAGCTCATGCGCCCAGGACGCGGCCGGGGTCGTGTGGATCACGTCCTCCGCCGACTTGAAGCCGATCCAGCCCACGAACCCGGCGACGGCCAGCACCAGCGCGTACCACTTGTGCGTGCGCGGCACCGCGAACGGCAGCGCGGCCACCAGCGTCGCCCCCGCGAACAGCATCGGCAGCCGCGAGATGTTCGTGCCGATCTGCGAGCTGATCAGCCACACCAGCACCACGGCCACGCTGTAGACCCCGGCCGTCAGCCGGACCGTCACCCACTCGCGCGGCACCAGCACCACGCACAGCAGCCCGTACAGCAGCGGCATGACCACCGAGCCGAACGTCATCGGCTGGGTGCCGGAGAACGGGAACAGCCACGCCGACAGGGCCACCACCGCCGCGGGCGCCAGCCCCAGCGCCCACGCGCCCGGCCGCCGCTTCTGGAGGAACAGCGCGACCGCGACCAGGCCCACGAACAGCCCCGCCACCGGCGAGGACATCGTCGCGAGCGCGGCCAGCGGCGCGGCGGCCAGCGCCTTCGCCCAGCGCTTGTAGCGGCCCTCGTAGGGCCAGTACAGCAGCACCGCGACCGCGCCGATCCCGAACAGCGCGGCCAGGCCGTACGCCACCCAGCCGGACACCGCACCGGCAAGGAGCGCGAACACTCCGGCGAGCAGCGCCAGCGGGGCCGCCGCCAGCGCCTTCGCCCAGCTCGCGTACCGGCCCTGGTACGGCCAGCAGAACACCGCCGCGACCGCGCCGAGCGCGAACATCGTGCCGAGCCCGAACGTCACCCGGCCCGAGGCCGCGTTGCCCATCAGCGCGAACACCCCGGCCAGCGCGGGCCACAGCGGCCTGCGCACCGCCCGGCCGCGCACCAGGATCAGGGTGAGCAGCCCGGCCGAGAACGTGCCCGCGATCATCATCGTGGTCCGCACACCGAGCACGGACATCAGATACGGCGACACGACGCTGTACGACACCGGGTGCATCCCGCCGTACCAGGCCAGGTTGTACGCCGAGTCCGGGTGCCGGCCGACGAACTCCGCCCAGGCGTCCTGCGCCGCGAGGTCGCCGCCGCTGTTGGCCGACGTGAAGAACCAGATCACGTGCAGCACGGCGGCGAGGGCGGTGATGAAGAGGACGGGGTGCTCGTGGGGCCAACGGCGCCAGGCCGGAAGGCCCTCGGCGGGCGGGTCGGCGGGTCCGGGGGTCCGCGTGGCGGTGTCCGTACCGGCGTTGTCCGTACCGGCGTTGTCCGTACGGGGGCTGTCGGTACGGGTGCTGTCGGTCCCGGCGTGGTTCGTGCGGGGCTCAGGGCTCATGCGAACACCGCCCCCGGTGTCGTCGGCGCGTGTCGGCTCGGCTGTGGCCACCTGAAGGCACTCCCCGTGTCCCGTCTGCTGTTCCCGGCCACCTGTTTCCGGTGCTCCCGCCGGGAGTCGTCCCGTTGCGCGGCCTTGTCCCGTGACCGGTGACCTGCCCCGTTTCGTGACGCTAGCACGCACCCCGCCGCACGGCTCCCGGGCGGGAACACATGCGGCGGGGTGCGGGGTGCCGGGTGGTGCGGGCGCTCAGCCCAGGCGGGTCAGTTTGCTCCCGAGGCCGGGCTCGGCCAGGTCGTCGCGGAGCGCGACCGGCACCTGGACGGCACCGGCGGAACCGTCACCGACGGTGAGCGTGCCGACCTTCGTGCCCGCCTTCGCGGTGTGCGGGACGGTGCCGCCGGCGAAGGACAGCTTCACCTTCAGACCCGCCCAGCCGATCGCCTTCACGTCCTCGGTCACCTCGACCGGGGTACGGCCGCCGAGCCCGTCGTCCACGTACCCGACGACCGTGCCCTTCTTCAGGACCGTCGCCGACTTCAGGGCGCCCTGCGCGGCCCGGATCAGCGCGTCGCCCGCGTTCAGGACGCCGGTGAGGATCGAGTTGTCGGACTTGGCGGGGGGCTGGCGCATCGCGGCACCGATGATCAGCCGGGTCTGGCCGTCCACGTCCTTCTTCGCGGCGAAGACCAGGTTGCCGAGGGCGGAGGTGGTGGTGCCGGTCTTGATGCCGACGACGTTGTTGTGCCCGACGAGCTGGTTCCAGTTGGAGTGGTACGTGCCCTTGTAGTCGGTGTACGACATCATCGCCGCGACCTCGCGGAACGCCGGGTACGCCATGGCGGCCTTCGCCAGCTTCACCTGGTCCCGGGCGGTGCTGACCGTCGAGTCGGTCAGGCCGGAGGGGTCGGTGTACTTGGTGTTCGACATGCCCAGGCCCTTGGCCGTGGTGTTCATCTTGGCCACGAACGCGTCCACGGACCCGGCGTCCCAGCGGGCGACCAGGCGGGCGATGTTGTTCGCGGACGCGAGCAGGATGTCCTCCAGCGCCTCGCGCTGGGTGATCTCGTCATCCGCGGTGACGTTCACCGTCGACTCCTGGCCCGCGTTCGACTGCGACTCGGCCGTCTTGTCGATCTTGATCTTCGGGCCGTCCTCGCCGCTCTTCAGCGGGTGGTCGTGCAGGATCAGATACGCGGTCATCACCTTCGCGACACTCGCGGTCGGCACGGGTTTGTCCGAGCCGGAGGAGCCGAAGGTGCCGATGCCCTGCACGTCCAGCGCGGCCTGGCCCTCGGCGGGCCACGGGATGTCCGCCTTCCCGCCCTCGAAGGTGTACGTGTCCTTCGCGGTCAGGTCGAGCGTGGGCCGGGGCAGCGGCCGCACGGCCTGTACGACTCCGAGGATCACGATCAGCAGCAGGACCAGCGGGGTCCAGATCTTGACCCTGCGCACCAGCGTCCGCACCGGGGTCTCCGGCGGGGGCGGTGTGTTCGTCAGCTCGGCGAGCAGATCCAGCGGCGGCTTCGGCGGCAACGGCTGCTGCGTCGTCCGCTCCGGCCCGACCACCGGCACGGTCCGCGTCTCTTCTGCCGGGGCGGCGGTCCTTATGTCCCCCTTGAGCGCGACGAACCTACTCGTCCGCTCGGCCTCGGCCTCGGCCTCCGGCTCCTTGGTCTTCCCGCCGATCTTCAGCATGGTGGTCGGCTGATCGACGTCCCGCTTCTTGGCGGGAGAGGGCGCGCGAAGCGTGGTGGTCGGCTGGTCGCCGCCGCCCTTGGGGGACTTGGGCGACTTGGGCGCGCGGAGGGTGGTGGTGGGCTGGTCGGTGGGGGCCGGCTTGGTGGCGGGCTTGTCGTCGTCGGGGGCGGGCTGGGGGGTGGGGATGAGCTTGTCGGCTGCGCCGGGCTTGTCAGTAGGGGTCGACTTGTCGTCGGCCTTGTCGGCGGGGCCGGGCTTGCTGTCCGGCTGACCGGCGGGGCTCGACTTGCCGTCGGGCTTGGCGGTGGGGGTGGCCTTGTCGGCAGGGGTCGACTTGCTGTCCGCCTTGTCGGCGGGGCCGGGCTTGGAGCTGGGGATCGGCTCGTCCCCGGACTTCGTGTTGTCGGGCTTGTCGGCAGGCTTCGGCTCGGAGGCGGGGGCGGTCTTGCCCTCGGGTGTCCTGGCGGAGGCCGACTTGTCGCCGGGGGCAGCCTGGTTGGACCTGTCGGCCGGGGCCGACTCGGAGGCGGGAGTGGCCTTGCGGTCGGTGTCGTCCGCGGGGCTGGACTTGCCGTCGATGCCGGGCTTCCCGGTCGGGGCCGACTTGTCCTCGGGCTTGTCGGCGGTGCCGGAAGTGGCGCCAGCGGCGGGCTTGTCCGAGAGTTCCGGCTTGGAGGCGCGGGCAGCGTTGCCGTCGGAGACCGATGCGGAGCCAGGCGTGGCCTTGCTGTCGGCCTGGGCGGCGGGCGTCCCGGCCAGGGTCGGCTTGTCTGCGGGCTCGGCGGCAGAAGTCGGTTCGTCCTCGGCCTTCCGCGCGGCGGAGCGGGGTTCGGTGTCGGCGGCGGACTCGTCAGTCGGCCCAACCTTGGAGGCGCCGGCGGGGCTGGTGCCCCGGGTCGCCTGGTCCTGCGGCTCCTGCTCGGCGAGGCCGGACTTGCTGTCGGCCTTGTCGGCGCGGTTGGTGGCCTTGGCGGCGGAGGCGGACTGGGCGTCGGCCTTTCGCTCGGCGGCACCGGAGGCGGTCTTGCCGGTGGAGCCGGGCTTGCCGTCGTCTTCCCGCTCGGCAGAGCCGGAGTCAACGCCGGAGGCGCCCTTGTCGGAGGACTTGCTGTCGGCCTCGGCGGCGGAGCCGGACTTGGCGTCGGAGGTCGGCTCGTCCTCGGCCTTCCGCTCGGCGGAGCTGGACGCGGCGTCGGCCTTCCGCTCGGCAGAGCCGGAGCCGGGCGCGGCAGCGGCGGCGGACTTGCCCTCGGGCTTTCCGGCGGGGACCGACCTGTTTGCGGACCGGTCGGCAGACCCCGACTCGGGGGCAGTGGCGTCACCGGCGTCCAGGGCGGAGTCCTCGGCACCGCCGCTCATGGCCGCCCCGGTGGAATCCTCGTCGGCACCCAAGGCCGAACCACCCTTGGCGGCAGCCTCGTTGGCGTCGTCCTCGGAGGCATCGGCGGCGCGCGAGGCGGAAGCCTTCCTGGTCGCGTCGGCGGCCCCGGGGGCAGAGCCGCTGCTCTTGGCCGCGCCAGCGGAATCGTTGCCGCTCGCGGCAGAGCCCTCGGCGGACGGCTTGCCGTCGCTCTCGGGGGCGTCATCGGCGCGCGCAGCGGAAGCACCCTTGGCCGCGCCGGAGACGGAGTCGCCGTCCTCGGCCGCGTCGCGCGAGCCCCCGGCGTCCCGCCCGGAACCCCCGGCGGAGCCGTTACCGGCGTCCTCGGAGGCGCTTGCGGAAACGTTGTCGCCGGCGCTTTCGGAGCGGCCGGAGCCCAAGGCGCCCGCAGCCCCCTCCGGAGCCTTGGCGGCAGCCTCGCCGGTCCCCCGAGGAGCCTCGTCGTCCCCGCCCTCAACGGAGTTGGTATCGGCGGCCCCCCGCGAGTCCTTGTCCCCGGCCGCGCCGGAGGCGAACCCCTCGTCACCCGCACCCGCACCCGCACCGGAGGCGCCCGCGGACCTCTCCTCGGACCCGGCCGAATCCACCCCCTCCGCCGAACCGACGGAGTTTCCCTGCTTCGACCTGTCGGGGGACTCGCCCGCCACCGATGCCTCCTCCATGCGCCGCACGCTCGCCGCGCGCCCTGTCCGAACCATGTACCAGTGTCCTGTGTGGGGGCTTGCCCAAGGTGGTAGACGAGAACGACATACCTACCGGTTCCCCCATGAACCGGGCACGCACCCTCGACAGATGAATGTGAGAGGCGTCACCCTGTCATTCATCCACGCGGGGAGGCATGGATGGGCAGGAGCCGCAGAACAATTCCGGAAGAGCTTCTGCTGCTCGCACTGGACCCGGCCACGGGTACCACTGCGCAGCCGCAGTCGCTCGACCTCGGTCTGGCCGGTGCACAGCTAGTGGAGCTGGCGCTGGCCGGACGGATAGCCCCAGACGGGGATCGTATCGCCGTGGTGGTGCCACGGCCGACAGGAGATCCAACTCTGGACAGCGCGTTGGAGCTGCTGCGCAGGCGCGGCGCTCCGGTACGGGCGGTCCACTGGATCGGCGGCCCACGACTGGGCCTGCGCCAGACCTACCTTTCACACCTCGAACGGTGCGGAATGGTCGCCGCGGTGGCAGGCCAGATGTGCGGGGTGCTGCCGACGACGCGGTACCAGGCGACGGACACGGCGATCAGCCGCGAGATCCGCGCCCGCCTGGACGCCGCGATCCGCACCGGCGTACCGCCGGACCCACGGACCGCCGCGCTCGCCGCGCTGGCGCACGCCGTCGGTCTCGGCAAGCACCTCTACCCGGGCAACGAGGGCCGCTCGTCCCGTTCCCGGCTGCGCGACCTCATACGGCACGACCCGATGGGCGGGCTCGTGGCCCATGCCGTCATGGACGTGCAGAACGGCGTCGCGGTGCAGCCGCGCCGGGGGCAGGCCGGGCCGCCCCGGCCGAGCGGTCCCGCGCGGGCCGAACCGGCGCACGGGGTGCCGATGCAGCCGCATCGCGGCCCCATGGCGCGGGCGGCCGCACACTGATCCACTCGCACGGTCGATGGCATGGCGGTGGGGCGAACGTCGCCCCACCGCCATGCCGTTCACCCCAATCATGTCCGAACTGGCGCGTACGCGCCGCATATCCGATGTTTTCCAGCGGTAGAAAGCACCTTGGTGGCAGTCTGCTCAACAGCAGATACACAAAGTGTCAGGAACAGGCAGGCAGCCGGAGGTGCGCTAACCGTGGCGTCCAATGTCAATCCCACTGTCAGGCGGCGCCGTCTCGGCCAGGAGCTGCGCAGACTCCGTGAAGCGAAGGGCATGACCGCCGAAGAGGTGGCGGACCGCCTGCTCGTGTCGCAGTCGAAGATCAGCCGGCTGGAGAACGGCCGCCGCAGCATCAGCCAGCGCGACGTGCGCGACCTGTGCGGGGTCTACGAGGTCGAGGATCAGCGGGTCGTCGACTCGCTGATGGAGATGGCCCGAGACTCCCGCCAGCAGGGCTGGTGGCACACCTTCGGCGACATCCCGTACAGCGTGTACATCGGCCTGGAGACGGACGCGCAGTCGCTCAGGGTGTACGAACCCCAGCTGGTGACAGGCCTGTTGCAGACCCGTGCGTACGCCGAGGCGCTGGTGCGCGGGGCGTTGCCGGAGACCTCGACCGCCGAGATCGACAAGCGGGTCAACGTCCGTATGCGCAGGCAGGAACGGGTCACCGCGGAGGGCACCCCGCTGCGGCTGTGGGTCGTCCTGGACGAGGCCGCGCTGCACCGGGTGGTGGGCAGCAGGCTGGTGATGCGCGAGCAGCTGGAGCACCTCATCGAGATGTGCCAGCTGCCTCATGTCACCGTGCAGGTCCTGCCGTTCGAGGCGGGCGCCCACCCGGGGCTCAACGGCCAGTACGCCATCCTCGAGTTCGCCGACGCGGCCGACTCCAGCGTGGTCTACCTGGAGGGCGTCACCAGCGACCTGTATCTGGAGAAGGCGCCCGACGTGCAGAAGTACGCCGTGATGTACGAGCATTTGCGGGCACAGTCCCTCAGTGTGGAACTTTCCCGGGAGTTCATCGCGAAGGCGGCCAAAAACTTCGCGGACTGACGCCGCCGGACACGCGGCGAGGGATCGTACACCGTCGGGCCATCCGGGCGGAGGCGCGTTTGGAATATGCCATCCGCTCGGGTGAACGGCCCATCCATGAACGGCTGTTGCCGGGTAGCGTCGATCACGCCAATCGATCGACAGGGTTGGCGTGAACCGCACCACCGCAACTCGCAACAGGAGTGGACATGGCACTGATTCAGGGCGCTTCGGAGACGTGGATGAAGTCCTCCTATTCCGCGGGCAACGGCGCCTGCGTCGAGGTCAAGTCGCCGACCGCCGCCGAACTCGCCGTTCGCGACTCCAAGGTCACCGAGGGGCCCGTGCTGGCCTTCCCGGCCGCGGCCTGGAACACCTTCGTGGCCTCGGTCAAGGCGTAAGGACCCCTCCCGGGTCCTTCTCCGCCTCCGTGGAAGCGCGACCGATGCTTCGACGGCCACGCGCGAAACAGCACCCCGCGGAGCCCTCTCGGCCAGACGCCGTCCTTGCCGAGGGGCTCCGCGCACTGATACCGACCGAGGGCGTACCGGGCCGACTTCAGCGCACCGGGTACGCCACCTCGCACGCCGGGTCCTGCGGTCCGGCGGTCACCCGCTCCGGAAAGAAGACCTCACGGCCCGGCCCGGTGATCTCCAGACCGGCCGCTTCCACCCACCGCTCCACCGCCTCGAACGCGGCCACGAACAGCGGAAGGGTGACCTGATCCCTGACGATCCGGGTACGCGCCAGCCTCCCCGTCGGCTCCACCTGTACCCGGACGGTCCCCGGGCCGTCGTAGTGCCGTGCGGCCCACTCACGTGCCGCCGCCCCGTCCGCCACCGGCACACACGCCTCGACGGGCCCGTCACTCTCCGTCGGCCCGCTCTCCGGCGGCACCTCGGCGTGGTACACGACGAACGGATCGCCCGCCACGCCCCCGCACTCCCTGGCCACCGCCTCCAGACGGTCCAGCGACTCCGTGACCCAGGTCGGCAGCTCCTCCACCAACGGTCGCCGCGACTCGATGAGCACCGCCCGCTCCGGTATGTCCACCGTCTCGACCGTGAACCTCGCGTCCATCTCCGCAGTCCCTCCGCACAGCCGGTCACGGAGTTCGGCGACAAGGACCCGCTGCTCGGCGATCCGGGCCTCCACGTGCGCCCAGTACCAGTCCAGCCGGTCGGCGGCCTCCAGCCCCTCGGCCTTCAGCACCCCCGCGACCCGGGCCAGCGGCATGTCCAACTGCCGCAGCAGACCCACCAGGCGGGCACGCTCGACCTGCGCCGCACGGTAGTAGCGGTAGCCCGTGGCGTCGTCCACGTGGGCCGGGGCGAGCAGGCCCCGCCGGTCGTACAGCCGGAGCGCCTTGGGCGACAGCCGGGACCGCGCGGCGAACGCGCCGATGGTCAGCAACTCGTCGTCCGCGGTGGCCGGCGGTTCGTCGTCCGCGCTGGTCAGCGGCTCCTCGTCCACAATGCCTTCCTCCGTCGCCGGGCGGCTCCTCCGCCCGGCGACAGCGACATTCGGCCCTGCCCCAGGGGCAAGGTCAACCGTCAGCCGAGCTGGGTCTCGATCGCGGCCACGATCTCCGCCGACTCAGGCTCGGTCTGCGGCGAGAAGCGGGCGACGACGCCGCCGTCGCGGCCGATCAGGAACTTCTCGAAGTTCCAGCGGATGTCGCCGGTGTGCCCCTCGGCGTCCGCGAAGCCCACCAGGCGCTCGTAGAGCGGGTGCCGGTCGGCGCCGTTCACCTCGACCTTCTCGGTCAGCGGGAAGGTCACGCCGTACGTCGCCGAGCAGAACTCCGCGATCTCCTCGGCGGAGCCGGGCTCCTGCCCCATGAACTGGTTGCAGGGCACCCCGACCACGGTGAAGCCGCGGTCGCGGTAGCGCTCCTGGAGCCGCTCCAGGCCCGTGTACTGCGGGGTCAGCCCGCACTTGGAGGCCACGTTCACGATGAGGACGGGGCCGCCCGCGTAGCGCGCGAGGCCGGCTTCGCCGCCCTGGAGGGCGCCGATGGGGGTGTCCAGTACGGGGGTGTTGTCATCGGTTGTCGTCATGGGCGGATGCTAACCGGGGGGATGCGGGCCCGTGCCGCCCGGCTCGCCCCTGTCACTGGTGAGCCGTCCCGCCGCCACCAGCCCGTCCCCGGCCGCCGTGCGCTCGTACAGCACCGAGCGGCCCGCCCGGCGGCGTACCACCAGACCCGCCTCCCGCAGCACCTTCAGATGGCGGCCGACCGAGCCGAGGGTCTGGCCGGTCACCGCCGTGAGCTGGGTGGTGCTCATGGGGGAGTCCAGCAGCAGGAGGACGCCCGCGCGGGCCGGGCCGAGCAGGGCGCCCAGGCCCGCGGGGAGCGGGCGCTCGCGGTGCCAGGCGAGGGAGCCGGAGCACGGGTAGACCATGGCGTACCGCTGCCCGTCCTCCCAGGCCACCCAGCCGCCGCGCTGCGGGGTCACCGGGACGAGGGCCAGCGCGGCGCCCGAGATGTCGCGCGGGGGATACGCGTACAGGTTGACCTGGAGGCGGCTGTCCCCGAGCCACCGCGTCCGCCCGGGCCGGAGCGAGTCGAGCACCCCGGCCCAGCCGTCCCGGCTCACCCGTGCCGTGCGCGCCAGCACATCCGCCTCCAGCACCTTCCGGCGCCGCTCCCAGGTGGGCCGTACCGTCTCCGCCCACACCCACTCAAGGAGCGCGGCCGCCCGCTCGGGCAGGTCGTCCCGCTCCAGTACGGCGGGGAGCGGGCCCTCGACCGACAGCAGCAGCTGGGCGCGGGCGTCGGCCGGACGGGCGGCCCGTACCCGCGCGACCTCGGTGGCGAAGTCCTCGCCGGGGCGGGGCGTGGGGGTCAGGAAGTCGGCGGTCCAGTTCCGGCCCAGCCCGGCCCGCACGAGGCGTGCGGTAACCGGTTCTTCGGCCAGCAGGGCTTGATAGCGCGGGAGATGGGCGCGCAGCCACTCCCGCTCCCCGGGATGCGAACCGCTCCCCGTGTGCAGCAGCCACAGCGCGGCGAAGGTCTCGGCGAGCGGCGAGATGACGAACCGCCCGCGCGCGAGCGTGTCGGCGTCGAGCTGCCACCACCCCAAGTCGGCCACCACCTCAAGTCGGCTCCTCCGCACGACCTTTCGCGCACCGGCGAAACAATATCGGCGCGGGCCAGGGACTTTGAAACTCCCCGCATGTCCAGTTACCGATCCCTGTTCCGTACACCGGAGTTCACCCCGCTGTTCCTCGGCTCGGCCGCCCAGACCGCGGCCCAGACCCTCGGCGGACTCGCCCTCGGCACCCTCGTCTACCGGGCCACCGGCTCCCCGCTGCTCGCGGCGGTCAGCATGTTCGGCCCGTCCCTCGCCCAGGTCCTCGGCGCGACCGTGCTGCTCTCCGGCGCCGACCGGCTGCCCCCGCGCACGGCCCTGTCCGCCATCGCCCTGACGTTCGCGGCGGGTACGGCGCTCCAGGCGCTGCCCGGCCTGCCCGCGGGCGTACTCCTGCTGATCGTCCTGCTGCTGGGCCTCGTCGCCTCCCTCGGTGGCGGTGTCCGCTGGGGCCTGCTGAACGAGATCCTGAGCAAGGACGGCTATCTGCCCGGGCGTTCGCTGTTCAACATGACGAGCGGCCTGACGCAGATCACCGGTTACGCCACCGGCGGCGCCCTGCTGACCGCCCTCTCCCCCCGCGTCTGCCTGCTCCTGGCGGCGGCCCTGTATCTGACGGCCGCGCTGCTGCTGCGCCTCGGCCTCTCCCCGCGCCCGCCCCGGATCGGCGGCCGCCCGTCCCCGGCGGCGACCTGGCGCACCAACGCCCGTCTGTGGTCGGCCCGTTCGCGCCGCCTGACCTATCTGGGGCTGTGGGTGCCCAACGGCCTGGTCGTCGGCTGCGAATCGCTCTACGTGTCGTACGCCCCCCACGCGGCGGGCGCGCTGTTCGCCTGCGCGGCGCTCGGCATGTTCGCCGGGGACGTGACGGTGGGCCGCCTGCTCCCGCCCGGGGTGCGCGCCCGCCTCGCGACCCCGTTGCTGCTCCTGCTGGCCGTCCCGTACCTGCTCTTCGCCGCGCACCCGCCGCTGCCGGTGGCCGCGGTGTGCGTGACGCTCGCCTCCGTCGGCTTCGGCGCGAGCCTGGTCCAGCAGGAGCGGCTGATGAGCCTGATCCCGGACGAACTCGCCGGTCACGCCCTGGGGTTGCACTCGGCGGGCATGCTGACCCTCCAGGGCGTGAGCGCGACACTGGCCGGTACGGTCGCCCAACTCACCTCTCCGGCAACGGCGATGACCGTGATGGCGGCGGCGTCGGCGACCGTGACGCTGGCCCTCGCTACGGCCGGCCGGAGTCTTCCTGCGGCCGCGGCTCGGGAAGCTGCTTAGCCTCGGGGGCGGTCAGCTCGGGAGCGGCGGGGGCGGGGGCGACTTCGGGGGCTGCCTGTGGTGCGGGGGCGGCCTGAGGCGCGGCGGCCCCGGAGTTGCCGTCCGACCCGCCGCCGAACTGCTGCGCCGCCTTGTCGAAGTACCGCAGCAGCTCCACCGGGAACGGCATGACCAGCGTCGAGTTCTTCTCCGCGGCCACCTCGACGACCGTCTGGAGCAGCCGGAGCTGCATCGCCTCCGGCGTGTCCGACATGATCCGCGAGGCGTTGGCGAGCTGCTGCGCGGCCTGGAACTCGCCGTCGGCCGTGATGACCCGCGCCCGCCGCTCCCGCTCGGCCTCGGCCTGACGGGACATGGACCGCTTCAGCGACTCGGGCAGCTGGACGTCCTTGATCTCGACCCGGTCGATGTGGACGCCCCAGCCCGCGGCCGGGCTGTCGATCATCAGGGCCAGCCCCTCGTGCAGCCGCTCACGGTCGCTGAGCAGGTCGTCCAGGTCGCTCTTGCCGATGATGGAGCGCAGCGAGGACTGGGCGACCTGGCCGACGGCGAACATGTAGTCCTGCACCTCGATGGCGGCCCGCACCGGGTCGACCACCCGGAAGTACACGACGGCGTCGACCTTCACCGAGACGTTGTCCTTGGTGATGCCCTCCTGCGTCGGCACGGGCATCGTCACGACCTGCACGTTCACCTTGCGCATCCGGTCCGCGAACGGCACCAGGAAGGTGATCCCCGGCTGCCGGGCCCCCGGCAGCGCCCTCCCCAGCCGGAACACCACCCCGCGCTCCACCTGGTTGACCACCCGCATCCCGCTTTTCAGCACGAGCAGCAGGAACACGGCCACGACCACTGCGACGACGGCGCCGTCCATGGCACTCCATTCTCCGACGCGACTCTTGCCCGGCAGGCCCGGACAAGGAGAAGGACTCGAAGGGGGGCCGCGTGGATGCGAGCCCGCCGGTCATGACCGCGCAAAGAATGGCGCAAGGAATGAGCGACGGAACCCGCCGCGAAGGCGCGACGGAATACGCCCGCGAAAGGGAGCGTTTGCGGTGAAATGACCGACTGGACGACGGAGGTCCGCGACCGCCTCGCGGCGGAACGCGAGTCCACGAACGCCCGGATCAAGGCGCTGAGCAGGGACTTCCAGGCGATCGTCGAGGCGAACGCCCTGGTGGCGGTGGACGACGAACACGACCCCGAGGGCTCCAGCACCGCCTTCGAGCGAGCCCACGTCGCCTCGCTCCTCAAGCAGGCGGAGGCCCACCTGGAGACCCTGGACGACGCCCTGACCCGCCTCGCCGAGGGCACCTACGGCCACTGCGAAGCGTGCGGCCGCCCGATCCCGCCGGAACGCCTGGCGATACGGCCCGCGGCCACGATGTGCGTGGGGTGCGCGGAGGGGGCGCGGCGGCGCTAGGGGGTGTCTCGTCGATCAAGCCGGGCTCGCGGCGTCTGGCACCGCACCTCGCCGCGTTGTCGTCGGTCGCCGATGCTCCGCATCGACTCCCTCCTCCGCCTTGCGATGCACGGCACCAGACGCCGCTCCCTGATCCGGCCTGATCGACAAGACACCCCCTAGGCCGTGTCCGCAGAGTCCTGTCTGCGGACACGACCTGGCAGGGGTTTCTACGTCTCGGCGCCGCCCCTGATCGAGTCGAGGGCGACGGTGACGGTCCGCCGCAGGGCCTCGGGTTCGGCACCGGCGCGGGAGCGGAGGTTGACGCCGTAGGCGAGGAGGGCGAGCAGTTCGGCGGAGGCGCCGAGGTCCGTCCCGGACGCGAGCTGCCCCTGGCGCCCGGCGGCCGCGAGGGCGGCGTGGATGGCGTCGCGCAGCTCCTGATGGTGCCGCTCCAGCAGGGCGCGCACCTCGGGATCGTCGTTCTCGGCACCGGCGTGCGCGTTGGCGATCATGCAGCCCCAGCGGGCGTACTCGCCCGAGCAGCGGATCTCGACGAGGGCGCCGAAGAACTCGGCGACGGCCGGCAGCCCCCGCCCGTCCTCGGCCAGGCGCCGGAACGCGGGCCACGACCACTGCTCCACGTAGCGGCGCAGGGCGGCGCGGTACAGCTCCTGCTTGCCGCCGTATGTGGCGTACAGGCTGGACCGGTTGAGCCCGGTGGCGGTCACCACGTCCTGGATGCCGGTCGGGGCCACGCCCCGCTGCCAGAACAGCCGCACCACCGTGTCCAGGGTGGCGTCCGGGTCGAAGTGCTTGATGTCCGGCATGGTCCGTCCTCGCCATCTTGAAATGCCGATTCCAAGATACGTGCCCCGAATCGACGGGCGGCGGCTATCTTGGAGCCATCTTGGAACGAACGTTTCAAGATGAGCTCCGGGAGGGACGAGGGCCATGACCACGCTGAACACCGAACTGCGCGCCTTCCACACCGCGCGCCAGAAGGACATCCCCGCCGAGATCCGCGAGGTCATGCGGCGCGCGGACCAGGAACTCGCCGACTCCGGTCAGGCCGCCCGTGCCCTGACCACCGGCGACAAGGCACCGGACTTCACGCTCGCCACGGCCACCGGCGGCACGCTCTCACTGGACGCGCTGCGCGCGCGGGGACCCGTCGTCCTGACCTTCTACCGCGGGGCCTGGTGCCCGTACTGCAATCTCGCGCTCCGCGCCCTCCAGCGGCACCACGAGGAGATCGGTGCGCACGGTGCCCGGCTGGTGGCGGTCTCCCCGCAGGTCCCGGACGAGTCCCTCACCCTGTCCGAGAAGCACGCGCTCGCCTTCGACGTGCTGAGCGATCCGGGCTCCGCCGTGGCGCGGCAGTACGGCCTCGCCTTCGACCTCCCCGACGACCTGGCCGCCGTCTACGCGCGGCTCGGCATCGACCTCCACCGCTCCAACGGGGGCCACTCCCGCACGCTCCCGATCCCGGCGACGTACGTCATCGACGGGGCCGGGGTGATCCGCTGGGCGTTCGTCGACACGGACTACACGAAGCGGGCCGAGCCGGGGGACGTGGTCAGGGCCCTGGACTCCCTCCGCTGACGTCAGTCCTTCGCGGCGAGTTCTCCGCTGAGCGTCCCGTGGATGCGGGCGCTGCGTTCGTTCAGGCCCGTGATCTCGACCGTCTTGCCGCGCTGGGCGTACTTGGCCTCCACGGCGTCCAGCGCGGCGACGGAGGAGGCGTCCCAGATGTGGGCGGCGGAGAGGTCGATGATCACCTTGCCGGGGTCGCCCGTGTAGTCGAACCGGCCGGCCAGGTCGTTGGCCGAGGCGAAGAAGAGGGCGCCGCTCACCCGGTAGACGACCGTGCCGCCGTCGGGGTCGGTGACGGCGGTGACCTCGGCGAGGCGGGCCACCCGCCGGGCGAAGACCGCCATGGCGGTGATCGAGCCGACGACGACGCCGACGGCGAGGTTGTGGGTGGCGACCACGCACACGACGGTGAGCACCATGACGGCGATCTCCCCGGCGGGCATCCGCCTGAGGGTCTTCGGCGCGACGGAGTGCCAGTCGAAGGTCGCGAAGCACACCATGACCATCACCGCGACCAGCGCGGCCATGGGGATGCGGGACACGACCGGCCCGAAGACGACGCACAGCGTCAGCAGGAAGGCCCCCGCCAGGAAGGTGGACAGCCGCGTACGGGCCCCGGAGACCCGCACGTTGATCATCGTCTGGCCGATCACCGCACAGCCGCCCATGCCGCCGAGGAACCCGGTGACGATGTTGGCGATGCCCTGCCCGACGGACTCGCGCGTCTTGGAGGAGCGGGTGTCGGTGATGTCGTCGACGAGCCGGGCGGTCATCAGCGACTCCATCAGCCCGACCAGCGCCATCGCGAGCGCGTACGGGGCGATGGTCGTGAGCGTGTCCAGGGTGAACGGCACGTCGGGCAGCCCCGGCACCGGCAGCGACGACGGCAGCTTCCCCTTGTCGCCCACGGTCGGCACCGCGATCCCCGCGGCGACCGTCACCACGGTGAGGACGGCGATGGAGACGAGCGGCGCCGGGATCACCCTGCTGACCCTCGGGAGGAACACCATCATCGCCAGCCCGGCGGCGAGCAGCGGATACACCGGCCACGGCACGCCGGTCAGCTCCGGCACCTGCGCCATGAAGACGAGGATCGCCAGGGCGTTGACGAAGCCGACCATCACACTGCGCGGCACGAACCGCATCAGCCTGGCGACACCGACCGCGCCGAGGACGATCTGGAGGACACCGGCCAGGATGACGGTGGCGATCAGATAGCCGAAGCCGTGCTCCCGGTTGACCGGTGCGATGACCAGCGCGACGGCACCGGTGGCCGCCGAGATCATGGCAGGGCGCCCGCCGACGACGGCCGTGACCACGGCCATCGTGAACGACGCGAACAACCCGATGGCCGGATCGACCCCCGCGATCACGGAGAACGAGATCGCCTCCGGAATCAGCGCCAGGGCGACCACGAGCCCGGCCAGCACCTCGGTGCGCAGCACCCTCGGGTCGGACAGCCAGGACGGACGGCGGAAACCACGCGACCACGCGGCCGGGGACGGTGCGGAGGAGGGCAAGAGAAAACGAACCTGTCGTGCTCGGGAAAGAGGCAATTTTACCCGCGGTGACGTGTGCGGGGGGCCGCGCCCGCGGAGCCCCGAACGGGTAATACGTACCTGCGCACCCTCCCGGATGGGTCGCGGAACGGATTTCACCTGATCCGGGGAATCCACCCATCCGCCCAGGCCACAGCCCCGGATTCCCGTCGTGAGGGACGAGGAGAAAGATCAGACAGGGCCTCCGGGGCCGGCGCGCAGGGCGCTCGGCGCGCTCAGCGGCCTGCTCGCCGGTTTCGGCGCCCTGGCGACGGCCGAGCTGGCGTCCGCCGCCGTCCGTCCGGAGTCCGGCCCCGTCGTCGCCGTGGGCGGCGCCGCCATCGACCGCACGCCCGCCGCGGTGAAGGACTGGGCGATCCGTGAGTTCGGCACCGCCGACAAGCTCGTGCTCCAGACGGGCATCGTGGTCGTGCTGGCCGTCCTGGCGGCCGGGCTGGGGGTGCGGGCCGTCCGGTTCCGGCGGGCGGGAGCCGCCGGGGTTCTCCTCTTCGGGGCCGTCGGCGCGTTGGCCGCGACCGGCCGCCCCGACTCCACGGGCCTCGCCGACGCACTGCCGTCCGTGGTCGGCGCCGTAGCGGGGGCGCTGCTCCTGTACGTCCTCGTGGGCCGCCTCCAGGAGGGCAGGGGGGAGCCCGGCCCCGCCGCCGGGGCAATCGGCGCCTTCGACCGCCGGGGCTTCGTCCTCACGGCGGCGGCCACCGCGGCCGCGTCGGCCGCCGCCGGGGCGACCGGCAGGTACCTGAACGGAGCGAGCGGCAAGGGCGCGGCCGCCTCGCGCGCGGGTGTGGTCCTGCCCCGCCCCGGGTCACCCGCCCGGCCCGTTCCCGCCCGCGCCGGGCTCCGCATCCCCGGGATCAGCCCGTTCGTCACCGAGAACACGGACTTCTACCGTGTCGACACCGCCCTGGTCGTGCCCAAGGTCGACGCGAGCACCTGGCGGCTGCGCGTGCACGGCCGGGGCGTACGACGGCCCGCCGTCTTCACCTACGACAGCCTGCTGCGCAGGGAGCTGATCGAGCGGGACATCACCCTCACCTGTGTCTCCAACGAGGTCGGCGGCCCCTACACGGGCACCGCCCGCTGGCTCGGCGTCCGGCTCGCGGACCTGCTCGCCGAGTGCGGGGTGCGCCCGCCGTCCCAGGGCGGCCCGGCCGACCAACTGGTCGCGCGTTCCGTCGACGGCATGACGCTCGGCACACCGGTCGAGGACGTGCTGGACGGCCGCGACGCGATGCTCGTCCTCGGCATGAACGGCGAACCGCTGCCCTTCGCGCACGGCTTCCCCGTCCGCATGGTGGTGCCGGGCCTTTACGGCTACGTCTCCGCCTGCAAGTGGATCGAGGACCTCGAACTCACCACCTTCGACGCCTACGACCCCTACTGGGTGAAGCGGGGCTGGGCGCGCCGGGCCCCGGTCAAGACCCAGTCGCGGATCGACACCCCGAAGCCGTTCGCCCGCCCGAAGGCCGGTCCGGTGATGGTCGCGGGTGTGGCCTGGGCCCAGCACCGGGGCATCGACAAGGTCGAGGTGCGCGTCGACGACGGCCCGTGGCAGGAGGCCCGGCTGGCTGAGGAGGCCGGCCGGGACACCTGGCGGCAGTGGTCCTTCCCGTGGCAGGCCACCCAGGGCGGACACACCCTCACCGTGCGCGCGACCGACCGTACGGGCGCCGTCCAGACCGCACGCCGTACGCGCACGGTCCCCGACGGCGCCGACGGGTGGCACTCGGTGGTGGTCACCGTCGAGTGAAACCCGGGGCGTTCACGCCCCCTCCGGACCAACTCCCTTTCCTTTCAGCCCTGAACGCGGCAGTCCGCCGCACTCTCAAGAGGAGATCTCTGATGAACACTCGTGCCCGCCGTATCGCCGTCACCCTCGCCGCGACCGCGGTGCTGCCGCTGGCGCTGAGCGCCTGCTCCGGCGACAAGGACGCCGACTCCGGCAAGCCGAACGCGTCGGGCAAGTCGGCGGCGTCCGCCTCCGCCTCCGCCTCGCAGAGCAGTGGCGACATGGGCGGTTCCGCCATGGACCAGCCCTTCGGCTCCGCCTGCTCCGCCGTGCCGAAGAACGGCGCGGGCTCCTTCGACGGCATGGCCAAGGACCCGGTGGCCACCGCCGCCTCGAACAACCCCGCCCTGTCCACGCTCGTGTCCGCGGTGAAGAAGGCCGGTCTGGTCGACACGCTCAACAACGCCCAGAACATCACGGTGTTCGCGCCGACCAACGATGCCTTCAACAAGATCCCGAAGGCGACCCTGGACAAGGTCCTCAACGACAAGGCCGAGCTGACGAAGATCCTCACCTACCACGTCGTCGGCAAGAAGCTCATGCCCGCCGACCTGGCGAACGGCTCCTTCGACACGCTGGAGAAGTCGAAGCTGACGACCTCCGGCTCGGGCGAGTCGTACACCGTCAACGGCTCCGCGAAGGTCGTCTGCGGCAACGTCAGCACCGCCAACGCCCGTGTCTACATCATCGATTCGGTCCTGATGCCGAAGAGCTGACGCTCTCGGGGCACACGGGAACGCGCCGTACGGTCTCCTTCGCGGAGGGGACCGTACGGCGCGTTCGCCGTCGTGCCGTCGTGGCGTGCTGTCGGCATGGTCAGGACGGCATGGTCAGCAGACCGACGGGAGTGCTGGTCGGCCGGGGCGAGCCACCGGCGGGCTCTACGGTGACGCCGACGGCGGAGGCGCCGTCCACCCGTCCCCGCATCAGCACGGTCTGCGCGGCGCGGCCGGGGCTCATCAGGCCCGCCGGGCGCATGGTGCCGCCGTCCGCGAACCAGAGCTGGTACACCTTGCCCTTCGGCGGCGCGGGCATGTCCGAGGCCACGAACACGGCCCGGTCCCGGCCGGCGGACACCACCAGGGTGCCGGTGCCGCCCGCGACCCGCGCCGACCGCGTCCGCGCGTCCGGCGCGCTCAGCACCCCGGCCACCTCGTCGGCCTGCCGCTCGGCGAGCGCCGCCCGCTGCCGGGCGTCCTGGGCGCGCTCGTACTGCCACACCGCCGTACCGCCGAAGCCCACCGCTGCCGCGAGGCAGGCGGCGAGCGCCCACCGGGCCGGTCCGCGCCCGCGCGGCAGACGGCGCCGTACCTCGTGCGCAGGCGCGGTGGCCGGAGGCACCTGCCGCACGGTGGTGACCCGGTGCAGCACCTCCCGGCGCATCCCGTCGCGCACGGGCACGGCGGACGCCGACGCGAGCCGGGCGGCCGTGGCGGTGAACTCCGCCACCTCCTGGGCGCAGGACGCGCAGCCGGACACATGGCGTTCGAAGGCGGCGCGCTCCTCGTCGGGCAGCGCGTGCAGGGCGTAGGCACCCGTCAGCAGATGCGGATCGGCGGTCGTCACGCGGTCACCCCCAGGCAGTCGCGCAGCCGGACGAGTCCGTCGCGCAGCCGTGTCTTCACCGTGCCGAGCGGCAGCGCGAGCGACTCGGCGACCTGGCGGTAGGTCAGGCCCCGGTAGTAGGCCAGGGTGACCGCCTGCCGCTGCAGATCGGTCAACGTGCGCAGACAGCGCCGTACCTGCTCCTGCTCCAGCCGGGTCTCGACCTGCTCGGTCACCTGGTCGTACGCGGGCGTCCGGTCCAGCAGCGCGGCCTTGGTGTCGCGGGCGGCCGCGGCCTCCACCGACCGGACCCGGTCCACCGCGCGCCGATGCGCCAGGGTCAGGATCCAGTTGACGGCGGTCCCGCGCTCGGGCCGGTAGCGGGGCGCGGTGCGCCACACCTCCACCAGGACCTCCTGCGCGACCTCCTCCGACTGCGCCTGGTCCCGCAGCACCGCCCGGACGACCCCCAGCACGGACCCGGCCACCGCGTCGTAGAGCGCCGTGAACGCCTCCTGGTCCCCGAGGGCCACCTCGTGCACCAGTTGCTGCAGGTCAGGTTTGGACGACGGACTTGGGCCGATGTGGACGGCTTCCCTCACTGCGGAACTCCCTGGGCGCGACGAACCGGAACATCTCCGGGTAATCCGAGGCCGCGGGGGTGGCGGATTGGTCCGTGAGCCTGGACGGTCCGACGCCTCATGTGAACGGCCCCGGACGAGGGCGTCCGGGGCCGTTCACATGTGCTGCGTCAGATGGATCAGATGGCTCAGATGGAGACGTGCGGGGCGACGGACGCGCCGTTTCCGAGAACCAGCTGGAGCAGGGCCGCGTCGTGGGGGCGCAGCCAGTACGACGCGTTGTCGAGGTCCACGGCCGCGGTGAACTTCATGCGGGCCTGCGCGGCGTTCTGCTGCTGCCGCTCCGGATGTACGGCCGGCGGCCACTCAAGGCTGATCGGCTCGTCGACGGCGCCCTTCCCGCGCCTGCGCCAGGCCAGCCGGACCGTGCCGTCCGCAGCCTGGTCGAGAAGCAGGTTCCCCAGGGTCTGACTCCCGTCGCGCAGCCCGTACGCGAACATGCTGAGCCGCACACCCGTCCGCAGCCGCACGGCGTCAGCCTGCACCGTGCGGGAGGGGCCCATCCCCAGCCGGAGGGCCAGCTTCGCCCCCCACCCCCGGTACAGCGCACAGGTCGCCTGCGCCCCACGCGGAGCCGGGAAGAAGGACGGGGGAAGCAGCGCCCGGACCAGCGGATCGAGCACGAAGAAGAAGAACACCAGGCCCAGCAGCCCGAGCATCATCCCGCCCTCCGCCAGACCGGCGAAGAACAGGCCGAGGGCTATGGCCATCATGACCACGAACTGCATGACAAGACGGACGTTCACGTTGTTACCGGCACGCTTTCTGATCCCGACGGACGACGCGGCAGGTTATCCGGCGGCAGAACGCGTTGACCATGGAATAAAGGCCCCGCGCGATGATCCATGCGGAGCCTTTACCTGGTGCCCCCGGCAGGATTCGAACCTGCGACACCCGCTTTAGGAGAGCGGTGCTCTATCCCCTGAGCTACGAAGGCGGGGCCTTGGGGAGCGGTGTCGCTCCGGCAAGGGTGTGGGCGGCCACGTTGTGGCTGCCCATGACAGGGTAGCGGATCGGAGGCGGAGGGTGTGGGGGACGCCGGGCGGCGTCGCGGGGGTGGAGTAACTCGGGTCCCTCGCGCGTCGGTTGATCTCGGGGCGAGTCCCTTCGGGAGACCGGCCGGAATCACCTGCGCCCCAGCGTCTCCGGCACCGCCCCCGCCGCCCCCGTCCCCTCCGGCACCCCCCGCGTCCGCGTCACCCGCACCCGGTACTTCCCCGAGGAGTCCGCGCTCATGACCCGCACGGTGATGCCGTGCTCGGTGTCCTTGAAGGTCTGGCCGGGGGTGTAGGGGGCGTCGGAGAGTTCGGCCTGGACGTTGGGGCTGCGGGTGCAGCCGCCGCTGTCGGGGTGGGCGTCGGTGACGGTCACCGGTCCCCGGCCGGTGTCGACGTCGGCGTCCACCTTGTAGACGAGGATGCCCGGGCGGCACACGTCCTCGTCGTTGCCGCCCTCGGTGCGCAGCTCGAGCGCGTACGCGGTGCGCCCGTCGACCGGGACCAGGATCAGCTTGCCGCCGCCCTTCTCGTGCAGCGGGGTCAGCGTGTACTCCGTGCTGCCCTTGGCCGTCGCGCAGGCGACCTGGGAGGTGTCGAGCCAGCCGAGCTTCCACTTGTGCCAGCCGAGCAGGTCGTTGTTGGCGCCCCAGTCCTCGCTCATGATGTCCCAGTGGCCGACCGAGCTGCCGCCGTCCTGGGTGTAGAGGTCGGGCAGCCCGAAGGTGTGGCCGTTCTCGTGCGGGAGGACCCGGTAGCCGGTCCTGTCGTAGGTGCCGGAGCCGTCGTCCTGGCGGGAGTAGACGAAGGACGCGTTGGCTATGGGCGCGCCGTCGGCGACCGGGGCGTCGCCGTTGCCCGCGAAGGTCACGGAGAGCACCGTGTCCAGGGCGGAGGGCCCGGCGTTCGGGGTGACCAGGACGTTGAGCAGGTCGTACGAGCGGAAGTCCACCCCGGGGTCGGCGGCGTCCACGATGTCGTGGACCAGGTCCCGGTAGCCGGGGTCGAAGGGGGCGCCGCGTTCTATGCCGTAGTCCTTGAACGGTTTCGGCATCCGCAGCCAGTGGGTGACGGGGGTCTCGGGCCGGTAGTCGAGGCGGCCGTACGACGCCTTGCGGAACCACTCCTGGGTCTGCGGGAAGAACTCGTGGAAGCGGTCGAGCGCGCTGCCCCGGCCCTTGGCGTCGGGGAAGTCGATCATCAGGGTCAGCGCGTGGACGGTGCCGGTGGAGCGGGAGTAGCCGCCCGAGGTGGGCACGCCCTCCGTCATCTGGACGTCGGTGCCGCCGTGGATCATGCAGGGCGCCAGGGCGGCGCCGGCGCGGGTGAGGCCCGTGGGGCCGGTGGGGCTGTGCGCCGTGAGCAGACCGGGCCCGGCCGAGGTGCTGACCGCGAAGGTCAGGACGGTCACGGAGGCCAGGGCGGCCGCGCGGCGCGCGCGTATGCGGCGGGGCGACTGCGGCTGCATGCAGGGACCTCTCGCTCCACGGCAGCCGCCCGTCTCCGACTGCACCCTTGCGCTCACCCTGTGTCGGCGGTGCGGGGGTCGCGCGCTGGAAGAGACCGATCGTGGGATTTCCGTACGAGCAGGTGTGAATCACATAGGCTGGGGGTGAATCGCGGCAAGTGGGACAGGGGTCGAGGGGCGCGTGACTCAGGTCACATCCGGAAAATTCCGCGAGGGGAAATAACCGGGGAACCTTTCCCCGTTTAACCAGGTGTCCACCGCTTGACCCTGTGTCCACCGCCCGACCTTTCGAAGTGGAGTTCGCCGTGCAGACCGCAGCCCCCGCCCGCAAGGCGTCCCGGCCCCGTGCCGACGCGCTGCGCAACCGGGAGCGGATCGTCACCGCCGCCCGCGAGATGTTCGTCGAACACGGCCTGCATGTGCCGCTCGACGAGATCGCCCGCCGGGCCGGCGTCGGCAACGCCACGCTGTACCGCAACTTCCCGGACCGCGACGCCCTGGCGCGCGAGGTCGTCTGCTCCGTCATGGACCGCACGGCCCACGCGGCCGAGCGGGCCCTCGCGGAGACCGGCGACGCCTTCGCCGCGCTGGAGCGCTTCGTGCACGCCGCCGCCGAGGAGCGGATCAGCGCACTGTGTCCGATGGTCTCCAGCGCGTTCGACCACGACCACCCCGACCTGGAGGCCGCGCGCCGGCGGATCGAGGGGCTGGTCGCGGAGATCATGGACCGCGCCAAGGCCGCCGGGCAGTTGCGGACCGATGTCGGCGTCGGTGACCTGCTGGTCGCCGCGGCGCAGCTCAGCCGGCCCCCGGCCGGTACGGCCTGCTTCAGCGTCGACCGCTTCGTCCACCGTCATCTCCAGCTATTCCTGGACGGTCTGCGGGCCCCGGCCCGCTCCGTCCTGCCGGGTACGGCCGTGACCATGGAGGACCTGCGCCGGCCCTGACCGAACCGATCTGACCGCCTGACCGACCGGTCCGGCCGGGCCCGCGCCCCGGCTCCGCGACCCCACACGCTTCCGGCCGCCCCGAGGGCGCGCCGCCGATACCGCACGCCTCCGCGCACGCGTCCGTCCGTACAACGCCGTACGGAATCGCCCGCGAGGCGCCTCATTCATCCTCACGAGATTCATCCTCACGAGTTCGCCCTCGTGGGTTTCATCCTCACGAAGTACCGGAGTGGGTACCCCCATGTCTCAGACAGCCGACAAGGCTCCCGTCGCCGCGTCCGGCGGCGACAGCAACCGCTGGAAGGCGCTCGTCTTCATCGCGCTCGCCCAGCTGATGGTCGTCCTCGACGCCACCATCGTGAACATCGCCCTGCCGTCCGCCCAGCGCGACCTCGGCATCTCCGACGGCAACCGGCAGTGGGTCGTCACCGCCTACGCCCTCGCCTTCGGCGGCCTGCTGCTCTTCGGCGGCCGCATCGCCGACAAGTGGGGCCGCAAGCGCGCCTTCCTGATCGGTCTCATCGGCTTCGCCGCCGCCTCCACGCTGGGCGGCATCGCCACCAGCGGCGTCATGATGTTCGGCGCCCGCGCCCTCCAGGGTGTCTTCGGCGCCCTGCTGGCCCCGGCCGCGCTCTCCCTGCTCGCCGTGATGTTCACGGACGCCAAGGAGCGCGCCAAGGCGTTCGGCATCTACGGCGCCATCGCGGGCGGCGGCGGTGCCGTCGGCCTGATCCTCGGCGGCTTCCTCACCGAGTACCTGGACTGGCGCTGGACCTTCTTCGTCAACGTGCCGTTCGCCGTCGTCGCCGCGCTCGGCGCCTGGTACGTCATCCGTGAGCCCGAGGGCGGCCGCAACCGCTCCCCGCTGGACATCCCCGGCGTCATCCTGTCGACCCTGGGCCTGGTCGCCCTGGTCTACGGCTTCACCCGCGCCGAGTCCGACGGCTGGGGCGACGGCCTGACGATCGGCATGTTCGTCGCCTCCGGCGTGCTGCTGCTGGCGTTCGTGGTCGTCGAGGCCCGCGTCAAGGCCCCGCTGCTCCCGCTGCGCGTCGTCTCCGACCGCAACCGCGGCGGCATCTACCTCTCGCTCGGCCTCGCCATCATCGGCATGTTCGGCCTGTTCCTCTTCCTGACCTACTACCTCCAGATCGTGAAGGGCTACACCCCGGTCAAGACCGGCTTCGCGTTCCTGCCCATGGTCGCGGGCATGATCACCGGCTCGACCCAGATCGGCGCCCGTCTGATGACCCGCGTCCCGGCGCGCCTGCTGATGGGCCCCGGCTTCTTCGTCGCCGGTGTCGGCATGCTGCTGCTGACCCAGCTGAAGGTCGACACCTCCTACGCCGCGACCCTGCTGCCCGCCATGGTGCTGCTCGGCCTCGGCATGGGTACGGCGTTCATGCCCGCGATGTCGCTGGCGACCATGGGCGTCGAGCCCCGCGACGCCGGTGTGGCCTCCGCGATGGTCAACACCTCGCAGCAGGTGGGCGGCGCGATCGGCACCGCCCTGCTGAACACCATCGCCGCGTCCGCGACCACGTCGTACATCAAGGACCACATCGCCGGCGCCGCCTCCAAGCCGCAGGCCCAGCTGGTCCAGCTCCAGGGCATGGTGCACGGCTACAGCACGGCGATCTGGTTCGCCGTCGGCATCCTGGCGGCGGCCTCGCTGATCGCGTTCACCTTCGTCAACGCCGGCCGTCCGGGCTCCACCAAGGTCGCCTCCGGTGACGGTGCGGGCGCGGAGGACGAGGTGCAGATCCCGGTGGTCGCGCACTGAGCCACTGAACCGTTGACCCCGTGAGGAGGGCCTGCCCCGACTGTGCGACTCAGCGCAGCCAGGGCAGGTCGGCACCCGCTTCGCTCGGCTGAAGACCCTCGGCGACGATCTGCATGATCTCGCCGAGGGTCTTCTGCTGTTCCGGGGTCAGCCGGTCGAACAGCGCCTGCCGTACGGCGGTCACATGGCCGGGGGCGGTCCGGCGCAGCACCTCGGCGCCCTCGTCGGTGAGCACCGCGAACTGGCCGCGCTTGTCGGAGGGGCAGTCCTCGCGGCGCACCCAGCCGTTCTTCTCCAGGCGGGCGACGGCGTGCGAGAGGCGGGAGCGGGTGATCTTCGACTTCCGGGCCAGCTCGGTCATCCGCAGCCTGCGGCGCGGTGCCTCGCCGAGGCCGACGAGCAGGCCGTAGTACATGTGGGGCATTCCGGCGTCGCGCTGGAGCTGCCGGTCGAGATGGTCGTCCAGGAGGGTCGTGGCGTGCAGGTAGGAGCGCCAGACGCGCTGTTCCTCGTCGGTGAGCCAGCGGTGCCCGTCGGCGGAGTCCGATGCCGTGTTCATGCGTCCCACTGTACGAGGCGTGTTCTTGAAAGTTGAACAACTGGGGCGTACGCTGTTTCTGTAAAGCTTGAGAGTTAAAGCATTTCTCTCAGGCGACGCCCTCGCAGGGTGACCGACCACCGGGAGCCGCCGCCATGTCCGACGCCGTGTCCGCCGCCGTCCAGCAGGAGTCCGCCCGCCCGGACCGTATGCCCGCGCTCTACCTCAGCCACGGCGCCCCGCCGCTCGCCGACGACCCCGTCTGGCCCGGCCAGCTCGCCGCCTGGTCCGCGGACCTGCCCCGGCCCCGCGCGATCCTCGTCGTCTCCGCCCACTGGGAGGAGGCCCCGCTCGCGCTCGGCGCCACGACTGCCGTCCCGCTGGTCTACGACTTCTGGGGCTTCCCCGAGCACTACTACCGCGTCCGCTACGACGCCCCCGGCGCCCCCGAGCTGGCCGAATCCGTCCGCAAGCTGCTCCGCGCCCCCGGTGTGCCCGTCCAGGACATCCCCGACCGGGGCCTGGACCACGGCGCCTACGTCCCGCTCGTCGAGATGTTCCCGGACGCCGACATCCCCGTCCTCCAGGTCTCGCTGCCCACCCTCGACCCGGCCCGCCTCATGGACCTCGGGCGCAAGCTCGCCCCGCTGCGCGACGAGGGCGTGCTGATCGTCGGCTCCGGCTTCTTCACCCACAACCTGGCCGCCCTGCGCCACGCGGGCGTGCCGAGCTGGTCCACCGAGTTCGACGACTGGGGCAGGCGGGCGCTGGAGGCCCGCGACTGGGACGCGCTGCTGGACTTCCTCGACAAGTCCCCGGCCGGGCGCTACGCCCACCCCCGCACCGAACACTTCGCCCCGCTCTTCGTCACCATGGGCGCGGCCGACGGCGACCTGGACGGGCCGCGCTCGGTGATCGACGGCTTCTGGATGGGGCTCGCCAAGCGCTCGCTGCAGTTCGGGTGACCGCTCAGTGTGCCGGGCGGCCTCAGCGGTCCGGCAGTTCCTTCTCGTACCAGGCCACGTCCCAGTAGCGGCCGAACTTGCGGCCCACCTCGCCGAACGTGCCCAAGTGCCGGAAACCGAACCGGGTGTGCAGCCGCGTGGACGCCTCGTTGGGCAGCGCGATCCCGGCGTAGGCGCGGTGCACGTCCTCCTTCGCCAGCGCGGCGAAGAGGGCGGTGTAGAGCAGGGTGCCGACGCCGCGCCCGGTCGCGTCCGGGGCGAGATACACCGAGGTCTCCACCGAGGTCGCGTACGCCGCCTTCGGGCGGTGCGGGCTGGACGTGGCGTACCCCAGAATCCGCCCACCCGTCTCCCGGCCGCCACCCCTCAACGAGGCGCTGCGCGCCGCTGTGTCTGATTCACAGTCCGGTCCGATGGCAACCTTCAGGCGGTACGGGCCGTCTTCCGGGTGGGAGAGCAGCCAGGGCCGGCGGTCCGCACGGGTGAATTCCGCCGTGTCGAATGTGACGGCCGTCTCACGTACGTAGTGGTTGTAGAGGTCCGTGAGGGCGCCGAGATCGGCCTCCGTGCCGGGTCTGACCTGCACCTCTGTACGTCCGGACACCGTCGCTCCTCCCTGTGTGGCCCCGCAGGGTACTGCATGATCAGGAAATTCGGGGGGCTGGTGGGGAATTCTGTCCGGATTCCAGTCGTTGTTTCCCACAGATGCAGGGCACTCGAGGAGAGTCCCGAGAGAGAGTCCCGGGAGTGCTCAGCGTTCGTTTCAGGACCCACCCGCCCAATCGCAAGGGAGCACGCATGGCAACCCGTGCCGTCGCCCGTCGTAGGTCGGTCACCGGCGAGACGGCCGACAAGGCCCGCAGCAGCGTCCGCGTCCACAGCGGCGAGATAGCCGACCGGGACCTGGTCGGCATGTACCTCGACGAGATCGCGCGCACGCCGCTCCTCGATGCCGCCAAGGAGGTCGAGCTGTCCCAGGCCATCGAAGCGGGTGTGTTCGCGCGGCAGGTGCTCGACGGGGTGGAGGAGACCGCCGCCGCGGCGACCCGCGAAGAGCTGGAGACGCTGTTCGAGGAGAGCGAGCGGGCCAAGGACGTCTTCATCCGCTCCAACCTCCGCCTGGTCGTGGCCGTGGCCCGGCGCTACCCGCGCAGCGGCCTGCCCCTGCTCGACCTCATCCAGGAGGGCAACGCCGGCCTGGTGCGCGCGGTCGAGAAGTTCGACTACCGCAAGGGCTTCAAGTTCTCGACGTACGCCACCTGGTGGATCCGTCAGGCCATCACCCGTTCCATAGCCGACCAGTCCCGCACCATCCGGCTCCCCGTCCACCTGGTGGAGGAGCTGGGCCGCATCCGCCGGGTGCAGCGCGAGTTCAACCGGGAGAACGGCCGCGAGCCGGAGCCCGCGGAGATCGCCGCCGAGCTGGGCTCGACGCCGGAGCGCGTGACGGACGTGCTCGACTGGTCCCGCGACCCGGTCTCGCTGAACATGTCGGTGGACGACGAGGGCGAGACCCAGTTCGGCGACCTGCTGGAGGACACCTCGGCGGTCTCCCCGGAGCAGTCGGTGCTGAGCCTGCTGCGCCGCGAGGAACTGGACGACCTGATCGGCCGCCTTGACGAGCGCACCGCCTCCATCATCAAGATGCGGTACGGCATCGAGGACGGCCGCGAGCGCACCCTCACCGAGGTCGGCAAGGAGCACGGTCTGACCCGCGAGCGCATCCGGCAGATCGAGAAGCACGCACTGCTCGAACTGAAGAAGCTGGCCCGCGACACCGGTTTCGACGCGGCCGCCTGATCGTTGAAGGAGTGTGCCGGGTGGCGGAGTGCCGCGCCAACATGGCGCGGTACCGCCGCTTCAACGCCCGGCACCGGGGGAACAACCCTTCCGAGCCCAGGAGTTCGAGTGCTCCCGGGGCCGCACTCCCCACCTGAACCTGGCCGCGCTCCCCACGCGCACCAGCCATGAGCCAGTTCCGGCGCCATCCCCCCCGGCGCCGGGACTTCCCAGCCGGGCCCGGCGCCTACCCCCCCCCAGGCGCCGGGCCCGGCTTTTGCGTGGGGTGGGACGGGGCGAAACTCTTGTGGAGAGGCGGGAAGCCCGTGGCGAGGCGGGCCACCCCGCACCTGAACCGCGGGGTGGCCCACCGAATGGCAGATTCTGCCACATGGGCATAGCCTGCCGACGTGAGCACCACCCGTACCACCGGCACCACCGGCACCACAGCACACCGGCAGCGTTTTCCGGCCTCGCCCTCGGCGTCCCTGACCGAGCGCCGCAAGGCCGAGACCCGCATGGAGATCGCCCGCGCGGCAGCCACCCTCTTCGTACGGCAGGGCCTCAAGGCCACCCGCGCCGAGGACATCGCGGCGGCGGCAGGCATCGCCCCGCGCACCTTCTACCGCTACTTCGCCTCCAAGGAAGAGGCGGTCGCCCCGCTCTACGCGGCCGGCGCCGAATGCTGGACCCAGGCCGTCCGCGCCGCCCCGGCCCACCTCACCGTCCCCGAGGCGCTGCGCCACGCGGTCGAGCACACCCTCGCCCCCGGCAGCGGCGTCTCCGCCTCGACCTGGGAGTGGGCCCGCACCCTCATCCGCATGGCCCACACCGGGCCCGCGCTGCGGAAGGTGTGGGCGGAGGTCTGCCAGGAGACGGAGGAGCAGCTGGCCCGGGTGCTGGCGGGGCGGCGGACGGGCGCGGAGGCGCCGGGCGGGCCGAGGGCCGGGGCGGTGGACGGCTCCGACAACGATGCCGGGTTCGGGGCGCGTGCCGGGGCGGCGCGGGGTGCCGGGGCCGTGGCGGATGCCGGGTCCGCGACGGCCGCTGAGGCGGAGCCCGTCCCCGTCACCCCCCGCCTCCGCTTCGCCGCCGCCGTCGCGGGCGCGGCCGTCCGGGTCGCCGTCGAGTCCTGGGCCCACACCACCGCCCCGCACACCGGCGCCACGGGCCCGGCCGCCCTGGCCCTGCGCAACCTGGAGACGCTGACGGGGTTCGACTGGGAGGAAGAGCCGGACACGGCCTAGAAGTTGGCGCGGACTACGGGTCGGGCGGGTCCGTGGCCCGGCTCAGGCGCCCGCCCAACTCCCGTACGCACGACACCAGTTCCTCCGGCTCCAGGACCGTGAACTCGCACCCGGTGAGCCCGAGCCGTACCGCCAGCCACTCCATGGGCTCGCTGTTCGTACCCGTGAGCGTCGAGCCGCCGTCCCCGCAAGTCTCAAGCCGCCCAAGCCGCTTGGGCAGCCGGGCGGCGACCGTCTCGGGCGCGTCGGCGAAGCGGACGGTGAAGGTGTAGCTGCCCTGGTGGAGCCAGATCGAACGGCGCAGATACTCCTCGACACCGCCCTCGGGGAGTTCCCGGGGTGTGAAGCGCGCCCCCGTGGCGAACGGTTCGCTCAGCCGGTCCACCCGGAAGGTCCGCCAGTCCTCGCGCTCCAGGTCGTAGGCGACGAGGTACCAACGCGTGCCGGTGGACACCAGGCGGTACGGCTCGGTCAGCCGGTGGGACTCGCCGCCGTCCCCGGCGCGGTAGGCGAACCGCAGCCGTTCGCGTCCGGTGACCGCCGAGGCCAGCGCGGTCAGGGTCTCCGGCGCGATGCTCGGGCCGTCGCCGCCGGTCAGCGGAGTGGTCGCGGCCTGGAGAGTGGTCACGCGGTGGCGCAGCCGGGCGGGCAGTACCTGCTCCAGCTTCGCCAGGGCCCGTACCGACGCCTCGTCCACGCCCGCCACCGCGTGCCCCGCCCCGGCCCGCAGTCCGACCGCGATGGCCACGGCCTCCTCGTCGTCGAGCAGCAGCGGGGGCATCGCCTTGCCCGCGACCAGCCGGTAGCCGCCCACGGCACCCAGGGTGGCCTGCACCGGGTAGCCCAGCTCGCGCAGCCGCTCGATGTCCCGGCGCACGGTACGGCGGGAGACCCCGAGCCGGTCCGCCAGCTCGCCGCCGGGCCACTCGCGCGGAGTCTGGAGGAGGGAGAGGAGGCGGAGGAGCCGGGCCGGGGTGTCCGTCGTCATGAGGTCGAGGATGACGGAGAAAGGGGACAGGAGCTGGCCGCTTTCCCCGGGACGGTTCCGTTCCTGTCTGCCCGGAAGCCCGTTCATGCCCGAATAAAGTCCGAACCCGTTTACTTTCCGGAAATCCCGGCGTAGCCTCCGAGTGAAACCACACGTTCGGGCATCAACGGCGATGGCCGGACGGTGGTCTCGGACAGTGGACCGTACGACGACCGGACAACGGGCCGGGGACGACGACGCGGAGGCGGCGGAGATGTACGCACCGGAGCGGCAGCAGGCGATCCTCCGGCTCGCCCGTGAGGGCGGCCGGGTGGACGTGCTGTCGCTGGCCGAGGAGTTCCAGGTCACGGCCGAGACGATCCGCCGCGACCTGAAGGCCCTCGACCGCGCGGGCCTGGTCCGCCGGGTGCACGGCGGGGCCATCCCGTCCGGCCGGCTCGACTTCGAGCCCGACCTCACCGAGCGCGAGTCCACCGCCGCCGACGAGAAGGACCGCATCGCCAAGGCGGCCCTCGCGGAACTGCCCGTCGACGGCACGGTGATCCTCGACGCCGGTACGACTGTCGCCCGCATGGCCGCCGCGATCCCGCTGGAGTCCTCGCTCACCGTCGTCACCCACAGCCTGCCCATCGCCGCCCGCCTCGCGGACCACCCGGGCATCCAGCTCCATCTGATCGGCGGCCGGGTCCGGCACCGTACCCGCGCGGCCGTGGACGCCTGGGCGCTGCGCGCGTACGGCGAGATCCGCGCCGACGTGGCCTTCGTCGCCGCCAACGGCTTCTCCGCCGAGCACGGTCTGACCACCCCCGACCTCGCCGAGTCCGCCGTCAAGCGCGCGGCCGTCGCCGCCGCGCGCCGGGTCGTGCTCCTCGCGGACTCCGCCAAGTACGGCCAGGAGCACTTCGCCCGCTTCGCCGGACTGGACGACGTGGACCTGCTGATCACCGACAGCGGGCTCAGCCCCGACGACGCGGCCGCCGTCGAGCGCGGCGGCACGGAAGTAGTACGCGCATGATCCTCACCGTCACCCCGAACCCGTCCCTGGACCGCACCTACGAGGTCCCCGCCCTGGAACGCGGCGAGGTCATCCGCGCCTCCGGCGAGCGCATGGACCCGGGCGGCAAGGGCGTGAACGTCTCGCGGGCGGTCGCGGCCGCCGGGCGGCGCACGGTCGCCGTACTGCCCCTGGGCGGCGCCCCCGGCGCGCTCATCTCCGAACTGCTCGACGCGCAGGGCATCGAGGTCGCCCCGGTGCCGATCGCCGGGGCCACCCGGTCCAACATCGCGCTCGCGGAGGCCGACGGCGTCCTCACGAAGATCAACGCGCCGGGGCCCGAACTGTCCGCCGCCGAGCAGGAGTCGCTCCTCGACACCGTCCGCGCGCACTCCGCCGACGCCGACTGGATCGCCTGCTGCGGCAGCCTGCCCCGGGGCCTGGCCCCGGCCTGGTACGCCGACCTCGTGACCCGCGCGCACGCCGCGGGCAAGCGCATCGCCCTGGACACCTCGGGGCCCGCGCTGTCCGAGGCCCTGCGCGCCCGGCCCGACGTGGTGAAGCCCAACGCCGAGGAACTGTCCGAGGCGGTCGGGCGCCCCCTGCTCACCGTGGGCGACGCGGTCAAGGCCGCCGAGGAACTGCGTGAGATGGGCGCCCGCGCCGTGCTCGCCAGCCTCGGCGCCGACGGCCAGCTGCTCGTGGACGGCGACGGCGCCTGGTTCGCGACCGCGCCCGTCGACGCCGTACGCAGCAACGTCGGCGCGGGTGACTCCTCGCTCGCCGGGTTCCTGATCGCGGGCGGCAGCGGCCCGGAGGCCCTGGCCTCCGCCGTCGCGCACGGCGCGGCCGCCGTGCAGCTGCCCGGCAGTGTGATGCCGACGCCCGCCGATCTGGACCCGGCGGGCGTGACGGTCACGGCGGACATCCCGTCCGACCGGCCGCTCACGGAGCCGGTGTCATGAGCGCCGCCGCACCGAAGGGGCCAGTGCCATGAGCGCCGCGTCCCCCGTACGTCGGTCCAACCGGGCGGCCGGTGTCGTGCCCGCCCTGTTCCACCTCTCCCACTTCCCCCACAGCAACACCCCCGTCCCCCGTCACGCCCACCCCACGCCCCGGGCGATACGCGAGCAAAGGAGCCCGCGATGAGCGAGATGATCACCGCGGACCTGGTCGACCTCGACCTGTCCGCCGAGAGCAAGGAAGCGGCGGCGCGCGCCCTCGCCGAACGCATGGTGGCCCTGGGCCGGGTGACCGACCTGGAGGGCTTCCTCGCCGACGTGGCCGCCCGCGAGGCGCAGATGCCGACCGGCCTCGACGGCGGCATCGGCATCCCGCACTGCCGCAGCGAACACGTCACCGAGCCGACGCTCGCCTTCGGGCGCAGCGCGGCCGGGATCGACTTCGGCGCGGCGGACGGGCCGGCCGACCTGATCTTCCTGATCGCGGCCCCGGCGGGGGCCGACGACGCCCACCTCACGATCCTCTCCTCGCTGGCGCGCCAGCTGATGAACACCGAGTTCACCGACGCGCTGCGGGCGGTCTCCGACCCGGGTACGGCGGCGGCGCTGATCCGGGGCGAGGAGCCTGCGGCGGCCGAGGCGAAGGGCGCCGGGGAGGCTCCCGAGGGTGAGGGTGCGGGCGCGGAGGGCGCCCCCAAGGACACCGCCACGGCGTCGGCGGCGGCCTCCGCCGACGCCGCGGCGGGCAGTACGCCCCCGGCGGAGACGGTCATGGCGGAGACGCCCCTGGCGGAGACGGTCGCGGAGGACGCGGCCCCGCAGGCGCGGCCGTTCCGGATCGTCGCCGTCACCTCCTGCCCCACCGGCATCGCCCACACCTACATGGCCGCCGAGTCGCTGGAGAACGCGGGCCGCGAGGCGGGCGTCGAGCTGGTCGTGGAGACCCAGGGCTCGGCGGGCTTCACCCGGCTCGACCCGGCCGTGATCGCGGCGGCGGACGCCGTGATCTTCGCCCACGACGTGCCGGTGCGCGAGAAGGACCGCTTCGCGGGCAAGCCCACCGTGGACGTCGGTGTGAAGGCGGGCATCAACCGCCCCGCCGAGCTCATCACCGAGGTCCGCGCCAAGGCGGAGCGCGGCGAGAAGACCGCCCCCGCGGGCGCGGCGGCCGGAGGAACCCCCGTGGAACGCGCGGGCGACTCCACCGAGGGCTACGGCACCAAGCTCCGCAAGTGGCTGATGTCCGGCGTGAGTTACATGGTCCCGTTCGTCGCCGCGGGCGGTCTGCTCATCGCCCTCGGCTTCGCGATCGGCGGCTGGACGGTCAACAAGGCCCCCTCCGTCATGGACCACTTCGTGTGGACCCAGGCCGACAGCTGGGGCGCGCTGCTGTTCCAGATCGGCGGCATGGCCTTCAACTTCCTGGTCCCGGTCCTCGCCGGTTACATCGCCTACGGCATGGCCGACCGCCCCGGTCTCGTCCCCGGCTTCGTCGGCGGCGCGATCTCGCTCAGCATCAACGCGGGCTTCCTCGGCGGCCTCGCGGCCGGTCTGATCGCCGGTGGCGTGGTGATGGCGATCCAGCGGGTGAACATCCCGGCGGCGCTGCGCGGCATCATGCCGGTGGTGGTGATCCCGCTGATCTCCTCGGCGATCGTCGGCTTCCTGATGTTCGTGGTGATCGGCAAGCCCATCGCCGCCGCCCAGAAGGGCATGACCGACTGGCTGAACGGCCTCACCGGCACCAACGCCGTCCTGCTCGGCGCCCTCCTCGGCCTGATGATGTGCTTCGACCTCGGCGGCCCGGTCAACAAGGTGGCCTACACCTTCGCCACCGCCGGTATCGCCGTCGCCAGCCCCAGCGACTCCGCGATGAAGATCATGGCCGCGGTCATGGCGGCCGGCATGGTCCCGCCGCTGGCGATGGCCCTGGCCACCACCGTGCGCGGCAAGCTCTTCACCCCGACCGAGCGCGAGAACGGCAAGGCCGCCTGGGTGCTCGGCGCCTCCTTCATCTCCGAGGGCGCGATCCCGTTCGCGGCGGCCGACCCGCTGCGGGTCATCCCGTCCGCGATGGTCGGCGGCGCGGTCACCGGCTCGCTGTCGATGATGTTCGGCGCGACCCTGCGCGCCCCGCACGGCGGCATCTTCGTGGTCCCGCTGATCGGCAACGCGTTCCTCTACCTGCTCGCCATCGCCGCGGGCGTCTGCGTCAGCACCGCCCTGGTGATCGTCCTCAAGGGCACCCGCAAGCAGCCCGGGGACGCGGCCTCCGGAACCTCCGCGACCCCGGCGGAGGACAAGCAGGACGCGAAGCAGCCGATAGCCGCCTGACGGCTGCCGCCACCGAAGCGAGGCGTCACGGCCTGGACTTCCGAGTCCCGGGCCGTGACGCCTTTCCGATGCCCGGGGCCTTCGGGGCTCTGAGGGTTTTCGGCGTTCTCAGGGTTCTCAGCGTTCTCAGGGTTTTCCGGCGGAGCCGGACCGTCAGCCGTGCGTCGCCGCGCGCCGCTCCATGGCGTCCCGGGCCGCGTCCTGGCTCGTGTACACCTCGCACATGTGCCGCCCGTCGGGCGTCGCCGTGTGCTCGACCTCCCACAGGGACACCTCCCGGCCGTCCCGCAGCAGGAACGCGTGCTCGTACAGCGCGAAGCTCAGCCCGGCCCGCGCGGTCCGGCGCCCGGGGCGGCCGAAGGCCTGGGTGATCTGGTGGGCGGCGGTCGTCGCGAGCAGCGCCGCCGTCGCCGCGTCCGGCCGGTCCGGGTTCTCCGCGCGGCGCAGCAGCCGCCGGGCGTGGTCCGCCGAGTTGTCCGCGACATACACATGACGCGGCTCGGGGACCGCCGACAGCTCGGCCGGCAGCGGCAGTTCGAAGTCGGGCGTCTCCTGGGGGAGCGCGAGGCGCGTGGTGGCCGTCTGGAGTTCCTCCTCGTCGATGTACACCTCGTGGTGGGTGTCGCCGCCCGGGGCGGTGTTGTGGACCAGCTCCCACAGGGTGACCGCCGAACCGTCCGCCAGCAGCCAGGTGTGGCGGTACGTCTCGCGGTGCAGCCCCGCGCTGTGGTGCGCGGAGTGCAGCGAACTGTCGTGCGCCAGCGCGCAGTCGAGTCGGCGTATCACCTCGTCGGGCAGCTCGAAGGAGTTCAGGGTGCGGCCGAGGAGCCGCTCGAGGTGCTCCTCGGGAGACTCGGCGGATTCGTACTCCGCCGTCTCGTACGGAACGCTCAAGGTTTCTCCCGGCGTCGCTGCATGTCACCTGGTGGGTGCATACCGTAGCCCCTCGGTCGGACATCGTGCCCGGGAACCGAGAAACGTACTTGAGGTAAACGCCGGTGGCACCCGGATGGTTCCCGCGAGCTGGGCCTCCGTGAAAAAAATCCGCCCGTTTCTTCTGTCACCGCAGCCCCAACCACCTTGGAAAAAGCGGACGTTACCGGTTCACTCCGCTCGTGCCCCGCTCCCCGTACAGCTCCTCGTACGACGGCCACGCCCCGCCCGGAGCGGTCACCGGGCGCGCAGCGCGCACGGCGCGCACGATCGCGCGCGTCACCAGATCCGCGCCCGCCGCGAGGACCGCGTCTAGGGCCGCGTCGAGGGGCAGGGGCCGTTCGGGATCGAGCGGGCTGGCCCCGGTCGCCAGCGCGAACGCGGTGTCGCCGTTGTGCAGCAGATGCACCGGGCGTACGGCCCGGGCGATGCCGTCGTGGGCGGTACCCGCCAGCTTCTGCGCCTGTGCCTTGGTCAGATCCGCGTCGGTCGCCACCACCGCGAGCGTCGTGTGGAGCGGCGGCTCCGGGTTCCGCGCGGCCACCTCGGCCGTCCGCCGCAGCGCGGCCTCGTGCGTCCGCCGCTCCGGATACGTCACCCTCCCCTCGAACAACTCCCCGTACAACACGCCCGTTTCGGGCTCCAGCACGGACCCGGCCGCGTTCACCACCACGAGCGCGCCCACCGTGACCCCCGACTCCAGCACCGTGCTCGCACTGCCGACCCCGCCCTTGAGCACCCCGGCGACGGCACCGGTCCCCGCGCCCACACAGCCCTGCGGCACCTCGGCGCCCGGTCCGCTCGCCGCGGCGGCCTCGACCGCCGCGCGTCCCAGCGCCGCGTCCGGACGGGCCCGGAAGTCCCCGCCGCGCCCCAGGTCGAAGAGGCAGGCCGCGGGCACCACCGGCACGACATGCGCCGGGTCCGGCCCGACCCGCACCCCGCGCCCCCGCTCCTCCAGCCAGGCCATCACCCCGGACGCGGCGTCGAGCCCGTAGGCACTGCCGCCGGTGAGCACGAGGGCGTCCACCTTCCGCACCACGTTGCGCGGGTCCAGCGCGTCGGTCTCCTTCGTACCCGGCCCGCCCCCGCGCACGTCCACGGCGGCGACCGCACCGCCCTCCGGCGCCAGCACGACGGTGACCCCGGTGAGCCAGCCGTCCCCGACCCGCGTGGCGTGTCCGACCCGCACGCCCCCGACATCGGTCACCGCGTCAGCCGTCATGCACCTCAGTCTGACCCGGCGCCTCCGGGCTCACACCGTCTCCGCGCCCACGACGCCCCGGGGCGTCTGCGTGCGGTACGAGTGGCCCAGCTCCGGGCCCAGGCCGAAGTAGTGGCGGAAGTTGTAGATCAGGGGACTCCAGGCGGCGGGGTCGATGTGCCGGCCGCCCGGGGTGAGAAGACGGGGGGCCGCGTGGACCTTGTGGACCCGGGTCTCGACGATGAGGTGGTCGCCCGAGACGTCCGGGCGGACGCGCTCGGCGCGGGCCTCCAGCTGGAGGGGGCATTCCGCCACGCGGGGCGGGCGGACGAGGTGGGAGGGCTCCGGACGCAGGCCGGCGGCGGTGAACTTGTCCGGCTCGTACCGGCAGCCCTTCGCCTTCGCCGGCGGGACCGGGTGGCGGCCGGTCAGTGGGGCCAGGCGCTCCACCGCCTGCCACTGCTCCGGGCCGGGGAGGCTGATCACCAGGTCCGGGCGGCTGCTCAGGTTGCGCGCGGTCTGGCCCTCGCGGCCGAGCCCCAGGACGACCGTCCGTCCGAGCGCCCAGGCGGAGGACATCGGGGCGAGGTTGACCGAGCCGTCCTCGTTCTCCGTGGTCAGGAGCACCACCGGTGTCCCGAAGTAGAGGATGCTCGGCTCGATGGTCACATGGCCGGAAGGTGTCGTCGTGTTCATGGCCGGAGCCTAGGAACCGGGCGGTTCGGTGGCGGCCGAACCGTGCCGGGGCGGGGCGGCCGTACCCTGGTGGCATGAGCACCGCCCCCGCACCCGAGCCGCGCGACCCCAAGGCCGCGCTCGTCTTCGACGACCCGCTGAACCAGCAGTCCTCCGACGACACCGACCGGGGGTGGGGCGAGCGCCCGGACGGCGGCGACAGCGCCGCCGACCTGAAGCGCTTCCTCGACGAGAAGCCGCCCCACCACTTCTGAGCGGTACGGAAAAGCTCCGTCAGCGCCCGTCGGGCCCGGCGGTGCGCTGCTGCGTGACCGCGCCGTCCGCGCTGCCGTTGCGCTGCGCGACCAGCAGGTCGCGGATGTCCTGGAGCACGTCCACCTCGGTCACCGGGGTCGGCTCCGTGGCCGCCTGACCCTCGCGGGCCTTCTTGCGGGCCTCCTGACGCGCCAGGTACTTGGCCATCGGCAGCACCATCAGGAAGTAGACGACCGCCGCGGTGATCAGGAACTGCAGCGCGGCGCCCGCGACCGAGCCCCACAGGATCAGCACGCCCTGCTCGGCCTTGCCGTCCGAGGCCGGCACGCACGGGGACTGGATGCACAGGCTGTAGTGGTCCAGGTTCTGCGTGCCGATCGCGCCGACCAGCGGGTTGATGACGCCCTTCACCACCGAGTTGACGATGTTCGTGAAGGCGGCACCGATGACCACCGCGACCGCCAGGTCGATGACGTTGCCGCGCATCAGGAAGGCCTTGAAGCCGTCCAGAATGCTCGCCGCTTCCTTTTTCGCCTTGCTCACCGCGGTGACTCTCCTCGTCGTGTGCACAGGTTGTGGAACAAAACGCTCCGCAACTTACGGCACCGCGCGGCCATCGTGTCCAATCCCGTCGCTCGATCGAGCGACTTGACAGCGCGCCTGCGAGCAGAAGGCGCGGGCCGTTCACCATAGCGTCACCGCCAGCCGCGCCGAGGGGTTCGCGCCCACCAGCCGGACCGCCGTCGCACGTGGCACGGCCAGCACCACCAGCGCACCACCCGCGCCCACCCCGTCCTCGGGGGCACCCAGCGGCTCCGGCAGCCGCGTCACCCGCGCGCCGCGCGCCAGTACCCGGGCGCCCCCACCGGTCGGCCGTTCCTCGGCGGCGATCACATCGACCCGGTCGCCGGGCCGCAGCAGCCGGACGGTCGCCGCGTCCGCGATCCGCACCGGTGCCCGCACCAGCTCCGCCGGGCCGTGCCGAGGTGCCGGTTCCGCCACCGGACGACCGCGTGGGCGCTCGGCGCCCTGCGGTCCGGACACCGCCCGTGGACCCGCCGCGACCAGCGCCGCCGCCGTCACGGCCAGGCCGGCCGCGACCGCCCGCCTGCGGCTCCGCATCAGCTGCCGCGCCGCGTACCCGCCGCCCCGTACACACACCGGCGCGAAGCCGGGGACCTCACGGGTCGCGGGGACGTCGGTGCCCGGCGGGCGGGGGACACGGAACACCGGGGGAGAGGGGCGCGGCAGGCGCGGGGGAGAAGGGCGCGAGGAAGCCAGGTTGGCCGAAGACATCGGGATCACCGCCTGCTACGAGGGAATCGGCTGCTTGCGATGCCCACGATGACGGCTTTCGCCGAGGCCCGTCGGGACCTGTGAACGGCCGGATGCCTGTGGAAAACTCCGTCACCCGAACGAGGAGATCCCCGCCTCGCGACCCCCTACGGCAGCACGAACCCCGGCTCCACCCCGCCCAGCGCCCCCAGGCACAGACAGTCCCGCTCCTCCGTCGCCGGCAGCGCCGCCACCGCGTCGAACAGCACCCCGCGCAGTCGCTCCACGTTGGACGCGAACACCCGCAGCACCTCCTCGTGGGAGACGCCCTCGCCGGTCTCGGCGCCCGCGTCGAGGTCGGTGACCAGGGTGAGCGAGGTGTAGCAGAGCTCCAGCTCACGGGCGAGGGCCGCCTCCGGATGCCCGGTCATGCCCACCACCGACCAGCCCTGCGCCTGGTGCCACAGCGACTCGGCGCGGGTGGAGAAGCGCGGGCCCTCGACCACGACCAGCGTGCCGCCGTCCACCGCCTCCCAGTCCCGGCCGTGTGCCGCCTTCAGCGCGGCGGCCCGTCCGGTGGGGCAGTAGGGGTCGGCCAGCGACACGTGCACCACGTTCGGCACCGTGCCGTCGGGCAGCGGCAGCCCGTCGAAGTAGGTCTGCTCCCGCGACTTGGTGCGGTCCACCAACTGGTCCGGTACCAGCAGCGTGCCGGGGCCGTACTCCGGGCGCAGACCGCCCACCGCGCACGGGCCGAGGACCTGGCGGACCCCGACGGAGCGCAGCGCCCACAGATTGGCGCGGTAGTTGATGCGGTGCGGGGGGACGCGGTGGTCCCGGCCGTGCCGGGGCAGGAAGGCGACCCGCCGGCCGGCGATCTCGCCGAGGAAGAGGGAGTCGCTGGGTGCCCCGTAGGGGGTGTCCACCAGGACCTCGGTCACGTCCTCCAGGAAGGAGTAGAAACCCGAGCCGCCGATTACGCCGATCTCTGCGTTCGCCATGCCGAGCACCCTAGCCGGAGCCGGAAACCCGCCCCAGGGGCAGTCCGGAACCATTCGGGAACGTCACCACGGTCCCCGGGAACGCCACCACGTCCCCGGGAACGCCGAAGACCCCACCGTCACGGACAGCCGGACGGCAGGGTCGACAAAGGCGTGGTTCTCAGGCGGCGGAGCCGGAAGAGGACGACGAGGACGACGACGTGGACGACGAAGACGAGGACGCCTTCGAGTCGGACGACGACGAAGAAGAAGAGGACGGCGTCTTCGTGGCCGGGCTGCTGCTCGACGTCGCGCCACGCGAGTCGTTGCGGTAGAAACCGGAGCCCTTGAAGACAATGCCGACCGCGGAGAACACCTTCTTCAGGGGGCCACCGCAGCTGGGGCACTCGGTCAGGGCGTCGTCGGTGAACTTCTGCACCGCTTCAAGGCCCTCGCCGCAGTCCTTGCACTGGTACTGGTAGGTCGGCACTGTCTTCCTCCTGGCACTCTCACTCAATGAGTGCTAACGACGGTCCATCTTGACGCATTCCCGGGGATCAGTCCACCGCGACCGGCGCGCGGTGACCCACGCCACGTGCCACCGTACGGTTCAGCGGCCGGGGCACGAGCCGGGAACGCAGCAGCAACAACGTCGCCAGCGCGGGCACCGTACCGGCCATCGGCACCAGGAAACCGGCCCCGCCCCACAGCCGGTCCTCCAGTTGCCCGGCGACGGTGACGGCGGCCGCCTGGCCGAGCGCGACCGCGCCGGTCAGCCAGGTGAACGCCTCGGTGCGGGCCCCGGCCGGTACCAGCGCCTCGACCAGTGTGTAGCCGGTGATCAGCGCGGGCGCGATGCAGACACCGACCAGCAGGCCGAGCCCGGCAAGGAGCGGCAGCGAGTGCGCCGTCCACAGCGCGGACGCGGTCAGCGCGAGCCCCGCGTATCCCACCGCGAGCCGCCGCCGGGGCGAGGCCCGCCAGGCGATCGCGCCGCACACGAAGCCGGAGAGCATGTTGCCCGCCGCGAAGACGCCGTACAGGACGCCGTTCAGGCCGGGCTCGCCGATCGACTCGGTGAACGCGGCCAGCGAGACCTGCATCCCGCCGAAGACCGCCCCGATGCCCAGGAAGGTCACGATCAGCACGCGCACGCCGGGCACGCGCAGGGCGGACGTGTGCGGCACGCGCGCGTGATCGTCGTCGGTGGGGTGACCGCCGACAGAAGGCTGCGTCCCCCGCTGTGCCGCGAAGAGCAGGCCGCCCACCAGCGTCAGCAGCGCCTCGGTGACCAGACCGGCGGAGGGGGTGACGGTGGTGCACAGGGCGGTCGCGAGCAGGGGGCCGACCACGAAGGTCAGCTCGTCCGTCACGGACTCGAAGGCCGCCGCCGTGCTCATGAGCGGCGACCCCTGGAGCTTCACGCCCCAGCGGGCGCGCACCATGGGGCCGACCTGCGGCACCGAGGCGCCGGTGGGCACGGCCGCCGCGAACAGCGCCCACAGGGGCGCGTGCGACAGGGCGAGCGCGGTCAGGCCGAGCGCGGCCACCGTGTGCACGACGACACCGGGGACCAGGACGGCCCGCTGTCCGTAGCGGTCCGCGAGACGGCCGCCGTAGGGCGCGCAGAGCGCCATGGAGACGCCGGTGACGGCGGCCGCGGCACCGGCGGCGCCGTACGAGCCGGTGGTGTGCCGTACCAGGAGCACGATGGAGATGGTGAGCATCGCGAACGGCTGGCGCGCGGCGAAGCCCGGGACCAGGAAGGTCCAGGCACCCCGGGTGCGCAGCAGTTGTCCGTAGCCGGGACGAGGCGGAGCCTGCCGCTTCCCGGCCGGCTCGGTGGTGACCGTGGACTCCACGGCCCGTGCCTTCCTTCCACCTGGTAGCGCGCCCGTGCGGGGGGCACCGAGAGCTGTCCTCTTGCGCGGGACTGCGGTAGATACCGGTGCTGCACTACGAAAGGCGTTCCGGCCGCCATACGGTCGCGCCAGCTCTGCGTCAGACGGATCAGACAGAGTTGGTTCGATCAGATGCCTTGATCGTACAGGGGGCACCGCGGGCGCGACCTGTGACAACGAGCACCCGGTGCGGGTCCGGGGGAGCGCCCTCAGTGCCCCGCCCGGCCCGACTGTGTCCCGCCCGTCCCCAGCCAGTCCGCCAGCTTGCCGCCCTTGGTGACCGCGCGCAGCCGCCGCTCGGCCTGGTCGCGCACCGGGTCGGTGGCGACCACCAGCAGCTCGTCCCCGTGCCGCAGCACGGTCGTCGGCGAGGGCACGAACGACTTGCCGTCGCGCACGACCAGGGTGACGGCGGCGCCGGGCGGCAGCCGCAGCTCGCCCACCTCCACGCCGTGCATCTTGGAGTCCTCCGGGATCGCGACCGAGAGCAGATGGCCGCGCAGCCGCTCCAGGGGCGCCGACTCGATCCCGAGGTCGGACGCCTCGCCCTCCTCACCGAGCCGCAGTTTGCGGGCGAGCCAGGGCAGGGTCGGGCCCTGGACGAGGGTGTAGACGACGACCAGCACGAAGACGATGTTGAAGATGCGGCGGCTGCCCGCGATGCCGCTCACCATGGGGATCGTCGCCAGGATGATGGGGACCGCGCCGCGCAGTCCCGCCCAGGACATCAGCGCCTGCTCCTGCCAGGGCACCCGGAACGGCGTCAGGCTCAGCACCACGCTCAGCGGACGGGCCGCCATGGTCAGCACGAGGCCGATCACCAGCGCGGGCACGATGTCGTCGCCCAGCTCGTGCGGGGTCACCAGCAGACCGAGCAGGACGAACATGCCGATCTGCGCGATCCAGCCGAGCCCGTCCGCGAAGCCCCGGGTGGCCGGCCAGTGCGGCAGCTTGGCGTTGCCGAGCACCATGGCGGCCAGATAGACGGCGAGGAAGCCGCTGCCGTGGGCCAGGGCGCCCGCCGCGTACGCCGTCACGGCGATGGCCATGACGGCGATCGGGTAGAGGCCGGAGGCGGGCAGCGCGACGTGCTTGAGCCCCCAGGAGCCGAGGAAGCCCACCGCGAGACCGAGGGCGGCGCCGATGGCCAGCTCCAGCAGGATCTCGCCGAGCAGCACGTACCAGTGGTCGATCGGGCCCTTCTGGGAGAAGGCGACGACCAGGATGACGACGGGTGCGTCGTTGAAGCCGGACTCGGCCTCCAGCGTGCCCGTCACGCGCGCGGGCAGCGGGATGCGCCGCAGGACGGAGAAGACGGCCGCCGCGTCCGTCGAGGAGACCACCGCGCCGATGATCAGCGCCTGCCGCCATTCCAGCCCGACCAGATAGTGCGCGCCCGCGGCCGTGGCCCCGACGCTGACCGCGACGCCGACGGTCGCCAGCACGGAGGCGGACGGCAGCGCGGGCCCGATCTCCTTCCACTTCGTGCCCAGACCGCCCTCGGCGAGGATCACGACCAGGGCCGCGTACCCGATGACCTGGACCATCTCGGCGTTGTCGAAGTGGATGTGCGCGATGCCGTCGGAGCCCATGAGGACGCCGATCCCCAGGTACACGAGCAGGCTGGGGAGCCCGCTGCGCGAGGAGATCCGCACGGCCGCGACCGCGACCAGGAGCACGAGCGAGCAGGCGAGCAGGAGCTGGTTGAGGTGGTGGACAGTCAGCGGCGCTTCCCTTCCTTGGCCCGCGTCCGACGCGGGGCGGACTCAGTACACAGGACCCGGGGCTGCGGCGCACCGCACCCAAGTACTTCGTTACCTTACCTAACTCTTGACGTTTCCTTGACGCTCGGCTTGGCAAGATCGAACGCCCGTGCGCGCCAGTTCCCGACTCCGCGTCAAGTGGCTCGGGGCCCTGCGCCTATGGTTGCTCCAGCGCTCATTCAAAGTCATGGCCCGACCTGCCGCTCGCGTTAGGACAGCAAGGACAGCGATGCCCCCCAATACCACCGCCACAACGGGTGACAAGCCCGCCAAGTCCGGCAGGAAGAAGGGGCGCAAAGCCCGACTTATCGTGCTGGTTCTGGTCCTCGCCGTCATCGGCGGCATCGCCTTCGGCGCGTACTGGACGGTCAGCACCGTGCGCGCCTCCTTCCCGCGCACGAGCGGCACACTCACGCTCAAGGGCCTGTCGGGGCCGGTGGACGTGAAGCGCGACGGCTACGGCATCCCGCAGATCTACGCCTCCTCCGACGCGGACCTGTTCATGGCGCAGGGCTACGTCCAGGCGCAGGACCGCTTCTACGAGATGGACGTGCGCCGGCACATGACCTCCGGGCGCCTGTCGGAGATGTTCGGCAAGGGTCAGGTCAAGAACGACGCCTTCCTGCGCACGCTCGGCTGGGACCGGGTGGCCAAGGAGGAGTACGACACGAAGCTGTCGGCCTCCACCAAGCAGTACCTCGACGCCTACTCCAAGGGCGTCAACGCCTATCTCCAGGGCAAGGACGGCAAGGACATCTCCCTGGAGTACGCCGCCCTGAACCTCACCAACGACTACGAGCCCTCGGCGTGGACGCCGGTGGACTCGCTGTCGTGGCTGAAGGCGATGGCCTGGGACCTGCGCGGCAACATGCGCGACGAGGCCGACCGCGCCCTGATGACGAGCCGCCTCGGCCCGCAGCAGATCCGCGACCTCTACCCGGACTACCCGTACAACCGGAACAAGCCGATCGTGCAGAACGGTCAGTACGACGAGCTGAACCGGACCTTCGAGCAGGGCGGCACCTCGGGCTCCTCGAGTGCCACGGGCGCCACCGGCGCGACGGGCACCCCCGGCACCACCGGTTCCACGGACACCGGCACCGCCTCCGGCACCGACGCGAACTCCGGCTCGGCCGTCACCAGCCAGCTCCTGGGCCTCTCCAAGGTCCTGGACGACCTCCCCACCGCCGTCGGTGTGAACGGCCAGGGCATCGGCTCCAACTCCTGGGTCGTCTCCGGCGCCAACACGATCACCGGCAAGCCGCTGCTCGCCAACGACCCGCACCTGTCCGCCACGCTGCCCTCGGTCTGGTACCAGATGGGCCTGCACTGCCGGACCGTCGACAGCAAGTGCCAGTACGACGTCACGGGTTACACCTTTGCCGGGATGCCCGGTGTGATCATCGGGCACAACGGCAGGATCGCTTGGGGCATGACCAACTCCGGGGTGGACGTCACCGACCTCTACCTGGAGAAGATCACCGGCGACGGCTACCTCTACGACGGCAAGGTCCGCCCCTTCCGCACCCGCGAGGAGACCATCAAGGTCGCGGGCGGCCCGTCCCGGAAGATCGTGGTCCGCGAGACCCAGGACGGCATGCCGCTGCTGTCGGACCGGGACGGCGAACTGGTCGACGTGGGCCGCACGGCCGGAGTCGACACCGCCGCCCCCGACCGGGGCGACGGCTACGGCGTCGCCCTGAAGTGGACCGCGCTGCAGCCGGGCACCTCCATGGACGCCGTGTTCGCCATGGACAAGGCCGCCGACTGGAAGAGCTTCCGCTCCGCCGCCGCCCTGTTCGACGTGCCGTCGCAGAATCTGGTCTACGCCGACTCGGAGAACATCGGCTACACCCTGCCCGGCAGGATCCCCACGCGCTCCGCCTCCGACGACGGCTCGCTCCCGGCCCCCGGCTGGGACTCCAAGTACCGCTGGACCGGCTACATCCCGCAGGACGCGCTGCCGTACGAGTACAACCCCAAGCGGGGTTACATCGTCACCGCCAACCAGGCCGTGATCGACAAGGACAAGTACCCCTACACCCTGACCACCGACTGGGGTTACGGCACCCGCAGCCAGCGCATCACCGACCTGATCGAGTCCAAGATCAAGGACGGCGGCAAGATCTCGACCGACGACATGCGCCAGATGCAGACGGACAACAGCAGCGAGATCGCCCGGCTGCTGGTGCCCAGGCTCCTGAAGCTCAACCTGGACGACCCGGACGTCCGCCAGGCGCAGAAGCTCCTGGAGGGCTGGGACTACACCCAGGACGCCGACTCGGCGGCCGCCGCGTACTTCAACGCGGTCTGGCGCAACATCCTCAAGCTGGGCTTCGGCGACAAGCTCCCCAAGGAGCTGCGGGTCAAGGGCCAGTGCCTGTGGGTCGAGCGGGCCGACTCCACCGGTCCGGTGGACGACGACACCAAGGTGCGCGAGTGCGGTCAGCGTGACGCGGACCAGGCGCAGCCGGACGGCGGCGACCGCTGGTTCGAGGTCGTGCGCACGCTGATGGACAAGCCCGACAGCGACTGGTGGAAGGCCCCGAAGTCGGGCAACCGCCCGGCCGCCGAGAACCGCGACCAGCTGTTCACCCGCGCCATGATCGACGCGCGCTGGGAGCTGACCGCCAAGCTCGGCAAGGACATCGACACCTGGAGCTGGGGCCGCCTGCACCGGCTGTTCCTGAAGAACCAGACGCTCGGCACCAACGGCCCGGAGATCCTCCAGTACGCGCTCAACCGCGGCCCCTGGAAGCTCAGCGGCGGCGAGGCCACCGTGGACGCCACCGGCTGGAACGCGGCGGGCGGTTACGGCGTGGTCTGGGTGCCGTCCATGCGGATGGTGGTCAACCTGGCCGACCTGGACAAGTCCAAGTGGATCAACGTCTCCGGCGCCTCCGGGCACGCCTTCAGCTCCCACTACACCGACCAGACCGACAAGTGGGCCAAGGGCGAGCTGCTGCCCTGGTCGTTCACCGGCAAGGCGGTCGACGGAAGCACGAAGGACACCCTGGTCCTCAAGCCGTGAGCCGCTGACGGCGACCGGCACCGCAACGGCCCTCCACGCGCGCGTGGAGGGCCGTTGCGCATATCCCGGGGTTTGCCCGTCCTGGTCAGGGGCGCGTGAAGCGGCGCACGCCCGTCGGGGTCACCACGGCGTGCACCGGGCGGTCGTGGGGCTCCGCCGGTACCCGGGCGACGACCTCCGTGTCGTACAGCAGCACCACGAGCGCCGGGCGCGCGCCCGCGCTCTCCAGTCGCGCGAGCACCCGGTCGTACGACCCGCCGCCGCGCCCCAGGCGCATCCCGCGCGCGTCCACCGCGAGGCCGGGCAGCAGGACCGCGTCGGCCGAGGCGACGGCGTCGGGTCCGAGCCGGGGCCCGGACGGTTCGAGCAGCTCCATGCGGCCGCCGTGACGTACCGGGGCGAGCGAGCCGGGGCCGGTGTACTCGGCCCAGTCCAGGTCGTTGTCGGGCAGCAGGGCGGGCAGCAGGACGCGGACGCCCCGCGCGCGCAGCGTGTCCAGCAGCGCGCGGGTGCCGGGTTCGCCGCCCACGGAGACGTACGCCGCCACCGTGCGGGCGGCGGCCAGTTCCGGCAGGAGGAGCGCCTGCCCCGCGAGCGCGCCGGCCGACGACCGGATGTCATCCTCCGGCAGCCCGTTCCTCACCCGGAGGAGTTCCTGTCGCCACGCGCGTTTGTCAGGCTCGTCCGCGCGTCCGTGCTGTCTCAAGAGTTCCCGCCTTTTCCGGCAAACCGGTCTATCCGTTCATACGACGGTATGTCGATCGGGGTAGCGGATTGCCTGCTTAGACACCGGATAGGGTTGCCGCCATGACTGAGTCGTACCCCAAGATCAGCAAAGCCGTCATCCCGGCGGCGGGCCTCGGCACCCGGTTCCTGCCGGCCACCAAAGCCACCCCCAAGGAGATGCTGCCGGTGGTGGACAAGCCGGCCATCCAGTATGTGGTGGAGGAGGCGGTGTCGGCGGGTCTCGACGACGTCCTCATGGTCACCGGACGCAACAAGCGTCCCCTCGAAGACCATTTCGACCGCAACTACGAGCTGGAGTCCGCCCTCGAGAAGAAGGGCGACGAGGACCGGCTCGCCCGGGTCCGCGAGTCCAGCGACCTCGCCACCATGCACTACGTGCGCCAGGGCGACCCCAAGGGCCTCGGCCACGCCGTGCTGTGCGCCGCCCCGCACGTCGGCCACGAGCCCTTCGCCGTCCTCCTCGGCGACGACCTGATCGACCCCCGCGACCCCCTTCTCCAGCGCATGATCGACATCCAGGAGCAGCACGGCGGCAGCGTCGTCGCGCTCATGGAGGTCGCCCCCGAGCAGATCCACCTCTACGGCTGCGCCGCGATCGAGGCCACCGCCGAGGGCGATGTCGTCCGGGTGACCGGCCTGGTCGAGAAGCCCGACCCGGCGGACGCCCCCTCCCACTACGCGATCATCGGCCGCTACGTCCTCGACCCGCGCATCTTCGAGGTCCTGCGCCGCACCGAGCCCGGCCGCGGCGGCGAGATCCAGCTCACCGACGCCCTCCAGCAGCTCGCCCAGGACGAGAAGGTGGGCGGCCCCGTGCACGGCGTCGTCTTCACCGGCCGCCGCTATGACACCGGCGACCGCGGTGACTATCTGCGTGCCATTGTCAGGCTCGCGTGCGAACGTGAAGACCTGGGCCCGGACTTCCGGACCTGGCTTCACACGTACGTCGCCGAGGAGATGTAGGACCGTTGAGCGCCGCCCCGAACCGTCCCGTCGGACCGGACCACGTGTGGTCGGTGGACGAGCACCTGGAGGACATCCTCAGCACCATCCGCCCGCTCGACCCCATTGAGCTGCCCGTCCTGGAGGCCCAGGGCTGCGTCCTCGTGGACGACGTGGTGGTGCCGATGTCCCTGCCCCCGTTCGACAACAGCTCCATGGACGGGTACGCGGTCCGGGTCGCGGACGTGGCCGGGGCGAGCGAGGAGTACCCGGCCGTCCTGGAGGTCGTCGGCGATGTGGCGGCCGGTGCCGCCGACCTCGTACGGGTCGGCCCGGGCCAGGCCGCCCGGATCATGACCGGCGCCCCGGTGCCGCCCGGCGCCGAGGCCGTCGTCCCCGTCGAGCAGACCGACGCCGGGCTCGGCGAGGGCCCGGCGAGCGGGATGCGCGCCCGCGCCCTCGCCCCCGAGGGCGCCGAGGGCCAGGTGCGTGTCTACGAGGCCGTCGAGTCCGGCGCGCACGTGCGCCCCAGCGGCAGCGACGTGCGGGCCGGCGACCTCGCCCTCGCCGCCGGTACGGTCCTCGGGCCGCCGCAGATCGCGCTGCTCGCCGCGATCGGCCGGGGCAGCGTCCGGGTGCGCCCGCGCCCGCGCGTGGTCGTGATGTCCACGGGCAGCGAACTCGTCCAGCCCGGTGAGGCGTTGGGCCCCGGGCAGATCCACGACTCCAACAGCTTCGCGCTGGCCGCCGCCGCCCGGGACGCGGGCGCCATCGCCTACCGGGTCGGCGCCGTCGAGGACGACGCCGACGTGCTGCGCTCCACCATCGAGGACCAGCTCGTCCGCGCCGACCTGCTGGTCACCACGGGCGGGGTGAGCGTCGGCGCGTACGACGTGGTCAAGGAGGCGCTCTCCGGCGCCGGTGACGAGGACGAGACCGGCGGCGTCGACTTCCGCAAGCTCGCCATGCAGCCCGGCAAGCCGCAGGGCTTCGGCTCCGTCGGCCCCGACCACACCCCGCTGCTGGCGCTGCCCGGCAACCCGGTGTCGTCGTACGTCTCCTTCGAGCTGTTCGTCCGCCCCGCGATCCGCGCCCTGATGGGTCTGCCGGACGTGCACCGGCCGCACACCCGGGCGGTCCTCAGGACCGACAAGCCGCTGCGCTCGCCCAAGGGCCGCCGCCAGTTCCTGCGCGGCACGCACACCGACGGCGAGGTGTCCCCGGTGGGCGGTGCGGGGTCCCATCTGGTCGCCGCGCTGGCCCACGCCGACTGCCTCATCGTCCTTCCCGAGGACGTGGATTCGGCCGAGCCCGGCGCCGAGGTGGAGGTCGTCCTGCTCGGCTGACCGGGCGCCTTCCGCGCGGTCCGGGCAGGGTCCGCGCGGGGTCTCGACCCGGTGCGCGGGCCGACTTGGAGGTACCGTGTCGCGCACACAGGCCCGTACAACCAGCATCGGCGACGGGCCGGGACCGGGAGCACGGCACACCATGAGTACGCAGGACCGACTGACGCACATCGACGAGGCGGGCGCGGCCCGCATGGTCGACGTATCCGGCAAGGACGTGACGGCGCGCACCGCGCGCGCCACCGGCCGGGTGCTCGTCTCACCCCGCGTGATCGAGCTGCTGCGCGGCGAGGGAGTGCCCAAGGGCGACGCCCTCGCCACCGCGCGCATCGCCGGGATCATGGGAGCCAAGCGCACCCCCGACCTGATCCCGCTCTGCCACCCGCTGTCGGTCTCCGGCGTGAAGCTGGACCTCGCGGTCGCGGACGACGCCGTGGAGATCGCCGCCACGGTGAAGACCACCGACCGCACGGGCGTCGAGATGGAGGCCCTCACCGCCGTGTCGGTCGCCGCGCTCACCGTGATCGACATGATCAAGGCCGTGGACAAGGGCGCCGTCATCACCGACGTCCGGGTCGAGACGAAGACGGGCGGCAAGTCGGGCGACTGGAGCCGGGCGTGAGTGCGGAATCCCCCCTGGGCGGCGCCCTGACCGCGCCGTACAGCGCACTGGTCGTCACCGCCTCCAACCGGGCCGCCGCCGGGGTCTACGCCGACAAGGGCGGACCCGCGGTCGCCGAGGGCCTGCGCGGCTTCGGCTTCGCCGTGGACGGCCCCCGGGTGGTGCCCGACGGCGAGCCGGTGAAGGCGGCCCTGCGCGAGGCCGTGGCGGCCGGGTACGACGTGGTCGTCACCACCGGCGGCACCGGCATCTCGCCCACCGACCGCACCCCCGAGGCGACCCGCGAGGTGCTCGACTACGAGGTGCCGGGCATCGCGGAGGCGATCCGGGCGTACGGCCGGGAGAAGATCCCCACCGCCGTCCTCTCGCGTGGCCTCGCCGGAGTCGCGGGCCGCACGGTGATCGTGAACCTGCCCGGCTCGACCGGGGGAGTGCGCGACGGCCTCGCCGTCCTGGAGCCGCTGCTGATCCACGCCGTGGACCAGATCCGCGGCGGCGACCACCCCCGCCCCGCCGGGGCGGAGCACGCCGCCGGTTCCGGGGGTGCGAGCTGACCGGCCGGTCGTGGCCCGTCGCGCTGGCGGACGCGGATGTCGTCCTCCGGCCGATAAGACTGCGCGACCAGCGGGCCTGGCGCGAGGTGAACCGGCGCAACCGGGACTGGCTGCGCCCCTGGGAGGCGACCATCCCGCCGCCCACCCCGAACGGCCCGATCACGCACCGGCCGACCTACCGCCAGATGGTCCGCCATCTGCGCTCGGAGGCGCACGCGGGGCGGATGCTGCCGTTCGTCATCGAGTACCAGGGCCGTCTGGTCGGCCAGCTCACGGTCGCCGGAATCACCTGGGGCTCCATGTGTTCCGGGCACATCGGCTACTGGGTGGACGAGTCGGTCGCCGGGCGCGGGGTCATGCCGACCGCCGTCGCGCTGGTGGTGGACCACTGTTTCCGCTCGGTCGGGCTGCACCGGCTCGAGGTGTGCATTCGCCCCGAGAACCGGCCCAGCCGCCGGGTCGTGGAGAAACTCGGATTCCGCGAGGAGGGGCTGCGGCCGCGCTATCTGCACATCGACGGCGCCTGGCGCGACCACCTCGTCTACGCCCTCACGGCGGAGGAGGTCCCCGACGGACTGCTCTCCCGCTGGCGGCGCACGCGCGCGCAGAACGCGTCCGGAAATCAGCCGACCACCGGAAATTGAATAAGTGTTCGAATTCAATCGGTCACCGACCGTTCCGAGGCATATCAATTCATGACTTCGGCGGTCGGCTGATCGCATCGATCGCAAAAAAAGCTCGGAATATCAGCCAGATCGTGCGACACACCGGCTCAATTGGCGGATGGCCCCGTACAAACCCCTCTACCGTGTGAGGCGTGAGCAGCAGCGGCCTCATTTACGCAGTCATCGTCGGGGCCTGGGCCGCCTACTTGGTGCCGATGTGGCTCCGTAGGCAGGACGAGCTGAACGAGGCCCGTCCGACGGAACGCTTCAGCACCGCCATCCGGCTGCTGTCCGGACGGGCGGGGATGGAGCGCCGGTACGCCAAGGACCTGCGGGCGCGCTCCGCCGAGGAGGGGGAGCCGGACGCCGGTGACCCGGACGCCGCCACCGATTCGGTGGACGTCCGGGCCTTCGCCATGCCTCCGACCCGCCGTCAGGCGCGCGCGGACGCCCCGGCGGAGGAGCCCGGACGCCCCGAGCCGACCCCCAAGTCCCCTCCGGCGCAGGCGCATCACTCCGGCTCGCATCCGGCGGCGCAGGGACACAGATCCGGTGCGCACCCGGTGCGGGCGCACCGGCCGGAGGCCGACCCGGCGCCCGCGCCCGCGCGGCAGCGCGGCGAAACCCCCGTCTCCGCCCCGGCCCAGGCCGCGCGCCGCGCCCCGGCACCGCAGACGGCCGCCGCCCGCGCCCAGCGCTCCAAGGTGCTCGCGCGGCGCAGGCGTACCACCGTCCTGCTCTTCCTCGGCTTCACCTGCGGCGCGATCGTCGCCGCCGTCGGCGGGCTCGCCTTCCTGTGGGTGCCCGCCGTGCCCGCCCTCCTGCTCAGTGGCTACATCGGCTACCTGCGCACCCAGGAACGGCGCCGCTTCGCCTACCAGATGGACCGCCGCCGCGCCGAGGACGCCGCCCGCAGGCTGCGCGAGAGCGCGCCCCGTCCGCGCCGCCGCGCCGCGGCCGACGCGGGCGCCGTCGCCGACGAACCGGAGGAGGGATCAGAACCGAAGACCGATCCCGCCCTGTCCGCCGCGCTCGCCGCCGACCGCCGCGCCCTCGTCGAGCAGACCGACCACGCCGAATGGGTCGACCAGCAGCGCGAGCGCACGCGGCCGCCCGGCCACGGCGACAGCTGGGAGCCGGTCCCGGTCCCGCTGCCCACCTATGTCACCGCCCCGGTCGCCCCGCGCGCCACCCCCGACGTCGACCTCGGCGCCCCGGACACCTGGAGCTCCGCCCGCTCCGGACCGGTCGTGTCGGAGCACGAGGCGGAACCGGGGGAGGCCCCGGAGCCCCGCGCCGAGGACACCCGCGACGCCGCCCGCCGCGCCGCCTCCGCCCGCCGCTCCCGCGAGCGCGGTCGCACCCCCCTCTTCGACCAGTACGAGACCGACGACCGCCCCCGCGCCGCCAACGAGTGACCCCCGCCCTGACCAGTCCGGGAGCGGATTTCCGGGCACCTGGATCGGGATGCTAGAGTTTCACTCGTTGCAAGGGCCTGTGGCGCAGTCCGGTAGCGCACCTCGTTCGCATCGAGGGGGCCAGGGGTTCGAATCCCCTCAGGTCCACGCAGCGCCGCCTTCGAGGCGGTCACGAGATCCCCATCCGATTCATCGGATGGGGATCTCGGCGTTTCCGGGATCTGTCAGACCCTCCCTCTACGGTTCCCCCATGACTCCTGAACTGCGGGACCGGTTAAGTCCCTTTCGTGGCAAGGCGATCGCCCGTGGGATACCCGGCGAGGACGTGGAGCGGTGGCTCGGGCTCGCGCGGCCCTGTGCGACGTTGGGGCAGGGCGGGGACGGGGACGTGGTGGGGCGGTTCGGGGGGCCGTTGGCGCTGCCGGGCGGGGTCGCGGAGCCCGTGCATCCCTTCGTCGGGAGCATCGATCTCGCGGCGCTGCCCGACGGGGTGACCGATCTTCCGCTGCCGTCCGACGGCCAACTGCTGCTGTTCGCCGTGCCCGAGGACGACGGGGACGGCGCGAACATGGGGAGCGTGGTGTACGTCCCGGCGGGGGCGGCCGTGGAGGAGCGGGACCGGTACGGCTGGGCGCTGGCCGATGTCGAGGAGTACCGGGAGCTGTTCGGGAGATTCCCGCAGGGACCGATGCGGGTGACGGCCGACGTCTCGTTGCCGTACCACTGCGCGGTCGACCTCCCCGAGGCTTCCTGGAGCGAGCCGCTGCCCGGGCATCCACGCGCCGAGGAGCTGGTGGAGGTCTGGGGCGACGTCGAGGGGGAGATCGTCCACCGGGGGCCGCTCCGGCTCGGCGGGTACGCCTCGGAGGAGGCCGTCTACACCGATCCGCTCGCCGGTGCCGTCTCCTGCGCCCGGCAGCAGGCGGAGGCGGGCCGGTGGGACGGTCCGGTGTCCGACGACGTCTCCGACTGGGTGCTGCTCGCCGACTGGAGTCCCGGGCTCGAGGGGCGGGAGGGTGCCACCGTGCACTGGGCGATCCAGCGTGCGGATCTGGTCGCCCGGCGCTTCGAGCGGGTGTTCACGACGGTCTACTGGAACCCCTGAGCCCGCGCCCCGCGCTCACAGGCCCTCACAGCCCCTTCGCGAAGCAGCGGCTGCTCTCGTACTCCCGGTAGAAGCCGAACTTGGCGCACGGGGTGTAGCCGCTGGAGGTGTAGAGGCCGATGGCCTCCGGCTGGCGGGTGCCGGTCTCCAGGACCATGCGGAGGCGGCCGGCGGTGCGGGCGTCGTCCTCCAGGGCCGCGAGCATCAGGCGGGCCACGCCCCGGCCGCGCATCTCCTCGACGACGAACATGCGCTTCAGCTCGGCGTCGCCGTCCTCGTTGCCCTCGCCGTTGGTGTCCTGGGCGCGCCAGCCGCCGGTGGCGACCGGGCGGTCGCGCTCGTCGTAGGCGATCAGGTAGACGCCCCGGGGCGGGTCGAAGTCGGTGACGTCCAGCACAGTGGCGTCGCCGCCGTCGCCGTAGCGCACGTGGTACTCGGCCTGGACCTCGTCGTTGAGCTTCACGGCGTCGGGGTGGTCGAAGCGGACGCGGCGTATGTTCATGCTGGTGACCGTACTTCCATGCGGGCTGTGGAGCGCCGGGTTTTCCGGGGTGTGCCGGTATCGTGCCATGGTGCTGACTGTTACCTCCGTGAACGTGAACGGGCTCCGTGCCGCCGCCAAGAAGGGCTTCGTGGAGTGGCTGGCGCAGACCCCGGCCGACGTGGTCTGCCTCCAGGAGGTGCGCGCCGAGCCGCATCAGCTGCCCGAGGAGGTGCGGGAGCCCGAGGGCTGGCACGTCGTGCACGCCCCGGCCGCCGCCAAGGGCCGCGCCGGTGTCTCCCTGTACACGCGCCGTGAGCCCGACCGGGTCCGGGTCGGCTTCGGCTCCGCCGAGTTCGACGGCTCCGGGCGCTATGTCGAGGCCGAGCTGCCCGGCGTCACCGTCGCCTCCCTCTATCTGCCCTCCGGCGAGGTCGGCACCGAGCGGCAGGACGAGAAGGTCCGCTTCATGGGCGAGTTCCTGGCCCACCTGAAGAAGCTGCGCGAGCGGTCCGCCGCCGACGGCCGCGAGGTCCTGGTCTGCGGCGACTGGAACATCGCCCACCAGCAGGCCGACCTCAAGAACTGGCGCGCCAACACCAGGAACTCCGGCTTCCTGCCCGAGGAGCGGGAGTGGCTGAGCCGGGTGCTCGCCCCCGGGGACGGCGGCTACGTCGACGTCATGCGCGCCCTGCACCCCGGCGTGGACGGCCCCTACAGCTGGTGGTCCTACCGCGGCCGCGCCTTCGACAACGACTCCGGCTGGCGCATCGACTACCACCTGGCCACCGCCGGGCTCGCCGCCAAGGCCGTCAAGGGCTCCGTGGAGCGCGCGGCCACCCACGCCGAGCGCTGGTCGGACCACGCGCCGGTGACCGTCGTCTACGAGCGCTGACGCCCCCTTCCGGGCCTCACTCCCGCTTCCGCAGCCGCCGGTCCAGCGCCAGCGACAGTTCCGCCTCCACCACGCTCCGCGCCAGCGGCCGCAGCCGGTGCAGGTCCTCCTCGGGGCCGTGGCGGAGGACCAGGGAGGCGAAGAGGTCGGCCAGGGCGTCGACGTGTTCGCGGACCCGGGCGCCCGCCGCCAGGACCTCGGCGAGCGGGATGCCCTCGCGGACCAGGGCGGAGGAGACGTCCAGCAGACGGCCGCTGATGTGCACGATCTCGTCGCCGTCGGTGCCGACGTAGCCCAGCTCCAGGGCGGCGGCCAGGTTCTCCGGGGTGTCCTGCCCCGCGAAGCGGGCCGCCAGCTCCTCCGGGGTGAGCCGTACCGGCTCCTCCTCGCTGGGCGGACCGACCCCGAGCAGGTCGGCGACGTCGCGGCCGTTCTCCAGGGCCTCGGCCAGCTCCGCTATGCCGTTCAGCGTGTGGCCGCGCTCCAGCAGGGCCGAGATCGTGCGCAGCCGGGCCAGATGGTGGTCGTCGTACCAGGCGATACGGCCCTCGCGGCGGGGCGGCGGGATCAGCTTGCGTTCGCGGTAGAAGCGCAGGGTGCGCACGGTGATGCCGGCCAGCCGGGCCAGCTCCTCCATGCGGTACTCCCGTACGCCGCCGGTCTGCTCCGCGCTGGGTCCGCCCTCTTCCGTCACGCCCGCAGCCTATGGCGTACCGCCGGTAACTTTCCTTTCGCGCCCCCTACCGCTCGGTACGGAGCTGCTCTACAGTCCCATTGCGCCAGTGTTCACTGGCAGAGTCCAAGCTGATGCGTGGAGGCTTCGGGATGGCCCAGCACGAGCATGTACGGGTGGCGGTGATCGGGTCCGGCTTCGGCGGCCTTGGAGCGGCCGTGCGGCTGCGCCGCGAGGGGATCACCGACTTCGTCGTCCTGGAGCGGGCGAGCGGGGTGGGCGGCACCTGGCGGGACAACAGTTACCCCGGCTGTGCCTGCGACGTGCCGTCGCACCTGTACTCCTTCTCCTTCGCCCCCAACCCCGACTGGCCGCGCACCTTCTCCGGGCAGGAGCACATCCGCGCCTACCTGGAGCACGTCGCGGACACCTTCGGGCTGCGTCCGCACCTGCGCTTCGACTCCGAGGTCAGGCTGATGACCTGGGACGCGGAGCGGCTGCGCTGGAACATCGAGACGACGAGCGGTTCGCTCTCCGCCGACGTGGTGGTCTCCGCCACCGGGCCGCTGTCCGACCCGAGGATCCCCGCGATCCCGGGCCTGGACTCCTTCCCCGGCAAGGTGTTCCACTCCGCCCGCTGGGACCACGACTACGACCTGCGCGGCAAGCGCGTCGCCATGGTCGGCACCGGCGCCTCCGCCATCCAGATCGTCCCCGAGATCCAGCCGGAGGTCGGCCGCCTCACCCTCTTCCAGCGCACCCCGCCCTGGGTGATGCCCCGCGTGGACCGCGCCATCAGCGGCGCCGAGCGGCGGCTGCACCAGGCGCTGCCCTTCACCACCCGGCTGCGGCGCGGGCTGCTGTGGGGCATCCGGGAGCTCCAGGTGCAGGCCTTCACCAAGCACCCCGACGAACTCGGCCTGGTCGAGCGGCTCGCCCGGCGGAACATGGCCCGCGCGATCAAGGACCCGGCCCTGCGCGCCAAGCTCACCCCGGACTACCGCATCGGCTGCAAGCGCATCCTGCTGTCCAACGCCTACTATCCGGCGATCGCCCGGTCCAACGTGGACGTGGTCGCGAGCGGGCTCAGCGAGGTCCGCGGCTCGACCGTGGTCGCCGCCGACGGCACGGAGACCGAGGTCGACGCGATCATCTTCGGTACGGGCTTCCACGTCACGGACATGCCCATCGCCGAGCGCGTGGTCGGCACCGGCGGCATCACGCTCGCGGACGCCTGGAAGGGCGGGATGCAGGCGCTGCGTGGTGGCGCCGCCGCCGGGTTCCCGAACTGGCTGAGCATCATCGGGCCCAACACCGGCCTGGGGAACTCCTCCATGATCCTCATGATCGAGTCCCAGCTGAACTACCTCGCCGACTATCTGCGCCAGCTGGACGTGCTCGGCGGCCGGGTCGCCCTCGACGCCCGTCCGGCCGCCGTCGACGCCTGGAACGACCGGGTGCAGGAGCGGATGCGGCGCACGGTGTGGAACAACGGCGGCTGCACCAGCTGGTACCTGGACGCGAGCGGCCGCAACACCACCCTCTGGCCGGGCACGACCGCCGAGTTCCGCCGCGCGGTCCGGCGGGTGGACCTCGGGGAGTACGAGGTGATCCGCGCGGGGAAGGCGACACCAGAGGTGCCTGAGGCGTCCGAGGCGTCCGAGGCTCCGGAGGCCGCGAAGCCCGCCGCCAAGTCGTCCGCCGGGAAGAAGCCCGCCCGCACCGAGGCCGGCGCGTGAGCCGCCCCGAGCCGGTCGCCACCGGCCCCTACGCCCCGCCGGTCCCCGCCCGCACCGTGGACGTCATCTCCGCCGACGGCGCCCGGCTGCACGTCGAGGTGCACGGCCCCGACGGCGCCCCGCCCGTCGTCCTCGCCCACGGCTGGACCTGCTCCACCGCCTTCTGGGCCGCGCAGATACGGGACCTGGCGCGCGACCACCGGGTGATCGCCTACGACCAGCGCGGCCACGGCCGCAGCCCGCTCAGCCCGGCCTGCTCCACGAGCGCGCTCGCCGACGACCTCGAAGCCGTCCTCGCGCACACCCTCGTGCCCGGCGAACAGGCCCTGATCGCCGGGCACTCCATGGGCGGCATGACCGTCATGGCCGCCGCGAACCGCCCCCGCTTCCGCGAGCACGCGGCCGCCGTCCTGCTGTGCAGCACCGGCAGTTCGCGGCTCACCGCCCAGGCCAGGGTGGTGCCGCTGCCCGCCGGGCGGCTGCGCACCCGGCTGAGCGGGCACATCCTCGGCTCGCGCGCCCCGCTGGGCCCGGTCACGCCGGTGGCGAAGGCGGTCCTCAAGTACGCGACCATGGGCGCCGGTTCGGCCCCGCACATGGTGGAGGCCTGCGCCCGTATCGTGCACGCCTGCCCGCGCGCCGCCCGGCACGCCTGGGGCAAGGTCCTGGCCGGGCTCGATCTCGACCACGGCGTAAGGCAGTTGACCGTGCCCACCGAGGTGCTGCACGGCACCGCCGACCGGCTCACCCCCTCGGCGCACGCGCACGCGCTGGTCGCCGCGCTGCCGCGCTGCGTCGGCCTGACCGAGCTGACCGGCGCGGGCCACATGACCCCGGTGGAGGCACCGGAGGCTGTGACGGCGCGGATACGGGAACTCGTCACCACGTACGTCGCGGGGAACACCCCCGCATCGCTGGAGGAGGGCGCATGAGCAGGGTGGGTCTCGAAGGACAGGTCGCGGTCGTCACCGGGGCGGCGCGCGGCGTCGGGGAGCTGCTGGCCCGCAAGCTCTCCGCGCGCGGAGCGACCGTGGCGCTGGTCGGCCTGGAGGAGGAGGAGCTGAAGGCCGCCTCCGAGCGGCTGCACGGCGAGGGCGGCTACTGGTACGCCGACGTCACCGACCACGAGGCGATGAGCCGGGTGGCCCGGGAGGTCAAGGAGCGCTTCGGCAAGGTGGACATCGTGGTCGCCAACGCCGGTGTGGCGAACGGGGGTCCGTTCGCCGACTCCGACCCGGTGGCCTGGCGCCGGGTGATTGAGGTGAACCTGATCGGCTCGGCCGTCACCGCCCGCGCCTTCCTGCCGGTGCTGACCGAGAGCCGGGGCTATCTCCTCCAGGTCGCCTCGCTCGCCGCGATGACCCCGGCGCCGATGATGACGGCGTACTGCGCCTCCAAGGCGGGCGTGGAGGCGTACGCGCACAGCCTGCGCGCCGAAGTCGGCCACCAGGGCGTGCGGGTGGGCGTCGCGTACCTCTCCTGGACCGACACCGACATGGTGCGCGGCGCCGATCAGGACGACGTGATGCGGGAGTTGAGGCAGCGACTGCCCTGGCCGGCGAACAAGACCTATCCGCTGGGCCCGGCCGTGGACCGTATCGCGGACGGCATCGAGCGGCGCTCGGCGCATGTGTACGGGCAGTGGTGGCTGCGCGGGATGCAGGGGGTGCGCGGGTATCTCCCGGCGCTGATCGGCACGGTCGGGCAGCGCGAGATGCGCAGGTACGCCTCCCGGCTCCAGGGGATGCGCTCGGGTCTGGTGGGCGCGGGCGGTGCGGCGGACGAGGCGGAGAGGGCTACGGAACGTAACTGATCGACATGCGCTCCGTGTTCGGGCGTGTGAATCTGGTCGAGGCCCAGCAAGGGCCGATTTCCCCTCACCCCACCAGGGATGTGAACCCACATGGGTATGAAGGACCAGATCCAGGAGAAGTCCCGCCAGGCGCAGGACCAGGCCAAGGAGAAGATGGGCCAGGCCCGCGAGAAGGCGGGGCAGACCCGTGACAAGGCGGCCCAGGGCCGTGACAAGGCCGGTGCCGGTCAGCGTGGCCAGCAGCAGCGTGACGGCCGTCCGGAGCGCGACGCCCGCCAGGCCGGTGCTCACGAGGCGAACCGCGACCACCGCGCGGACCGCTTCGACCCGGACCACAGCGCCTGAGCGTCGCGTCCGGCGTCAGCCGTGAAGGCGGGGTGCCCGGTAGGCCACCGGGCACCCCGCCCCGGCCGTGCTCTACTCGCCCGTGAGGACGACGAGCCGCTGGGTCGCCCGGGTCATCGCCACATAGCGGTCCACCGCGCCCTCGATCCCCGTGCCGAACGCCTCCGGCTCCACCAGCACGACCAGGTCGAATTCGAGCCCCTTCGCCAACTCCGGTGTCAGCGACCGGACTCGGGGCCGCTCCGTGAACGCGGGATCGCCGATGACACAGGCGGTCCCTTCAGCGTGCTCGGCCAGCCAGTCGTCCAGGACCTTGTCCAGCTCGGACACCGCGCCGTACGTGACCGGAATTCCGTTGGACCGCACGGACGTCGGCACGTTGGCGTCCGGCAGCGCGGCGCGGATCACCGGCTCCGCCTCCGTCATCACCTCTTCCGGCGTGCGGTAGTTGATGCTCAGCGAGGCCACCTCCGCCCGGTCGAGGCCGACCCGCGCGAGCCGCTCCCGCCACGACTCGGTGAAGCCGTGCCGGGCCTGGGCGCGGTCGCCGACGATGGTGAAGCTGCGGGACGGGCAGCGCAGCAGCAGCATCTGCCACTCGGCGTCGGTCAGTTCCTGGGCCTCGTCCACGACGATGTGCGCGAACGGACCGGCCAGCTCGTCGGTGTCGAGGGCGGGCAGCGCGTCCTCGTCGACCAGGCTGTCCTTGAGGTCCTGCCCGTGCAGCATGGTCACCGCGCCCTCGCCGTCGGGGTCGGCGGCGATCACGCTGTCGATGACGGCGGCCATGCGCTCGCGCTCGGCGGCCACCGTGGCGGCCTTGTGGCGCTTCTTCCGGGCGGTCTCCGGGTCGCCGAGCCGCTGCCGGGCCGCGTCGAGCAGGGGCAGGTCGGACACCGTCCACGCCTGCGGGTCCGCGCGGCGCAGCAGGCGTACCTCGTCGGGGGTGAGCCAGGGGGCGCACATCCGCAGGTAGGCGGGGACCGTCCACAGGTCACCGACCAGGTCGGCCGCCTCCAGCAGGGGCCATGCCTGGCGCAGGGTGCCGGTCAGCTCGGCGTCGGCGGCCAGCGCCCGGCGGAACAGCTTCGGCGGGACCTCCACGTCGAGCTTGTCCAGGAGGATCGTGATCAGGGCCTCCCAGATCAGCTCCCGGGCCTCGTTGTGCGGGACGCCCGCCTCCGCGGCCTCGAACGCCTCGGCCCAGTCGGCGGCGGTCAGCCGCAGCTCGGCCCAGGGGGTGGAGACGGTGAGCGCCTCGGTGGGCGGGGTCTCGTAGAAGCGCACCGCCTTCTCGATCGCCTTCACCAGCTGAGCCGAGGACTTCAGCCGGGCCACCTCCGGGTCGGCCTCGGCGCCGGCGGTGGCGCCCTCGGCGACCAGGTCCCGCACGGTGCAGGTGCGTACGCCCTCCTCGCCGAGGCTCGGCAGCACGTCCGCGACGTAGTTCAGGTACGGCTGGTGCGGGCCGACGAACAGCACACCGCCCCTGCGGTGTCCGAGGCGCGGGTCGGAGTGGAGCAGATAGGCGGAGCGGTGCAGGGCTACGACGGTCTTGCCGGTGCCGGGTCCGCCGTCCACCACGAGGGCGCCGCGCGAGGAGGCGCGGATGATGGCGTCCTGGTCGGCCTGGATGGTGGCGAGCACGTCCCGCATCCGCTCCGAGCGGTTGGTGCCCAGGGTGGCGATGAACGCGGACTGGTCGTCGAGGGCCGCGTGGTGCTCCAGGCCCTCGGTGGTGAACACCTCGTCCCAGTAGTCGCTGATCCGGCCGCGCGTCCAGCGGTAGCGGCGGCGGCTGGTCAGGCCCATCGGCTGGGCATGGGTGGCCGCGAAGAACGGTTCGGCGGCGGGGGAGCGCCAGTCGATCAGCAGACGGCGGCCGTCGCTGTCGGTGAGGCCGAGCCGTCCGATGTAGACCGGCTCGGGGTCGTCGGCGCGGACGATGCGGCCGAGGCACAGGTCGAGGCCGAAGCGGCGCAGGGCGCGCAGCCGGGCGGTCAGCCGGTGGATCTCCAGGTCACGCTCCAGCACCTCCCGGCCGACCCCGCCGGGCGCCCGGCGCAGCGCGTCGATGCTCGCGGACAACTCGGCGACGTTCTGCTCCAGGCTCTCGGCGATGGCCGCGAAGTGCCGCTCGTCGTCGGCGATCAGTGCCGGGTCGGCCTTGGCGGCGAGCCGGTCGGGCAGGTCGAACGCGCGGGACTCGGGCGCGGGCTCGCGCACGGACAGCAGCGCACACATGGCGTGGATCACTCATTTCCGCAGGTTCTGGGCTCGGCCAGCGATTGTGCGGCATGAGGGGGGCCTTGCCGCAAGGCCCCCCTTGCGCTATAGCTTGTAAGTGGCGGGGAGTGTGTACTCCTCCCGTCGCCTCCTCTCCGCGCCCCTCGTCCGGGGTCACTCTCGCGGCTCTCTCAACTCTCCTCGCGCGGCGGCAGCTTGGGCCGCGAACGGTTCGGTACGTCGCTGTAGTCGGGCGGCACCGAGGCCGGGGTCGTCTCCAGCATGTCGAGCGCGAGCCGCACCGCGTCGTCCAGCTGGGCGTAGCGGCCCTCGGCCCAGTCCAGCGGGGTACGCAGCGCCTCCAGGTCGGGGGCGACGCCCCGGTTCTCCACGGACCAGCCGTACTCGTCGAACCAGGCCGCGTTCATCGGCACCGTGATGACCGTGCCGTCCCCGAGCCGGTGCCGTCCGGTCATGCCGACGACTCCGCCCCAGGTGCGCTGCCCGACCACCGGTCCGAGCCCGAGCAGCTTGAACGCGGCGGTGATCATGTCGCCGTCGGAGGAGGTCGCCTCGTCCGCGAGCGCCACGACCGGTCCCCGGGGCGCGTTGGAGGTGTACGACACCGGCTGCGCGTCCCGGGTGAGGTCCCAGCCGAGGATCGTCCGGGTCAGCTTCTCGATGACCAGCTCGCTGATGTGGCCGCCCGCGTTGCCCCGCACGTCCACGAGCAGCGCGGGCCGCGAGACCTCCAGACGCAGATCCCGGTTGAACTGCGCCCAGCCGGAGCCGCCCATGTCGGGGATGTGCAGATAGCCGCACTTGCCGCCGCTCAGCTCCCGCACCACCTGGCGCCGCTTGGCCACCCAGTCCTGGTAGCGCAGCGGGCGCTCGTCGATCAGCGGCACGACCGCGACCCGGCGCGGCGGTCCCGGCTCGCCCTGCGGCGGGGTGAAGGTCAGGTCCACGGTGGTGCCGCCCGAGCCCGCCAACAGCGGGTACGGACCGGTCACCGGGTCGACCGGGCGGCCGTTGACGTGGGTCAGCACCGCGCCCTCGCGGATGCCGGTGCCCGCCAGCGGGGAGCGCGCCCGGGAGTCGGAGGAGTCGCCGTGCAGGATGCGCCGGACCACCCACGAGCCGTCCCGGCGTACGAAGTTGGCGCCGAGCAACCCCTGTCTGCGCTGGTAGTGCGGCGGGCCCTCGCTGCGCCGGGCCGGGGTGACATAGGCGTGCGAGGTGCCGAGTTCGCCGAGGACCTCGCGGAGCAGGTCGGCGAACTCGTCGGGGGAGGTGACCCGTTCGACCAGCGGGCGGTACTGCTCCAGGACCGCGTCCCAGTCGACGCCGCACATGTTGGGCGCCCAGAAGTAGTCCCGGATCAGGCGCCCCGCCTCGCCGTACGCCCCCCGCCACTCGGCGCCGGGGTCCACCTCGTGCAGGATGCGGCGCAGGTCCATCCAGACGGTGCTGTCGCTGTCGCCGGGCTCGGTCGCGGGCACCGCGCGCAGCTCGCCCTCGTCCACCACCACGAGCCGGGTGCCGTCGCCGCTCACCTCGAACCAGTCGAGATGGCCCACGAGTTCGGACTTCTTCGCCTTGCTGAGGTTGAAGTGCTCAAGGGTCGGGCGGCCGGAGATGTCGGCCGGGTTCACGAAGGTCTCGCCGAGCGCGCCGGAGATCGGCCAGCGCAGCCAGACCAGGCCACCGCCCGCGACCGGACGCAGCGCCGAGTACTTGGAGGCGATCACCGGGAACGGCGTGACCCGGTTCTCCAGGCCCTCCAGCTCCACCATGACCGTGCCGCCCTCGCCGCTCTCGCTCTCCAGCGGGTCGAGCCCGCCCGCCGCCGGGCGCCCCTCGGGGTTCAGCGCGAAGGGCGAGGGCGTCGCGGAGGACAGCGGGACGAGGTACGGGCGCGAGCCCAGCGGGAAGGACAGGTCGCCGGTGTGCACGTCGTAGACCGGGTCGAAGCCGCGCCAGGAGAGGAAGGCGAGATAGCGGCCGTCGCTGGTGAAGACCGGGTTCTCGTCCTCGAAGCGGCCGTTGGTGACGTCCACGACCATCCGGTCCTTGATCCGGGCCAGCTTGATCTGCCGCAGCGAGCGGCCGATGCCCGGGTGGGACCAGGTGAGCCAGGCGCCGTCGGGGGAAAAGGCGAGGTCGCGGACGGGGCCGTTGACGGAGTGGATCAGCTCGGTGACGGTGCCGGGCGCGGCGGTCTCGGCGCCCTCCCCGCTCCCCTCTCCACTCTCGCCGTCCCCGGCGCTCCCGGTGTCCTCGGCGCTCCCGGTGTCCCCGGCGTTCTCGGTGTCCCCGGCGTTCTCGGCCACGTCGATCAGCAGCAGCCGCCCGTCGTTCGAGGCGACGGCGATCCGCTCGCCCTCCGGGTCCGAGACCATCTCCAGAACCCGCCCGAGCTTTCCCCGGGCCAGCAGCCGGGGCTCGCGGTCGCCGCTCGCGCGGGGCAGCTGGGCGATGCCGATCGCGTCGTCGCCCTCGGCGTCGGTGACGTAGGCGATCTGGCCGGTCGAGCCCAGCATCTCCGGCAGCCGGACCCGGACGCCGGGGGTGTCGGAGATGGTGCGGGCGGGGCCGTCGCGGTGGGTGAGCCAGTACAGGCTGCCGCGCACCACGACCGCGCTGGCCCGGCCGGTCTCGTCCACGGACAGGCCGTCCACGTTGTGTGCGGCGGGCACCTGGTAGGGGCGGCGGCCGGGGCTGGGCCCGCTGAGCCGGACATCGAGCTTGCGCGAGGTGCCGGTGGGGGAGAAGTCGTCCACGATCCACAGATCGCCCGCGCACTGGTAGACCACCCGGTCGCCGTCGGTGGAGGCGTGGCGGGCGTAGAAGGCGTCGTGGTCGGTGTGACGGCGCAGGTCGGAGCCGTCCATGGCGACGGAGTAGAGGTTGCCGATGCCCTCGTGGTCGGAGAGGAAGGCGATCCGCCCGGCGACGAACATCGGGGAGCCCAGCTGGCCGTCGATGTCCTCCAGGAGCCGCTTGCCCTGGAGCCAGAGCCTGCCCATGGCGCCGCCCCGGTAGCGCTTCCAGGAGGCCATCTCGTGCGGCGGGGTGCCGGTGAGCAGCAACGTCATGTGCTCGCCATCGACGTCGGCGACCTGGATGTCGCCGACCGGGCCCCAGGGCAGCCGGCCGCCCGGGTCGCCGTCGGTGGGGACCTTGTGGGCCCAGCTGAAGTACGAGAACGGCTGGCCGTGCGAGGCGACGGCCAGGATGTCGCTGCGGCCGCTCTGGTCCGGTGGCGTCCAGCCGCAGACCTGGGTGTCGGCGGTGCCCCAGTGCGTCAACTGCCGCGCGGGTCCGCCGTCGGTGCCGACCAGATGGATCTCGGGCATCAGACTGCGCCAGCTCGTGAACGCGATCCTGCTGCCGTCCGGCGAGAAGCGCGGGTGACCGGCCTTGGTGCGGTCCGCCGTGAGCCGCCAGGGGCGTCCCGGCGCGTCGAGGGGCGCCAGCCAGAGGTCGTCCTCGGCCACGAAGCACAGCTGATCGCCGTTGATGTGGGGAAGGCGCAGATAGCTCACCTACCCATGCTTTTCCGGCGGCGGAGGTGGGGCAACTCGGGCTTGTCCGGCGCGGCGGAACGGGACTCTCCGGGGGACGCCGGATGGGCCGTTCCGGTTGACGCGGGAGCTCGTGACGCAGGACACGTACGAAACGGTTTCGTTTCGCGGAAGGCTGCGCTACCTTCGTCCCGTACGAGGTCTCCTACGCTGTGTCGTAGAAGGCTTTCGTGCGAAGTCCCCCACGGGACCGTGTCGTTGAACAGTGGGAGGGTGAGACCGATGACCGATGCCGCCACCGCGCGGCGCAGCAGGCTCACGCCCGAGCGTGCGGCCGAGCTGTACGAGGCCGTGCTCGACCTGCTGCGCGAGGTCGGTTACGACGCCCTCACCATGGACGCCGTCGCCGCCCGCACCCGCTCCAGCAAGGCCACGCTCTACCGCCAGTGGGGCGGCAAGGCCGAGCTGGTCGCCCGCGCCATACGGCACGGCAAACCGGGCCGGACCTCCGACGTGGACACCGGCTCGTTGCGCGGCGACTTCCACGCGGTCGTCGGGCACGAGGACGACTGCGCCATGGAGCAGAACAGCGCCCTGATGCGGGGCCTGGCCATGGCCGTCCACAACAACCCCGACCTGCTCACGGCCTTCCGGGAGCATCTCATCGAGCCCGAGATGAGCGCGCTGCGCGCGATGGTCGCACGGGCCGTGGAACGGGGTGAGGTCGCGCCGGACAACCCGGCGCTGCCGTTCGTGACGCACATGATGATCGGCGCGTTCGCGACGCGCGCGCTCATCGACGAACAGCCGCCGACGCAGGCGTTCCTGCGCTCGTACATCGACGCCGTGGTCCTCCCCTCCCTCGGCGTCCCCGTTTCCTGAACCCCGACTTCTCGGATCTCCCCAGCAAGCCCACCACCTGACGTCACCGCTCACGTCGCCGGGCTGATCACCCCTGCCCAGATGCCCGTCACGACCTGACCGGGAGTACGCCCTCGTGGCCACGTATCTCTACAAACTAGGCCGGTTCGCCTTCCGGCGACGGCACTTCGTCGCCCTGCTGTGGATCGCGCTGCTCACCCTCGCCGGGGTGGGCGCCGCCTCCGCGCCGCCCGCCGGAAACTCCTCCTTCTCCATCCCGGGAACCGAGGCGCAGCGCGCCTTCGACCTGCTGGAACAGCGCTTCCCCGGCATGAGCGCCGACGGCGCCACCGCCCGTGTCGTCTTCAAGGCGCCCGCCGGGCACAAGATGACCGACGCAAGCGAGAAGGCGGCCGTCCAGAAGACGGTCAAGGAGCTGTCCTCCGGCTCCGAGGTCGCCTCCGTCGCCGACCCGTACGCCGGACACGCCGTCAGCCGGGACGGCACGATCGCCTACGCCTCGGTGAAGTACAAGGTCTCCGGCATGGAGCTGAAGGACGACTCCCGGGACGCCCTCAAGGAGGCCGCCGGGCACGCCCGCGAGGCCGGGCTCACCGTCGAGGTCGGCGGCGACGCGCTCAACGCCACGCCCGAGACCGGCTCCAGCGAGATCATCGGCGTCGGCATCGCCGCTGTCATCCTCGTCATCACCTTCGGCTCGCTCATCGCCGCCGGGCTGCCGCTGCTCACCGCGATCGTCGGCGTCGGCATCGGTGTCTCCACGATCGCCGCGCTGGCCAAGCCGCTCGACCTCGGCTCCACCACCTCCACTCTGGCGTCGATGATCGGCCTCGCGGTCGGCATCGACTACGCCCTGTTCATCGTCTCCCGCTACCGCGCCGAACTGGCCGAGGGCCGCGAGCGCGAGGAGGCGGCGGGACGGGCCGTCGGTACGGCGGGCTCGGCGGTGGTCTTCGCGGGCCTCACGGTCGTCATCGCCCTGGTCGGCCTCTCGGTCGTCAACATCCCGATGCTGACCAAGATGGGCGTGGCCGCGGCGGGCACGGTCGCCATCGCCGTCCTCATCGCGCTCACCATGATCCCGGCGCTGCTCGGCTACGCGGGCCGCACGGTCAAGCCGGCGGGCGAGAAGAGCAAGCTGCTGGGTGGCGGGCGTTCGTCCGCGAAGTCCGACCGCCCCAACATGGGCACCCGGTGGGCGAGTTTCGTCGTCCGCCGCCCGGTCGCCGTCCTGCTGCTCGGCGTCATCGGCCTCGGCGCCGCCGCCGTACCGGCCGCCTCTTTGGAGCTCGGCCTGCCGGACGACGGCGCCCAGCCCGTCTCCACCACCCAGCGCCGCGCCTACGACCTGCTCTCCGAGGGCTTCGGGCCCGGCTTCAACGGCCCGCTGATGGTCGTGGTCGACGCGAAGAAGAGCGACGACCCGAAGGCCGCGTTCACCAAGGTCGGCGACGAGATCAAGGGCCTCAAGGACGTCGTCACGGTCACCCCGCCCACGCCCAACAAGGCGGGCGACACCGCGATCATCACGGTCGTACCGAAGTCCAAGCCGTCCTCGGCCGTCACCGAGGACCTGGTGCACGCGATCCGCGGCAAGGGCGGCGCGATCACCACCGCGACGCACGCGACACTGCTGGTCACGGGTGCTACGGCGATGAACATCGACGTCTCCCAGAAGCTGAACGACGCGCTGCTGCCGTACCTGGCGCTGGTGGTCGGCATGGCCTTCCTGCTGTTGATCGTGGTCTTCCGCTCGATCCTGGTCCCGCTGAAGGCCGCCCTCGGCTTCCTGCTCAGCGTGCTCGCCGCCCTCGGCGCGGTCGTCGCGGTCTTCCAGTGGGGCTGGCTGTCCGGCCTGATGAACGTCGAGCAGACCGGCCCCGTCATGTCGATGATGCCGATCTTCATGGTGGGCGTGGTCTTCGGACTCGCCATGGACTACGAGGTCTTCCTCGTGACCCGGATGCGTGAGGCGTACGTCCACGGGGAGAACCCCGGCCAGGCCGTCGTCACCGGCTTCCGTTACAGCGCCCGGGTCGTCACCGCCGCCGCCGTCATCATGATCGCCGTCTTCTCCGGCTTCATCGGCTCCAGCGAGTCGATGATCAAGATGATCGGCTTCGGTCTCGCGATCGCCGTCTTCTTCGACGCGTTCATCGTCCGCATGGCCATCGTCCCGGCCGTCCTGGCCCTCCTCGGCCGCCGCGCCTGGTGGCTCCCGGCCTGGCTGGACCGGGCGCTGCCGAACGTGGACGTGGAGGGAGAGGGGCTGCGGACGGAGCGGGACGACGACCCGAAGCGGGAACTGGTCCATGCCTGAGTGCGGTTGACGCCTGAGCGTGCGTGACGCCTGTGCGCAGGTGACACGGAAGGCCGGTGAGGGGACCCCTCACCGGCCTTCCGCCGTCCCCGCCGGTCACCCCATCGGCACCTCGACGACACCCAAACCCCGTGTACACGCCACGCAGTGATCCGTTAGCGTGCCGGGTATGACGACTGGTCCTCACCGGTGACGCCGCTCGTCACCAGCGCCGTCCTGCTCGCCGCGTTCACCCACGCCGGGTGGAACGCCATCGCGCACCGGATCACCGACAAGCTGACCGGGTTCACGCTCATCGCCGGGGGCGGGCTGATCATCGGCCTGCTGATGGCCCTCTTCACACCATTGCCCGCCGGGCCCTCGTGGCCGTATCTCCTCATCTCGGCCGGAGTGCACGTCGCCTACTACGCGCTGCTGATGACCTCCTTCCGGCTCGGGGACTTCGGGCAGGCGTACCCCATCGCACGCGGCACCGCCCCGCTCGTCGTCACCGTCTTCGCCGCGCTGTTCGCGCACGAGGTGCCGAGCGGCTGGGCGGCGGCCGGGGTCGCGGTGTCGTGCGTGGGGCTGACCGGCGTCAGCCTCTGGGGACTGCGCGGACGGCGCCCCGACTGGAAGGCCATCGGCGCCGCCGTCGCCACCGGCCTCACCATCGCCGCGTACACCGTCCTCGACGGCCTCGGCGTCCGCCAGGCGCACACCCCGCTCGGCTACATCGCCTGGCTGATGGCGCTCCAGGGCGTGGTCATCCCGGCGTACATGTATGTGCGGGTGCGGGGCGGCATGCTGCGCCAACTCCGCCCGTACGCCCGCCTCGGCCTCCTCGGCGCCGCCCTCTCCGTCGCCGCCTACGCCCTCGTCCTGTGGGCCCAGACCCGCGCCCCGCTGGCCCCCGTCGCAGCCCTGCGCGAGTCCTCGATCATCGTCGGCGCGGCCATCGGGGCGGTGTTCTTCAAGGAACGGTTCGGAGCGCCTCGGATCGCGGCGGCGGGGTTGTTGGTGGTGGGGATCGGGTTGATGTTGCACGCGGGGTGAAGCCTTGCTTTGTTCGGCGGTGCCCTACGGCTGGCTCAACCCAGCGACTTCTCGATCGCCTCGAAGATGTCCGCGTCCGTCTCCTGCTGCCAGGCGGGGAGTTCGGACCAGTCGGCCACGTAGGCGGGCTTGGGGTCGACGAAGTGCCGGTACATCTGGGCGGTCCAGCAGACGGCCACGAAACGGCCCTTCTGCTCGCGGGTCAGTCGCGCGGCGGCACTCTCGCTGAGACCGATCAGCTGATACACCTGCGCGGCGACCGCCCCCGCCGCCTCCCGCTCCCACTGCGGGGTGTCCTCCCACGGGGCGACATAGCCGGGCTTGGGCTCACCGGGGAAGTGGCGGTGGACACCGGCGATCCAGGCTTCCCGGAACAGTCGTGCGCCCTCGGTCTCCGACATGGTTACCCCTCTCGTGACGACGTGCTCAGCGCGACGATCTCTGCCCCCAGCTCTGCCACGCGGCGATCCTGGCGCAGGGGGCCGAATTCGTCGTACAGACCCCGGAGTCTACGGGTGACGTATCCCGAGGACGAGGTGCGAGCCAGCTCGACGGCCTCGCTGCCGTAGGCGACGACCTGCTCCGGATCTCCGCGTCTCGCGCCGATGGCCGCGAGGTTCGTCAGCACTGCGCCCCGCCGCCGGTACGACAGGCCGGACGCCAAAGTTCCTTGCCCCATAGCCCTCTTCAGAGCGTTCTCGGCCAAATCCAGGCGTCCGAGCTGTACATAGCGGGCGCCGCGTTCCTCGGCCAGTCGTGATCCGTCGAACCTGAGCCACCCGCCGTTGCTGCCGTCCGGGCTCAGGTTCCGCACCTCTTCGGCCCGGTCCAACGCCCTTTCGCACGCGTTCAGTTCGCCCAGACCGGCGTAAGCCTCGGCCCGTACCGAGGCGACCCAGTAGCGAGTCGACAGCCCATCCTCACCCCGCCCGGCCAACGCTTCGGCGGCGCCGAGCATCTCGGCGGCTTGCGCGTAACGGTGCTCCGCCATCTCCACGTAAGCGTGCCGTACGAGAGCGCAGGCCCACAGGTCGTACGCTCCCGCGTCCTTGCCGAGCGTCGCGGCGAGCACGTACGAGGCGACGGCGTCGGAGTACCGGTCGGCGTCGAAGGCCACCTCACCGGCCAGCTGGAAGAGGTCGGCCGCCGCGGTCATCAGGGGGGAGGTACTGCCTCGATTCCCGGCCAGTGCCTCGGTGAGGGTGGTCAACTGGTCGCGGACCACGGGGTACACGGAGCGCTTGGAGCGGGCCAGTTGGTAGACCTGCCAGAGGTGGCCGTTCATACGGGCGAAGTCGGCGGGAGTCCCCCTCCGGACCCCCTCGGCGAGAGCTTCGGCCTCCTCGGCGGGAAGCGCGGCAAGGGCCCCGCTGACGGTGAGCAGGCGGAGGAATTCGCGGCGGATCATCTCGTCGGGGTCTCCCGCGTCCGGAGGGCCGCCGGATCGCCTCTCCCGCTCCTCTGCGTCGACCGGTCGCGGCGGTGTCAGGAGGGCGTCCAACTCGGCCAGGCTGATCTCGAGCACGGCGGCCAGCGCTCGTCGCTGGGTCGGGTGCGGAGCGATTCTGCCGCTTTCCCAGCGCCCGACCGTGGTGCGGTCCACGCCGACCAACTGGGCCAGTTTTTCCTGACTGTAGCCCAGGGTCTTGCGACGACGTGCCAGCCCCATGACCGTTCCTTCCCCGGTCCCACCTGGTTACGGTGCGTGCCCGGATCTGCGACAAGAGTGCCGCATGAACGCCGTGGCCACCTCCGACTTCAGCCGATTTCCTGGATGCCACCCCGGAACGACGGTTATTCCAAGGAGGAGTTCGGTCATGAGTACCAGAGGTGATGCGCGGGGGCGTCCGGCGGAGAGCGGGTTGGCGGAGGACTCCGCTACTCGGCAGCGCGTCCTCATGACGCTCAGGGTCTCTCGCGACTCCGGCCGGACCTGGGGCCCGGTCCTTGAGGTGCGGGAGCAGAAGGAGCGGATGCTTCCTGACAACCCCATGGGCTTTCCGCCCTGTTGCTGCCCGCGTTGCACGAACCGGGAACCGCGCTCGGCGGCCGTCCTCGGGACGGCGTCATGACGCGCTGTACGCATTGGCGGCGCGTTCCGCTGGACATCCTGCGGGAGGCCAGGGACCGGTCGCACTCCGGATGCGTCGACCGCGCCGTGCAGTGCCAGCTGTCCGAGCACCGGATCGGCGATCACTACGGCTTCCTCGATGACGCCGCGTACGCGACCGCGTCGTGGCTGCGCTGGGCCGGTAGTGAGGCCACGCAGGCTGTACTGGCCGACTGCCCGGTGCGGAGCGCCGGTGGCCATGAGGAGAGCTGCTGCCTCTTCGCGGGGCACGGTGGACGGCACACCTGGGAGGAGGGCCGGTCCGGGACGGAATCCGTTGGGCAGGCCACGGAGTGAGCCGTGTTGTCGGCCCCGTGTCGGGGCTGTCAGGGCGGTGTCGGTGGGTTGTCGGGTGGGGTTGGGACGTTGGGTGGGAGCCGGGCGGGCGGTCGTCCGGCGGGACCGCGATCAGCGAGGAGACCACTCATGACCACACCTGTCACGATCATCGGAGCCGGACTCGGCGGGCTGACTCTGGCCCGGGTTCTGCACGTTCATGGCATAGCGTCCGTCGTCTACGAGGCGGAGTCGTCCCCGGCGGCGCGGCTGCAGGGCGGGATGCTCGACATCCATGATTACAACGGGCAACTGGCGCTTAAGGCTGCCGACTTGATGGAGGAGTTCCGGGCCATCGTCCTGGAGGGGCGGCAGGCGCTGCGGTTCGTCCAGCGGGACGGGACGGTGCTGCTGGAGAAGGGGGACGACGGGACGGGCGGGCGGCCCGAGGCGCAGCGCGGGGAGTTGCGGCGGATGTTGCTCGACGCGCTGCCGGACGGCACCGTGCGCTGGGGGCACAAGGTCACCGGGGTGCGTGCGCTCGGCGGCGGACGTCATGAGGTGAGCTTCGAGGGCGGGACCTCCGTCACGACGGACCTCCTCGTCGGAGCGGACGGCGCCTGGTCGCGCGTACGGCCGCTGCTGTCCGACGCCACACCCGCGTACGTCGGCGAAGCCTTCGTCGAGACCTACCTGTACGACGTCGAGACCCGGCACCCCGCCGTCGCGAAGACGGTCGGCGGCGGCTCGTTCGGCGTGTTCGACCCGGAGCGGGACGGGCAAGGCATCATGGCGCACCGGGAGAGCGGCGAGACCGTTCACACCTACGTGACGCTCACCAGGTCGCTGGACTGGTTCGCCGGCATCGACTTCGGCGACGGCGCCTCGGCCACCGCGCGGATCGCGGCCGAGTTCGACGGCTGGGCACCGGAGCACACCGCCCTCATCACCGAGTCCGACACCGCCCCCGTCCTGCGCCCCCACTACGCGCTGCCCGGGGGACACCGCTGGGACCGCGTCCCCGGTGTGACCCTCGTCGGTGACGCCGCCCACCTCACCGCCCCCAACGGCGAGGGCGCCAACCTCGCCATGCAGGACGGCGCCGATCTCGGCGAGGCCATCGCCGCGCACCCCGGCGACCCCGAGGCTGCGCTCGCCGCGTACGAGCGGGTGCTGTTCCCGCGCAGCGCCGAGGCCGCCGCCGCTGCCGCCCACAAGCCCACCGCCGAGGAACTGGTCGCCTTCTTCGACCAGGAGCGGCAGACCGGCTGAGGGCACGGGGGTTCAGTCGCGGGCGGTTCGGTCGCGGCCGGTTGAGTCGTGGTCGGCTGCGCGGTGGCTGCGGGCAGGATGGGCATCGGGGCATGATCGATGAGACCCCTATGACCTCGATGAACAAGGAGAGCCGTCGTATGTCCGCGACCGCGCAGCCCACCGTCGCCGTCCTCGGCACCGGCATCATGGGCGCCGCCATGGCCCGCAACCTCGCCCGCGCCGGGCTCGGCGTCCGCGCCTGGAACCGCACGCGGGCCAAGGCCGAGCCGCTCGCCGCGGACGGGGTACGGGTCACCGGCGCGCCCGCCGAGGCCGTCGACGGCGCCGATGTGGTCCTGACCATGCTGTACGACGGCGGGACCGTCCTGGACGTCATGCGCGAGGCCGTACCCGCGCTGCGCCCCGGCACCGTGTGGGCGCAGTGCACCACCGCCGGGACCGAACTCGCCGGTGAACTCGCCGCGTTCGCCCGCGAACACGGGCTGCTTTTTTACGACGCCCCCGTCCTCGGCACCCGCGAACCCGCCGAGGCCGGGGCGCTCACCGTCCTCGCGGCCGGGCCCGAGGAGGGCCGGGCCACGCTCGCGCCGGTCTTCGACGCGGTCGGCTCCAGGACCGTGTGGACCGGCGAGGACGGCGCGGAGGCGAGCGCCAGCCGGCTCAAGCTCGTCGCCAACGACTGGGTCCTCGCCGTCACCGCCGCCACCGGCGAGGTGCTGGCGCTCGCGCAGGCCCTCGGCGTCGACCCGCAGTCCTTCTTCTCGCTGATCGAGGGCGGGCCGCTGGACATGGGCTACCTGCGGGCCAAGAGCGCGCTCGTGCTCGACGGCAGGCTGACCCCGGCCTCCTTCGCCGTCACCACCGCCGAGAAGGACGCCCGGCTGATCCTGGCGGCGGCCGAGCGTGGGGGTGTACGGCTCGATCTCGCCGAGGCGACCGCCGAGCGTTTCGCCCGGGCCGCCGCGCAGGGGCATGGGGCCGAGGACATGGCCGCCGCTTACTTCGCCAGCTTCAAGGAGAAGGCGGGGGAGTGAGCGGGGACGCCCTGCGGCCTCCGACATGAGATTCGCCGCGCGCTGTCGCACCCTGGAAGCAGAGATTTTCCGGAGGTGGTCGTCATGATGCACACCACTGTGGGCTGGCACGTCGAGCTGGAGTTCATGGAGGACGAACAGCACACGCGCGCGGTGGCCATGGTGCGCCTGCCCGACGGCAGTGAGCTGCGCGCCCACGGGCACGCGACCCGGCACCAGGTCGACAACAATCAGCCGAGGGTCGGCGAGGAGATAGCGGGCGCCCGAGCCCTCAACGAACTCGCCATGCGCCTGCTGACCAAGGCGCACGAGGAGATCGACGAGGATTCCGGGCGCATCTCGCATCCGATCCACGTGTGAGGGCGGCCGGCGGCGGGGGCGTTGTTCCGTCCTTCGGCCGGTGGTCGCTTCCGTCGCGCCCTCGTGCGTCGTGGTGCGGGGCCGCGGCGGGGGGTGTCCGTCCTCGGTCCGGCGCGCTGTGTCCTGAAGAGGTCCCACGTGTTTTCGCCGGCCGCTGCGGGCGGACACCCCCCGCCACGTCCCCTCCCCGCCGTCTGCGGCCATCCGGTGCGTCGGGGCCGACGTCTGCTCGGTCCTCGCCGTCGGCAGCTCCGGGCCGTGTCGTACGGCTCGGTCACCGTGTCCTACGGCCCGGTCGGCGGCGGTACATCAAGCTGCCGCGGGGCGTGCGGGTGCGGCGTCCCCGGGGCTCGGCGCGCAGTGCCCCGCCTCAGGCGCGCAGCGCTCCCCGTACCGCCCGTACCAGCGCCTGTGCCCTCGGGTCCGCCGTCACGCCCGGCTGGAAGCCGTTGGTGACGTAGCCGAAGGCGATGCCCGACTCCGGGTCGGCGAAGCCGAGGGCGCCGCCTCGGCCGGGGTGGCCGAAGGAGCCGGGGGAGAGGAGGGGGGAGGCGGGGCCGTGGAGCATGGGGCCCAGGCCGAAGCGGGTGTTCACCATGAGGACCCGGTCCGGGCCGGACGAGTGTTCCGTGCGGGCCAGTTCCATGGTGGACGGGGTGAACAGGCGTACTCCGCCGTCCACTTCGCCGATCAGTGAGGCGTACACCCGGGCCAGGCCGTCCGCCGTCGCGATGCCGTTGGAGGCGGGCAGGGTGGCGGCGCGGTAGGCGGGGGCGTTCTCGTCCGGGAGCGGGGTGATCGCGGCGAAGGCGCGGCGGGTGAGGGAGTCCGGGTCGGCGTAGGCGTCGGCTACGGCCTTCTTGGGGCGGGTGCGCAGGGCGCCCTCGATGTGTGGCGGCTCCACCGGGCCGACTCGGCCTACCCGTGACTGTTCCCGCTCGGGCAGGCCCAGCCACAGGCCCGCGCCGACCGGTCCGGTGATCTCGTCCGCGATCCACTCGCCCGCAGGGCGCCCGGTGATCCGCCGGATCAGCTCGCCGGTGAGCCAGCTGAAGGTCTGCGCGTGGTAGCCGTGCGCGGTGCCCGGCTCCCATGCCGGGGCCTGTGCGGCCACGGCCGCCGCGCCCAGGTCCGGGTCTGCGGCCTGTTCGGGGGTGAGCGGGCGGTCGAGTACGGGCACGCCCGCGCGGTGCGCCAGCAGGTGCCGTACGAGGGTGTGCTCCTTGCCGTTCGCCTTGTACTCGGGCCAGTACGTGCCCACCGGCGCGTCCAGGTCCAGTTCGCCGCGCTGGTGCAGCAGCAGGAGCGCGGCGGATACGACACCCTTGGTCGCGGAGCGGACGACCTGCGCCGTCTCCTCCTGCCAGGGTTCCGTCCCGTCCACGTCCCGGGTGCCCGCCCACAGCTGGACGACCCGCCGGCCGTGCCGGTAGACGGTGACGGCCGCGCCGCGCTCCCCGAGCCGCGCGAAGTTCGCCGCGAACGCCTCCTCGACCGCTTCGAAACCCTCGGCCACCGTGCCGTTCACGTTCACTTCCCCACCGGATCCCTTCACTGGCTTGCGCTCATGAGTGAAACACGGCGGCGCCGCCTTGGATTCCTCGGTGGGCGACGGATTCGGGAGGCGAAGGTCAGCCCAGCACGATCGACACGTCTACGTTCCCGCGCGTCGCGTTCGAGTACGGGCACACCTCGTGCGCCGCGTCCACCAGCCGGGCCGCGACCTCCTGGTCGAGGATCGGCAGGGAGACGCTGAGAGCGACCGCGAGGCCGTAGCCGCGCCGCTGGTTGGGGCCGATGCCGACCTTGGCGGCGACCGTGGAGCCGGTGAGGTCGTAGCCCGCACGGTTGCCGACCATGATCAGGGCGTTGTGGAAGCAGGAGCTGTAGCCCGCCGCGAACAGCTGCTCCGGGTTGGTTCCGTCGCCGGTGCCACCGAGCGCGGGCGGCATCGCGACCTTCAGTTGGATCTGGCCGTCCTGGCTGGTCACATAGCCGTCGCGGCCACCATGGGCGGTGGCCTCGGCCACGTACATGATCTTCGTCGGACGGTTCTCGACAGCGCTGGTGTCGGTCATGGCCTGCCTCCCCCGGAACCAGTGGCACACAAGTGCATTGTGCACAAGGTACTGCCCGGTACGACACCGGACACCACCCAGGGTCCGTGACCGTGGGTAACGGTGCCGGGGGCCCCGCCCGCTCACGCTCCCGTCGGCACCGCCCCCGGGTCGAACCCGAACGGCAGCTCCAGTCGATGTGCCCGCATCAGTGTGTCGTCGCCGAGCAGGGTGGCGGTCGGGCCGTCCGCCGCGATCACGCCGGCGCTGAGGATCAGGGAGCGGGGGCACAGCTCCAGGGCGTAGGGCAGGTCGTGGGTGACCATGAGGACGGTGACGTCCAACGAGCGGAGGATGTCGGCGAGTTCGCGCCGGGAGGCCGGGTCCAGGTTGGAGGACGGCTCGTCCAGGACGAGGATCTCCGGCTCCATCGCGAGTACGGTCGCGACCGCCACCCGGCGCCGCTGGCCGAACGAGAGGTGGTGCGGGGGGCGGTCCGCGAAGTCCGCCATGCCGACCCGGTCCAGCGCGCCGCGCACCCGTTCTTCCAGCGCGGCGCCCTTGAGTCCGGCCGCCGCCGGTCCGAAGGCCACGTCCTCCCGTACGGTCGGCATGAACAGCTGGTCGTCGGGGTCCTGGAAGACGATGCCGACCCGCTGCCGGATCTCGCCCATGTGCCGCTTGCCGACCGGCAGCCCGGCCACGGTCACCGTGCCGGTGCCGCCGCCCAGGATGCCGTTCAGATGCAGCACGAGCGTCGTCTTGCCCGCGCCGTTCGGGCCGAGCAGCGCGACCCGCTCACCGCGCGCGATCGAGAAGTCGACCCCGAACAGTGCCTGATGGCCGTCGGGATAGGCGAAGGCGAGGCCGGAGACCTCGAGCGAAGCAGTACTCACACCGTTCATCCCAGCACACCCCTCACAGCGCCCACCCCACCAGGCAGACCACCAGCGCGGTCGCCGGGAGGGTCAGGGCGTACGACCACTGGGTGCGGGACGCGGTGATCTCGTCGATGACCGGCATGGTGCCGGAGTAGCCGCGGCTCATCATGGCGAGGTGGACGCGTTCGCCGCGTTCGTAGGAGCGGATGAACAGGGCGCCCGCCGACTTGGCGAGTACGCCCCAGTGCCGTACGCCCCGCGCCTCGAAGCCGCGTGACTCGCGGGCGATGCGCATGCGGCGCATCTCGTCGGTGACGACGTCGCCGTAGCGGATCATGAAGGAGGCGATCTGGACGAGCAGCGGGGGCAGCTTGAGCCGCTGGAGGCCGAGCAGCAGCTCGCGCAGGTCGGTGGTGGCCGCGAGGAGGACGGAGGCGGCGACGCCGAGGGTGCCCTTGGCGAGCACGTTCCAGGCGCCCCACAGGCCGTCCACGCTCAGCGAGAGGCCGAGCCAGTGCACCCGCGCGCCCTCGGCCACGAACGGCATGAGCACCGCGAACGCCACGAACGGCACCTCGATGAGCAGCCGCCGCAGCAGGAACCCGGCGGGCACGCGCGCGCGGTGTGCGACGCAGGCCAGCAGCGCGGCGTACACCCCGAACGCCCACATCGCCTCGCGCGGGGTGGCGACCACCACGACGACGAAGGCGAGCGTGGCGGCGAGCTTGGTGTGCGGGGGCAGGGCGTGCACGGGGGAGTGGCCGTGCCGGTAGAGGCGGTGGGCGTGTCCGGCGCCCATGTCAGGCCTCCGCCGGGACGGAGCGGCGCCTGCGCACCGCCCAGAAGACCGCGCTGCCCGCCACGACCGTGACGCCGACGCCGATCACGCCCGCGAGTCCGCCGGACAGCCGCGCGTCGGACACGTCCTTGACGCCGTAGTCCGCGAGCGGGGAGTCGGCGGAGGCGTGCCGCTCGGCCTTCTGGTCGATGCCCTGGTCGTGCGCGACCTTCTCCAGGCCGTCGGGGTTGGCGGAGGCGTAGAAGCTGACGAAACCGGCGAGGACCAGGGAGGTGGCCAGGCCGGTGATCCACAGGGTGCGCCGGGAGGTTCGCGCGGCCACCGGAGTGGGAGCGGGCGCGTCCACCAGCTCGCCGTTGACCCGCAGCTGGAGCCGCTGCCGCAGTCCGCGCGCGCCGTAGACCAGGTCGGGGCGTACGGCGACGACGGCGCCCACGGTGAGCGCGGTGATCACGGCCTCGCCGATGCCGATCAGCACATGGACGCCGATCATCGCGGTGGCGACCTTGCCGAGGGAGACGTTCGTGGTGCCGCCGATCGCGTAGATCAGCGTGAAGACCACGGCGGCGGCCGGTACGGAGACCAGCGCGGCGACGAAGGACGCGGCGGTGACCGAGCGCCGGGTGCGCGGCAGCAGCGCGAGCAGCCCGCGGAAGACGGCGTACGACACGACGGTGGTCGTGATCGCCATGTCGGTGATGTTCACGCCGAGCGCGGTCAGCCCGCCGTCCGCGAACAGCACGCCCTGCATGAGCAGCACGACCGACACACAGAGCACGGCCGTATAGGGGCCGACGAGTATCGCGGCGAGCGCGCCGCCGAGGAGGTGGCCGCTTGTTCCGGCCGCGACGGGGAAGTTGAGCATCTGTACGGCGAAGATGAACGCCGCGACCAGCCCGGCCAGCGGTGCGGCGCGCTCCTCGCCCAGTTCGCGGCGGGCACCGCGCAGGCTCACCGCGAGGGCGCCTGCGGCGACCACTCCGGTGACGGCGGAGGTCGGGGCGTCGATGAATCCGTCAGGTACATGCACAGGACGATTTTAGAGGCTTGTTGCGAACGCTTTGCAAGAGAGAGGGGGTCTCAGGTTTCCCGCCCCAGGCTTCCCGGGAGCGTAAATCGGAAAATATGGGACATTAGAGACGAGGCGGATGGACAGAGCCCCGGCGATGTCACCCCACGTGAGAGGGCGATCCGATGTCTGTAGTCGAGCAGTACGCACGCGCCCACATCGTGACGGACGAGACGGACGAGGACGAGCCGGCGGCCGTACCCGTCATGCTGACCTACGACCCCGACACCGACCCCTGGTCGATCAGCGTGGGCCTGCCCGGACCGCAGGAGTGGACCTTCTCTCGCGCGCTCCTGGAGGAAGGGCTCCGGGCCCCCGCCGAGAGCGGTGACGGGGACGTACGGGTCTGGCCGTGCGGGCGGGTCCAGGCGGTCGTGGAGTTCCACTCGCCGGAGGGCGTGGAGGTCGTGCAGTTCGACGTCAAGGCGCTCATGCGCTTCCTGCGCCGCACCTACACGGCCGAGCCCGTCCGCAGCTGATCTGCGAACGGGCCCGTTCCCTAGGTGAGTTGTGCGGGTCAGCTGCCGAGCTTCAGCAGGGTCGCGACGATCGGCCCGGCCGTGTCGCCGCCGTGGCCGCCCGCCTGGACCACGCCCGCCGAGGCGAGGTCGCCCCGGTAGGCGGAGAACCAGCCGTTGGGCTTGTCCTGGTTGTCCACCTCGGCCGAGCCCGTCTTCGCGCCGAAGTCCGGACCGAGCCCGGCCATCGCCTCGGCGGCGGTGCCGGAGGACGCGGTGAACTGCATCAGCTCACGCAGATCGGCCAGCGTCTTCGCGGACAGGGTGCGCGAGGCGGTGGCCAGCTTGCGGTTGTCCACCGAGGGCGCGACCAGGTACGGCTGGTGGAAGGTGCCCGTCTTCACGGTCGCCGCCACCGAGGCCATGTTCAGCGGGTTCATCCGCACCCCGCCCTGACCGATCAGCGAGGCCGCCATCGGGGCCGCCGACTGCACCGGCACCGAGCCGTCCAGCGTCGGCACACCGATCTGCCAGTTGTCCATGGAGAGACCGAAGACCTGCTGTGCCTGCTTGGTCAGGTCGTCGTTCTTCAGCTTGGGCGCCTGACTGATGAAGGCGGTGTTGCAGGAGCGGCCGAAGCTCGCCTTGAAGGTGCCGTCCTTGATCTCGAAGTCGTCGTCGTTGTGGAACGTCCAGCCGCCGTACGAGAACGTCTTCGGGCACGGGTGCTTCTTGTCCGGCGACGCCAGGCCCTTCTCGATCAGCAGCGAGGAGGTGATGATCTTCATGGTGGAGCCGGGCGCCAGCGAGCCCTGGAACGCGGTGTTGAAGCCGTGCCCGCTGTTGGCGACCGCGAGGATCTCACCGGTCGAGGCGCGCAGGGCGACCACCGAGGCCTTCTCCTGCTTGTCCACCTGCTTCTCGGCCGCCGCCTGGAGGGCGGGGCTCAGCGTGGTCTTCACCGTGCCCGGCGTGCCCTCGCTGAGCGCCACCAGCGTCTTGTCGGACAGCCCGGCCTTCCCGGACGCCGCGCCGCGCACCACGCGCAGCTCCACGCCCGCCTTGCCGCCCGCCTGCTTGCCGTACTTCTCGCGCAGACCGTCCAGCACCGTGCCCAGCGAGGGGTACTTGGCGGTCGTCAGCTCGCCGCCGGCGCGGTCCAGCGCCTTGATCGGCGGGGTGCCGGCCGTGCCGGTGACGAGCTTGTCGCCGTCCTTCAGGTCCGGATGGACGATGGACGGCTGCCAGTCCACCAGCGCCACGCCGTCGGACGCGCGGCGCACCACGGTCAGCGAACTGTCGTACGCCAGCGGCTTGTCGACGCCCTCGAAGGAGACGGTCGCCTTCACGGAGAACGGCACCTTCGTGCCCGCGCGCGGTCCCGCGGTGAGCGTGACGTCCTTCAGATGGGCGTCCGCGGCGTAGCCGGTGAGCAGGGCGGTGGCGGCGGGGGCGTCGTCGGTGACGGCCGCGGCCGCGCTCGGCGTCCCCTGCTGCCATGCCGTCAGGAAGCGGGTGGCGGCCGTCTGCACCTCCAGGGCGCTCGGCGGGCCCGTCTTCACGGCCTTGTGGTCCGACAGCGTCCGGTTGTCGGCCGACGCACCGCCCCCGAACAGCGCGTAGAGGCCGAAGCCCGCGCCGCCGACGACGACGGCGATCATCCCGCCGAGTACGGCGGGTCTGGTCTTCGGCCGCTCGGCGGCACGCCTTCTCTTGCCCACAGTCCCAAGTCCTCCGCGCTCTCCCCAGGGTCCCCGCAGCCCTCACACGTCCCCGACGTCGGCAACCACACTAGAGTCCCCGCGCGTGAGGCTGCGCTCAGCCCATGCTCCGTAGCACTCTTGCGACAATCGGACCGGAGGCGTCGATGCCATGGCCGCCGTCCTCGGTGACCGCCGCGGCGGCCACGTCATTGCGGTAGCCGGTGAACCAGCTGTTGGACTTCGTCTGGCTGTCCACCTCGGCGGAGCCGGTCTTGGCGCCGATGACGCCGGTCAGCCCGGCCATCACGCCCTGCGCGGTGCCGGAGCGGGCGGTGCGGTTCATCATCTCGCGCAACTGCCGGGACGTGGCGGCGGACAGGCCCCGGGCGGTGGCCGGCGTGCGGCCGTCCAGGCTCAGCGGCACGATCACCGGCTGGCGGAAGACACCGGTCATCGCGGTCGCGGTCACCGAGGCCATGTTCAGCGGGCTCATCTGCACCTGGCCCTGGCCGATCAGCCCGGCCGCCGTGTCGGGGCCGCTCGGCGCGGGCACCCGGCCGTCGAAGGACGGGACGCCGATCTTCCAGTCGTCGCGCCCGATCCCGAACCGCTGGGCGGCCTCGTTGGTCAGCCAGTCCGGCTCCACGGCCTTCGCGAACTTCACGAAGGCCGTGTTGCAGGAACGGGCGAAGCTCTCGGAGAGGGTGGCGTGCTCATTGGGCGTCATATGAGCGAGGTTGGTGAAGGTCTGGCTCTGCCAGACGGCGCTGGGCGGGCAGGGTGCCGGGCCGTTCGCCGTGGTCAGACCATGGTCGATGAGGGTCGCGGCGCTGACGATCTTCATGGTGGAGCCGGGCGCCAGTTCCCCGAGGAAGGCCGCGTTGAAGCCGTCGTCGCGGTGGTTGGCGACCGCCAGGATCTCGCCCGTGCTCGGCTTGATGGCCACCACCGAGGAGTTGGCGTAGTTGCCGACCGCCGACTCGGCTGCCGCCTGCGCGGTCGCGCTGAGGGTGGTCCTGAGCTTGCCGGTCCGGCCCTTCACCAGCGTCATCAGCGTGGTGTCGGCGGCCGCGTCCCCGCCCGTCGGGTCCTGGTGACGGATCACCAGTTCCACACCGCCCTGCCCCCCGGCCTTGTCCCCGTACCGTTGGCGCAGTTCGTCGAGGATCGGCCCGAGCGAGGGGTACTTCTCCCGGGTCAGCACCTTGCCGTTGCGGTCCACGGCCTCGACCTGCGGGGTGGCGGCCGCCTCGATGGTCAGCGTGTCCCCCTTCTCCAGCCGGGGGTAGACCACCGAGGGGTCCCAGTCGACCAGCGGCCGGTGCGAGGTCACCCCGCGCACCACGGTCAACTTGCTGGTGTACCCGATCGGTTCGGACTTCTCGCCGTACGACACCTTCGCCGTCACCTTGAACGGCACGGTGGTGCCCTCGGCCTTGCCGGGGGTGATGCGGACGTCGGTGATGTGTGCGTCGTCGCCGTACGCCGTCAGCAACTGCTGGGCTTCCTCGGGGAAGTTGGTGTACGTGGCCGCCTGCGCGGGCTGGTTCTGCGTCCAGGCGGCGAAGAACGCCTTGGTGGTCTCGGCCACTTCGTCCCGGTCGGGCGGGCCGGTCTTCACCTCGGGGGCGCTGCTGCCGCCCGCGCCGCCCACCCCGCCGAGCGCGGAGGCGACGTTGTACATCCCGTAGCCTGCGCCGCCCAGCATCGCGGCGCAGACCCCGCTGACGACGGCGATCTTGACCTTCCTGCCCATGACGTGTCCCTCCCCAGCCCCGTGTCCCCGTGGTTGCGACCGTTGCGCCCCATGTGCTGAACGCGTTCAAAAATCGGTGCGGGGGAACTGTATGCGCTTGTGAGCTTCCGGTGACGGGAGTTGTCGATTGTTGACCGAATGGAGATGTTGCGCGACTGCCTGCCGTGGCGCGTGGGTGTTCGTCGTGACGCAAGGGCGTCCCCGCCGGGTCACGCGGGGTGAGTCCGGCCCGGACGCGCGGGGTGAGTCCGGCCGAGGTCGGACCGGCCGGACCCACCGGGGCCCCCGGCCGCCGGCCCGGCTCCGGGGTGCGTTCCGGAGCCGGGCCTCAAGGCGCGGGGGCCGTGCGGGAGGCTCTCCCCCTGGGGCCTCCGAGGAGAGAGACAACCCCAACCGGCCCCCCTCGCTCAAGCGTCCGGCGCCCGGGCCGACGGGGGGTTCGTCCTGGTTTGCCGGTGGCGGGCGCCGGGGTGTTCGACTGGCGCGTTCGGATGGCGAATGGAGAAACCGCAGGCGGGAGACGTGTGGGGGTGGCGAAACCTGGCGTATGGGCGGGTACCGCCGGTCTTCCCGGGCTCCGTCCCGCGCCGCTCTCTCAGCCCTCGTCGCGTGTCGCCTCCACCAGCGCGTCCGCCGCGAGCAGGCCGAGGGCGTTGGAGGCGAGCGGGCTGTCGCCGGTGAGGAGTCTGCGGTCCTGGTGGACCTGGCCGGTCATCCTGTCGTTGATGACGTTCAGGCCCTGCTCCCGCAGCAGTCCGGCGACCAGCCAGTTCAGCCGTCCGGGCAGATAGCCGATCTCCAGGTTGGGTCCTTCGTCGAGCGCGTCCGGGAAGACGCACACCGAGTAGCCCTTGAACGGCGACTCCGTCTTGCCCAGGGAGGCCGCCAACAGGGCCGCGGGGCCATGGCACAGGGTGATGACGTGCTTGTCGTTCGCCAGGGCCCAGTCCAGCGTCCGCGTCACGTCCTCGCTCCTCGGCAGCCCCACCACGGCCCCGTGGCCGCCGGGGATGAAGACCGCGATGTACGGCGAGTCCTCACCCAGATCGTTCGCGACGACGTCCGCGAGGTCCAGCGGGTTCTTGAGCTTCGGCTTGAGCGCCTCGTAGGTGGACATGACGGCCGCGTCCTCTTCCGGCAGCGCCCACAGTTCCAGCTTCGCCGGGTAACCGCCCACGGTGGCCACGTCGATGTCGAAACCGGCCTCCATCAGATGGTGCGCGGGCAGCAGCATCTCCACGGGATGGTTTCCCGTGGAGAACATCTTGCCGTTCTGCAGCAGAACGTAGCGTTCCGCCGAGGCGATCATCAGGACCTTTTTGTCACCGGAATAGGCGTCCTTGTGCTTCACACCGTCGAAGTCGGTCTTCTTCGAGGTGTATTGACTCAGTGAATACGGGGACGGGAAATAGGCGTTGTCCTCGGCCCGGTCCGGAGTCGGTTCCTTGCTCAGCTCGCCGGAAGCCGTTGCCATCATGGTCACAACCTTTGTGTCGGTGATGGTTCGAGGTACTCCTCGCCCAGGCTAACGCGCGCGAACAGGCTTGTCAGAGGCGACGCGAGGCAGTGGGTGGCGAGCTTCTTCCCGCAGGTGCACAGTGGTCGGGAGGAGGAGTCGTATGTCTCGGCAACCGCTTGAAACTTCCCAGGAATTCGACTTCGTCGTGGTCGGCTCGGGCGCCGGAGGCGGTCCGTTGGCCGCCGAGCTGGCCCTGGCAGGGCATCGCGTTCTGGTACTCGAAGCAGGTGACGACCACGCGTGTCCGTACTATTCCATTCCGATCATGCAGGCTTTCGCCAGTGAAGATCCGGACATGGCGTGGAGCTTTTTCGTACGGCACTGGGACGACACGGAGGAGCAGCGCGAGGACCGGAAATTCGTCGACGCGGAGAACGGCGTTCTCTATCCGCGGGGCAGTTCCCTCGGCGGCAGCACGACGGTGAACGCGCTCATCACCCTCTTCCCGCAGGGCAAGGAGTGGGAGCGGCTGGTGGAACTGACCGGCGACACCGGCTGGTCCACCGAGGCCATGCGCGAGCGGTTCCGGCGCCTGGAGCACTGGCAGGGCCAGGACGCCGAGCCGCTCCCCGGTGAGACGCCCGCCGAGCGGGACGCCAAGGCCCGCCACGGCACGGACGGTTGGCTCGGCACGACCCGGGCCGCACCGAGCCTGGCGGGACGGGAGCCGAAGTTCCTCGACATCATCGGCGCCGTGGAGCAGACCGCCCGCGACCGCTTCCACATCCCCGACGACGTCCCGCTGCCCCGCGACCCGAACGCCGCCGACACCCCGCTCGACTTCCAGGGCATGGGGTTCGTCCCGACCGCCGTGGACGACGGCGTCCGCAACGGCTCCCGCGAACGGCTGCTCGACGTGCGACGGCGGGTCGGGGACCGGCTGACGATCAGAACGAACGCGCTGGTGACCCGGGTGCTCTTCGACGGCGACCGGGCCGTGGGCGTCGCCTACCGGGAGCAGCACCGGGCGTACGGCGCCTCGTCGCACGAGACCTGCCGTCTCGACCCCGACCCCGTCGACCTGACCGAGGACGAGAGCACCGAGGGGATCGCGTACGCCACCAAGGAGGTCGTCCTCGCGGGCGGCACCTACAACACCCCGCAGCTGCTCATGCTGTCCGGCATCGGCCCCGGCGAGCAACTGGAACGCCTCGGCATCCCGGTGCGCGTCGACGCCCCCGGCGTGGGACGCAACCTCCACGACCGCTACGAGGCATCCGTGGTCGCCGAACTCGATCACGACTACGCCCTGTTCGACGGCGTTTCGCTGAACGTCCCCACCGCCGGCGAGCCCCGCGACGCCCTGATCGGCGAGTGGGACGACGACCACGGCGGGCCCTACTCGACCAACGGGCTGCTGGCGACGATCATCGCCGAGTCCAGCGTCGCCGACGGCGAGTCCGACCTCATGCTGCTGGTGCTGCCCGTCGACTTCCACGGCTACTACCCCGGATACGCGGAGGACGGTTCGCACGCGCGCGACCGGCTGGCCGTGGTCGTGCTCAAGGGCCACACCAAGAACCGGGGCGGAGTGGTGAGCCTGCGCTCCGCCGACCCCGCCGAGCCGCCGGACATCCGGTTCCACTACTTCTCCGAGGGCACCCCCGGCTGGCAGGAGGACCTGCGCGGCATGGTCGACGGGATCGAGATCGCCCGCGACGTGATCGCCCACGCGGCCGACGTCGGTGTCGCCCGCGAGCTGGTCCCGGGGCCGGAGGTCCGCACCACCGATCAGCTGGAGAAGTGGATCCGCACCCAGTCCTGGGGCCACCACGCCTGCGGCACCGCGAAGATCGGTGCCGACGGCGACCCCTTCGCGGTGCTCGACGGCGACTTCCGGGTGCGCGGCGTTCGGGGACTGCGGGTCGTCGACGCCTCCGTCTTCCCCGACATCCCGGGCCTGTTCATCGCCGTCGCCGTGTACCTGATCAGCGAGAAGGCCGCCGAGACGCTGCTCGTGGAATACCCGGCCCAGGAAACGGTCACGGCCCGGCGGGGGTCCGCCGGGCCGTGAACGAGAGGCCGTGAACGAGAGGCCGTGACCGAGGACGGCCGGGCTACACCCAGGTGTCCAGCCACATCCGCGACCGCCACTCGTCCAGCGGGATCGCGGTCCCCGTGAACAGCGGCCAGAAGTAGATGAAGTTCCAGGCGATCAGCAGCACCAGGACGCCCGCGCCCGTCGCGCCCACCACGCGGCGGGTGTCGGTGGAGTTCGCCGGGCCGATGATCGCGCCGATCATCATCGCCACCGCGAGACACAGGAACGGCACGAAGACGACCGCGTAGAAGAGGAAGATCGTCCGCTCCTGGTACATGAACCAGGGCAGATACCCGGCCGCGATGCCGCAGGCGATGGCACCGGCGCGCCAGTCGCGGCGGAAGATCCACCGCCACAGGACGTAGAGGATCGCCGCGCAGCCCGCCCACCAGAGTGCCGGGGTGCCGATGGCCAGCACCTCGCGGGCGCACTTGCCGGCCGTGTCCGCCGGGCAGCCGTCGACGCCGGGGGCGGGGGACTCGTAGAAGTACGACACCGGGCGGCCCAGCACGATCCAGCTCCACGGGTTGGACTGGTAGGTGTGCGGGGACGACAGGTGGACGTGGAACTCGTAGACCTCGTGCTCGTAGTGCCACAGGCTGCGCAGCCAGTCCGGCAGGAAGGTCCAGGAGCCGCCCTTGCCCGAGGTCGCGGCCCAGTCGCGGAAGTAGCCGCCGGTGCCGTCCGTGGGGGAGAGGATCCAGCCGATCCAGGACGCCAGGTAGACGGCGATCGCCACCGGGACCGTCGCGAGGAACGTGATACCGGTGTCGTACCGCAGCACCGCCTCGTACGGGTGCCGGGCGCCCGCGACCTTGCGCGCGCCCACGTCCCACAGCAGCGCCAGCACGCAGAACGCGGCCAGGATGTACAGGCCGTTCCACTTGGTGCCGAAGGCCAGGCCCAGCATCAGACCCGCCCCCCAGCGCCAGGGGCGCCAGCCGAAGCGGAAGCGGTCCGCGACCTCGGCGTCCGGGCGGGCGAGGCCGTCCGGGCCCACCGGGAGCGCGGCCGCGAGTTTCGCCCGTGAGCGGTCCCGGTCGAGGATCAGACAGCCGAACGCCGCCAGCACGAAGAACATCAGCACGCCGTCGAGCAGCGAGGTCCGGCTCATCACGAAGTGCAGGCCGTCCAGCGCCATCAGCAGGCCCGCCAGACAGCCCAGGAACGTCGAGCGGAAGATCCGCCGCCCGATCCGGCACAGCATCAGCACGCTCAGGGTGCCGAGCACCGCGGTCATGAAACGCCAGCCGAACGGGTCGAACCCGAAGAGCAGCTCGCCGAGACCGATCACGTACTTGCCGACCGGCGGATGCACGACGTACGCCGCGTCCAGCGGGATGCCGAGATGGCCGTGCGTCTGGAGGACCGCGTCGTTGGCGTTCTTGTCCCAGTTGACCTCGAAGCCCCGGTGGACGAGGGCCCACGCGTCCTTCGCGTAGTACGTCTCGTCGAATATCACCGCCCGCGGCCGGCCCAGGTTCCAGAAGCGCAGCACGCCCGCGAGGAGCGTCACGAGCAGCGGGCCGCCCCACGCCGACCAGCGGGTGATCCGGTCCGCGAGCAGCGGGGGCGCGCCCAGCACCTGCCACAGGCGCGGCGAGGGCTCGGCGTACGGCGGCACCAGCCGGTCCCGTACGTCGTCTCCTCCCGGCGTGCCTCCCGCGGGTGCGTAGCCGAATCGGCGCAGCCGCTGCTGCCAGGAGGGCCGCTCGTCGTCGGGCGGCGCCTGGCCCTGCCGGAGGTCCGTGGAGGACGCGGTACTGGTCACCGCGCCATGGTAGGGAAACGCGCTGTGGGAGTCCCGTGCATGTGCGGTACCGATTGGGACGCGATCGTTTTCCGTCCGCCCCCGGGGCCCTGGGAGGATGGGGGCGTGACTGGAACCCTTGTCCTCGCAGGTACCCCCATCGGCGACGTCGCGGACGCCCCGCCCCGGCTGGCCGAGGAGCTGGCGGGCGCCGACGTGATCGCCGCCGAGGACACGCGCCGGATGCGCCGCCTCACCCAGGCCCTGGGGGTGACACCGCGCGGGCGCGTCGTGTCGTACTTCGAGGGCAACGAGTCCGCGCGCACCCCCGAGCTGGTCGAGGAGCTGCTCGGCGGGGCCCGGGTGCTGCTCGTCACGGACGCCGGGATGCCCTCGGTCTCCGACCCCGGCTACCGGCTGGTCGCGGCGGCCGTCGAGAAGGACGTCAAGGTCACCGCGGTGCCCGGCCCGTCCGCCGTCCTCACCGCGCTCGCCCTCTCCGGCCTGCCCGTCGACCGCTTCTGCTTCGAGGGCTTCCTGCCCCGCAAGGCGGGCGAACGGCTCTCCCGACTCCGCGAGGTCGAGAGCGAGCGCCGCACCCTCGTCTACTTCGAGGCCCCCCACCGCCTCGACGACACCCTCGCCGCGATGTCCGAGGTCTTCGGCCCCGACCGCCGCGCCGCCGTGTGCCGCGAGCTGACCAAGACCTACGAGGAGGTCAAGCGCGGGGGCCTGGCCGACCTCGCCGCCTGGGCCGCCGACGGCGTCCGCGGCGAGATCACCGTGGTCGTCGAGGGCGCCCCCGAACCCGGCCCCGAGGAACTCGACGCCACCGAACTCGTCCGCCGCGTCCGCGTCCGCGAGGAGGCCGGGGAACGCCGCAAGGAGGCGATCGCGGCCGTGGCCGCCGAGGCGGGCCTGCCGAAGCGCGTGGTGTTCGACGCGGTGGTGGCGTCGAAGAAGTCGGAGGGCTGAGGCGCACCCGTCCCTCTCCGGTGTGCCGGAGGTGCGCCCCATGGGCGGGCAAAAGGGGCGGGGCCCAGGCAAAGGGCTGACCCCTGTCGCGGGGGCGTTTCGGCAAGCGCGGGCCAAAACGGGTCCAACACTCGGCAGGACGGATGCGCTCGCCCACGGTCCGGCGTCCACTGGTCGCAGGGACCACCTCGTCCCTCGCCCCCGAAACCCGGGGGCGCTTGTCCGGCGGACAAGAGGAGCGGGCATGAGCGAGATCGCAGGACCGGTCGGCCTCCGGGCGACGACCACCGCCGTTGTTCACGAGTCGTATTCCTTCGCCTGCATGAGCTGCGGGCACGGCTGGGAGCAGTCGTACGAGATAGCCCACCACACCGACACCGAGGGCCACGAGTGCGTCCGTTACGTGGCGGACGGCCGTGTCGTGCCGTCCCCGCTGAGCCGCCCGGCCTGCCAGAACTGCGACGGACGCGTGGTGCGGATCATGCGCGCCGGGCAGGTGTCGTCGGTACGGGTCGCGGCCGGACCGCCCCGGCCGCAACACGCCGTACGACCCGTCGCCGCGCCGCCCCCGCAGGCCGAGCCGCACCACTGGCACCTCTCCGACCTGCTGCATCCCTTCCAGCGCCGGGCGAGCTGAGCGCGGGTTTTCCGTAGGATCGGCACATGCCTTCGAACGCCGGTCCCGCCCAGGACGACAAGCACGCGGCCCCGCCGCTCCCGGCACCCCTGGCGGTGCCCGTGGCCGACTCGCACACCCACCTCGACATGCAGTCCGGAACCGTCGAGGAGGGGCTGGCGAAGGCCGCGTCCGTGGGGGTGACGACCGTCGTCCAGGTCGGCTGCGACCTCGCGGGCTCCCGCTGGGCCGCCGAGACGGCCGCCGTGTACGACAACGTCCACGCGGCCGTCGCCCTTCACCCGAACGAGGCCCCGCGCATCGTCCACGGCGACCCCGACGGTTGGTCGAGGCAGGGCGCGCGCATCGCGGGCGGCGACGCCGCGCTGGACGACGCCCTCGCCGAGATCGACCGCCTCGCCGCGCTCCCGCAGGTCAAGGGCGTGGGCGAGACCGGCCTCGACTACTTCCGCACCGGTCCGGAGGGCAAGGAGGCCCAGGAGCGCTCCTTCCGCGCCCACATCGAGATCGCCAAGCGGCACGGCAAGGCCCTCGTCATCCACGACCGTGACGCCCACGCCGACGTCCTGCGCGTCCTCAAGGAGGAGGGCGCCCCCGAGCGCACCGTCTTCCACTGCTACTCCGGCGACGCGGACATGGCGGAGATCTGCGCCCGCGAGGGCTACTACATGTCCTTCGCGGGCAACGTCACCTTCAAGAACGCCCAGAACCTCCGGGACGCCCTCGCCGTGGCCCCACGGGAACTGGTCCTGGTCGAGACCGACGCGCCCTTCCTGACCCCGGCGCCGTACCGCGGCCGCCCCAACGCGCCGTACCTGATCCCGGTCACCGTGCGCGCCATGGCCGCCGTACGCGGCACCGACGAGGACACCCTCGCCACCGCGCTCGCCGCGAACACGGCGCGCGCCTTCGGGTACTGAGCGCCCGTTCGAGACGCGACGGACCGTAGTCGCGTCGCTTTGGAGAGTGACGCCCGCTCCGCTAGGTTCTGGGGGCCCGATCCGGACCCCCCTGGCCTCCTGGAGCGTGTGTCGGCGTGACCAAGTCGCAGTACGACGTGACCAAGTCGCCGTACGAGACGTACGGCCCCGTGGGTCCGCATGGCACCCACGGCCCCATCGCGCGCACCGTGCCCGACCCCGGCGGCCTGCACAGCGCGCGGACCCTGCCGTACGACCTGCCCGGCGGCCGGGACACCTACCGGCCCGCCTACGAGGCCGAGGCGTACCTCGCCACCGAGCCCGCGCTGCCGGTGCCGAGACCGGCGCCGGACGTGTACGACGTACCGGAGGGCGCGTCGGGCGGACGGGCCGCGCGGCGCCGGGCCCGGGGCCGTTCCCGGTCCGGCGAGCGCCCCGAGTCCGCCGTACGCAGACTCGTACCGCAGGCCCTCGTCGTCGCCTTCCTCGCGGGCGGGACCAGCGCGTTCGTCGCCGAGGACCGGTCCGTCGAGCTGACCGTGGACGGCGGCCACCGCACCCTGCACACCTTCGCCGACGACGTGACCGAGCTGCTGGAGGAGGAGGGCGTCCGACTCGGCCGGCACGACGTCGTCGCCCCCGCCCCCGGCACCCCGCTGACCGACGGCGACGAGATCACCGTCCGCCACGCCCGCCCCCTGAGGCTCACCATCGACGGCGAGCGGCGCACGGTGTGGACGACCGCCGGCACCGTGGAGGAGGCGCTCCGGCAGTTCGGGGTGCGCGCGGAGGGCGCGTACCTCTCCGTCTCCCGCTCCCAGCCCATCGGACGGGCCGGGCTCCGCTTCGACGTACGCACCGAGCGCACCCTCACCATCGTCGCGGACGGCCGCAGCCGCACCGTCCGCACCAACGCCGCCACCGTCGGGCAGGCGCTGGAGGAGGCCGGGGTCGCCCTGCACGGCGAGGACACCACCTCCGTACCCGCCGCGAGCTTCCCCCGCGACGGGCAGACGGTCACCGTGCTCCGCGTGACCGGCACCCGCGAGGTCCGCGAGGAACCCATCGCGTACACCGTGGAACGCACCGAGGACCCGAGCCTCTTCCAGGGCACCGAGATCGTCGACCGGCAGGGCAGCCCCGGTCTGCGCCGGATCACCTATCTGGTGCGCACCGTCAACGGCGTACGGCAGCGGCCCCGCCTGGAGGGCTCCGAGGTGGTGCGCGAGCCGCGCCGCGGGAAGGTCCGGTACGGCACCCGGCAGCGCCCCGCCTCCGTGGGCGGCGCGGACCACCTGAACTGGCACGCCCTCGCCGTCTGCGAGTCCGGCGGCCGCCCCGACGCCGTCGACCCCTCGGGCACCTACGGCGGCCTCTACCAGTTCGACGCCCCCACCTGGCACAGCCTCGGCGGCCACGGCCGCCCCCAGGACGCCCCGGCCGAGGAGCAGACGTACCGTGCGAAGAGGCTCTACCAGCGCAGCGGGGCCAGTCCCTGGCCGCACTGCGGGGGGCGGCTGCGGGGGTGAGCGGGTACTTTCGCGGGGCCCTGCCGCGCCGTCCTGCCGTCCGCCGGGCGGGAGGCGCCCCGTCGCCCCGTACCCTTGTTCCGTGAGTAGCCCCACCCCCGACGCCCTGCTCGGACCCGCCGACATCCGCGAACTGGCGGCAGTGCTCGGCGTGCGGCCCACCAAGCAGCGCGGCCAGAACTTCGTGATCGACGCCAACACGGTCCGCCGTATCGTCCGCACCGCCGGGGTACGCCCCGACGACGTGGTGGTCGAGGTGGGGCCGGGTCTCGGCTCCCTCACCCTCGCCCTGCTGGAGGCCGCCGACCGGGTCACCGCCGTCGAGATCGATGACGTGCTGGCCGCCGCGCTGCCCGCGACCATCGCCGCCCGGATGCCCGGGCGCGCCGACCGGTTCGCGCTGGTCCACTCCGACGCGATGCTCGTCGACGAGTTGCCGGGCCCGCCGCCCACCGCGCTCGTCGCCAACCTGCCCTACAACGTCGCCGTCCCCGTGCTGCTGCACATGCTCGCCACCTTCCCGAGCATCGAGCGCACCCTGGTGATGGTCCAGTCCGAGGTCGCCGACCGGCTCGCCGCCGCGCCCGGCTCCAAGGTGTACGGCGTGCCCTCGGTGAAGGCCAACTGGTACGCCGAGGTCAAGCGGGCCGGTGCCATTGGGCGCAACGTCTTCTGGCCCGCGCCGAACGTGGACAGCGGGCTCGTCTCGCTGGTCCGCCGCACCGAGCCGGTGAAGACCACCGCCACCAGGGAGCAGGTCTTCGCGGTCGTGGACGCGGCCTTCGCGCAGCGCCGCAAGACCCTGCGCGCCGCGCTGGCCGGCTGGGCCGGTTCGGCCGTCGCCGCCGAGGCCGCCCTCGTCGCGGCCGGGGTCTCCCCGCAGGCGCGCGGCGAGGCGCTGACGGTCGAGGAGTTCGCCCGGATCGCGGAGCACAAGGGGGCCGGCGCGTGAGCGTCACGGTACGGGTACCGGCCAAGGTGAACGTCCAGCTCGCGGTCGGCGCCGCCCGGCCCGACGGCTTCCACGACCTCGCCAACGTCTTCCTCGCGGTCGGCCTCTACGACGAGGTCACCGTGACCCCCGCCGACGAGCTCCGGATCACCTGCGAGGGCCCGGACGCCGCGTCGGTCCCGCTGGACCGCACCAACCTGGCCGCCCGCGCGGCCGTCGCCCTCGCCGAGCGCCGGGGCATCGAACCGGCCGTCCACATCCACATCGCCAAGGACATCCCGGTCGCGGGCGGCATGGCGGGCGGCAGCGCGGACGGCGCGGGTGCGCTGGTCGCCTGCGACGCGCTGTGGCGCACGGGGGCGTCCCTGCCGGAACTCCTGGACATCTGCGCCGAGCTGGGCAGCGACGTGCCCTTCAGCCTGGTCGGCGGCGCCGCCCTGGGCCTCGGCCGCGGCGAACGCCTCACCCCGCTCGACATCGGCGGCGGCTTCCACTGGGTCTTCGCGATGGCGGAGCGCGGCCTGTCCACCCCGGCGGTCTTCCGCGAGTTCGACCGCCTGGCCGAGGGCCGCGACATCCCCGAACCCGTCGCCTCCCCGGACCTCCTGGACGCCCTCGCCAAGGGCGACCCCGACGCCCTGGCGGCCACCCTCTCGAACGACCTCCAACCGGCGGCGCTCTCCCTCTACCCGGAACTCGCCGCCACCCTGGCAGCGGGCCACGCGGCCGGCGCCCTGGCCACGCTGGTCTCCGGCTCGGGCCCGACGACGGCCTTCCTGACGCGGGACGCGGAGTCGGCGGCGAAGGTCGCGGAGGCGCTGCTGACCTCCGGCACGTGCAGGACGGTACGGGTGGCGTCCGGTCCTGCGCCGGGGGCGTTGGTGGTCTGAGACTCAGCGCCGGCCGATGGCGGACAGGTCGATGCCGATCGGGTAGGGCTTGTCGACCTTGAGGTTGTCCCGATGCAGGCCCATGTGCACGTAGGACTTGGTGAGCGGGTCGATCTCGTACACGTGGACGAGGGGGGCGCCCGTGGGGCCGTCCTGCTCGACACGCCAGAAGGTCGGGATACCGGCGGCGGCGTACTTGTGCGGTTTGGTCGTACGATCGCGGGACCCGGACTCGGGGGAGACGACCTCTACGGCGAGCAGGACGTCCTGAGCCTGAAACCGGGTCTGGTCCAGCCCGGTCACTGCATCGGCGCGGACCACACACACATCGGGTTCAGGGACGTTGCGGTCGTCGAGGACGACGGCCATCTCCCGTTCGACGCTGACCTCCTGGGGGAGAACCGCGCGTAGTCCGTCGAACAGCAGGTTGATCGCAAGGTAATGAAAACGACGCTGCGGACTCACGAAAACCAGGCTCCCGTCGATCAGCTCGGTGTGCGGCGGGAGATTGGGCAGCGTGAACAGGTCGTCCACGGTGTAGCCGTCCTGCGGCGGCACCGGCCATCGCGGCGTCGGTTCGGCGACGGCCTCTGCGGCGTCGGAGATCGGCTCGGCAGTCATGGTTCCTCCCATAGGGCAAGATCCTGCAGCTGCCCTTCCACCGTAGCCGCCGAATCCCGATCACGTCATCACAAAGGGTGACCGACCCCTCGCGCCCCGTCCCCCTCCCTGCAGGCCCTACGCTTGAAGGCTGATCCGCCCCGCGCGCACAGGAGTGAAATGGCCGTCAACCTGGTCAATGTCGAGAACGTCAGCAAGGTCTACGGCACGCGTGCCCTGCTGGACGGTGTCTCGCTCGGTGTGTCGGAGGGGGACCGGATCGGGGTCGTCGGGCGGAACGGGGACGGGAAGACGACGCTGATCCGGATGCTCGCGCGGCTGGAGGAGGCCGACAGCGGGCGGGTGACGCATTCCGGGGGGCTGCGGCTCGGCGTGCTGACGCAGCACGACTCGCTCGATCCGGCGGCGACCGTCCGGCACGAGGTCATCGGGGACATGGCCGATCACGAGTGGGCGGGCAACGCCAAGGTCAGGGACGTGCTGACCGGGCTGTTCGGCGGGCTCGACCTGCCCGGGTTCCCCAAGGGGCTCGACACGGTCATCGGGCCGCTCTCCGGTGGTGAGCGGCGCCGTATCGCGCTGGCGAAGCTGCTCATCGAGGAGCAGGAGCTCATCGTCCTGGACGAGCCCACCAACCACCTCGACGTCGAGGGCATCTCCTGGCTCGCCCGGCATCTGCGCGAGCGCCGCTCGGCGCTGGTGTGCGTGACCCACGACCGGTGGTTCCTGGACCAGGTCTGCACCCGCATGTGGGACGTGCAGCGCGGTGACGTGTACGAGTACGAGGGCGGCTACTCCGACTACGTCTTCGCCCGCGCGGAGCGCGAGCGCATCGCCGCCACCGAGGAGGCCAAGCGGCAGAACCTGGTCAGGAAGGAGCTGGCCTGGCTGCGGCGCGGTGCCCCGGCCCGTACCTCCAAGCCGCGCTTCCGCGTCGAGGCCGCCAACGAGCTGATCAAGGACGTGCCGCCGCCGCGCGACTCCAGCGAATTGATGAAGTTCGCCTCCTCCCGGCTCGGCAAGACCGTCTTCGACCTGGAGAACGTCTCCATCGAGGCCGGTCCCAAGCTGCTGCTCCAGCACGTCACCTGGCAGCTCGGCCCCGGCGACCGCATCGGCCTGGTCGGCGTCAACGGCGCGGGCAAGACCTCCCTGCTGCGCGCCATGGCCGAGTCCGCCCGCACCGAGGGCGAGGCGCAGCCCGCCGCCGGACGCATCGCCGTCGGCAGGACGGTCAAGCTGGCCTACCTCTCCCAGGAGGTCGCCGAACTCGACCCCAACACGCGGGTGTTGGAGGCCGTGCAGCAGGTGCGCGAGCGTGTCGACCTCGGCAAGGGCCGCGAGATGACGGCGGGCCAGCTGTGCGAGACCTTCGGCTTCAGCAAGGAGAAGCAGTGGACGCCGGTCGGCGACCTCTCCGGTGGTGAGCGCCGCCGCCTGCAGCTGCTGCGCCTCCTCATGGACGAGCCCAACGTCCTCTTCCTGGACGAGCCCACCAACGACCTCGACATCGAGACCCTGAACCAGCTGGAGGACGTCCTCGACGGCTGGCCCGGCTCGATGATCGTCATCTCCCACGACCGCTTCTTCGTCGAGCGCACCACCGACAAGGTGTTCGCCCTCCTCGGCGACGGCACGCTGCGGATGCTGCCGCGCGGCATCGACGAGTACCTGGAGCGGCGGCAGCGGATGGAGGAGGCGGTGGCCTCTTCCGCCCCCGCCCCGAAGACCGCCGCCATTCCCGAGCGCAGCGCCGCCGACCAGCGCGCCGCGAAGAAGGAACTCCAGAAGATCGAGCGCCAGTTGGACAAGATCTCCGAGAAGGAGACCAAGCTCCACGCGGCCATCGCGGAGAACGCCACGGACTTCGGCAAGGTGGCCGAACTCGACGCCCAGCTCCGGGGACTCGCCGACGAGCGCGAGGAACTGGAGATGCGCTGGCTGGAGTTGGCCGAGGACGCGTAACGGAGGCATTACGGGCCGGTCCTCCCTTGGGAACGCTTGGGAGGACCGGCTCTCGCGCGCTCCTGCGCCGTCGGCGGCGGGTGATAGAAAAGAGGCGTTCGGGGGAACGCCGCGCCGGCCTGCGGTCGGCCGTCAACCTCGGATCACCTGGCTAAAAATCAGTGGACGAGGGGGAGCAGCGCTGATGACCCAGCCACCCGGTCAGTCGCCGCAGGGCGGATTCGGAGCACCGCAGGATCAGCCGCCGCAGGGGCAGCACCCTCAGGGGCAGCCGCCGCAGGCGCAACCCCCGCACCCCGGCTTCGGTGCCCCGCAGAACCCGCCCCAGCCCCCGCCCCAGCCCCCGGCCCAGCCGCCGAACACCCCGCCGCAGCAGCCCGGTTACGGCTTCCCGCAGCAGCCCGGCCCCTACGCCCAGCCCGGCCCGTACACCCAGCAGCCGGGCCCCTACGGGTACCCGCCCCAGCCCGGCGGCGGCGCCCCCTACGGCCCGCCCCCCGGTGGCCCCTACGCCCAGCAGCCCGGCCCCTACGGGTACCCGCAGGCGCCGTACCCCGGCGCTCCCGGAACCCCGCCCGGCCCCGGCGGCAACCGCAGGAAGACGGCCATCGTCGCGGGCGCTGTCGCCGCCGCCCTGCTCCTCGTCGGCGGCACGGTCTACGCCGTGACCTCCGGGGACTCCGGCGGCAAGAAGCCCGTCGCGCACAAGAGCGACGACTCCAAGCCGACCGTCACCGCCCCCGTCGACCCCGGTGACGGCAGCGGCGACGGACGCTCCGACACCGACGACCTCAACGCGGGCCGCAAGCCCGGCGAGGCGAAGGTCCTCTGGTACAAGACCGCCCCCGACGCCCCCGGTTCGGGCGCCGACGCCCCGGGGATGTGGATCACCGGCCGTACGGCGGTGAAGGCGGCGTACAAGCAGGTCTTCGCCTACCGCGTGGCCGACGGCACCCCCGCCTGGGCCCCGATCTCCTTCCCGCAGAAGGTCTGCGCGGTCACCCCGGACCCCGTCGGCGGCAAGATCGTCGTGGGGTACATGAACGGCGTCAGCGACCGCGCCAAGTGCGACCAGCTCCAGCAGATCGACCTCGACACCGGCAAGAAGGGCTGGCACGGGGAGATCCCCGAGGGCGGGCTGTTCGACAGCGCCATGAACGTGCAGCTCATCACCAGCGGCAACACCCTGCTCGTGGGGCGCTCGCAGTCGGGCATCGCGTTCGACATCCGCGACGGGCACAAGCTGTACGAGTCCAAGAAGTACGGCGAGGACTGTTTCCCGGCCGGCTTCACCGGTGGCGGCGGACGGCTGATCCAGGTGGCCTCCTGCGGCACGGGCGGCACCAACGAGCACGACGAGGTACGCGGGCTCGACGCGGCCACCGGCAAGGTGAAGTGGACGCAGAAGATCAAGAAGGGCTGGCGGGTCCAGCACGCGTACTCGGTGAACCCGCTGGTGATCTACCTCGTCAACGACGAGAAGAAGGCGTGGAACATCTCCACCCTCACCGACACGGGGAAGTTCCGCTCCGAGGTGAAGGTGGACGAGAAGTTCCTGACCAGCTGCGGGTGGGCGGTGCTCAACCGCGCGCTCCAGGGCTGCCAGGGGGCCGTCGTCGCCGACGACACGCTCTATCTGCCCACCAGCGCGACGACCGGGCCCAACGAGATCGTCGCCGTCAGCCTCGCCACCGGCAAGGAGAAGTGGCGCGTCAAGTCGCCCACGGACGAGTCGATGACGCCCGTCAAGGCGGAGGGCGGCAAGCTCGTCGCCTATGTGCACGCGTCGTACGACACGGGGGGCCGGGTCGTCGCGATCCCGGTTTCCGGGTCGGTGCACCGGCCGGGCACGCTGCTGCAGAACCCCTCCTCGACCGCGGAGATCGAGGACACCTTCTTCAGCAGCGCGATCGCCTGGGCCGACGGCCGGTTCTACCTCTCCTCGAACCGGCTGACCGGCAACGACGACGACAAGGAAAAGCTGATGATGGCGTTCGGCAAGTGACCCTGGCCCCGCGTCCCCACCCCGAGGTACCCACCCCATGAACCAGTCACCGCCCAACGACCCGCAGCCGGGCGACTCCGGCGCGGAGTCCGCGCCCGAGGACGCCCCGAAGGCGCCCCCGGCCGACCGCGTCGCCCCTCAGGACCCGCCGACGACACAGCTCGCGCCCGTCCCGCCGGTGGACGCCACCGAAGCGCCCCGGAGCGAGCCTCCGGCCGCGCGGGCGGACAACTCCGGTGCCACGCCCGGAGGTTCCAGGGCCTCCCTGAACAAGGAGCCCGAGGCCCAGGACCCGCCGACCACGCTGCTGAAGCCCGTTCCGCCGGTGGACGCGGCCGGAGCGCCCCAGGACGCGGCCCCGGCCGCCGGGCCGGTCAACTCCGTTGCGGGGACGGCCGGTTCCAGCGCGCCCGTCGCCCAGGACCCCCCGACCACGCAGCTCGCCCCCGTCCCGCAGGCCGGCGGATTCGGCCCGCCCCAGGCCCAGCCGCCCGCCGCACCCGCGCCCGCCGCGCCCGCCGCGCCCGCGCCCGCGCAACAGCCGCCCGCCGCCGCTCCGCAGCCGGGGTTCGGCGCGCCCCAGGGACAGCCGCCCGCCGCCGCCCAGCCGCCCGGCTTCGGGTCCGCGCCGCAGGCCCAGCCGCCCGCATCCGCCCCGCAGCCCGGCGGCTACGGCACGCCCCAGTCCCCGCAGCCCGGCGGATACGGCGTTCCGCAGCCGCCCGCTGCCGCCGCCCAGCCGGGATTCGGCGCACCCCAGCCCCCGCAGCCGGGCGGATACGGCGCACCCCAGCCCCCGCCGCCCGGTGGATTCGGCACGCCCCCCGGACAGCAGCCCGGCGGATTCGGCGCCGCCCCGCACGGCAACCCCACCCCCGGCTACGCGTACCCGCAGCCGTACCCCCACCCCACCCCGCAACCGCACCCCACCGCACCGCCCCAGCCCCACTACGGCTACCCCCAGGGCCCGCCCCCGCCCACCGGTTACGCCTACCCGGGGCAGCCGCAGCAGCCGTACACGCAGTACCCCACCGCCCCCTACCCCGCGCCGAAGGCGGCCGGGCAGCGGACCGTGGTGTACATCGTCGTGGCCGCCGTGCTCGCGATCGCGCTGATCGCCGGGGTCGGGTTCTGGTACGCCAACTCGGGCGGTGGCGGCGGGAAGCAGGACACCGCGCACTCCTCCGGCGGGACCGGCGGGAAGAACGGGTCCGGCGGGGCGACCGGGGGCAAGGAGAAGGCCCCCGCCGACCCCGGCTCGAAGATGCTGTTCCAGGTACCGCTGCCGCAGACCGCGAACACCGTCCGGACGGCGGGCTCCTGGCTGACGGACGACGTGTACGCCAAGTCGGGCGTCGCGGAGATCACCGGGTACGACCCCGCCGACGGCACCCGGCAGTGGACGCTCAAGCTCCCCGGCCCGGTCTGCGCGGCGAGCAGGCAGCTCACCGACGACGGCCGGACGGCGATCGTCTTCCAGCCGGAGATGAACGACACCAGGGCGGGCTGCAGCCGCCTCGCGGCCGTGGACCTCACCAAGGGCACGCTGCTGTGGACGAAGACGGTGGGGGAGGGCGACTTCCCCGTCACCTTCGACAACGTCACCGTCTCGGGCCGTACCGTCGCCGCGGGCAGCAACGACGGCGGCGCCGCGTTCGACATCGACTCCGGCAAGGCGCTGTGGCAGCCCAAGCGTTCCGACGGCTGCTACGACGTCGGTTACGGCGGCGGCCCCAGGCTCGTCGCGGTCCGCAAGTGCGGCGGCTACGACAACCCGCAGCTGCACATCCAGACCATCGACCCGAAGTCGGGCAAGGTGCTCTCCGAGTACAAGATGGCCCCCGGCATCGAGTACGCCTCCGTGGTCTCCACCGTCCCCCTGGTCGTCGCGGCCGACGTGGGCCACAGCGCGGGCGACGGCAGCGGCATCTCGGACTACTTCTCCATCGACGGCAGGACCGGCAAGCTGCTCACCCGCATCTCCGCCCCCGGCGACACCTACGGCGGCAAGTGCGACAGCATCACCAAGGTCGAGGACTGCCGGGGCGTCGTCGCGGGCAACGGCAGGCTGTACCTGGCCACCGAGGAGCACGACGGCACGAGCGACAAGTACAGCAAGACCAACGAGATCGTCGCCTTCGACCTGACCACCGGCAAGCAGACCGGCCAGCGCGCCCCGGCGGGCGACGGCTACACCCTCTACCCGCTGCGCATGGACGGCACCAGCCTGCTCGCCTACAACCACCCGCCCTACGACAAGGGCGGCCAGGTCCTCGGTATCGACGGCGCCTCCTTCAAGGCGGTCAAGCTGCTGGAGAACCCGGCCACCCAGGAGGTGCACCAGGCGGAGGCCACCATGCCCCCGGACTACGCGGAACTCCGGTTCGCGAACGGCCGTCTGTTCATGTCGGCGGTCTACGCGCACAAGGTGTCCTACGGCAAGGAGTACCTGGTGCTCGCCTTCGGCACGGACGGCTGACCGCGCCTCGCTCCGCCCCGAGTGCCCCGGATTTCATCGGTCCGGGGCACTTCTCCGCATAGTGGCGGCGCGACGTCGAACAAGCGTGTAACTTCCGGGACATGGGGGACGAGGCGCCGGGGGGCCCTCTGTCCCCGGGGACCGGTGGGCGTCCATAGTGGGGCATCCACCGGGGGACTGGGGGGTTTGCAGTATGGGAGTGCGGCTGATGGTCGTCGACGACCACCGCCTGCTCGCGGAGGCGCTGGCCTCCGCGCTCAAGCTGCGCGGGCACCGGGTGCTCGCGGCGGCGGCACCGGCGGCGGGCGCGGCCGAGCTGGTGATCACACGGGCACCGGAGGTGTGCCTGCTCGGTACGGCGGCACCCGCCGAGCCGGGCGTCTTCGACCCGGTGGTCCGGATCAAGCGGGAGCGTCCGCAGGTGGCCGTGGTGGTCCTCGGGCCCGTGCCGTCCCCGCGCGGTATCGCGGCGGCCTTCGCGGCCGGTGCCTCGGGGTACGTCCGTCACGACGAGCGCATCGAGGGGGTCGAGCGGGCCATCATGAAGGCACGGGCGGGCGAGGCGGCCGTGGCCCCGCAGCTCCTCCAGGGCGCCTTCGCGGAGCTGCTCAACCCCGCCGCCCAGCCCGACGACGAGGGCCAGCGGCTGCTGCGGCTGCTCACCCCGCGCGAGGTCGAGGTGCTGGTCCGGGTGGCGGACGGCGAGGACACGCGCCGTATCGCGGCGGGCATGGGCATAGCCCCCAGCACCGCCCGCACCCATGTGCAGCGCGTCCTCATGAAGCTCGGCGTCGGCTCCCGCCTGGAGGCCGCCGCCCTGGCCGCCCGCACCGGCCTCCTGGACAGAGCGGGCCCGCTGCCCCACACGACGACGGGGCCGGAGCTGTGACGCACAGCTCCGGCCCCGCCAGGTGCCCGCTCGGCTAGTGGGCCGGGTCCTCCTCGGTCACGCCCTCCGCAGGGAGCGGGGGCGGGGTCGGGCGGAGCTTGAGCCACGCCAGGAAGAAGACGCCGAGGATCAGCATGCCGATGCCGGTCCACAGGTTGATGTTGACGCCCTCGGCCTTGTCGATCGCGGCCTGGGAGTCGGTGATGCCGGCGATCGTGACGATGACGCCGTAGACGACGAACAGGCCGCCGATGATGCGCCGCAGGTCGAAGATGCGGGCCGCGGTCGCGGACTTGCCCTCCAGCTCGGTGACCTCGCGCTGGACGTCCTGCTCGGTCGCGCCGCGCTCGTGCTCGTGCTCGGGGCGGGGGGATTCTTCGGTCATGGTTTCCTCATCCTCCCGCGATCAGAACGAGAACGGGATGTAGCAGGCGGCGGCCAGGACGACGGCGCCCCAGCCGAGCAGGGCGGGCTTGCGGTACCAGGCGTCGTCGCCCTCGGCCGGTGCCTCGGACATGCCCGGCGAGGTGGTGCCGTAGACCAGGCCCTGGAGTTCGTCGGCCGGCTTGGCCTTGGTGAACAGCGACACCGCGACCATCACGACCGCGCCCGCGACGAAGCCCGCGATGGCGGAGACGAAGTTGGCGCCCTGGTCGGAGGGGATCGAGATGATGCCCTCCTTGTAGAAGACGAAGTAGTTGACCATCGCGGCGGTGGTGCCCGCGAGCAGGCCCCAGAAGCCGGACTTGGCCGAGGCGCGCTTCCAGAACATGCCGACGATGAAGACCACGAACATCGGGACGTTGAAGAAGGAGAACAGCGTCTGGAGGTAGCTCATGATGTTCGAGAACGAGGACGCCAGGAACGCCGTGCCGACGGAGGCGGCGACACCGATCACCGTGATCAGACGGCCGAAGCGGACGTAGTAGCCGTCCTCCTGGCCGGGCTTGACGTAGCGCGCCCAGATGTCAGTCGTGAACACGGTGTTGAAGGACGACACGTTGGCCGCCATGCCCGCCATGAACGCCGCGAGCAGACCGGTGACCGCGATGCCGAGCACGCCGTTGGGCAGCAGTTCCTGCATCAGGTAGGGGATCGCGTCGTTGTACTGGAGCCCGGAGCCGGCGGTGCCGATGTTCGGGACCAGGGCGGCGGCGACCAGGCCCGGGATCATCACCAGGAAGACGATGAAGATCTTCGGGTACGCGGCGATCAGCGGGGTGCGCTGTCCGGCCGACAGGTTCTTCGCGGACAGGGCGCGCTGCACCTCGGCGAAGTTGGTGGTCCAGTAGCCGAAGGACAGCACGAAGCCGAGGCCGAGGACGATGGTCAGCCAGTTGGCGCCGAGCGGGTTGACGGCGCCGATGCCGGTGCCGCCCCACGCGGTGGTGAAGTTCTCCCCGTGCTGCGCGGTCAGCTTGTGGGTCAGACCGTCCCAGCCGCCGACCTTCTTCAGGCCGAGGAAGGTGATCGGGATGAGGGCGGCCAGGATCACGAAGAACTGGAGCACCTCGTTGTAGATCGCCGAGGAGAGACCGCCGAGCGTGATGTAGGCGAGCACGAAGGCGCCCGCGACCACGATCGCCACCCACTGCGGCCAGCCGAGCAGCGCCTCGACCACGATCGCGAGGGCGTACAGGTTGACGCCCGCGATCAGGATCGCCGCGAACGCGAACAGGATCGAACTGAGCAGATGGGCGGCCTTGTCGAAGCGCAGCAGCAGGAACTCGGGGACCGAGCGGACCTTGCTGCCGTAGTAGAAGGGCATCATCACGAGGCCCAGGAAGACCATCGCCGGGATGGCGCCGATCCAGTACCAGTGCACCGTGTACGCGCCGTACTGCGCGCTGTTGGCCGCCATGCCCAGGATCTCGGTGGCCGCCAGGTTCGCCGAGATGAAGGCGAGGCCGGTGATCCAGGCGGGCAGCGAGCGTCCGGAGAGGAAGAAGTCGAGGCTGGTCTTCACCGAGCGGCGGGCCGCGAAGCCGATGCCGAGGACGACGACGAAGTAGATGGCCAGGATCGTGTAATCGAGCCAGTTGGTGGGGAGCCGTAGCTCCGCGGCCAGATAGGTGTGGCCCGCCGCCAGGGGCGCGGGGCCGGTCGGGGACGTCTGCATGAGAACTCGCTTCGTTGCGCGAACTGATCCAGAGCGGAACCTACGCCGCGGCCTTCAGTATTTGAACAGTTCTGTTGGTGTTCTTTGTTTGATTGTGATCGTGCGCCCCCTGTCGAGTTGTGGTTTGTTATGTTTGATTGTGTTGAGTGGTTGGGTGAGGACGCCCTGCGGGGATGTCGATCAAGGAGTCCGGCGTGAAGAAGACCCCGACGCGGCTGGCCGACGGGCGTGAGCTGATCTACTACGACCTGCGCGACGACACCGTGCGCGACGCGGCGGACCGCCGCCCGCTGGAGCCCACGGTCACCCGCTCCGAGATCCGCCGCGACCCGCTGCTCGGCGACTCCGTCGCCGTCGCCTCCCACCGCCAGGGCCGCACCTACCACCCCCCGGCCGAGGAGTGCCCGCTCTGCCCGAGCCGGGACGGGCGGCTGAGCGAGATCCCCGACTCCTCCTACGACGTGGTGGTCTTCGAGAACCGCTTCCCCTCGCTCGCCGGGGACTCCGGCCGCTGCGAGGTCGTCTGCTTCACCTCCGACCACGACGCGTCCTTCGCCGGCCTCACCGAGGAACAGGCCCGCCTGGTCCTCGACGCATGGACCGACCGCACCGCTGAGCTGTCTCAACTCCCCGCAGTGAAGCAGGTGTTCTGCTTCGAGAACCGGGGCGCCGAGATCGGTGTGACCCTCGGCCATCCCCATGGGCAGATCTACGCCTACCCGTTCACCACGCCCCGCACCGCGCTCATGCTCCGCTCCGTCGCCGCGCACAAGGAGGCGAGCGGCGGGGAGAACCTCTTCGACGCCGTCCTCGCGCGGGAACTCGCCGGAGAGCGGGTCGTCCTGGAGACCGAGCACTGGGCGGCCTTCGTGCCGTACGCCGCGCACTGGCCCTACGAGGTCCACCTCTACCCCAAGCGCCGGGTGCCCGATCTGCTCGCCCTCGACGAGGCCGCGCGCACAGAGTTCCCCCAGGTCTATCTGGAACTCTTGAGGCGCTTCGACCGGATCTTCGAGCGCGAGGGAGGGGAGGACACCGTGAGCGAGGCCGTGAGTGAGGCCGTGAGCGAGCCTCCGACGCCGTACATCGCGGCATGGCACCAGGCGCCCTTCGGGCCGACCGGTGTGCCGGGTGCGGAGCGCGAGGACTTCGCTCTTCACCTGGAGCTTTTCACCGTCCGACGCACTTCTGGCAAGCTGAAGTTTCTCGCGGGTTCCGAGTCCGGTATGAACGTCTTCATCAACGACGTGCCGCCGGAGCGCGCGGCAGACCGACTGCGAGAGGTTGCGAGTTCATGAAGTACCTGGTGACGGGTGGCGCGGGTTACGTCGGCAGCGTGGTGGCCCAGCATCTGCTGGAGGCGGGGCACGAGGTCACCGTCCTCGACAACCTCTCCACCGGTTTCCGTGCGGGCGTCCCCGACGGGGCCACCTTCGTCGAGGGTGACATCCGCGACGCCGCCAAGTGGCTCGACGCCTCCTACGACGGTGTGCTGCACTTCGCCGCGTTCTCGCAGGTCGGCGAGTCGGTCGTGAAGCCCGAGAAGTACTGGGAGAACAACGTCGGCGGCACCATGGCGCTGCTCGCCGCGATGCGCGAGGCGGGCGTGCGCCGCCTGGTCTTCTCCTCCACCGCCGCCACCTACGGCGAGCCCACCGAGGTGCCGATCCCCGAGTCCGCCGCGACGCTGCCCACCAACCCCTACGGCGCCTCCAAGCTCGCCGTCGACCACATGATCACCGGTGAGGCGGCCGCGCACGGCCTCGCCGCGGTCTCGCTGCGCTACTTCAACGTGGCCGGTGCGTACGGCAGTTACGGCGAGCGGCACGACCCCGAGTCGCACCTCATCCCGCTCGTCCTCCAGGTCGCCCAGGGCCGCCGCGACGCCATCTCGGTCTACGGCGACGACTACCCGACCCCGGACGGCACCTGCGTGCGCGACTACATCCACGTCGCCGACCTCGCCGAGGCCCACCTCCTCGCCGTCGCCGCCGCGAAGACCGGCGAGCACCTGATCTGCAACCTCGGCAACGGCAACGGCTTCTCCGTCCGCGAGGTCATCGAGGCCGTCCGCGAGGTCACCGGCCACCCGGTCCCCGAGATCGTGGCCCCGCGCCGCGCGGGCGACCCGGCGGTCCTGGTGGCGTCGGCGGAGACGGCACGCACCACACTGGGCTGGAACCCTTCCCGCGCGGACCTCGCCGGGATCATCGCGGACGCCTGGCAGTTCGCGCTTCGGACGCACAAGGAGCAGTAGTGGGCGCAGAGTCGGTCCGGGAACGCTTCGCCGAGCTGTACGGAGCCGAACCGGAGGGGGTGTGGGCGGCGCCGGGACGGGTCAACCTGATCGGCGAACACACCGACTACAACGACGGCTTCGTGATGCCGTTCGCACTTCCGCACCAGGTGACGGCGGCCGTCTCCCGCCGCACCGACGGGGTGCTGCGGCTGCACTCGGCGGACATCGGGGGCGAGCCCGTCGCACTCGCTCTCGACGCCCTGGAGCCGGACTCCGACGCGGACTGGACGGCGTACCCGGCGGGCGTCGTCTGGGCCCTGCGCGAGGCGGGCCACGCGCTGACCGGAGCGGACATCCACCTGTCCTCCACGGTGCCGACCGGCGCGGGCCTGTCCTCCTCGGCGGCCCTGGAGATCGTCGTCGCCCTCGCCCTGAACGACCTCCACGAACTCGGCCTGCCCCGCTGGCGGCTGGCCCGCCTGTGCCAGCGCGCCGAGAACGTCTACGTCGGCGCCCCCACCGGCATCATGGACCAGACCGCCTCCGCCTGCTGCGAGGAGGGCCACGCCCTCTTCCTCGACACCCGCGACCTCTCCCAGCGCCAGATCCCCTTCGACCTCGCCGCCGAGGGCCTGCGCCTGCTGGTCATCGACACCCAGGTCAAGCACGCCCACAGCAACGGCGAGTACGGCAAGCGCCGGGCGGGCTGCGAGAAGGGCGCGGCCGTGCTCGGTGTGGACGCGTTGCGCGACATCGCTCACGAGGACCTGGACACGTCCCTGTCGGCCCTCGGCGACGAGGACGAGGTCCGCCGCCTGGTCCGTCACATCGTCACCGAGAACCACCGCGTGGAGCGAGTGGTGGAGCTGCTCACGGCGGGCGGCGTCCGCGAGATCGGCCCCCTCCTCACCGAGGGCCACGCCTCCCTCCGCGACGACTTCCGCATCTCCTGCCCGGAACTGGACCTCGCGGTCGACACCTCCCTGTCGGCAGGCGCCCTGGGCGCCCGCATGACGGGCGGCGGGTTCGGGGGGTCGGCGATCGCGCTGGTGGAGGCGTCCTCGGTGGACACCGTCACCAAGGCGGTCGAGGAGGCGTTCGCGGCCGCCGGGTACACCGCCCCGCGGGTGTTCGAGGCGGTGCCGTCGCAGGGCGCCCGCCGCCTCGGCTGAGCGCCCCGGTCAGCCGAGACGTTTCGTCAGCGTGTACTCCGTGACCCCTGGCGGATAGTCGGGGATCTCGCAGACCACCTCGTAGCCCTGCTTGCGGTAGAAGCCGGGGGCCTGGAAGTCCCAGGTCTCCACGCGGGAGCGGGCGCAGTCGCGGGTGGTGCGGGCGAGGTGTTCGGCCTCGGTCAGGAGGCGGATGCCGAGGCCGGTGCCCCGATGCGGGGCGTCGACCCAGAGGTAGGCGATGTGGAGCCAGCCGGCCCAGGTGTGGGCCACCAGACCGCCGGCCAGGTCGCCCGATGCGTCCAACGCCCAGACGTGGAGCGGGGTTTCCCGTTCCGCGGGGGTGTCGCGCAGGGCGGCCAGGACGGGGGAGGCCGCCGTGTTGGTGTCCCGCAGCCGCGCCCGCAGCAGAGCACGTCGGTCCTTGTCGACTTCCGTCTCGATACGAAACATGCGGCACACCATAAACGCGCAGCCCGGTCAGTTCCGCCAATTTAGCCGCCCCCGACGGCCCCCGCCCGTACGCTGAGAAGCGGTACCGGTGGGGGCCGGTGCCGATTCAGGGGGCGAGACAGGCGGGTACGGCACCCGCGAGGGGGGTAGCACTGTCCGCGACGGTGAGGGCCGCGCGGTCGGGCGACTCCCTCGCGGGTGCCGTGACCGCGAGCCGTCGTCGTTCTCCCAGCCTGGGGTCTCCCCCGCTCCCGCGCGGAGCCTGGGGATAGGGGGTTACGTGGTTCGCATCCGAGTCCTGGTCGTCGACGACCACCGCATCTTCGCCGAGTCGCTCGCCGCGGCACTGGCCGCGGAGCCGGACGTCGACGTGTTCGCCGCCGGCAGCGGCCCGGCCGCGCTGCGCTGCCTGGAACGGGCCGCCGCCGAGGGCCGCCGCTACGACGTCCTGCTGGTCGACGCGGATCTGGGCAGGACCCTGCCGGGCGGCCGCGCGGCCATCCCCGTGCAGCTGGGCGATGCCGAGGGGCACGTCGACGGGATCTCCCTGGTCTCCGGGGTCCGCACCGCCCAGCCGGGCGTGCGCTGCGTGGTCCTCGCGGAGAAGGACGAGCCCCGGCGGGCCGCCCTCGCGCTCCAGGCGGGCGCCTGCGGCTGGGTCGCCAAGGACTGCTCGCTGTCCCGGCTGCTCACCGTCATCCGGGGTGTCCTGCGCGACGAGACGCACCTGCCGCCCGCCCTGCTCACCGGCGTCCTCAAGGAACTCACCGCCGCCCGCAAGCACCGCAGCGAGAGCGAGCGCCTGGTGGAGTCGCTGACCCCGCGCGAGCGGGAGGTGCTGCGCTGCATGGTCGCGGGGCTCGGCCGCAAGGCGGTCGCGGAGCGGCTGTTCCTCTCCCCGCACACCGTGCGCACCCATATGCAGAACGTGCTGGGCAAGCTCGGCGTCCACTCCACCCTGGCCGCCGTGGCGCTCGCCCGCAGGGCCGGGGTGGGCCCGGTGGACCTAGCCGGGGACGTTGTCGAACGGGGCGGTCAACTGGCGTAGCAGCCCCGCCAGTTCGGAGCGCTGTGCGGTGGAAAGCTCGCCCAGGATGGCCCGCTCCTGCGCCAGCAGCCCCGCCAGCGCCTCGTCCGCCCGGTCCCGCCCGGTGTCGGTGAGCCGCACCAGCACGCCGCGCCGGTCGCTCGGGTCGGGCAGCCGCTCGACCAGGCCCTTCTTGGTGAGCCGGTCGATCCGGTTGGTCATCGTGCCCGAGGTGACCAGCGTCTGGGTGAGCAGCTGGCCGGGGGAGAGCTGGTACGGCGTCCCGGCGCGCCTGAGCGCGGTCAGCACGTCGAACTCCCAGGGCTCCAGCTGATGCTCGGAGAAGGCGAGCCGGCGCGCGCGGTCCAGGTGCCGGGCCAGCCTGCTCACCCGGCTCAGTACTTCCAGCGGCTCCACGTCGAGGTCCGGGCGCTCCCGGCGCCACGCTGCGACCAGCCGATCGACCTCGTCCTCCATGGAGATCAGTGTAGTGGTTGTGTCGACGTGAAGTCTCTTGATGTCGAGTGTCTTGACATCAAGAAACCTGTCGCGCCAGGCTGGAGGACATGACGACGCCGCAGTGGAACCCCGCCCAGTACCTCCGTCACGCCGGTCACCGCCTGCGCCCCTTCACCGACCTCGTCGCCCGCGTCCCCGACCCGCCGGGCGCCCGCCCGTGTGTCGCCGACCTCGGCTGCGGCCCCGGCAACGCCACCGCCCTGCTCGCCGCCCGCTGGCCCACTGCGCACATCACCGGCTACGACAACTCGCCCGAGATGCTCGACCGCGCCCACACCGAGCACGAGGGCCCCACGGAGGGCGGCGGCCGTCTGGACTTCGCGCCCGCCGACGCCCGGACCTGGACCCCGGACGAGCCCTGCGACGTGATCGTCTCCAACGCCACCCTCCAGTGGGTGCCGGGCCACCTCGACCGCTTCGCCGACTGGACCGCCGCTCTGAAGCCCGGCGGCACCTTCGCCTTCCAGGTCCCCGACAACACCGACGCCCCGCTGCACGCCCTCATGCGCGACCTCGCGGCCACCTCGCGCTGGAAGTCCCGCCTCGCCGCTGTCCTGCGCCGCCCGGACTCCGTCCACACCCCCGGCGTCTACCTGGACCGTCTCGCCCGCCTCGGCCTCGCCGCCGACGTGTGGCAGACGACGTACCAGCACGTCCTCACCGGCGAGGACCCGGTGCTCGACTGGGTCAAGGGCACCGGACTGCGCCCCGCCCTGACCGCGCTCGCCGACGACCCCGAGGCGCGGGACGCCTTCGTCGCCGAGTACCGCGACCTGCTGCGCGCGGCCTATCCGAGCGCGTCCTACGGCACGGTGCTGCCGTTCCGCCGTCTCTTCGCCGTCGCCGTCCGGGAGGTCTGAGCCGTGCTCGTCGCCGTCGACCACGTCCAGCTCGCCGCCCCCGCCGGCAGCGAGGACGTGCTGCGCGCCTTCTACACCGGCGCCCTCGGCATGACCGAGATCCCCAAGCCCCCGGTGCTCGCCGCACGCGGCGGCTGCTGGTTCCGGGCGGCCGGGGTCCAGCTCCATCTGGGCGTCGAGGAGGACTTCCGCCCCGCCCGCAAGGCCCACCCCGGGCTCCGGGTCCGTGACATCGAGGCGTACGCCGACCGGCTCGCCGCCCACGGCGCCCCCGTGACCTGGGACGGCGACCTCCCCGGCCACCGCCGCTTCTACGCCGAGGACCCGGTCGGCAACCGCCTGGAGTTCCTGGAGCCGACCGGGCCCGTCGTGTCGTAGCAGGGGTGCCCTGAAAAGGGGCGCTAGTTCTTGCGGTGCCCTATCAGCCGCGGCTTCTGCTCAAGCCCGTCCAGGCCGTGCCACGCCAGGTTCACCAGATGCGCCGCGACCTCCGCCTTCTTCGGGCGGCGTACGTCCAGCCACCACTGCCCGGTCAGCGCGACCATCCCGACCAGGGCCTGCGCGTAGAGCGGGGCCAGCTTGGAGTCGAAGCCGCGGCTCTTGAACTCGCGGCCCAGGATGTCCTCCACCTGGGTCGCGATGTCCGAGATCAGCGAGGCGAAGGAGCCCGTGGACTGCGGGATGGGCGAGTCGCGCACGAGGATGCGGAACCCGTCCGTGTACTCCTCGATGTAGTCCAGGAGCGCGAAGGCCGCCTGCTCGCACAGCTCGCGGGGATGCCCCGCCGTCAGCGAGCCGGTCACCATGTCGAGGAGTCGCCGCATCTCGCGGTCGACCACCACCGCGTACAGCCCCTCCTTGCCGCCGAAGTGCTCGTACACCACCGGCTTGGACACCCCGGCCTTCGCCGCGATCTCCTCCACCGACGTGCCCTCGAAGCCCTTCGCCGCGAAGAGGGTGCGACCGATCTCCAGCAACTGCTGGCGGCGCTCGGCACCGGTCATACGGGTCCGGCGCGTCCGCCGCTGCTTGTCGTTGCCCTGGGTGCTGCTGGAGTCGGTCGCCACGCCGTCAATCATGCCGCCTCGGCGCCGGCCTTCCCGCTCGGGGAGGAGTCCGCACCGTCACTGCGGCGCGAATCGATACGCGAGCGTGACGGCCAGCGCACGTCGTACGCCCAGCCGAGCTGCTCGAACCAGCGGATGATCCGGGCCGAGGAGTCGATCTGGCCGCGCTCCACACCGTGCCGCGCCGCCGTCGGGTCGGCGTGGTGCAGGTTGTGCCAGGACTCGCCGCAGGACAGGACCGCCAGCCACCACACGTTGCCCGAGCGGTCGCGCGACTTGAACGGCCGCTTGCCCACCGCGTGACAGATCGAGTTGATCGACCAGGTCACGTGATGCAGCAACGCCACCCGGATGAGTGAACCCCAGAAGAAGCCGGTGAAGGCCCCCCACCAGGACATCGTCACCAGGCCGCCGATCAGCGGCGGCAGCGCCAGCGAGATCGTCGTCCACATCACGAACTGCCGGGAGATGGTCCGGATCGCCCGGTCCTTGATCAGGTCCGGCGCGAACTTGTCCTGCGGGGTCTGCTCCTCGTCGAACATCCAGGCGATGTGGGCCCACCACAGGCCCTTCATCAGCGCCGGGAGCGTCTCGCCGTACCGCCACGGCGAGTGGGGGTCGCCCTCGGCGTCGGAGAACTTGTGGTGCCTGCGGTGGTCGGCCACCCAGCGCACGATCGGGCCCTCGACCGCCATCGACCCCATGATCGCCAGCGCGATCCGCAGGGGGCGCTTGGCCTTGAACGAGCCATGGGTGAAGTACCGGTGGAAACCGATGGTGATGCCGTGGCAGCCGATGAAGTAGAAGAGCGCCAGCAGACCCAGATCGAGCCAGCTCACGCCCCAGCCCCAGGCCAGCGGCACGGCCGCCACCAGGGCCACGAACGGCACGACGATGAACACGAGCAGGGCGATCTGCTCGATCGAGCGCTTCTTCTCGCCGCCCAGCGTGGCGGAGGAGGCATCGGGTGAGGCTTCGTCGATCACATCGGAACTTGAGGTCATGCGCGTCCCCTGTGGGGTCGAGGGTCGGGGCAGGTGCCGGGCCGCCGGGACCGGACGGGAATGAAGGCAATACTTCCCTACGGTTCCGTAACCTACGGCGTCGTAAGTATGGCAGCGAGCAGGGTCGCGGCAAGGGCCCCAGACCCTGCGCGTCCCGGTGGACACCTATCCTTGGAAGCGGTCGGACAGCGCGGTCCGCTCTGTTTACTTCCCGGACGTTCCGGACCGTATGCGGCGTTTTGCGCCGCAATGGACGGATGTCCCGGATTCCTTCCCGGACGAGCTTCACCACTGCAAGGAGCCGCACCTGTGAGCAGTGCCGACGACCAGACCACCACGACCGGCAGTGAGCTGCGCGCCGACATCCGGCGCCTGGGCGACCTGCTGGGCGAGACCCTCGTACGGCAGGAGGGTCCCGAACTCCTCGAGCTGGTCGAGAAGGTCCGCCGCCTGACCCGCGAGGACGGGGAGGCCGCCGCCGAACTGCTGCGCGGCACCGAACTGGAGACCGCCGCCAAGCTCGTGCGCGCCTTCTCCACCTACTTCCACCTGGCCAACGTCACTGAGCAGGTGCACCGAGGCCGCGAACTGCGCGCCCGCCGCGCCGCCGAGGGCGGCCTGATCGCCCGCACCGCCGACCGCCTCAAGGACGCCGACCCCGAGCACGTCCGCGAGACCGTCCGCAACCTCAACGTCCGGCCCGTCTTCACCGCGCACCCCACCGAGGCCGCCCGGCGCTCCGTCCTCAACAAGCTCCGGCGCGTCGCCGAACTCCTGGACACCCCCGTCCTCGACTCCGACCGCCGCCGCCACGACGTCCGCCTCGCCGAGAACATCGACCTCGTCTGGCAGACCGACGAACTGCGCGTCGTACGCCCCGAGCCCACCGACGAGGCCCGCAACGCCATCTACTACCTGGACGAGCTGCACGCCCACGCCGTCGGCGACGTCCTGGAGGACCTCACCGCCGAACTGGAGCGCGTCGGCGTGGAACTGCCCGACGACACCCGGCCGCTCACCTTCGGCACCTGGATCGGCGGCGACCGCGACGGCAACCCCAACGTCACCCCCCAGGTCACCTGGGACGTCCTCATCCTCCAGCACGAGCACGGCATCAACGACGCCCTGGAGATGATCGACGAGCTGCGCGGACTGCTCTCCAACTCCATCCGCTACACCGGCGCCACCGAGGAACTCCTCACCTCCCTGCGGGAGGACCTCGACCGGCTCCCCGAGATCAGCCCCCGCTACAAGCGCCTCAACGCCGAGGAGCCCTACCGGCTCAAGGCCACCGCGATCCGCCAGAAGCTGGAGAACACCAAGCAGCGCCTGGCCCGCAACATCCCGCACGAGGACGGCCGCGACTACCTCGGCACCGCCGAACTCCTCGCCGACCTGCGGATCATCCAGACCTCCCTGCGCGCACACCGCGGCGCCCTCTTCGCCGACGGCCGCCTCGCCCGCGTCATCCGCACCCTGGCCGCCTTCGGCCTCCAGCTCGCCACCATGGACGTCCGCGAACACGCCGACGCCCACCACCACGCCCTCGGCCAGCTCTTCGACCGCCTCGGCGAGGAGTCCTGGCGCTACGCCGACATGCCCCGCGACTACCGCGCCAAGCTCCTCGCCAAGGAGCTGCGCTCGCGCCGCCCGCTCGCCCCGAGCCCGGCCCCCGTCGACGCGGCCGCCGCCAAGACCCTCGGCGTCTTCCAGACCGTCAAGCGCGCGCTTGAGGTCTTCGGACCCGAGGTCATCGAGTCCTACATCATCTCCATGTGCCAGGGCGCCGACGACGTCTTCGCCGCCACTGTCCTCGCCCGCGAGGCCGGACTGCTCGACCTGCACGCCGGCTGGGCCAAGATCGGCATCGTCCCCCTCCTGGAGACCACCGACGAGCTGAAGGCCGCCGACACCATCCTGGAGGACATGCTCTCCGACCCCTCCTACCGGCGCCTGGTCGCGCTGCGCGGAGACGTCCAGGAGGTCATGCTCGGCTACTCCGACTCCTCCAAGTTCGGCGGCATCACCACCAGCCAGTGGGAGATCCACCGCGCCCAGCGCCGACTGCGCGACGTCGCCCACCGCTACGGCGTCCGGCTGCGCCTCTTCCACGGCCGCGGCGGCACCGTCGGCCGCGGCGGCGGCCCCTCGCACGACGCGATCCTCGCCCAGCCCTGGGGCACCCTGGAGGGCGAGATCAAGGTCACCGAGCAGGGCGAGGTCATCTCCGACAAGTACCTCATCCCCTCCCTCGCCCGGGAGAACCTGGAACTCACGGTCGCCGCCACCCTCCAGGCGTCCGCCCTGCACACCGCCCCCCGCCAGTCCGACGAGGCCCTCGCCCGCTGGGACGCGGCCATGGACGTCGTCTCCGACGCCGCCCACTCCGCCTACCGCGAGCTCGTCGAGGACCCCGACCTGCCGACGTACTTCCTCGCCTCCACCCCGGTCGACCAGCTCGCCGACCTGCACCTGGGCTCGCGGCCCTCCCGCCGCCCCGGCTCGGGCGTCTCGCTCGACGGACTGCGCGCCATCCCGTGGGTGTTCGGCTGGACCCAGTCCCGGCAGATCGTCCCCGGCTGGTTCGGCGTCGGCTCCGGCCTCAAGGCGCTGCGCGAGGCGGGCCTCGACACCGTGCTCGACGAGATGCACGAGCAGTGGCACTTCTTCCGCAACTTCATCTCCAACGTCGAGATGACCCTCGCCAAGACCGACCTGCGCATCGCCCAGCACTACGTCGACACCCTCGTGCCCGACAACCTGCGGCACGTCTTCGACACCATCCGCGCCGAGCACGAGCTCACCGTCGCCGAGATCCTGCGCGTCACCGGCGAGAAGGAACTCCTCGACGCCCAGCCCGTGCTGCGGCAGACCGTCGCCATCCGCGACGCCTACCTCGACCCGATCTCCTACCTCCAGGTCGCCCTGCTCAAGCGCCAGCGCGACGCGGCCGCCGAGGGCGCCGAACCCGACCCCCTCCTCGCCCGCGCCCTGCTCCTGACCGTCAACGGCGTCGCGGCCGGCCTGCGCAACACCGGCTGACACCCCCGCCGTACACACGACGGTGCCCCCGGCGGCCGCAAGGCTCCGGGGGCACCGTCATGTCGGGATCAGGGCGCACGGGTCAGGGGGCGCCCTCGTACGTCACTGCGCCGTCACGAACGCTCCCGCCAGCAGCACCACGCCGAGCGTCCCCATCACCCAGCCGGTCCGTGTCAGCCGCATCCCGCCCGCCACCACCACCGAGGCCAGCACCAGCGCCCCGCCCAGCGGCAGCCACGCGAACAGCGTCCCCGAAAGTCCCGAGCGCACCACCACGTCCGTACCGGGCTCCACCGTCACGTCGTACGTCCGGCCCGTCCGCACCGCGACGGTCTTCGCGAGCACCACACGGTCACGCGGCACCGCGCCCTCGGACACCGGCGTGAACGGGCCCGTACAGCGGTCGCCGGAACAGTCCGTCACCCGCATCGTGCCGTGCTCACGGCCCTTGGGCAGCATCACGTGCTGCGCGGTGCCCCAGGAACCCCACGCCCCGGCGAAGAGGATCAGCGCGGCGCACATGCCCATCAGCACGGCCCGCCCCACCCCCAGCGCGGTCACGGAAGCCCGGCGGACGGAACTGGCTCTGGCAGGCATGGCCGGGATCATTGGCCATACCCCCATGGCCGGTCAACTCCGGTACGGAGGAGACCGGACAAGTCAGGAGTTGTACGCCGACTGCGCCCGCTCCAGGCCCTCCGTCACCAACGACTCCACCGCGTCCGCCGCCCGGTCCACGAACCAGTCCAGCTCCTTGCGCTCGGTGGACGAGAAGTCCTTCAGCACGAAGTCCGCCACCTGCATCCGCCCGGGCGGACGGCCGATCCCGCACCGCACCCGGTGATACTCCGCGCCCATCGCCTTCGTCATCGACTTCAGGCCGTTGTGCCCGTTGTCGCCGCCGCCCAGCTTCAGCCGCAGCGTCGCGTAGTCGATGTCCAGCTCGTCGTGCACGGCCACGATGTGGTCGACCGGCACCTTGTAGAAGTCCCGCAGCGCGTTCACCGGGCCGCCCGACAGATTCATGAACGACATCGGCTTCGCCAGGATCACCCGCCGGTTGGCCGGACCCACCGGACCGATCCGGCCCTCCAGCACCTGCGCCTGCGCCTTCGACGCCCGCTTGAACTTCCCGCCGATCCGCTCCGCGAGCAGATCCGCCACCATGAAACCGACGTTGTGCCGGTTCATCGCGTACTCAGGACCCGGATTGCCGAGCCCGACGACCAGCCAGGGGGCACTCTCGGACGTGCTCACGTCCCTGTCTCCTCACGTGCGACAGCCGCTGCTCCCCCAAGGGAACACCCCTAGGGAAGCAGCGGCTGGAGCGAATACGGGCTACCGCCACGGACGCGGCGGCAGAACCGGGCCGAATCAGGCCTCGGCGGCCTCGTCACCCTCGGCGGCCTCGGCGGCCGGGGCCTCCTCGGCCTGGGCGGCCAGGACCTGCAGGACGACGGCGTCGGCGTCGACGGCCAGCGAGACACCGGCGGGCAGCTTGATGTCCTTGGCGTGGATCGAGGCACCGGCCTCCAGGCCCTCGACGGAGACCGTCAGGGACTCGGGGATGTGCGTGGCCTCGGCCTCGACCGGCAGGGCGTTCAGCACGTGCTCGAGCAGGTTGCCACCCGGGGCCAGCTCGCCCTCGGCGACGACCGGAACCTCGACGGTGACCTTCTCGCCACGCTTGACCAGCAGCAGGTCGACGTGCTCGAGGAAGCCCTTGACGGCGTCGCGCTGGACGGCCTTCGGGATCGCCAGCTCGTTGGTCTTGCCGTCGATGTCCAGGGAGATCAGGACGTTCGGCGTACGCAGCGCGAGCAGCAGGGCGTGGCCCGGGAGGGTCAGGTGCAGCGGCTCGGAGCCGTGGCCGTAGAGGACACCGGGAACCTTGTTGTCACGGCGGATGCGGCGGGCCGCACCCTTGCCGAACTCGGTGCGGGTCTCGGCGGCGATCTTCACCTCGGACATGTGAATCACTCCTCGTAGAGGTAGTAGGAACGTGGTCACCCGGCCACGAACGGCCTGCTACGAAGAGCGCGTCGATAACGGACAGCCACCTCGTGAGAACACGAGTGCGGCCTCCCTCGCCGAGCAACTTCAGCAGTCTACTCGGCGGGGGAGGCCGCACCCAAAAGGATCTTCAACTAGCCCGCGAGACGGGCCTGCAGAAACCTCACTGCTCGTCGAAGAGGCTCGTCACCGAGCCGTCCTCGAACACCTCACGCACCGCGTTCGCGATCGTCGGCGCGATCGACAGCACCTTGATCTTCTCCAGGTCCGCCGCCAGCTCACCCGGCGTCGGCAGCGTGTCCGTGAACACGAACTCGCTCACCCGCGAGTTCTTCAGCCGGTCCACCGCCGGACCCGACAGCACACCGTGCGTCGCCGTCACGATGACGTCCTCGGCACCGTGCGCGAACAGCGCGTCCGCCGCCGCGCAGATCGTGCCACCCGTGTCGATCATGTCGTCGACCAGCACACACACCCGGCCCTTGACCTCGCCCACGACCTCGTGGACCGTCACCTGGTTCGCGACGTCCTTGTCCCGGCGCTTGTGCACGATCGCCAGCGGAGCGCCCAGCCGGTCGCACCACCGGTCCGCCACCCGCACCCGGCCCGCGTCCGGCGACACGACCGTCAGCTTGTCCCGGTCCACCTTGCTGCCCACGTAGTCCGCCAGCAGCGGCAGCGCGAACAGGTGGTCCACCGGACCGTCGAAGAAGCCCTGGATCTGGTCCGTGTGCAGATCCACCGTCAGGATGCGGTCCGCACCCGCCGTCTTCATCAGGTCCGCGATCAGCCGCGCCGAGATCGGCTCACGGCCGCGGTGCTTCTTGTCCTGACGGGCATAGCCGTAGAACGGCACGATCACCGTGATGGAGCGCGCCGACGCACGCTTCAGCGCGTCGATCATGATCAGCTGCTCCATGATCCACTTGTTGATCGGAGCCGTGTGGCTCTGGATCAGGAAGCAGTCCGCGCCACGCGCCGACTCCTGGTAGCGGACGTAGATCTCACCGTTGGCGAAGTCGAAGGCCTTCGTCGGGACGACCCCGACGCCGAGCTCGCGGGCGACCTCCTCGGCAAGCTCGGGGTGGGCGCGGCCGGAGAAGAACATCATCTTCTTCTCGCCGGTCGTCTTGATCCCGGTCACAGCACTGTCTCCTCAGAGGTGTGTCAGCCAGCCTCGGCCAAGCGGCCTCTCGGCTGGGCACGAGAGGGCCGAATCAGCTGGTAGGGGGTGCGGGTGTGCACTTATCACGGTACGCCGTGTTTGACGCACTCGTGTCCGGAAGGGGTCCGGACGAGACCTCCCCGGGTCCCGTCAGCCCTCTTCCCCGGCCGGACCGGACGCCTCACCGGCCGCCTTCGCCGCCGCGCTCCCGGGCCGCTTACGGCCCACCCAGCCCTCGATATTGCGCTGCTGGCCACGCGCCACGGCCAGCGAACCGGGCGGCACATCCTTGATGATCACGGACCCCGCGGCGGTGTAGGCGCCGTCCCCGACCGTGACGGGAGCCACAAACATGTTGTCCGCGCCGGTCCGGCAGTGCGACCCGATCACCGAGTGGTGCTTGTCCTGACCGTCGTAGTTCACGAACACGCTCGCGGCACCGATGTTCGTGAAATCACCGATCGTCGCATCCCCCACGTACGACAGATGCGGAACCTTCGTCCCCTCACCGATCGACGCGTTCTTCGTCTCCACGTACGTGCCCACCTTGGACTTCACACCAAGGCGCGTCCCCGGCCGCAGATACGCGTACGGACCCACCGACGCGCCCTCACCGACACGGGCACCGTCCGACACCGTGTTGTCCAGCCGCGCGCCCGCGCCCACGTGCGTGTCGTTCAGCCGGCTGTTCGGGCCGACCTCCGCGCCCTCGCCGACATGCGTCGCGCCCGTCAGCTGCGTCCCCGGGTGCACCAGGGCGTCCCGGCCGAAGGTGACCGTCACGTCCACCCACGTCGTCGCCGGGTCCACCACCGTCACGCCGTCCAGCATCGCGGCCGTCAGCAGACGGTCGTTCAGGGTGCGGCGGGCCTCCGCGAGCTGCACCCGGTTGTTGATCCCGGCGATCTCCCGGTGATCCCCGGCCACCGAGGCGCCCACCCGGTGCCCGGCCTCCCGCAGGATGCCGAGCACGTCCGTCAGGTACTCCTCGCCCTGGCTGTTGTCCGTACGCACCTGCTTCAGCGCGTCCGCGAGCAGCCGGCCGTCGAACGCGAACACACCGCTGTTGATCTCCCGGACCGCCCGCTGGGCCTCCGTCGCGTCCTTGTGCTCCACGATCGCCGTCACCGCGCCGGTCGCCGCGTCCCGCACGATCCGGCCGTACCCGGTCGCGTCCGGGACCTCGGCGGTCAGCACGGTCACCGCGTTGCCGTCGGCGTGGTGCGTACCGGCCAGGTCCCGCAGGGTGTCGGCCGTCAGCAGCGGGGTGTCACCGCACACGACGACGACGGTGCCCTCCAGGGGACCGCCCAGCTCCTCCAGCGCCATCCGCACCGCGTGGCCGGTGCCGTTCTGCGTCTCCTGCACGGCGGTGCGGACGCCGGGGTCGATCTCCGCCAGGTGCGCGGCGACCTGCTCGCGGGCGTGACCCACGACGACGACGAGGTGCTCCGGGTCCAGCTCACGGGAGGCGGCCAGCACGTGACCCACCAGCGAACGGCCGCAGATCTCGTGCAGCACCTTCGGTGTGGCGGACTTCATACGGGTGCCCTCACCCGCTGCGAGAACGACGACGGCTGCCGGGCGAATGGCGCTCACGGAGTTGCCTTTCGGCTCTGAAGGGTGTGGGGGGTGACGCCCGCAGGATACCGGGGTGAATTCTGGGGGACATGAGAGCGGGTCCTGCCGGTGAGATGCCGGTCAGGACCCGAACTGAGGTCTCGCGTGCTGTGGCTCCCCCGCAAGGATTCGAACCTTGTCCTACTAGATCCAAAATCTAGTGTGCTGCCAGTTACACCACGGGGGACAGCGCTTCAGACCTTACCCGAGGCGTGCCTGCGCCTGGGTCACGATTCCACCCCACCAGCCCTCAATGCGGTTGTACAGGTGGCCGCTTCGGGCGACGGTCACGACCAGGCAGCCGTGATAGCCCTCGCCCGTGTTCTTGCGGACCGTCCTCGGGTTGTGCTTCTTCAGGGTCGGCTTGGCGAAGACGGACACGTCGACACCGGCCACCTCGGCCCAGAACCGGTGGGCGGCCGGGATATCCGCCGACTCGTGGATGAGGATGCGGTAGCCCAGGCGCGCGCGGTCGACGTCGAGAAGATCCAGCCACGCGAGGTAGGTCTTGATCACCCCCGGGTCGCTGTTGACGAAGACCGCGCGCTCGCGCCGGTCGTACGGCTTGCTCTTCGCGCCCTCCGCCCAGTAGAGCGCCACTCCGGCCACGAACAGCTCGCGGTCCGTCAGGTCGGCCACGTCCCGTACCGCCGCTGATTTGGACTCCTCCCGCTTCGACCGTTCCACGGCCCGGGACCGCGCCAGGCCCTCCCGCATGAGCGCCTGCTGTTCCTCCGGCGTGTGGCGGGGACTCGGCCTCGGCAGGTCCCTGACCCACAGCGACACCGAGCTTCTGGAGCACCCCAGCTCCAGCTGGATCCGGTCGTACGTCCACCCCTGCAGCCGTAGCTCCCGCGCCCGTTCGCGCAGGTCGTCCTTCGCGTTCGGGCGTTTCGTCCACTCCGGGGGCGGTTCGCCGTGGACGAGGCGGTTGAGGAGGTCGTTGTTGAAGACCTTCAGTTCGTCGCGGATCTGGCGGAGGCTGAGCCCCGCGCGGCGGAGTGCCACCGCTCGCTCCCGCAACGCCTCGAAGTCCGCGTACCGCCCGCCGTTGCCCGGTGAATGTGCCATGTGCATACCGTCCGGGCGGAACGGGTAGGTCGGGGGGTGAAGGGCCGGGGTTCAGTAGTTCGAGCGATTTCGGCTGGTTTCGAGGACATTCGATTACGGTGTGTGATCCGGGCGGAGGGTGAAACTCGCCGGAAAAGCCGCCCTCCGCGCCCGTAGGCTGGAGGCATGACCACGACGGGGGAAGACCGCGCCAGGGCCCTGACCGGCCCATGGTGGTGGGAGAGGCGGCGCGGCGCGGCGCTGGACGGTGCGCTGGCCCTGGCGTCCGCGGTGGAGTGCGGCGCGGAGGGCGTTCCGTTCGCCCGGGACGCGGGTGTGCCGTTGTCGGTGGGGATCGTGTTCGGGCTGCTGGCCGGTGCGGTGCTGCTGGTGCGCAGGAAGTGGCCGGTGGCGGTCGTGCTCGTCGCGATCGCGATCACCCCGGCGCAGATGGGCTTCCTGATGGGCATCGTGGGGCTGTACACGCTGGCGGCGTGCGAGCTGCCGCGCCGGATCATCGTGGCCCTTGCGGGCATGTCGCTGGTGGGCACGATGATCGTGACGTTCGTGCGGGTGCGCCAGGACATGGCGCGGGGGGATCTGACGCTGGGCGACTGGTTCGTGCCGTTCGCCGCGGTGACCACCTCGCTGGGTCTGACGGCGCCGCCGTTGCTGCTGGGGTTGTACGTGGGGGCGCGGCGTCGGCTGATGGAGAGTCTGCGGGAGCGGGCGGACAGTCTGGAGCGGGAGCTTCAGCTACTCGCGGAGCGGGCGGAGGAGCGGGCGGAGTGGGCGCGGGGCGAGGAGCGGACGCGGATCGCCCGTGAGATGCACGACGTGGTGGCGCACCGGGTGAGTCTGATGGTGGTGCACGCGGCGGCGTTGCAGGCGGTGGCCCGTAAGGACCCGGAGAAGGCGGTGCGGAACGCGGCGCTGGTGGGGGACATGGGCCGGCAGGCGTTGACGGAGTTGCGGGAGATGCTGGGCGTGCTGCGGTCGGGGGACGCGGTGCGGCGGAGTGCCGAGCCGGTGCCGTTGGCGGCGGTGGGGGTGGCGGCCGCGGAGGCGGCGTCGCGGGCGGCGGCCGAGGAGGTGCTGGACGGCCCGAGTCTGGCGGAGCTGGAGGAGTTGGTGGGGCAGTCCGCGGCGGCGGGGATGGTGGTGGCTCTGTCGGTGGAGGGCGAGGTGCGTGCGTACGCGGCGGTGGTGGAGCAGACGGCGTACCGGGTGGTGCAGGAGGCGTTGACGAACGTGCACAAGCACGCGGCGGGTGCGCGGACCTTCGTGCGGCTGGCGCATCGGCGGGCGGAGATCGCGATGCAGGTGGAGAACGAGTCTCCGCCGGAGGTGGCGTCGGCGTCGGCGGCGGGGCTGCCGTCGGGCGGCAATGGTCTGCTGGGGATGCGGGAGCGGGTGCTGGCGCTGGGGGGCGTGTTCGTGTCGGGGCCGACGGAGAAGGGCGGCTTCCGGGTGTCGGCGGTGATTCCGGCGGTGTGAGGGGGCTCCCCGGCTCCCGGCTTCGCGGTGTGGTGCTGTCGGGGAGCGGTCGCGCTCAGCCTGCGGTCAGGCGTACCGGGTGGGTGCCCATGACGAGGGTGGTCAGGGCGTGGTCGATGTCGGGGCCGAGGTACCAGTCGCCGCTGTGGTCGAGGGCGTAGACGCGGCCTTCGGCGTCGATGGCGAGGAGGGCGGCGGTGGCGGTTTCCTCGCCGAGGGGGCTGACCTCGGTGCCCAGCGCGCGGCCGAGGTCGCCGAGGGTGCGGGCGAGGTGGAGGCCGTGCAGGGGGTCGAGGTGGAGGGTGGCGGGGGCGACCTGGCGGCCGGTGCCGGTGGGGTTGACGCGCAGTCCGCCGAATTCGGCCCAGGCTTCGACGGCGGCGGGGAAGACGGTGTGGCGGTGTCCGGCGGGGGAGAGGTGTTCGCGCAGGGTGTCGGCCCAGATCTCGGCCTGTTTTATGTTCCAGCGTCCGGGGTGCCAGCCGGCGGTGCGCAGGGCGTTGTCGGCGGCGCCGGGGAAGCGGGGGGCCGGTGGGTGGCTGATGGTGGTGCCGGGTGTGGTGGTGCGGTTGGGGTGCATGTGCCTTCGATCGTCGTGCGGTGCGGTCGTCGTGCGTGCGGTGGTTCCGGTGACCGGTCGGGCCGGGGTGTCAGTTGGCGCCGGTGGCCGGGTCGACGATGCGGACGCCGAAGTGGGCGCTGAGGGCGGTGCAGGCGCGGCAGGGGGCGGCGAAGTTGCCGTGCAGGGGGTCGCCGTCCTCGCGTATGCGGCGGGCGGTGAGTTTGGCCTGCTTGAGGGATTTGCGGGCCTCGCCGTTGGTGAGGGGTCTGCGGGCGGCGCGTTTGCTGCGGGCGGCCTCGAGGGTGTGGAGGTGCCGGGAGATGAGGATCGTCTCGGCGCAGCGGCCGGTGAAGCGGTCGCGCTGGTTGCTGGTGAGGGTGTCGAGGAAGTCCTGGACGAGGGGGTGCAGCGCGGGGGGCCGGTCGCCGCGTGCGGCGGTTCCGGTGAGGGTCTCGCCGCGTACGGAGAGGGCGGCGGCGATGGTGGGGAGGATGCCGTCGCGGCGGTGGAGGAGGGTGGGGGCGGGGGGCGCGTCGGTGGCGCTCCAGCCGATGCGGGGGTCGCCGGAGGGCGTGTCGGTGCTCTTGGTGGCCATCGTGCTCATGATCGTCTTTCCCTCCCCTGGGGCTCCCCCGAGGGACACAGAGTGCCAAATGCCGTGGCGGCTGCGGAAGCTGGGGCGGCGCGACACGCCAGAAGCGTGACGCTGTGTGACTGTATGTCGTGTGGACGGGGAGGGTCGGCGGGCCCTCGGGGCGGTGGTCCGGCGGCCCGGTGACCGGTGTGCGCGTACGGCATAGGCTGTCGGACACCGCGCCGGTCGCGGTCGGGGCGTCGGTGACGCCTGAGACAGTCGGATACGGGTCGGGGTGCGCCGGTCGAGGGCGCGGGCGCCGGCTCGTACAGAGTGCCGCAGGGGGCAACCGCCATGACGACAGGTCGGCTCGGGCAGGAGGCCGCGCCGCCGAACGCGGCCTATGCCGGGCAGGTCGTGCACTTCCCGGATCCGGTGCGGGCGGCGCGTCATCCGCGAGGGGTACGGGTCGACGGGCGTGGCTATCCCGATTTCGCGCCGTACGCGCGCGCGGCGGCGGAGATCGCGGATCCGCCGGAGGGTTTCGGGGTCGACGAGTTGCGGCTGACGGACTACGTGTCGGCGAACGCGGCGCTGGCGGCCTCGGGGCACGAGTTGTGGGACACGGTGCCGGAGGTGGCGACGCCGCACGGCTGGACGTGGCATCACGTGGCGGGTTCGCGCCGTCTGGAGCTGGTTCCGGTCGAGGTGAAGGCGCTGCTGCGGCATCACGGCGGCCTGGCGACGGCGGTGGTGGACCACGACAAGCGGGGGACGCGGCCGCTTCCGGAGACGCGTCCGGCGCACTTCGGGCTGCCCAAGTCGGGTGTGGCAGTGACGGAGTCGCAGGTGCAGGGGGTCGAGGAGGACCTCGGGTACCGGCTGCCGGGCGCGTACCGCTCGTTCCTGAAGGCGGCGGGCGGCTGTGCGCCGGTCGGTGCCGCGCTGGACGCGGAGCTGGGGCTGCTGGTGGACCAGCCGTTCTTCACGGTGCGGGACGAGGCGGCGGTCAACGACCTGCTGTACGTCAACAAGTGTCTGCGCGACCACCTGACGAAGGACTACCTGGGTGTCGGGTTCGTGCAGGGCGGTCTGCTCGCGGTGAAGGTCAGGGGCGAGCGGGCGGGTTCGGTGTGGTTCTGCGCGTACGACGACGTACGGGACGTGGATCCGGCGTGGTCTCCGGCGGAGCGGGTGGAGCGGCTGCTGCTGCCGTGCGGCGACGACTTCGACGCGTTCCTGTCGCGGCTCGCGGGCGATCCGCCGGAGCTGGAGACGGTGGCGGGTCTGATGGTGGACGGCGGCTTCGCGCGTGCGGTGCCGGTGTCCTCGGCTGCGGGGGAGTGAGCTTCCGGCGATGGTGACGTTCGCACAGGCGCAGGAGCGCGCCGAGGAGTGGATCAACGGGGACGTTCCCGCGTACCAGCATCGCGAGGTGCGGGTGCGGGAGTTCGAGCTGGGTTTCGTGGTCTGGGGCGAGGACCGTGCGGAGGGTCCGCGGGTGGACGCGGGCGCCCAGCGGCTGGTGATCGCCCGCGACAGCGGTGAGGCGACGCTGTGGCCCGCTCTTCCGGTGGGCGAGGTGATCCGCCGCTACGAGGAGACGTACGGGCGTCCCGACGAACCCGAGGATGCGGTGCCGGTGCCCGCCGCGGCGCGGGTGGATCTGAACCAGACGTCGTTCCTGCTGAGTCCGCCGGAGTGGTTGCAGGAGGCGGCGGAGAAGCTGGGGGCGCCTTCGGGGTCCGGGGCGGGGTCGGTTTCAACTCCCGCCGCGGGTACGGCCTCTGGGCCGGTCCCGGGTGCGGCCCCTGCCCCGACCCCTGCCTCGACCCCAACCCCGGCCCCGGCTCCGAGGCCGGTCCCCGAGGCCGGTCCGGGGAGTGTGCCCGGCCCGCGTGAGGGCTCGGGCAGCGGACCCGGTGGCGGGCTCGCCGAGACGCGGCCCGGGGTGCCCGTGAGGGACGGGAGCGGTACGGCGTGGCCCCCGGCCGGTGCCGAGGACGCCTCCAGGACGCCCTGGGCGGGTACGGACACCAACGCGGACGAGGGCGAGGACCGCTCCGTACCGCTGCCCGCCACTGTGTTCTCGCCCCCGGTGGGCGACGGCGCCCCGCGCCCGCCCGCGTCCGAGCCGGGCGCCGAGACCGCGCTGATGTCGGGCGGCAGCCAGTTGCCGCCCACGGCGGTCACCCCGGAGGTGACGGCCCCCGGTGCCGTGCGGCCGGGTTACGCCCCTCCGCCGAGTGGCGACGCCGACGCGCGTCCGGGACGTCCGGTGCCGCCGGACGCCGGTGACATCGCCGACGCCGTGACGAGCAAGGCGGCGCCCCCGCCGCGCAAGGGCCAGGGCGCGCCCCCGCCCCCGCCGAGCGCTCCCGGCACGCCGGGCGCGCGTCCCGGTGGTGCGGCCGGGGACGAGTACGTGCCAACCCAGCTGGTCTCGGCGCTCGGTCCGGAGGGCCGGGACGGCGTTGCTCCACTGGCCACGTCGCCCGGTGCCCCGCAGCAGACCGCGCCGGGTACGCCCCCGGGTGTGCCACGCGCGCCCAGGCCCGCCGGTGCGCCCGGTGTTGCCGACCACGCGGAGACGGTGCTGGCCGCGCCTCCGGTGGGTGGTCCCGGAGTGCCCCCGCCGCCGCAGCCCGCGCCGGGCTTCGTGTCCGCGCCGGGCGCGCGGCCCCAGCCGGGCCCGTCGCCCGCCCCCGGCACGCCTCCGGCCCAGGGCACCCCGCCCGGCTCCGGCGCGCCGTCGGGTCCGGGTACGCCGCCTGCCCCTGGCGTGCTGTCGGGTCCCGGCGCCCCCCGCCCCGCGCCGTCGGGTCCGACGCCCCCGTCCGGTGCGATGCCGCCTCCCGCGGGGGTCGTGCCGCAGCCGGGTGGAGCCACACCGCCGCCCCCCGGTTCCGTACCGCCGGGCGCGATGCCGCCGCCTACCGGCCCCGCGCCCACCGGCCCGGCGCCGTCCGGTGCGATGCCGTACCCGGGTGCCATGCCTCCCCCGGGAGCCATGTCCCCGCCCCCCGGCGCGACGCCCCCGCCCGGTGCCATGCCGCCTCCCGGCGCGCCCCCCGGAGCCGTACCGCCGCCCGGTGCCATGCCCCCGCACGGCGCCCCGCTGCCCCCGCCGGGCGCCCCCGTTCCCGGCCGGCCCCCGGCGTACGGCTATCCGCCCCCGGCGCAGCCCACGGTCGGCCCCGGTTACCAGGCGGTGCTGCGCTACCGCGCCCAGGACGGTTCCGAGCAGCAGTTGATCCGGCGGTCCGCGCCGGGCATGCCGCACCCGGAGTGGCAGATCTTCCACGAGCTGCGGGCGATGAACGTGCCGCCGGATCAAGTCCTGGAGCTGCACACGGAGTTGGAGTCGTGCGAGCTGCCGGGGGCGTACTGCGCGCGGATGATCCGGGAGCAGTGGCCGCAGGCGCGGATCGCGAGCATCGCGCCGTACGGCACGGATCACGCGAGCAGGCAGCAGGGGATGCAGGAGCTTCTGGCGCATCAGGGTGAGCTGCACCAGGTGGCGGACGGCCCGGCGCGTCCGGCGCCGGTGCGTGCCCCGCTGCCGCCGGTGCAGCCGGCCGCGCCGGTCCCGCCGGAGGGTGTCGCGCACGAGCTGGCGGCGGCGTTCGGGCCGGGGGTGCACCGGTTCGACCAGCAGGCGGTGTCGCGGCAGGGTGTGCCGCCGGTGGTGGCGCACACCCTCGTGGTGGCCGGACTCCCGCTGGACATGGGCCCGTTCTTCTGGGCGCAGGCCCAGCCCGGTCGTCCGGTGCCGACGCTGGCGGAGCTGGCCGCCGAGCGCGGGGTGCGGTCCGCCTCGGACGCGGGCTCGTACCTGGTGATGGGCACGGACTTCGGCAAGGCGATCTGTGTGCAGTACGGCACGGCGAACATCGTCGCGGTGCCGGTGGAGAGCGGTCCGGGCGGCTCTCCGGTGCCGCCGCAGTTCGTCAACACCGGGCTTGTGGAGTTCACCCGCTGTCTGGCGCTGCTCGGCCGGATGTGGCGGCTGCGCTACGGCCTGAACCAGGAGCAGGCGGGCCGCTGGACCGTCGACTTCCAGGCCCAGCTGGCCTCCCTGGACCCGGCGGCGCTCGGTTCGCCGGAGACCTGGTGGTCGGTGCTGCTGGAACAGATGTGGGACGGGCTGCTGTAGCCGCAGGCGGTCCCCTCCGCCGTTCGCGTCGGGCCCTTCACTCTCGGGAGTGAAGGGCCCGACCGCGTTGACGAACCCTGACGTCTCTTCAGCTCATTTCGACATGCATCCCATCATTCTGTCGGGTATGTCGGACTGTCCGGGCGGAGAGGGGTTCCACGGGTGAGCAGCGCATCGGCGACGCCGTACGGCTTCAAGGCCGCCCGGGGGCACGGCTACCGCCCCGGCCAGGTCGACGCGTGTCTGGCCGCCCTGTCGCGGGAGCGCGACGAGGCGTGGGAGCGCGTCGCGCGGCTGACCGTCCTCGCCCGGGACATGGCGGCGGAGTCGGCGCGGCTGCGCGAGCGGGCGTCCCGCCTGGAACCGCAGACGTACGACAGCCTCGGCGAACCCGCGCGCACGGTGTTCCGGCTGGTGCGGGAGGAGGCGGTACGGCTGCGCGAGCGCGCCCGGGACGAGGCGCGCGAGCGGGTCGCGGCCGCCGAGGAACACGCGCGGGGCGTGCGCCGTACGACGCGGGAGGCGGCGGAGACGCTGTGCGCCGAGGCGGTGGAGACTGCCCGGCAGCGGCTGCTCGCCGCCCACGCCGAGGCGGAGGCGCTGCGTGTCGGCACCCGGCACGAGGTGCGCGAGCTGCGCCGGACGGCGCTGGACGGGCTGCGCGAGACCCGCCACCGTGCCGCCGCCCTGCTCGCCGCGCAGCCCGGGGAGCATGCTGCGCGCCGCTCGGCCGCCGAGCACGAGCTGACGGAGCGGGCGGCCACGCTCGAAGTGAACACGGCCGAACGGCTGGCCCGGGCGGAGGCCGCCCTCGCGGAGGCGAAGCGCACGCTCGCCGCGGAGAAGGACCGCGCGCCCCGGCTCCAGGAGGCGGCGGACGCGCGAGCCGCCGCGCTCATGGCCGCTGCCCTGGACCACGAGGAGCGCACCGCGCGCGAGACCGAGCACGTCCTGCGCGAACACGGCGAGATCTGGGACGAGGTGCGGCAGCAGGTGGACCACCTCCGCGACCGCCTGAGCGCGTCCATGGCGGCCGCTCGGAGCTGAACTCCGGCCGGCGCCGCCGACCCCGACCCGCCGCCCCCTCGGTGTCCCGTACACGCTTCGCGTGCGCGGGAGTTGTCGCGGTGGCCGCCCGCACGGGATACGGCGAGATACGGCGAGATGCGGCGGGGTGCGGCGGAATCAGGGTTGACCCTGACGCCGCGTGAGGGTGGAGGCTGTGCGGGCCGGGGGTGGAGACGACCCTGAGAACGTCTCCACCCGATGGTGGAGCACCCCTAGGGGTATCTCCGTACCGCGGGTCGGGGAGCGGTCGTCCCCCCGGAGGACGAGACGGCGCCCGTCCGCTCCTTAACCTGGCTTTACGCCGCTGGGGGGGCGGCGTACCCGAGCCGCCGGGGTGGGGTTTGCCCCACCCGGACCGGGGGCTCCGCACCAGCGCGCGGCACCCCCGGGGCCCGCGAGAATCATCGACACAACCCGTACGAACGCACGCGCCGCCGGCGCGCGCTCCGACCTGCCATCCCATAGGAGACATACCGTGACATCGGCTGTGACCGTACCCAGGCACGGGGGCACTGGAGGACCTACGGCCGTTGCCGCGCGGGCGCGGCAGGTCGTGAAGGCGTACGGCGCCGGGGAGACCCGGGTCGTCGCGCTCGACCACGTCGACGTGGACATCGACCGCGGACAGTTCACCGCGATCATGGGCCCCTCCGGGTCCGGCAAGTCGACCCTGATGCACTGCCTCGCGGGGCTCGACACGGTGACCAGCGGTCAGATCTACCTGGACGAGACCGAGATCACCGGCCTCAAGGACAAGAAGCTGACCCAGCTGCGCCGCGACCGGATCGGCTTCATCTTCCAGGCGTTCAACCTGCTGCCGACGCTGAACGCGCTCGAGAACATCACGCTGCCCATGGACATCGCGGGGCGCAGGCCCGACCGGGAGTGGCTGGAGAAGGTCGTGGAGACCGTCGGGCTCGCCGAGCGGCTCAAGCACCGGCCGACCCAGCTCTCCGGCGGCCAGCAGCAGCGCGTCGCCGTGGCCCGTGCGCTCGCCGCCCGGCCGGAGATCATCTTCGGTGACGAGCCGACCGGAAACCTCGACTCGCGCGCGGGCGCCGAGATCCTCGGCTTCCTGCGCCGCTCGGTGCACGACCTCGGCCAGACCATCGTCATGGTCACCCACGACCCCGTCGCGGCCTCCTACGCGGACCGCGTGCTCTACCTCGCCGACGGCCGGATCGTGGACGAGATGCGCCGCCCCACCGCCGAACAGGTCCTGGACCGCATGAAGGACTTCGACGCGCGGGGGCGCACCTCATGACCGTGCTGAAGACCTCGATGCGCAACTTCTTCGCGCACAAGGGCCGCATGGCGCTCTCGGCGATCGCGGTCCTGCTGTCGGTCGCCTTCGTCTGCGGCACGCTGGTGTTCACCGACACCATGAACACCACCTTCGACAAACTCTTCCAGGCGACGTCCTCGGACGTCACGGTGAGCGCCAAGAGCGCCTCCGACACCGGGGAGACCATGTCCGGCACCGGCAAGCCGCCGGTGATGCCCGCCTCCGTGCTCGGCGAGATCCGCAAGGCGCAGGGGGTGCGATCGGCCGAGGGCACGGTGTTCTCCACCCAGGTCACCGTCGTCGACGCCGACAAGGAGCGGCTCTCGCCCAAGAGCGGCGCGCCCACCATCGTCGGCAGCTGGAACGGCAACGACGCGCGCACCATGAAGGTCACCACCGGTGCGGCGCCCCATGGTTCGGGGCAGATCATGGTGGACGCGGACACCGCGAAGAAGCACCATCTGCGCCTCGGTGACGACATCGGCCTGATCACCGCGCTCGGCACGCACCACGCGCGCGTGTCCGGCATCGCCACCTTCACCGTCACCAACCCCGGCGCGGCGATCTTCTACCTGGACACGAGGACCGCCCAGCAGACCCTGGTCGGCCGCACCGGCGTCTACACCAACGTCAACGTCACCGCCGCCAAGGGCGTCTCCGACGACCGGCTGAAGAAGGACGTCACGGCCGCGCTCGGCGGCGGCTACAAGGTGCAGACGGCCAAGGAGGTCGCCAACGCCAACCAGCAGGACGTCAAGAGCTTCCTCGACGTCATGAAGTACGCCATGCTCGGCTTCGCCGGCATCGCCTTCCTGGTCGGCATCTTCCTGATCGTCAACACCTTCTCGATGCTGGTCGCCCAGCGCACCCGCGAGATCGGCCTGATGCGCGCCATCGGCTCCTCGCGCGGCCAGGTCAACCGCTCGGTGCTCGTCGAGGCCCTGCTCCTCGGTGTCGTCGGCTCCGTCCTCGGCGTCGGCGCGGGCATCGGCATCGCCGTCGGCCTGATGAAGGGCATGGGCCTGATCGGCATGCATCTGTCCACCGACGACCTGACCGTCGCCTGGACCACCCCGGCCCTCGGCCTGCTGCTCGGCGTGGTCGTCACCGTCCTGGCGGCCTACCTGCCGGCCCGCCGCGCGGGCAAGGTCTCCCCGATGGCCGCCCTGCGCGACGCGGGCGCCCCGGCCGACGCCAGGGCGGGTGTCGTACGGGCCCTGATCGGCCTGGTCCTGACCGGCACGGGCGCCGCGAGCCTGTACGCCGCGGCCGCCGCCGACCAGGCCAGGACCGGCTCGGGCTGGCTGGGCCTCGGCATCGTGCTGACCCTGCTCGGCTTCGTCGTCGTCGGCCCGCTGCTCGCCTCGGGAGTGGTGCGTGTCCTCGGCGCGGTCGTCCTCAGGGTCTTCGGCCCGGTGGGGCGCATGGCCGAGCGCAACGCGCTGCGCAACCCGCGCCGCACCGGTGCGACCGGCGCCGCCCTGATGATCGGTCTGGCCCTGGTGGCCTGCCTGTCGGTCGTCGGCTCCTCCATGGTGGCCTCCGCCACCGACCAGCTCGACAAGACCGTGGGTACGGACTTCATCATCCAGAACGACAACGGCGGCCTGATCACCCCGCAGGCGGTGCGGGCGGTCAAGGACACGCCGGACCTGGGGCGGGTCACCGAGTACAAGGCCGTTCCCGCGAACCTGACCACCCCCGACGGCAAGGTCGCCAAGAAGGAGACGATCAACGCCGCCGACCCGACCTACGCCCAGGACCTGCGCACCGAGACCGTCTCCGGCACGCTCGCCGACGCCTACCGGGCCGACTCGATGTCCGTCCCCGAGGGCTTCGCCCGCGAGCACGGGATCAAGGTCGGCTCCACGGTCACGGTCGCCTTCACGGACGCCCGCACCGCGAAGCTGACGGTCCGCGCGATCACCAGCGACGCCGGGATGGTCGACAAGGGCGCGATGTACGCCTCCATCGCCACGGTGAAGCGGTACATCCCCGCCGACCGGATGCCGCTCGACGTCCTGGTCTTCGCCACGGCGAAGGACGGCCGGCAGGCGGCCGCCTACACGGCGCTCAAGTCGGCCCTGCGCGACTACCCGCAGTACACCGTGCGCGACCAGACCGACTACAAGAAGGCGTTCAAGGACCAGATCGGCGGGATGCTGAACCTGATCTACGGCCTCCTGGCCCTCGCGATCATCGTCGCCGTCCTCGGCGTGGTGAACACCCTCGCCCTCTCCGTGGTCGAGCGCACCCGCGAGATCGGCCTCATGCGCGCCATCGGCCTCTCCCGCCGCCAGCTGCGCCGCATGATCCGCCTGGAGTCGGTCGTCATCGCCCTCTTCGGCGCCCTCCTCGGCCTCGGCCTCGGCATGGGCTGGGGCGCCACCGCCCAGAAACTCCTGACCCTGGAGGGCCTCAACGTCCTCGACATCCCCTGGCCGACGATCATCACGGTCTTCATCGCCTCGGCCTTCGTGGGCCTGTTCGCGGCGCTGATCCCGGCGTTCAGGGCGGGCAGGATGAACGTGCTGAACGCGATCGCGACGGAGTAGAGGGTGCGCGACCCGGTGCCCGGAGGCTGGAGGAGCCTCCGGGCACCGGTGTTTTTGTGGTTGTCTTTTTTGCGCGTGCTTTTTGCGCGTGCTTTTTGCGCTTGTCTTTCAAGTCCCACTTTTCAACTGACCGAGACGGGCGGGGTTGAGTGGGCAAGACGGGGGTCCAGGGGGCGGAGCCCCCTGGTTGTCCACAGCCCCGACCAAGTCCAGCGGCAGAGACGTACGCTGGAACGTACCCCCGGCCCGTGAAACGAGTCGGGCCGTTCGCGTTCCCACTCCCTGGACGGAAAGCCCCTCGCATGAGCCTGCACGGTCTGCTGGACGCAGTAGTCAAGGACCCCGCCCTCGCGGAAGCGACCACGGCGGCCGCGGACGGCAACCGCACGCACGTGGACCTCGTGGGTCCCCCCGCCGCCCGCCCCTTCGCCATCGCCGCCCTCGCCCGCGAGGCCGGCCGCCCGGTGCTCGCCGTGACGGCGACCGGCCGGGAGGCGGAGGACCTGACGGCCGCGCTGCGCTCCCTGCTGCCCCCGGAGGGCGTGGTCGAGTACCCCTCCTGGGAGACGCTCCCGCACGAACGCCTCAGCCCGCGCAGCGACACCGTGGGCCGCCGCCTGGCCGTCCTGCGCCGCCTGTCCCACCCCCGCCCCGACGACCCCGAGACCGGCCCCATCTCCGTCGTCGTGGCACCGGTCCGCTCCGTGCTCCAGCCGCAGGTCAAGGGCCTGGGCGACCTGGAACCCGTATCCCTGAGCACCGGACAGACCGCCGACCTCAACGAGATCGTGGAGGCCCTCGCGGCAGCGGCGTACGCGCGCGTGGAGCTGGTGGAGAAGCGCGGCGAGTTCGCCGTACGAGGCGGCATCCTCGATGTCTTCCCGCCCACCGAGGAACACCCCCTGCGCGTCGAGTTCTGGGGCGACGACGTCGAGGAGATCCGCTACTTCAAGGTCGCCGACCAGCGCTCCCTGGAGGTCGCCGAGCACGGCCTGTGGGCCCCGCCCTGCCGCGAGCTGCTGCTCACCGAGGACGTACGCGCCCGCGCGCGTGCGCTCGCCGAGGACCACCCCGAGCTGGGCGAACTGCTCGGCAAGATCGCCGAGGGCATCGCCGTCGAGGGCATGGAGTCCCTGGCGCCGGTCCTGGTCGACGACATGGAACTGCTCATCGACGTCCTGCCCAAGGGCGCCATGACCGTCGTCTGCGACCCGGAGCGGGTCCGTACGCGCGCCGCCGACCTCGTCGCCACCTCCCAGGAGTTCCTCCAGGCGTCCTGGGCGGCCAGCGCGGGCGGCGGAGAGGCGCCCATCGACGTGGGCGCGGCCTCCCTGTGGTCCATCGCGGACGTGCGCGACCGCGCGCGCGAGCTGGACATGATGTGGTGGTCCGTCTCGCCGTTCGCCGCCGACGAGGACCTGGACGGCGACACGCTCAAGCTCGGGATGCGCGCCCCCGAGGCGTATCGGGGCGACACCGCGCGCGCCCTGGCCGACACCAAGGGCTGGCTGGCCGACGGCTGGCGCACGGTCTTCGTCACCGAGGGCCACGGCCCGGCCGCCCGTACGACCGAGGTGCTCGGCGGCGAGGGCATCCCGGCCCGCCTCGACCAGGACCTCGGCGAGCTGAGCCCGTCCCTGGTGCACGTCTCCTGCGGCTCGATCGACAACGGCTTCGTGGACCCGGCACTCGGGCTCGCCGTCCTCACCGAGACCGACCTGACCGGCCAGAAGGCCGCGGGCCGCGACGGCACCCGTATGCCCGCGCGCCGCCGCAAGACCATCGACCCGCTCACCCTGGAGACGGGCGACTACATCGTCCACGAACAGCACGGCGTCGGCCGCTACATCGAGATGGTGCAGCGCACCGTCCAGGGCGCCACCCGCGAGTACCTGGTCGTGGAGTACGCGCCCGCCAAGCGCGGCCAGCCCGGCGACCGCCTCTACATCCCGACCGACCAGCTGGAGCAGATCACCAAGTACGTCGGCGGCGAGGCCCCCACCCTGCACCGCCTGGGCGGCGCCGACTGGACGAAGACCAAGGCGCGCGCCAAGAAGGCCGTCAAGGAGATCGCCGCCGACCTGATCAAGCTCTACAGCGCGCGCATGGCCGCCCCCGGCCACGCCTTCGGCGGCGACACGCCCTGGCAGCGCGAGCTGGAGGACGCCTTCCCGTACGCGGAGACCCCCGACCAGCTCACCACCATCGCCGAGGTCAAGGAGGACATGGAGAAGACGGTCCCCATGGACCGCCTGATCTGCGGCGACGTGGGCTACGGCAAGACCGAGATCGCGGTTCGCGCCGCCTTCAAGGCCGTCCAGGACGGCAAGCAGGTCGCCGTGCTCGTCCCCACGACCCTGCTGGTGCAGCAGCACTTCGGCACCTTCTCCGAGCGGTACTCGCAGTTCCCGGTCAACGTGCGCGCCCTGTCCCGCTTCCAGACCGACGCCGAGGCCAAGGCCGTCCTGGAGGGCCTGAAGGACGGCTCGGTGGACGTGGTGATCGGCACCCACCGGCTGTTCTCCTCCGAGACCAAGTTCAAGGACCTCGGCCTGGTCATCGTCGACGAGGAGCAGCGCTTCGGAGTCGAGCACAAGGAGCAGCTGAAGAAGCTCCGCGCCAACGTGGACGTGCTCACCATGTCCGCGACCCCGATCCCCAGGACGTTGGAGATGGCGGTCACCGGCATCCGCGAGATGTCCACGATCACCACCCCGCCCGAGGAGCGCCACCCGGTCCTCACCTTCGTCGGACCGTACGAGGAGAAGCAGATCGGCGCCGCCATCCGCCGTGAACTGCTGCGCGAGGGCCAGGTCTTCTACATCCACAACCGCGTCGAGTCCATCGACCGCGCCGCCGCCCGGCTGCGCGAGATCGTCCCCGAGGCGCGGATCGCCACGGCCCACGGCCAGATGTCCGAACAGGCTCTGGAACAGGTCGTGGTGGACTTCTGGGAGAAGAAGTTCGACGTCCTGGTCTCCACCACGATCGTGGAGTCCGGCATCGACATCTCCAACGCCAACACGCTCATCGTGGAGCGCGGCGACAACTTCGGCCTGTCCCAGCTGCACCAGTTGCGCGGCCGTGTGGGCCGCGGCCGCGAGCGTGGGTACGCGTACTTCCTGTACCCGCCGGAGAAGCCGCTCACCGAGACCGCCCACGAACGCCTCGCCACCATCGCCCAGCACACCGAGATGGGCGCGGGCATGTACGTCGCCATGAAGGACCTGGAGATCCGCGGCGCGGGCAACCTGCTCGGCGGCGAGCAGTCCGGACACATCGCGGGCGTCGGCTTCGACCTGTACGTCCGCATGGTCGGCGAGGCGGTCGCGGACTACCGGCGCCAGCTGGAGACCGGCGAGATCGAGGAGGAGCCGCCGCTCGAGGTCAAGATCGAGCTGCCGGTCGACGCGCACGTCCCGCACGACTACGCCCCCGGCGAGGGGCTGCGCCTCCAGGCGTACCGGGCCATCGCCGCCGCCAACTCGGAGGAGGACATCAAGGCCGTCCGCGAGGAACTCACCGACCGCTACGGCAAGTTGCCCGAGCCGGTGGAGAACCTGCTGCTGGTCGCCGGGCTGCGGATGCTCGCGCGGGCCTGCGGGGTGGGCGAGATCGTCCTCCAGGGCAACAACATCCGCTTCGCGCCGGTGGAGTTGCGCGAGTCGCAGGAGCTGCGGCTGAAGCGGCTGTACCCGGGTTCGCTCGTCAAGGCGAACGCGCACCAGGTGCTGGTCCCGCGCCCCAAGACCGCGAAGGTCGGCGGCAAGCCGCTGGTCGGGCGCGAACTGCTGGGCTGGGTGGGGGAGTTCCTGGCGGCGATCCTGGGGTCGTGAGGGCGCTACGGCTCTGACGGCGGGCGCGTCTCCCTCTGGGGGCGCGCCCGTTGCCGCGCCCGTTGCCGTGGTGGGCGGGGCTGTCAGCTCATGGCGGGTCAGCCTCCGGCGGCTCGGTCGCCGGCGGGCCGGTCGCTCGCGGGCCGGTCGCTCGCGGCCCGGTTTTCGCCGGACGCGGGGTCGGGCCGTTCCTCGTCCGCCGAGTGGAACAGCATCGCCGTGAGCGCGTGGAACACCTCCTCGGGGTCCTGGCCGCCCACCGGTCCGTCGAGGTTGTGGCCGAGGAGCAGGGTGGCGAAGCCGTGGGCCAGGGACCAGGCGGCGATGCCGGCGAGGCGGGCGTCAGGACCCCGGTCGCCGGGGTCCACGGCGGCGACGACCGCGCTCAGCGCGTCGGCGGCCAGGGTGCGGGCGGTGGTCAGTTCGAGATCGTCGGCGCGCAGCAGCTCCGGGGAGAACATCACCTGGAAGTGAGCGGGGTGTTCGCGGGCGAAGCGGACGTAGCGCACGCCCGCCTCCCGCAGGTCCGGCGCCTCCCGCAGGGCCTCGGCCAGCAGCCCGAACCCCTCCGCCGCGATGGCGGTGAGCAGCCCGGTCCGGTCCTTGAAGTGGTGCGCGGGCGCGGCGTGCGAGACACCTGCCCGGCGGGCGAGGTCGCGCAGACTCAGCCCGGCGGGGCCGTCGGTGGCGATGGCGTCGAGCGCGGCGGTGAGCACGGCGCGCCGCAGATCGCCGTGGTGATACGACGAACGCCGCTCGGCGGACGCCGGCTTCGAGGAACTCATGCGTACCAGAGTACGCCCGATCTAGTCATTGACAAGTTTCGCCCACCCCGGCAATCTGGACAGTGTCAAGTTCGGGGCGGCCCGTCCGGGTCGCGTACGGGGGAGGAGTCACGGCATGTCCGAGGAAACCGTGGGGACGGCACGCGCACGCCAGCTCTGGCACCTGCTGGAACCGTTCCACGCACTGCTCTATTACGCACCCGAGGTCGAGCGGGAATCGGCGGCGCTCGGGTACGGCGCCGGGGACCGCTGGCCGAGCTACTTCCCGCTGCGCGCGGCCCCCTTGGGCCCGGTCGGCGCCGAGCGGGTGACCTCCGCGTTCTACAGCTTCAGTCCCCGCATGGTCGCCCGGCACATGGACGGCGTGTGGGACGTCGCCACTCCGGACGAGGTGCTGGCCGCCCGTCTGCGCGGCATGGACGGCGCCTACCGGGCCGTCCTCGGCGACCGGGTCGACGGCCCGGAGCTGGCCGAGGCCGCCGCGCTCGCCCGGCAGGTCGCCGAGGCGGTGGGTGTGGAGGGCCGCCCCCTCGCCGCCGCCAACGCCGAACTGCCCTGGCCCGAGCCCCCGCACCTCCAGTTGTGGCACGCGGCCACGATCCTGCGCGAGCACCGGGGCGACGGCCATCTGGCCGCCCTCCTCGTCGCCGGTCTCGATCCGGTCGAGTCGCTGGTGTCCTTCGCGGCGATAGGCGCCGCGTCCGTGGAACGCTTCGCGAGCCGTGGCTGGAGCCCCGGGGAATGGAAGGCCGCGCGCGAACGCCTCGCCGGGCGCGGCCTGGTGGAACCGGACGGCACGGCCACGGACGCGGGTCGCGCCCTGCGCCGCCGCGTCGAGGAGCACACCGACCGGCTCGCCGTCACCCCGTGGCAGGCGCTGGGCGCGCCCGCCGCCGACCGCCTGGCCGACCTGCTGGGCGACCACTGGGTCGCCGTCCTCTCCTCCGGGCTGCTCCCCTCGGAGTCGACCCTGGGGATAGGCAAAGTGTGAACGAGGCGCGCGAACTCGTGGAGGCCGGAAAGAGCATGAGCCCCTGATGCACCCGATGCCCCTGAACGCCCCTTTGGTTCCTGTTCGTAGGCCGACGTCCGGCGGCTACGGTGGAGGACGGATCGATCCGTCCGCACCGGTGGACGGGCAGGCGCGAACGAGGGGGGCGCACCGTGAGGCGCTTGTGGGGCGGGGCGATCGTCGCCGTGGTCATGACGGCCGCCGTGACCGGATGCCGGACCGACCGGACCAAGGGCTCCTCCGGCCCCGAGGAGACCGGTGCCACCGGCGCCGCCCTGAGCGCCGCCGAGGCACTCCCCGTCAAGGGCCGCGCACCGAAGACCGGTTACTCCCGCGACCGCTTCGGCAGCGCCTGGGCGGACACCGACTCCAACTCCTGCGACACCCGTGACGACATCCTCAAGCGCGATCTGAAGGAGGTGAAGTTCAGCGGAGGCACGTGCAGGGTGACCTTCGGCGTACTGAAGCCCGACCCCTACTCCGGCAAGACCGTCACCTACCGGCGAGGACGCAGCCTGGTCGACATCGACCACGTCGTCGCCCTCTCCGACGCCTGGCAGAAGGGCGCCAAGTACTGGGAGCCCAGCAAGCGCATAGCCCTCGCCAACGACCCGCTCAACCTCCTGGCGGTCGACGCGAGCACCAACCGCGGCAAGGGCGACGGCGACACGGCCACCTGGGTACCGCCGGACAAGTCCTACCGCTGCGCCTACGTCGCCGCCCAGGTCGCCGTCAAGAAGAAGTACGGCCTGTGGGTCACCTCCGCCGAGAAGTCCGCCATGAAAGAGGTCCTGACGACCTGCCCCGGCCAGAAACTCCCCACCGGCGGCAACCCGACGAAGGCGCCGTCACGCTTCAAGGCTCACTGAGCCCAGCGGCCCAGCGGCCCAGCGGCCCAGCGGCCCAGCGGCCCAGCGGCCCAGCGGCCCACCGGGACCGCCGGGACCGCCGAGGCTGCCGGAGGTCAGCTCCCGGTCGCTTGGCCGCGCGGTGCGGGGGCGGGGCAGCCGGCCTTCTCCCAGGCGACGAAGGTGTTGGTACGGGCGAAGACGAAGGCCTTGACCGGCTTGCCGGAGTACGTCCACGGCACGCTGCCGACGTAACCGCCGACCGCCCGGAACTGTTCGACGGCGTCCGCGTACCGCTTCGTCTGGAACAGGGTGTCCGCCAGCAGATGCCGGACCAGCGGCAGCCGGTGGTGTCCGGCGGGCGTCAGGTCCACGGCGTCCAGGGTGGCGTCCAGGGTCGGCTGCACGAACGGCTGGTTGTACACGGGCGCCTTCGAGTCCCGGAACGCGTGCTCCATCAGCGCGTACAGGCGCAGCACGGGGAGCAGGCTGCCCCGCGGGGCGTTGACCGCGGCCTGTTCGGCGAACGCGTACATCAGCTCGTGTGAGCCGCGCCACTTGGCGCACCAGTACTGCAGGGCGCTGACATGGGCGCCGAAGTGGTGGGGGTCGCGCGCGGTGATCTCGGCCCACAGCGCCCGGAAGTCCTCGTGCGACCAGCCGAGCCCCAGGGCGATGGTGATCTGCGCGATCCACGGGCTCGGGTCCTCGGGCGCCATCCGCGCGGCCTCCTGGCAGGCGGGCAGCGCCTCGGCCAGCAGCCGGTGGAAGCCCTCGAACTGCTCGGCCGTGGTGTGCTGGGCCTGCTTCGCGCCGCGGACCTTGCCCGCGAGCGTGATGAGCGCGTCGGCGTGCACGAGCGCGGCGGACGGATCGCCGGGGTACTCGGCGCGCCACGCCTCGAGCCAGGTGTCGTCCTCGGCGGCGGCGTGCACGAGGATGCCGAGCCGGTACCACCGCAGGTCCCAGTCGCGGCCCGCCCCGGCCAGGTAGGCGGCGGCCTGCCGCCAGTCGCCGGCGAGCGCGGCCTGCGCGACCGCGTCGGCCTCCGGGTCGGGGCCCGCGTAGGAGGCGTCGAGCTGCGCGGCGGGCACCAGCCCGTACTTGGCGGGGTCGATGTTCACCGGTGCCTTGGCCTTCGCCTCGGCCCGGGCGGCGCGCGCCTTGCGGGCGTTGCGGGGGATGGTGACGGCCGCGTAGGCGAGGATGCCGGCACCGGCTATGTCGATCAGGACGCTCATACCGGGTCTTTCCGATTCGGGGCCGCCTGGAAGGGGTGATCGAGGAGGCCGTAGGGGGAGGGGAGCGGGAGGCTGTCAGGCCGGAGTATGGAGCGGCGGCCAGGGCGGGTTGGGGGACGAGGGCCAGGACAGGCCGGGAGGAGGGGGTGTCGCGTGGGCGGACGGGAAGTGGGCGCCGACGGACAGCAGCGCACGCAGCGGTGCCGTGTGGGGCCGGTCGGCGGACGCGTGGTCCAGGGCCTCCTCCAGCGCCTCGGCGAACCCGTGGGGTGTCTGCTCCTGTACCGGGGGCCCCGCCCAGCACAGCTCCCACCGGCACAGCCCCGCGTCCAGCGCGGTGAGCAGGGCCAGGTGGTGCAGGGCCGAGCGGAAGGCCGTCCTGGCGAACTCGCGCCTCGCACGGCCCTTGCTCCGGGCCGCCTGTTCCGACAGGGGCAGCCGCTCCGCGACCTCGTGCAGCAGGCCCAGGTCGAGGAGGTCCAGCAGGATGTCGAGGCGGGTGGCCGCGTAGGTGGCGACGCCTCTCGCCGCGGCCACCTCGGTGACGGCCAGCAGCAGCGGATCCGCCTCCCGCGCCCAGTTCTCCCGCCGCGTCTGCGACGGCAGTTCGGCCCAGGGCACTCGCCGCATGGCCAACACCTCGCGGCTCAGTACGGCCCGCTCCAGTGCGGCCAGCACGGCGTCCGGCTCCCGGAGCAGCGCGGACGCGGGGCGCCGTACGAACGGGGTGCCGCGGCCGTCGTCGGGCAGCGCCTCCAGCACCGCGATGCGGTCGGCCGTGGGCGGATGGGAGTCGTACGGAGACCGCTCCCGGGATTCCTCCTCCGGCAGTGGTTCCCGGGCCAGTGCCTCCAGTTCGGCACGGCGTGTGCCGTCCGCGAGCAGGAGGGCGAGGCCGCCGTGGAACTGTCCCTCCGGCGGCAGCAGTCCGGCCTGCCAGCCCATCAGGACGTAGGAGTGCCGACAGAGGTCGTCCGCCGCGTCGAGCACGGGGATGCGGCGCAGCGCGGCGGCGGTGACGTCCCGTCCGGCGACCCGGGCGGCGGCCAGGTCGGCCGCGTACTCCTCCCGGCGGCTGACGGCCTCGGTCAGGCGCAGACACAGCTGGGCGTAGGCGCGGAAGACGATGGCCAGGTAGTGGTCCGGGCCCCGCTTGGGCTCCCGTCGCACCGCCGGTGTCCTGCCCGCCGCCCGGCGTCGCGCGGCCCGCGTGGCGAACGCCTTCTTCTGCTCGGCCTCATCATCCGCGGCCCGTTCCTGCAGCGTGCGCACGGTGTGCAGCAGTCGGCTGCGCAGCGCCCACACCAGGTTGGCGAGCCGGGTGTCGTGGTGCGCGTAGTGTCCCAGTTCGTGCCCGAGCACGGCGTCCAGTTCGTCCTCCGGCAGGCCGATCAGCAGCGCCGCACCGAGGAAGAGCCGCCGTTCGCCCGCGACCAGCCCGAGCCACCGGGCGTCCTCCTGCACCATGGCCACCGCACCCGGGACCACCTGTATCCGGGCGGGCGGCCGTGTGCCCACCCGCTCGGCCAGGTCGCGCACCCGCTCCCACAGCTCCGGCTGCTCCTGCGGCGTCAGCGACACGCCGGGGATCTCCTCCCGCCCGTCCGGGCGGCCACGGCTGAGCACGACGACGCGCACCACGCACCAGGCGATCGCCGCGGAACCGAGGTATCCCTCGAGCGTGACGATCGTGAAGCCCGGTCTCCGGGTCAGGATCACGTCCAGGGCCGCCACCGCGGCCAGGATGAGCACGGCCAGGAGGTAGAAGCCGGCCAGCAGTACGAGGGCGAGCGCGGCACGCGCCGCGGTTCCGGGCACCGCGCGGCCCCGCGGAGCGGTTTCTTCCGCGGCCGACCTGCCGGCCGGGCGGGACGTCGGGCGCATCGGCATCCTTCACGGGAACGAAACGGGGGAGGGAATGGGGGAGGGAACGGGGGAACACCGGTGCCCGGGCCTGTCGCCCGGGCACCGGTGTTCTACTTCAGTGCCGACAGGATCGTCGTCGTCACCTTCTTCGCGGACGCGGCGCCGTTGTCGGTGCCCGCCGTGGACATCACGGTGACGACGGAGTTGCCGGAACGGGCGGCGATCAGGGTCTGGCCGTTCTGCCACGTGCCGCTCGTCAGCGTCATCGCGTACGCCTCGTCACCGAGCCCGGCCATGGGCGCGCCCGTGACCTTCACCGTGGCGTGCATGTCGGTGTCCGTGAACGTGGCGCACTCGGTGGCGACGGACGGCAGTTGCTTCATCACGTCCTGCGCGGTGGTGCCCTGGAACGCGTCGACCTCCTGGGCGACCGACTCGGTCTTCTCCGAGTTGGCGTAGTCGTTCTGCGCGAAGGAGACGCCGCCCTTGTAGCCGGTTGTCTGGATCCAGGATGTGATCTCCAGGTCGGCGCAGTCCGGCTTGGCGGTCTTCCGGGCTGACGGGGACAGGAACTCGGCGCCGCTGTCCGCGGCGCCGTCGGCCTCCAGGGTCATCCCGGACGGGAAGGCCGACGCGGGCGCCAGCGACTCCTTCAGCCGAGTGCCGTTGAGGAGACCGGCGTTGGGGTCCTTCGCCTTGGCGGCTCCGGCGGGCTTGGCGCCCGCGGCGGTGCCGGAGTCGGACGACGAACCGGAGGAGCACGCGGACAGAGCCAGCGGGAGTGCCGCGGTGGCGATCAGCATGACGGCACGGGACGGGAGACGCATCGGATTCCTGTTCGAGTGATGGCGATTATGTACGGTATGCACTTCTGGTCACGTGAAGATCACGCGATCCCCAAAGGGAGGCCAAAGCGCTCTCGGAGGTGGCGCGGGGTGGTTCCTGGGTACCGGCGCGGGCGCGGGCGCGAGTCCGGGGGCCGTGATGCCGGTGCGGTGGGAGCGGCGGGTGCGGCGTGTTCGCGGGCCGCCGGCCGGGGCGCGCCCGGCGGGGTGCCGGGCGCGGTACCGGGTGTTCGGGTCGACGGAGGCGCCGGGGCGCGCTCGGTCAGGACGTCTTCTTCCAGTCGCCGCAGCCGGTCGTCTTGAAGTAGGCGTCCGACGGGCTGATCGTGACGACGGCCGCGCCGGTCGCGTTGTCGTTCGCGACGATCGAGTCCACGCCGTGCACGGCGTCCCTGGTGCGCTCCCAGTAGCAGTTGGCGTCGGCGCCGTTTCCGGTGGACCGGTAGGTGCCCGGCGCGATGTCGGTGCCGACCTTGAACATGCCCCCGTCGCCGTCCATGGAAGAGGCGGGCGTGCCCTTCGCCTTCGGGTCGACGGCCTCCCAGTCCTTGCAGCCGCTGGACTTGAAGAGTCTGTCGGTGGCCTTGACGGTGACGTAACTCGTGCCGGTGACGTTGTCGTTGGCCAGCAGCGAGTCGACTTCGCCCTTGGCGTCCTTGGCGCGCTCCCAATAGCACATGCCGTCGGTGTTGCCGCGCGTGCGATACGTACCGGGCTTCACGTCGGAGCCGACCCGGTAGTCGCCGTCCCCGTCGAAGGCGGCCTTCTTCTTCGCCGCCCCGGCGCCCCCCGCGCTCTTCTTCCCGCCGGGCGTGTGCCCGGCGGAGGCCGAAGAGGCCGCGTCGCCGCTGCCCGAGCCGCCGCCCTTGCCGTCGTTGCCGGCGTTCGCGGACACGACACCGATGACGACGATCCCCACGACGGCGCTCAGTGCGATCTTGCCCTTCATGCCCATGGCGAATCCCTCCCCCAAGCGGCGGCCGCCCCCTTCCGGTGGCCGCTCGTTCGCTGGGTCAATAAGAGCAGAGCCTGTGAACCGAGTCAACACGGTTCACAGAACTGGAGTTGTACACGCCTGTGAAGGCGTGGATCTTGCGTACACGGCTATGCTCGGCACACACACGGACGAGGGGAGCGCGGCGGGTGCAGGACAACGCGACAGAGGTGACCGCGGCCGGGATCGCGCGGCTCGCCGGGGTGGGCCGTGCCGCCGTCAGCAACTGGCGCCGCCGGCACGCCGACTTCCCGAAGCCGGTCGGCGGCACCGAGACCAGCCCGTCGTTCGCCCTCGCCGAGGTCGAGACCTGGCTGCGCAAACAGGGCAAACTCGCCGAGGTCCCGCTGCGCGAGCGGGTCTGGCAGCAGCTCGCCGGGCACCCCGAGGGACCGCTGACGGCACTGGTGCACGCGGGCTGTGTGCTGCTGCTGATCCACGAGCGCCCCACCGTCTGGCTCGATGTCAGCGCCGGTTCGGACGAGCGCCTGGCCGCGATGCTGCCGGAGGCGCTGAAGCGGGTGCTGACCCCGCGCTTCGGCGGAGCGCCGGATCGCACCGTTCACAGCGGCCGGCCCGCGAGCGGTGGGGCGAGGGTGAACAGCGCCCGTGGGGCGGGGGCTGTGAACGCCGCGCACGGCGCGCAGGGTGTGAATCCCGTCCTCGGCACACAAGATGTGAACGCCGCATCCGCTGCCGGTGGTGTGAACCCGGCGCACGCGACGTCCGGTGTGAACACCGGCCCGGCGACGCCAGGCGTGAACACGGGCCCATCGCCCGAGGGTGTGAACGCAGGCACCCCGTCCCCCGGTGTGAACACACCAGGTACGGCACCCACGGTGAACCCCGCGTCCACCAGTCCCGCCCCGCCGACCACGGCACCCGCGCCCACCGCCCCCGCCCCCGCGTCCGCCGCACCCCCCGCCTCCCCCACCTCGGCCCTCCGCCCCCCCACCGGCCCCCAACTCCTCCCCTCCGCCCCCCTCCTGCGCGGAGCCGCCGAGCTGGCCGCCGAGATCGGGGCGCGGCAGACCTTCGAGTTCCTCCTGGGCAGGCAACTGGACGCCAACCCGCGGCAGTACACGCTCACACCGACCGAACTCGCCGGACTCATGGCCGAGCTCGCCGGACCCGCCCGCACGGTCCTCGACCCGGCCTGCGGCACCGGCGCCCTGCTGCGTGCCGTGGACGTCCGCCCCGGCCAGGAGCTGTACGCCCAGGACAGCGCCCCCGACCTCGCCGCGGTGACCGCGCTGCGGCTCGCGCTGCACTCGCGGGCAGCGGTGCGCGCCGCGGTCGGCGACACCCTGCGCGCCGACGCCTTCCCGGAGCTGCGCGCCGACGCCGTGCTGTGCCACCCGCCGTTCAACGAGCGCAACTGGGGGCACGACGAGCTGGCGTACGACCCGCGCTGGGAGTACGGCTTCCCGGCGCGCACCGAGTCCGAGCTGGCCTGGGTGCAGCACGCGCTGGCGCGGCTCACCGACGACGGCACGGCGGTGCTGCTGATGCCGCCGGCCGCCGCGTCCCGCCGTTCCGGGCGCCGTATCCGCGCCGACCTGCTGCGCCGGGGCGTGCTGCGTGCCGTGATCGCGCTGCCGGTCGGTGCGGCGCCGCCGTACAACATCCCGTTGCACGTGTGGGTGTTGCGTCGGCCAGGCCGTACGCCGGTGACGCCCGAGGTGCTGCTCATGGACACGGGCAGGTTCGCCGGGGAGGGGCGGGGCGGCCCGGACTGGGCGGCGGTGCGGGACGCCGTCCTCGATGCCTGGCGTGCCTTCACGCGCGCGGGGCGGCTGGAGGACCGGCCCGGGCTGGCCCGTTCGCTGCCGGTGATCGAACTCCTCGACGACGACGTGGACCTCGCCCCCGCGCGCCATCTGCCGCCGGACGCCGGTGCCGACGGCGCGGAGCAGCTCACGGCGGTGCGCGAGCGTCTCGGCGAGACCCTGCGCCTGACCGCCGACCTCACCCCGCCCCCCGCCGACCCGGCCCCGCCCACGCGCTGGCCGCTCACCACCGTCGGTGAACTCGCGCGCGGTGGCGCGCTGTTGCTGCGCACCGGGGGCAACGGCGGCCACGCGCGCGTGCCCGTGCTCACCGACCACGACGTGCTCGCCGGCACGGCGCCCTCGGGCACGCTCCCCGAGAGCGGCGAGGAGGCGGTGCTGACCGAACCGGGCGACGTCGTCGTGCCGGTGCTGGGCGGCGGCTCGGTGGCGCGCGTGATCGACGCGACGACGGGAGGCGCCGTCCTCGGGCGCAACCTCGTGCTGCTGCGCCCCGACCGCGCGGCACTGGACCCCTGGTTCCTCGCCGGTTTCCTGCGCGGAAGCGCCAACAACCGGCAGGCCAGCAGCTACGCCTCCACCGCGACCCGCCTGGACGTCCGCCGGCTGCAGCTCCCCCGGCTCTCCCTGGACGAACAGCGGCGCTACGGCGCGCGGTTCCGGGCGCTGGACGAGTTCGAGCGGGCGCTGCGGCACGCGAGCCGGTTCGGGGAACAGCTCGTGCGCGGGATGTACGACGGGCTCACGGACGGCACGGTGGCCCCGGACTGAGACCGTCCGGGGCGCCGTACCGCGCCGATCGGCCGGACAACGGTTCGGTAGACCCGGGACCGGTTGTCACCAGCGGCCTATACGCTCGGATCCGGCACACAAGTCGTCCACCCAACAGGCTTCCAGGAGCAGCTATGCACGGCTCCGGCTACGCGCCGCCCAGCCCGCAGCCACCCTCGACCGGGGTACTGGTCGTGCTGCGGGTGCTCTTCGTGGCCGTGGCGCTCCTCAGCATCGGATTCCTGGCGTGGGTGGCGCCGCTCCGCGCGGCGATCGTGACGCGCAGGCGTGCCGAGTGGCTGTTCCTCGCGGGATCGGTGCTGGTCCTCTGTGTCAGCTTCGCCCTCCTCAGCACCGACAACACCAAGGACTTCAGCACCCCGAACGGCAACGCGGGCATGATCATCCTGTTGCTGAACGCCGTTGCCTGCGCCGCTTATTACCTCCAGGCGGACATCCGCCACTTCAGCCACCTCCGCCAGGCCCACGCCGGGCAGCTGTCGATGATGCCGGGCTACGCGTCGTACGCGCGGCCCGTGCCGCCGCCGTTCACCGCGACGAGCGCACCGGGTCTGCCGCAGCCTCCGTACACTCCGGTCCCGATGCCCCCGACCGCCGTGCCCCCGACCGCCGTACCCCCGCCGCCCGTTCCGGCACCGCAGCAGCGCCCGGTGCCCAGCCACATCGACCAGGTGCGCGCCGAACTGGACGAGCTGAGCGACTATCTGCGCAAGCACGACGGCCGCGAGGACGGACGGTGACGGTGACACAGGGACGGGTCGTCGCGGACCGGTACGAACTGGCCACGCTGATCGGCCAGGGCGGCATGGGCCAGGTCTGGACGGCGTACGACCGGCGCCTCGACCGGCGCGTGGCGGTGAAGCTGCTGCGCCCCGACAGGGTGGCCGGGCAGGAGGCGGACGAGCTGCGCCGCCGGTTCCTGCGCGAGTGCCGGGTGACCGCGCAGGTCGACCACCCCGGTCTGGTCACCGTGCACGACGCGGGCAGCGAGGGCGACGAGCTGTTCCTCGTCATGCAATACGTGGACGGCGCCGACCTCTCCGACCATCTCGCGGAGCACGACCCGTACCCGTGGCAGTGGGCGGCCACGGTCGCCGCGCAGCTCTGCGCCGTGCTGAGCGCGGTGCACGCGGTGCCGATCGTGCACCGCGACCTCAAGCCGCGCAATGTAATGGTGAAGCAGGACGGCACGGTCACCGTCCTCGACCTGGGCGTGGCCTCGGTCATGGACACCGACACCACCCGCCTCACACACACCGGCTCCCCGATCGGCTCGCCCGCCTACATGGCGCCCGAGCAGGCGATGGGCGGCGCGGTCGGCCCGTACACCGACCTGTACGCGCTCGGCGTGCTGCTGCACGAACTGCTCAGCGGGGAGGTGCCGTTCGCCGGTTCCACCGCGCTCGGCGTGCTGCACCGGCATCTGTACGAGCCGCCGCTCCCGGTGCGCAGGCTGCGCCCCGAGGTGCCGGAGCCGCTGGAGCGGCTGGTTCTGCGGCTGCTCGCGAAGGACCCGCAGAACCGTCCCGCCTCCGCGCAGGAGGTGTACGAGGAGCTGGTGCCGCTGCTGCCCGCGCGCGGCACCCCCACCGGTGCGCCGCTCGACCCCACGCGCCCCTTCCTGCGCCCGCACGCCCCCTGGCCGGACCGCGCCCGCATCCCGGCACCGCAGCCCGCGCCGGTCGCCCCGGCACCGCCGATGGACGACAAGCCGGACGTGGCGGCGGCCGTGGACGAGGTCAAGCGGCTGCTGGGGGAGGGGCGCATCACCCAGGCCGTCGACATCCTCGGCGCGATCCTGCCCGCCGCCGCCGACCAGCACGGCGAGCACTCCCCGGTGGTGCGCACCCTGCGCAAGCAGTACGCGGCCACGCTCCTGGACGACGGTCAGTACCGGCGCGCGCTGCCCGAACTGCGCCGCCTCGCCGACGAACGCGCCGCCGAGGCGGGGCAGGCCGACCCGCAGTCCCTGCGCCACCGCTACGAGGCCGCGCAGTGCCTGGAGCAGCTGGGCGAACCGGCGGCCGCGCTCGCGGAGTACCGCGCGCTGCTGCCGTACTACGAGAACCGGTACGTCTCCGGCGACCCCCAGCTCGCCCACGAGGTCCGCCGCCGCATCGGCCATCTGCTGCTCGCCCTCGGCGACCGCCCGGCCGCGCACGACATGCTGGCGCGGCTGCTGATGGACGTGGAGCGGGTGCACGGCATGGGCCACCCGCTGGCCGCCGACCTCCGGCGCACCCTGCAGTGGCTGGGCCAGATGCGGGGCTGAACGCGCCTTCCCGCCCGCGGAGATGTCCCGGGCGCCCCGACATTTTCCCGACTCGTGGCATGTCCTGGTAAAAATCATGGACAATCGCGGGGTTTCCGTTTTCTCGCACAGGCGTGCCGTCGATTACGTTGCACGCTGCGGACGCCGACGCGTCCTTTCGTTTCGTACACGGGTTCGTGCACGGTTTCGTACACAGGGGTGGGGATGGCCGGACACCGGCAGTCGAAGAAGGTCCGATACATCGCGTGGGCGACGGCCGGCGCCGCCGTCGTGGCGGGAGCCGGAGTGGCGGCCACGTCGTCCATGGCCGCGACGGCCTGGCCCGCGCAGAAGACGTTCACGGGGCTGGCCTTCGACACCTGCACCGCGCCCTCGCTGTCCGCCATGAAGGCGTGGCACACCGGTTACTACGGCGCCGCCGCCGTCTACGTGGGCGGCAAGAACCGCGGCTGCGCCCAGCCCAACCTGACCGCCTCGTGGGTGAAGTCGGTCAGCGCGCTCGGCTGGAAGCTCATACCGATCTACGTCGGCGCCCAGCCGTCCTGCCAGACCGGCTCCAACCCCGAGAAGATGACGGCCGCCAACGCCGCCTCCCTCGGCGCGGCCGACGCCAAGGACGCCGTGGCCAAGGCGTCCGCGCTCGGGATGAAGGCGGGCAGCGCGATCTACCTGGACATGGAGCCGTACGACACGGCGAACAAGGCGTGCAACGACGCCGTGCTCACCTATGTGCGCTCCTTCGACAAGGGCCTGCGCGCCAAGATCTACCGCGCGGGCTACTACGGCTTCACCAGCTCCAGCGCCAAGGCGATCGCCACCGCGACCGACAAGACCGACCTGCCGGGCAACCTCTGGTACGCGCTGTGGGACCAGAAGAACACCACCACGACCGACTGGCCCTGGGGCGCGAAGCAGTTCACCGACCACAGCCGGGCCCACCAGTTCATGGTGAACAGCAAGGAGACGCGCGGCGGCGTCACGCTCACCGTGGACCGCGACGCCTGGGACGCGCCGGTGGCCATCACCGGCTGACACCCCCGCCGGAGTGACGCGGCGGTGCCCGAACTCGTGGTGAATCGTTGGTCCGATGGGTTGGCCGGAGCAGATCGGCTGCCTACCATCGATCACCGCAAGACCTTGTGCACCGCCGCACAAACTCCTCAGGAGGTCCCCTTGCACCGCCGTCGCTCCGCGTTCGTCCTCTCCGCCGCGATCGTCGCCGCGGCCCCCCTCCTCACCGCCTGCGGGAGCGACGCCCACCCGGGCGCGGCGGCGGTCGTCGGCGGGCAGCGCATCACCGTCGCCCAGCTGGAGAGCCGGGTGAACGAGGTGCGCGCGGCGCAGCGGGCCGCGTCGCCCGACGAGACGCAGTACCAGCAGGTCCTCGCCTCCACCGGCAGCCTCACCCGCGACACCCTGCACACCATGGTCCTCGACCAGGTGCTGGCCCGGGCCGCGCACGACGCGGGCGTCACCGTCTCCCGCAAGGAGGTCCAGAAGCTGCGCTCCGGCCTCGAACAGCAGGCGGGCGGCGCCAAGGGCCTGGAGGCGGCCTGGCTCCAGAAGTACGGCATCGCCCCCGAGCGCCTCGACGACAACCTCCGCCTCCAGATCGAGGCCCAGAAGCTGGCCGCCAAGCTCGGCACCGACACCACCCAGCCCGCCTTCTGGAAGACCCTGTCCGAGGCGTCGAAGCAGCTGCGCATCGACGTCAACCCGCGCTACGGCACCTGGGACGCGAACAAGAGCAGCCGGGTGGACGTCAGGACGCCGTGGCTGCGGGACGCGTCGGCGACGCAGTCGGCCTAGCCTGCCGGGCGAGCCGGGCGAGCCGGGCGGCCTGGACGGCCTGGGCGGCCCGGCGTCGCGCGGCGGCTGCGGTGGTGGCCGCGGTCCTACGATCACAGGAGCTCCCGGCCCCTGTGGACAACTCGCGACGCCCTTCCGCACCGTGGGTTACGTTCGGATCGTGAACGCAACCAGCACCGAAGCCGCCCCCGGCCGCATCGTCCTGCTCACCACCAGCCACCGTGTCGCGCCCGGCCTGCTGTCCTGGCCCGCCTGGCAGGCCCTGCACGCCGCGGACGCCGTGCTGTGCGCCGACGGCGCGCACCCGCAGGTGCCGTATCTGCGGGAGGCCGGGATAGCGGTGTCGGAGGCGGCCCCGACCGCCGGGGAGCTGGTCGACGCCTGCGCGGGCGGCCGCACGGTGGTGGTCGTGGCCACGGGTGAGGGCGAGCCCGCCCTCACCGACGGGCTGGCCCGCCTGGCCGGTTCCGGCCGGACGCGGATGCCCGACCTGGAGCTGCTGCCCGCCTCCTACGACCTGCCGGGCGCCCGGCTCCTCGACCTCGTGCAGGTCATGGACCGCATCCGCGCCGAGTGCCCCTGGTCCTCCCGGCAGACCCACGAGGGCCTGGCCAAGTACGGCATCGAGGAGGCGTACGAACTCGTCGAGGCGATCGAGGCGGGCGACCGCGAGGAGCTGCGGGAGGAGCTGGGCGACGTGCTGCTCCAGGTCGTCTTCCACTCCCGCATCGCCGCCGAGGACCCGGACGCCCCGTTCGACATCGACGACGTCGCCGGGGGCATCGTCACCAAGCTCATCCACCGCCATCCGCACGTCTTCGGCGACGAGACGGCCGAGACCCCGGAGGACGTCAAGAAGCACTGGCTGCGCACCAAGGCCGAGGAGAAGCGGCGCACCTCGGTGACCGAGGGAGTCCCGCTCGGCCAGCCCGGCCTCGCCCTCGCCGCCAAGCTCGCCTCCCGCGCCCGCACCGCCCACCTGGACGTCCCCCTTCCCCAGGGCGACGGCATCGGCTACGAACTCCTGGCCCTGGCCGCCCGCGCCGAGTCCGAGGGGGTCGACCCCGAGACGGCACTGAGAGCGGCCGCACGGGTCTACCGGGATGCGATACGTACGGCGGAGGAGAACGGTTCAGGCGCCGCCTAGCGAGAGCCCGGCCGGAGCCTGGCCGGGTGTCCCTCCCCGCCCCCGGGATACCGTCGACCTGTGACCGATCAGCCCTCCTCCGACCGTCCCGGCGAGCCCGCCCCCGACCTCTTCACCTGGGAGTTCGCCACCGACCCCTACCCCGCCTACGCCTGGCTGCGCGAGCACGCGCCCGTGCACCGGACCAGGCTGCCCAGCGGGGTGGAGGCCTGGCTGGTCACGCGGTACGCCGATGCCCGGCAGGCGCTCGCCGACGCGCGGCTCAGCAAGAACCCGGCGCATCACGACGAGCCCGCGCACGCCAAGGGGAAGACCGGCATCCCCGGCGAGCGCAAGGCGGACCTGATGACGCACCTGCTGAACATCGACCCGCCGGACCACACCCGGCTGCGCCGGCTGGTCAGCAAGGCGTTCACCCCGCGCCGGGTGGCCGAGTTCGCACCCCGGGTGCAGCAGCTGACGGACGACCTCATCGGGGCGTTCGCCGCGAAGGGTTCCGCCGACCTCATCCACGACTTCGCCTTCCCGCTGCCCATCTACGCCATCTGCGACCTGCTCGGCGTCCCCCGCGAGGACCAGGACGACTTCCGGGACTGGGCGGGCATGATGATCCGTCACGGCGGCGGCCCCCGGGGCGGTGTCGCGCGGTCGGTCAAGAAGATGCGCGGCTATCTGGCCGAGCTGATCCACCGCAAGCGGGCCGCGCTGCCCGCCGAACCCGCCCCCGGCGAGGACCTGATCTCGGGCCTCATCCGCGCCTCGGACCACGGTGAGCACCTCACCGAGAACGAGGCCGCGGCCATGGCGTTCATCCTGCTGTTCGCCGGGTTCGAGACCACCGTCAACCTCATCGGCAACGGCACCTTCGCCCTGCTCACCCACCCGGAGGAGCGCGCCCGACTCCAGCGCTCCCTGGCCGCCGGGGAGACCGGCCTGCTCCAGACCGGCGTGGAGGAACTCCTGCGCTACGACGGCCCGGTGGAGCTGGCCACCTGGCGGTTCGCCACCGAGCCGCTCACCCTCGGCGGGCAGGAGATCGCCGCCGGAGACCCGGTGCTGGTGGTGCTGGCGGCGGCGGACCGCGACCCCGCGCGGTTCCCCGACCCCGACGTGCTGGACCTCGGCCGCGCCGACAACCAGCACCTCGGATACGGCCACGGCATCCACTACTGCCTGGGCGCCCCGCTCGCCCGCCTGGAGGGACAAGCCGCGCTGGCCACCCTCTTCACCCGCCTGCCCGACCTGAGACTCGCCGTCGAACCGGCCGAACTGCGCTGGCGGGGCGGGCTCATCATGCGGGGACTGCGCACGCTCCCGGTGGAGTTCACCCCGGTCGGGCAGGCGCACGAGTGAGTGGACCGGATGCGAGGTCCATCACCTGTACCCACGGAACGCGCACCGGCAAACAGGAACATGACGGACACTCAACGATGTGATCTTCACGTGATCTGTGCGGCATGAACTTGTGACAAGCGATCGTCTGCCTATACGTTCACCCATCAGTGTGGCGCCGAGCACCACTCGCCACGCCGTACTGCTGTCGTACGAAAGGCCCCCGTATGCTCTCCGGGAACGGTCGTCACCGTCGCCCCCGCCAGGCTCCGGCGCTCCTCGTCGCGGCCGGTGTGACCACCTCCGCCATCGCGATCCCGCTCCTCGGCGCGGCGAGCGCCCACGCGGCCGACGGCACCACCTGGGACAAGGTGGCCGAGTGTGAAAGCGGCGGCTCCTGGAGCGCCAACACCGGCAACGGCTACTACGGCGGCCTCCAGATCTCGCAGGACGACTGGGACAAGTTCGGCGGCAGCCAGTACGCGGCCACCGCCGACCTGGCCAGCCGCTCCCAGCAGATCTCCGTCGCCGAGAAGATCCTCGCCGAGCAGGGCACCACCCACTGGGCGACCTGCGCCCTGACGGCCGGTCTGACCTCCGACTCCGCCTCGCTGAACGTGGACACGGGCGTCGCGGACACCGCGTCCCCGAGCGCCGGTTCCTCCGACGGCAAGGACACCGCCTCGCCGTCCGCATCGGATTCCGCCGGTAAGTCCGACTCGTCCGAGTCGGCCAAGCCCTCGGACTCGCCCTCCGCTTCGGCCTCGGCCGGCTCCTCCGCCGACCCGTCGGCCAAGCCGTCCGACGACAAGGGCAAGGACAAGGACGCGGACGCCAAGGGCTCCGGCCAGGACAAGGGCGCCAAGTCCGGCGCCTCCACCGCGGTCGACGACCCGGGCACCTCCGGCGACTACTCCGTCCCGGCCTCCGAGGCGTCGGACGACGCCTGGCAGGACGGCGGCTCCTGGAGCCTCGTCGACACCGGCTCGCTCTCCGGCGGCGGCCGCCACCGCGGCGGCACCGCGGACGAGGACGTGACAGGTGGTCAGAAGGCGGACAACGCCGGGCGGCACGCCCTGCCCTCCGCGACCACATACACCATCCACGAGGGCGACACGCTGGAGTCCATCGCCGACTCCCTTGGTGTCGACGGCGGCTGGCAGGCGCTCTACTCCGCGAACAAGAAGGTCGTCGGCGGCGACCCGGACGCCCTTGTCCTTGGTCAGACGCTCAAGGTGCCCGGCGGGACGGACGGCAAGTAGCCCGATTCGGGACGGGATTGACGTCCCTCTTCTGGCTGTATGTCCGAATTGGTGAAAGTGTGGGATGAGTCTCAGAGGCCCTGATCGTCTTTGAAATTCCCCTGTGTCCCTGTCTACGGTCGGTCCGCTCGTCACCACGAGCCCCGATGACCGGAACGCCGAATCCTGCCAGCGGTCACCCGGGAACAGTCGACGCGTCAAGCGCCGCCGGCAGGAGCGGGGGAACCAAGGTAAGTGCCCGGCCCGGTGGCTGACACCGGGACGGGCTTGGGGTGAAGCCACCCCCTCCACGACGGGGAGGGTGGCCGGGCAACTCAACCGGCCCGAACCCGACAGCTCACCTCGCAGGCGTCGGTGAGGGGATCGATCCATGCTGTTTTCCAGCAAGGGCACGCACCGTCGCCCGGCCAAGGCCGTCCGCACCCTCGCGCTCGCCGGTGTCGCCGGCGCCGCGATCGCCGGTCCGCTGATGGCGGCCGGCAACGCCTCCGCCGCCACCGCCTCCGAGTGGGACGCCGTCGCCCAGTGCGAGTCCGGCGGCAACTGGGCCATCAATACCGGCAACGGCTACTACGGCGGCCTCCAGTTCTCCGCCGCCACCTGGGCGGCGTACGGCGGCGCGCAGTACGCCGCCACGGCCGACAAGGCCACCAAGGACCAGCAGATCACCATCGCCGAGAAGGTCCTCGCCGCCCAGGGCAAGGGTGCCTGGCCGGTCTGCGGCACGGGCCTGTCCAGCACGCCGTACAGCTCCGCGGCCGCGAGCACCCCGTCCACCACCACCCCGTCCACCACGGCGAAGACCGCCACGGACACCGCCAAGGCCACGGCGGACGCCGCCGCGCGCACCACCGCCCCCCAGACCGCCTCGCGCTCCGCGAGCCGTCCGGCCGCGACCGTCACCACCCCGACCGGCCAGAAGGTCAAGAAGGGTGACGGCGAGTACAAGGTCGTCAAGGGCGACACGCTCAGCACCATCGCCACGAAGCACCACGTCAAGGGCGGCTGGAAGAAGCTGTTCGACCTCAACAAGGACATCGTCCAGAAGGCCGACCTCATCTACCCGGGCCAGCTGCTGCACCTGAAGTAGCGGCCCCGCGCCGCCCGCTCGAAGGGCGGCGCCCCCGCACCCGCTCACCCGCGCCGCCCCACGCACACGGCCGCGGTGAGCCCCCTCCCCCCCCACCGGTCCCCGCCCCGGCGCGTGTTCCCCCGTACGCGCCGGAGCGGGGTTCCGCGGCTCCGCGGGCCGCCCCGGGGGTCCGTACGCGCAGCCCCCCGCACCACGGCCCTGGCCAGACCCCCCGAACCCCCTTTGTTCCGGGCGTGAACAATGAGTACGGTCTCCCTGTCCACGGGACGGTCGGTCGACGGCCGACACCCCGGGGACGGTTAGGCTCTAGTCGCAAGGCAGTGCCGCAAGGCACACCGCCCCGCACATCTCAGCGTCACATCCAAGAAGGAGATGCTCGTGCCGTCCATCGACGTCGTCGTAGCCCGGGAAATCCTGGACTCCCGAGGCAACCCCACGGTCGAGGTCGAGGTCGGCCTCGACGACGGCAGCACGGGTCGTGCCGCCGTTCCGTCCGGTGCCTCCACCGGTGCCTTCGAGGCCATCGAGCTCCGTGACGGCGACCCCAACCGCTACCAGGGCAAGGGTGTCGAGAAGGCCGTCCTCGCCGTCATCGAGCAGATCGGCCCGGAGCTGGTCGGCTACGACGCCACCGAGCAGCGCCTGATCGACCAGGCCATGTTCGACCTGGACGCCACCGACAACAAGGGCTCGCTCGGCGCCAACGCCATCCTCGGCGTCTCCCTCGCCGTCGCCCACGCCGCCTCCGAGGCCAGCGACCTCCCGCTGTTCCGCTACCTGGGCGGCCCGAACGCGCACCTGCTGCCCGTTCCGATGATGAACATCCTGAACGGCGGCTCGCACGCCGACTCCAACGTGGACATCCAGGAGTTCATGATCGCGCCGATCGGCGCGGAGTCCTTCTCCGAGGCCGTCCGCTGGGGCGCCGAGGTCTACCACACCCTCAAGAAGGTCCTGAAGCGCAAGGGCCTGGCCACCGGCCTCGGCGACGAGGGCGGCTTCGCCCCGAACCTCGGCTCCAACCGCGAGGCCCTCGACCTCATCCTCGAGGCCATCACGGAGGCCGGCTACGTCCCCGGCGAGCAGGTCGCCCTGGCGCTCGACGTCGCCGCGTCCGAGTTCTACAAGGACGGCAAGTACCTCTTCGAGGGCAAGGAGCGCTCCGCCGCCGAGATGACGGAGTACTACGAGGAGCTGGTGGCGGCCTACCCGCTGGTCTCCATCGAGGACCCGCTGTTCGAGGACGACTGGGCCGGCTGGAAGGTCCTCACCGACCGCCTCGGCGACAAGGTGCAGATCGTCGGTGACGACCTGTTCGTCACCAACCCCGAGCGCCTGGCCCGCGGCATCGAGGAGGGCATCGCCAACGCCCTGCTGGTCAAGGTCAACCAGATCGGCTCGCTGACCGAGACCCTGGACGCCGTCGAGATGGCCCAGCGCAACGGCTACAAGTGCATGATGTCCCACCGCTCCGGTGAGACCGAGGACGTCACGATCGCCGACCTCGCCGTCGCCACCAACTGCGGCCAGATCAAGACCGGCGCCCCGGCCCGCTCCGAGCGCGTCGCCAAGTACAACCAGCTCCTGCGCATCGAGGAGATCCTCGACGACGCCGCGGTCTACGCCGGCCGCAGCGCGTTCCCGCGCTTCAAGGGCTGAGCATCTTCGTAAGGGCTCAGCTCTCCAGCTAGGGCTGAGTCCGCGCGGGAGTCCGCTCCCGCCAGTCGTCCTACGTCCCCGGACCCGGTCCCGTACCGTGTCCGGGGACGTACGCGTGAACGGGAGGCGGGGAAGATGGCCACGAGGGACCGGGACCGTTTCTCCACCACGACCAGGCTCAGGCTGCTCGGCGAGCAGACGGCGGCCCGCGTCTACCGCTCCCAGACCAAGCGCCAGGCCCGCCGCTCCCGGCTCACCGGCCGCGCCGCCCTGCTCGCCCTGGTGCTGTGCTCGCTGATCGTCGCGCTCGCCTATCCGATGCGCCAGTACGTCTCCCAGCGCGCGGAGATCGCCGACCTCCAGCGCCGCCAGGAGCAGGCCCGCGCACGCGTCGAGGAACTGCGCGACACCAAGGCGCGCTGGCAGGACGACGCCTACGCCGAACAGCAGATCCGGCGCAGGCTGCACTACGTGATGCCCGGCGAGACCGGGTACGTGGTCATCGACCCGGGCGCGGCCAGGCAGTCCCGCGCCGACAAGGGGGCCGCCCACCGGCCCTGGTACGCGAACGTCTGGGACGGCGTCGACAAGGCCGACGCCTCCGACCAGTGACCGGCATCCGCCGGTGACCCACAGAAAGCCACTCTGGAAGCAGTCATGGAAACGCCCCCGCCGCCCACTCCGCGCACCGAGCCCACCGAAGCCGACGTGGAGGCATTCAAGCAGCAGCTCGGCCGCCCGCCGCGCGGTCTGCGGGCCATCGCCCACCGCTGCCCCTGCGGACAGCCGGACGTCGTGGAGACGGCCCCCCGGCTGCCCGACGGCACCCCCTTCCCGACGACGTACTACCTGACGTGCCCGCGCGCCGCCTCGGCGATCGGCACGCTGGAGGCGAACGGCGTCATGAAGGAGATGACCGAGCGGCTGAAGACCGACCCGGAGCTGGCCGCCGCCTACCGCGCCGCGCACGAGGACTACATCCGGCGCCGCGACGAGATCGAGGTCCTCGCGGGCTTCCCCAGCGCGGGCGGTATGCCCGACCGGGTCAAGTGCCTGCACGTCCTCGTGGCCCACTCGCTGGCCGCGGGCCCCGGGGTGAACCCCCTGGGCGACGAGGCCCTCGCGATGCTGCCCGAGTGGTGGGCGAAGGGCCCGTGCGTGACGCCGGAGGGCGGCGCGTGCGGTGCGGCCGTCCAGGAGACGGGCTCTCAGAAGCCGGGCTCTCAGGAGACGGCCGAGGAACCCGCACGGTCCGCCGACGGCTTCACCCGTGTCGCCGCCGTCGACTGCGGCACCAACTCCATCCGCCTGCTCGTCGCCGACGTGAACCCGGAGACGGGCGAGCTGCGCGAGCTGGACCGCCGCATGACCATCGTCCGCCTCGGCCAGGGCGTCGACCGCACCGGCCGGCTGGCTCCCGAGGCGCTGGAGCGGACCTTCGCCGCGTGCCGCGAGTACGCCGGGGTCATCCGCGAACTCGGCGCCGAGAAGGTGCGGTTCGTGGCGACCTCCGCCTCCCGCGACGCGGAGAACCGGGACGAGTTCACGCGCGGTGTGGTGGACATCCTCGGTGTCGAGCCCGAGGTCATCTCCGGTGACCAGGAGGCCGAGTTCTCCTTCACCGGCGCCACCAAGGAGCTGACCGGCGGCGACGGCTTCGACCGGCCCTACCTGGTGGTGGACATCGGCGGCGGCTCCACCGAGTTCGTCGTCGGCGAGGACCATGTGCGGGCCGCGCGCTCCGTGGACGTGGGCTGCGTGCGCATGACCGAGCGCCATCTGGTCGAGGACGGCAAGGTCACCGACCCGCCCACGCCCGAGCAGGTCGCCGCCATGCGGGCCGACATCGAGGCCGCCCTCGACCTCGCCGAGCAGACCGTCCCGCTGCGCGAGGCGCGCACCCTGGTCGGCCTCGCCGGTTCGGTCACCACCGTGTCCGCGATCGACCAGGAGCTGCCGGAGTACGACTCCGCGCGCATCCACCACTCCCGCATGACGCGCGGCCGCGTCCGCCAGATCACCGAGTGGCTGCTCTCCTCCACCCACGCCGAGCGCGCCGAGGTCCCCTCGATGCACCCGGGCCGTGTCGACGTGATCGGCGCGGGCGCGCTGGTCCTGCTCGCCCTCATGGAGCGCACCGGCGCCGAGGAGGTCGTCGTCAGCGAGCACGACATCCTCGACGGCATCGCCTGGTCCCTGGCGTAGCGCTCGGGAACCGCTGTCCGTACGGCCTTGCGGAGAAGGCTCGTTACCGCCTGGTAGCGAGCGGCTGAGCAGGCCGTACGACGGATGAGCAGGGTCGCGGGGTGGCCGACACGCCGCTTCGCGACCCTTCTCCGGAAACCTTCGTGAAGTTCTTCACAAGGAATTCGACCCCCGGGGGCAACGCAAGGGGCCGCATTGACCCATTCGGGGGCTCAACGGCCCTTTGAGGGTGCTCACGAGAGCGTTGCGCGGGTGTTTCGCGGAGGTGTCCGAGGGGCCTCCGGAAGGTGATCCGTGAGGGTGCCGAGAACCCGGAGGGCCAGCTCACGCGGCCTTGACAACGGGTCAGAACGACCTTGAGTTCCCCGCGCGGAACATGATCTGTGTCACGTGAGCGGCGGAGGATAACACAGGCCCTCTCCAACCTTGTGAAGGGGCGCACGAGCTACCCCTCTGAGGCAGGTGGATACTCGATGCCATGAGCACCACGGAGCGTCCCAGGATCCTCGTAGTAGGCGGTGGGTACGTAGGCCTGTACGCAGCTCGGCGCATCCTCAAGAAGATGCGCTACGGCGAGGCGACCGTCACGGTCGTCGACCCCCGGTCGTACATGACCTACCAGCCCTTCCTGCCCGAAGCCGCCGCCGGCAACATCTCGCCCCGGCACGTCGTCGTCCCGCTGCGACGCGTGCTGCCGAAGGCGGAGGTCCTCACCGGCCGGGTCACCACCATCGACCAGGACCGCAAGGTCGCGACCATCGCCCCGCTCGTGGGCGAGGCGTACGAACTCCCCTTCGACTACCTGGTCGTCGCGCTCGGCGCGGTCTCCCGCACCTTCCCGATCCCCGGCCTCGCCGAGCAGGGCATCGGCATGAAGGGCATCGAGGAGTCCATCGGCCTGCGCAACCACGTCCTGGAGCAGCTGGACAAGGCCGACTCCACGACCGACGAGGAGATCCGCCGCAAGGCGCTCACCTTCGTCTTCATCGGTGGTGGCTTCGCGGGCGCGGAGACCATCGGCGAGGTCGAGGACATGGTCCGCGACGCCGCCAAGTACTACAAGAACGTGTCCCGCGAGGACATGCGGTTCATCCTGGTCGACGCCGCCGACAAGATCCTTCCCGAGGTCGGCCCGAAGCTCGGCCAGTACGGCAAGGAGCACCTGGAGAGCCGGGGCGTGGAGATCTACCTCTCCACCTCCATGGACTCCTGCGTCGACGGCCACGTCGTGCTGAAGAACGGCCTCGAGGTCGACTCCGACACGATCGTGTGGACCGCGGGCGTCAAGCCCAACCCGGCGCTGGCCCGCTACGGCCTGCCGCTCGGCCCGCGCGGTCACGTCGACTGCGCGCCCACCCTCCAGGTGCAGGGCACCGACTACATCTGGGCCGCCGGTGACAACGCCCAGGTCCCGGACCTCGTCGGCCGCAAGGCGGGCAACGAGAACGCCTGGTGCCCGCCGAACGCCCAGCACGCGCTGCGCCAGGCCAAGGTCCTCGGCGACAACGTGGTCTCCGGCATGCGGGGCTTCCCGCAGAAGGAGTACGAGCACGCCAACAAGGGTGCCGTCGCGGGTCTCGGCCTGCACAAGGGCGTCGCGATGATCGTCCTGGGCAAGACGAAGATCAAGCTCAAGGGCCGTCTCGCCTGGTACATGCACCGCGGCTACCACGGTCTCGCGATGCCGACCTGGAACCGCAAGATCCGTATCTTCGCGGACTGGACGCTCGCGATGTTCCTCAAGCGCGAGGTCGTCTCGCTGGGCGCCATGGAGCACCCGCGCGAGGAGTTCTACGAGGCCGCCAAGCCGGCCCCGGCTCCGGCCGCCGCCAAGACCGAGGAGAAGGCCAAGGCCTCCTGACCTCCGGTCACCCAGTTCCATCCGAAGGGCCTCCCCGCTGTCCGTGGTGCGGGGGGCCCTTCGGCGTTTCCGCCGCCGCGCGGCCTACGCTCTTTTGCCCTGTTGTAACTCCAATGCGGGACTGTGCCGGGTAGTCCGGTCGTTTAGGTGGTAACGGACATCCGGGATTGCCGTCTTGGAGGTGTGCGCCATGGCCGACGCCGCGTCGCGACTGGTGAGTGTTGCCGAGCAGTTGCTGGGAGCCCCGCTCCCGGTGCGTATCCGCGCCTGGGACGGTTCCCAGGCGGGTCCGCCGAACGTTCCCGTACTCGTCGTGCGCAACCGCCGGGCGCTGCGCCGCATTCTGTTCAAGCCCGGAGAGCTGGGGCTCGCCCGCGCCTGGGTCTCCGGCGACCTGGACATCGAGGGCGACCTGTACAGCGCCCTCGGCGCGGTGGCCGGGTCGATCTGGGAGCGCGGAGAGGACTCCCGCACCCTCGCCGAGGCGCTGCGCGACCCCGGCGTCCGGGCGGGCGTACGCGAACTGCTGCGGCTGATCGGGCCCCCGCTGCCGCCGGCCCCGCCGCGCGAGGAGGTCCGCCCCCGCCGCCATCTGCACACCCGGCGCTCCGACAAGCGGGCCATCAGCCACCACTACGACGTGGGCAACGACTTCTACGAGATCGTCCTCGGCCCGTCCATGGTCTACTCCTGCGCCTACTGGGAGGCCCCCGAAGCAGGCGGCACCCTGGAGTCCGCCCAGCGCGACAAGCTCGAACTGGTCTGCCGCAAGCTCGGCCTGAAGCCCGGTCAGCGACTCCTCGACGTCGGCTGCGGCTGGGGCTCCATGGCCATCCACGCCGCCCGCGAGCACGGCGTGAGCGTCGTCGGCGTCACCCTCTCCCAGGAACAGGCCGCCTACGCCCGCAAGCGCGTCGCCGACGAGGGCCTGACCGACCGGGTCGAGATCCGCGTCCAGGACTACCGCGACGTGCGCGACGGCCCCTACGACGCGATCTCCTCCATCGGCATGGCCGAGCACGTCGGCGCCGAACGCTATCTGGAGTACGCGAGCGATCTGCACGCCCTGCTCAAGCCCGGCGGACGGCTGCTCAACCACCAGATCGCCCGCCGCCCGCACCGCGACGAGTCGGCGTACGAGGTGGACGCGTTCATCGACGCCTACGTCTTCCCCGACGGCGAACTCGCCCCTGTCGGCACCACCGTCGCCCAGCTGGAGCGCGCCGGGTTCGAGGTGCGGGACGTGGAGGCGCTGCGCGAGCACTACGCGCTGACCCTGCGGGCCTGGGTCACCCGCCTGGAGGCCGACTGGGGACGGGCGGTCCGGCTCGCCGGGGGCGGCCGCGCCCGGGTCTGGCTGCTGTACATGGCCGCCTCCGCGCTCGCCTTCGAGCGCAACCGGATCGGCGTCAACCAGGTCCTCGCCGTCCGCACCCCCGAGCCGGGCACCTCGGGTCTCCCGCTCCGCCCGCGCACCTGGCACGGCTGACCGCACGCGAAGGGGCCCCGTTCCGGACAGGAACGGGGCCCCTCGGCCGTACGCGAGCCGCTGCCCGCTGCTGTTCGCCGCTACTCGGCCTTGATCGCCGTCAGCATGTCGAGGCGGGCCGCCCGGCGGGCCGGCCACAGCGCCGCCAGGACGCCGACCAGCGCGGCCAGGAACAGGAAGAGCGCGATCCGGCCCCAGGGCAGCACCAGTTCGTAGGTCGGCATCTTCGCGCCGATCAGCGCACCGGCCGCCCAGCCGAAGAACACACCCAGACCGATGCCGAGCACCCCGCCGAACAGGGAGATCACCAGGGACTCCAGGCGCACCATCCGCTTGACCGACCGGCGCTCCAGGCCGATCGCGCGCAGCATCCCGATCTCCTGCGAGCGCTCGAAGACCGACATGGCCAGGGTGTTGATGACACCGAGGACCGCGACGATCACCGCCATGCCGAGCAGGCCGTAGACCAGGTTCAGCATGAACGTGAAGATCTTCGCGACGCCGTCGGAGATGTCCTTCTTGTCCTGGACCGCGATCGCCGGGTTGGAGCCGAGGGCCTTCTCGATGCGGTCCTTGGCCGCCGCCGAGGCGCCGTCCTTCATCTTCACCATGACCTGCATGTCGGACGGGTCGCTCAGATGCGGGGTGAGAGTGCTGTTGTCGATCATGATGCCGCGGAGCATCGCGTTGCCCTCGTAGACCCCGGCGACCGTCAGCTGCCCGGCCTTGCCGTCGGCGTAGTGCACGGTGAGGTGGGAGCCGGCCGTCCAGCCGTACTCCTTCGCCCGGTCCTCGTCCACGACGATGCGGGTGCCGTCCACGGTGAAGGAGCCCTTGGCCATCTTCAGGTCGGTCAGCTCACCGATCGAGCGGCCGTCGACACCGGTCAGGAACTCCGTCTTGCCGCCGATGCGGGAGGGGGCGTTGCGCAGCGGGCTGCTCGCGGCGACCCCGTCGACGGCGGCGATCTTCTCGGCCACCTGGGGGGAGAGCGGACCGTGGGTGGACATCGAGACGACGTAGTCGGCGCTGATCGCGGCGCTCGCCATCTTGTCGATCGACTTCTGCAGGCTGCCCGCCATCACCGTCATGCCGGTGATCAGGGTCAGACCGATCATCAGCGCGGACGCCGTGGCGGCCGTACGGCGCGGGTTGCGCACCGAGTTCTGGCGGGCCAGCTTGCCCGAGATGCCGAACATCCGCAGCGCGGGCGCGGCGGCCGCGATCAGCGGACGTGACAGCAGCGGGGTCAGCACGAACACGCCGATGATCAGCAGGACGGCTCCCAGGCCCATCACGCCCTGCCCGGTGTCGGTGCTCATCGTCCGGCCCGCGAGGACCACGGCGACACCGGCCCCGGCGAACAGCGCGCCCAGGGTGTTGCGCAGCACCAGGGACTTGGTGGTGGCCTTGGCGTGGACGCTGTTCATCGCCGCCACCGGCGGGATCTTCGCGGCGCGGCGGCCGGGCAGCCAGGCGGCGAGCACGGTGATGACGACACCGACGGCGAGGGCGGCCACCACCGTGGTCGGGGCGATCACCAGCGGGCCGTCGGGCAGTTCGGCGCCGAAGGTGCCGAGCAGGGAGCGCAGCCCGGCGCCGATGCCCACACCGGCCGCGAGACCGGCGACACCGGCGACCACGCCGACCGCGGCCGCCTCGGTCAGCACCGAGCGGGTCACCTGGCCCCGGGAGGCGCCGACCGCGCGCAGCAGGGCCAGCTCCTTGGTGCGCTGGGCGACCAGCATCGTGAAGGTGTTGGCGATGATGAACGTGCCGACGAACAGCGCGATCCCGGCGAACACCAGCAGGACCTGCTTCAGACCGCTCATGCCCTCGGCGATCTGCTCGGCCTGGTCGTCCGCGAGCTTCTTGCCGGTGGCGGTCTCCACGAGCTTGGTCGGCAGCGTCTTGTCGAGGGCGGCCTTGAGCGCGCTCTGGCTCGTGCCGGGCGCGGCCTTCACATCGATCTCGTCGTACGTGCCCTTCTTGCCGAACAGGGTCTGCGCGGTCGGCGTGTCGAACAGGGTGAGGCTGCCGCCCGCCGACACGTTGCCGTCGTCGGTGGTGAAGACGCCGCTGACGCGCGGGGTGAGGACCGGTCCGTCGACCGAGAGGCGGGCCTTGTCGCCGACCTTGTACCCGGCGCGCTGCGCGGTCTTGGAGTCGAGCGCGATCTCGTCGGGGCCGTGCGGGGCGCGGCCGGAGACGAGCTGGTAGCGGGGGTCGTCGGTGCCCCAGTAGTTGCCGCCGGCGGACTGCCAGCCGCCGCCGACCAGCTTGCCGTCCTTGCCCGCGAGGGCGGTGAAGCCGCCGACGACACCGGTGGCGGACCGGGCGCCCGGGGTCTTCGCGGCCTTCTGGAGCAGGGCCTCGGTCAGCTCGGGGTTGTGGCCGACCTGGTCGCCCCTGGACGCCTGGTGGCGGGGGGTGACGGCCACGTCGACCCCGTCGAAGCCCTTGGCGGAGCTGTTCTGGAAGGCCTGGGAGACGGTGTTGGTGAAGACCAGCGTCCCGGACACGAACGCCACGCCGAGCATGACGGCGAGCACGGTCATCAGGAGCCGGGCCTTGTGCGCGAGGACGTTGCGCAGGGCGGTGCGGAACATCAGCTGGTACGGCCCTTCGCGTCGAACTGCTTCATCAGGTCGAGGACCTTGTCGGCGGTCGGGTCCTGGACCTCGTCCACGATCCGGCCGTCGGCGAGGAAGATCACGCGGTCCGCGTACGCCGCCGCGACCGGGTCGTGGGTCACCATGACGACGGTCTGGCCCATCCCGCGCACGGAGTTGCGCAGGAAGCCCAGCACCTCGGCGCCCGAGCGGGAGTCGAGGTTTCCGGTCGGCTCGTCACCGAAGACGATGTCCGGCTGGGAGGCCAGCGCGCGGGCGACGGCGACGCGCTGCTGCTGGCCGCCGGAGAGCTGCGCGGGGCGGTGGGTGAGGCGTCCGGACAGTCCGACCATGTCGATGACCTGGTCCAGCCACGCCTTGTCGGGCTTGCGGCCCGCGATGTCCATGGGCAGCGTGATGTTCTCCAGCGCGGTCAGCGTGGGGAGCAGGTTGAACGCCTGGAAGATGAAGCCGATCTTGTCCCGGCGCAGTCGCGTGAGCTGCTTGTCCTTCAGGGAGCCCAGTTCGGTGTCACCGATGCGCACCGACCCCGAGGAGAAGGTGTCGAGCCCGGCCACGCAGTGCATCAGCGTGGACTTGCCGGAGCCGGAGGGCCCCATGATCGCGGTGAACTCGCCCTGACGGAAGTCGACGGAGACCTGGTCGAGGGCGACCACCCGGGTCTCGCCCTGCCCGTAGATCTTGGACAGCTCCGTGGCGCGCGCGGCCACGGCGGTGCTCCGGCCGGCGGTGGGTGTGGTGGTCACGGAAGGGCGCTCCTGTCGGTACGACGCTGTGGGACTGACATCCATCGTCCCCTCCCCTTTCACCGCACCGGTCAGCCGCTGCTCCCGTTCCCGGAACCGACTGCGGTCGGACGGGACGGCCCGGTGTCATACCTGGGGAGGACCCCCGACCCTGAGGCCACCCGAGTGGGACCGGCGGGGGACAGGCCGGGGGCTGGCGCGGGGCCGGCGCGGGGCCGGGTGGGACCGCTCCCGTCGGGAACGGGTGGCCCGCCCTCGTTCGACAGGTGAAATTCCGTCATTCCCAGTGCGTCGCGGGCTCGGCCCCGTCACGCTGTTGGCAAGTGCGGATGGCCTGCACCGTGGTCTGATGCACCCTCAGACATCAATAAAATAAGACAACATCGGTTCGCACTCTCCGCTGTCCTCGGGAGCCTCCCGATAGGCTCGGGAGCTCGAAAGCGGAGCCCATGGCCTGCCCGGATGGTGGAATGCAGACACGGCGAGCTTAAACCTCGCTGCCCCTTCGCGGGCGTGCCGGTTCAAGTCCGGCTCCGGGCACATGCTCGCCACCGCCGACCAGCGCGGATGCTGGGCGGCGGCCCCTTCGCCGACTCGCTCCGGGGCACACCGGACCGCGCTCCGTGCCCCCTCAGCCCTCGTACACCGTCAGCACCACCCCGTCCGCCTCGATCCGCCGGCCCGCTCGCATGCCGTTGGCGCGGAGGGTGAGGAGGCAGGTGTGGAAGAGGGTCAGTTCTTCCGTGTTCAGGATCGCTGCGGCCAGGTCGAGGAGTTCGGCGACCGACGCGTCGGTGAGGATCTCGGGCAGTTCGCCGGAGAACAGGACGACGGATTCGCCGTCGGGGCCGCGGACCACCGCGGTGGCCGGCCCGCCATGCACGAACAACACGTTCCCCCCAAGGGCCCGGGGTCGTGCGGCTCTCGCTCCTCGGGCAGTCGTGAGACTAGCGGGGTATCTCGGCATATTCGGGCCCAGTTGCATTCTTTTTCCGACTTGGGCTCCGAGTGGGCCGCAGACCGGGCAACCGCGGCCAGAGGCGGTCAGTTCTCCGGCGGGCGCTTGGCCGAGCGGCCGAGCAGGGACTCCACCAGGGCGGCGACATGGCGCCGGTCGTCGGACGACAGCCGCTGGACGCTGGCGATGAGCAGGTCGACCTCGGGGTCGCCCGTCGCACCGGCGCTGTCCGGACCGGCCTCGGCCGGGTTGGCGCCGTACACGTGGATGCCGCACGCCTCCGCCGCCGCGCGCCGCACGGTGTCCAACGGGAGTCCGAGTCCCTTGGACAGTCCCTCCAGGGTCGTGGCCTGGGGCATCCGCACCACGCGCTCGGCGGTGGCCAGATGGTGGACGGTGGAGCGGGGGACGCCGCCACGTCTCGCCACGTCGCCGTAGGACCAGCCCTCACGGTCCAGGCGCTCGCGAATCAGCTGCTGCAGTGCGTTGGTCACCCTGGTCACTTCCCGCTCGTCCTGCTCGCCGCCCGCCGAACCTCGTTGTCGGGGGGATTCTACGGGCGAGTAGGGGCACGGCCGAAAGGGTGATTCCCCGAACGGGTTGCGGAGAGCCCCCGCGAGGCCCTAGTGTCCAATCTCGTTGGACAGCTCGTCCGACCAAGTCGGACAGAGTCCGGGGGGAACCTGACTCCGTTCGACCGGAAATGCCTATTCCCAAGGGGGAATTCATCATGATGGACGCTCACGAGCTCGAGGCCGAGTCCGCGGAGCTGCTGCCGGGCCGCGAGGCCCTGGGCAAGCTGAAGTTCAGCTTCAACAAGACGACGAACGTCACCAAGCACGTCGCCAACATCGCGGCCTCGAACCAGTCCGCCGCGCTGAACGACCACTCGGCGTTCTCCGTCGCCAGCTCCGGCGCCGCCCAGACCATCAGCGTCACCCAGTAACACCCGCGCACCGCCACCCTCCGAGATCTTTCCGAAAGGACCACCATCATGAGCATGGACATGCGTGACCTGGACGCCGAGTCCGCGGAGCTGCTGCCGGGCCGCGAGGCCCTCGGCAAGCTGAAGTTCAGCTTCAACAAGACGACCAACGTCACCAAGCACATCGCGAACATCGAGGCCCAGAACCAGTCGGCCGCGCTCAACGACCACTCCGTGTGGTCGGACGCCCAGTCGCAGGCCGGCCAGGCGATCTCCGTCAAGCAGTAACGGCACCGCCGCACAGGCGGCCATGGGGGCGGACCGCGCCCGAATCCGGGGCGGTCCGCCCCCGCGGCCATGCCGGGGGGAAGCGGCGGCCATGACGTGCATGACGTGGGGGGAGACCACACATGACGGTGTCGGGAAACGGCACGACCACGCTCTACGACACCGGCCCGCTGCCCGGGCCCGGTGGCTGGCCGGTGACGTACGAGCAGGTGGCGGCCGGCAGTCTGCCGGACGCGGAGGTGCCGTCCCGGCCCGTTCCGCGCATCAGCGCGGGGATGAAGCTGCACGGCGAGTACCAGGGTTCGGGCTTCACCGAGCCCAAGTACATCGCCCGTCGGGGGGACGGGCAGGTCGTGCAGCTGTCACGGCTGCTGTATCTCGTGGCGTCGTCCGTCGACGGCGTCCGCGACGTCGACACCATCGCCCACCGGGTGAGCGCGCGCTTCGGCCGTGAGGTCAGCGGGGAGAACATCCGCTACCTGGTGGAGAACAAGCTCGAACCGCTCGGCGTGACCGTGCCGGAGGGCCAGGAGAGCGACGAGGTCGACGCCCCGCGCTCCGACCTGCTGCTGGCCCTCAAGGGTCACCGGGTGATCTTCAACGAGCGCCGCACTGCGAAGATCGCCAAGTCGCTGCAGTGGCTGCACAGGCCGGTCGTCGTCGCCGCCGTCCTGCTCACGGCCGTCGCCATGGACGTGTGGCTGTTCGGCTTCTTCGGGGCGATCGAACCGGTCCTGGAGGTCCTCGACCAGCCGATCCTGATCCTGATCGTCTTCCTGCTCACCGTGGCCTCCCTCGTCTTCCACGAGTTCGGCCACGCCTCGGCGTGCAGATACGGGGGCGCCCGGCCGGGCTGTATCGGCTGCGGCCTCTTCCTCATCTGGCCGTCCATGTACACCGACGTCACCGACGTCTACCGGATCAACCGCGCCGGCCGCATCCGCACCGACTTCGGCGGCGTCTACTTCAACGTCGTCTTCATGCTGGCCATGGCCGGTGCCTACTTCGCCACCGGGGAGCCGTTCTTCCTGGCCGCGGTCTACCTCGGGCACTTCGAGATCCTGGAACAGCTGATGCCGGCCGTCCGCCTGGACGGCTACTACATCCTGGGCGACCTCGCCGGAGTCCCGGACCTCTACGGCAAGATCAAGCCCATCCTGCTCTCCCTGCTGCCCACCGCCAAGGGACGGGCGGCCCGCGAAGAGGTCGCCGGGCTGAAGAAGTCGGCGCGCGTCATCGTCGCGACCTGGGTGCTCACCATGGTCCCGCTGATCATCGCCGAGCTGGCCTACGGTCTGTGGAACCTGCCGCGCATCATCACCACCATGGTCCGCTCGCTGACCGAGCAGCTGGTCGGCACGGGTTCCGCCTTCGCCGACGGCAAGATCGTCGAGGGTCTGGTCGGCGTGCTCGGCAGCTTCATGCTGCTCTGCCCGATGGCGGGTGTCATCTACCTCACCATCAAGATCGGCGGCCGTCTCTTCCGGGCCGCCAAGCGTGCCACCGCCGGACGCCCCGCGCTGCGCGTCACGCTGTGCGCGGCCCTGCTCGTCGGCCTGGGCGGCCTCAGCTACGCCTGGATGTCCGGGGTGACCCCGAAGCCGCTGCCCAAGAAGCCGCCGATCGCGCCGATCCTCCAGCCCGGGGTGCCCACGACCGCGCCGCCGCCCATGGACGCGTCCACGCCCGAGAAGGGCAAGGGCAGCCCGTCCGCGAGCCCCGGCACCGCGTCCGCCTCGCCGTCGGCCGTGCCCGGTGCGGCACCGTCCGGCGCCTCCGGCAGCCCGAGCGCCACGGCCTCCGGCAGCGCGTCCGCGTCCGCGCCGGAGCCGTCCGCCTCGTCCTCGGCGCCCGGCGGCAAGCCCACCAAGGGGGCGAGCCAGTCGGCCGAGCCCGGCGGCAACGGCGGACCGGGCGGCGGCCCGTCGCAGGGGCCGACGGGCACCGCGACCGACAGCCCCACCCCGACCCCCACGGAGAGCGTCACCCCGAGCGAGCCGCCGGGGAGCACGCCTCCGCCCACCGACCCCCCGGCCCAGGCGGCGTCGTCCTGACCCCCCTCCGGCCCTGTGTGACCACGCGGGTCGCACCCCCCTGAACCACATCGCATCCATTTCTTCCAGGAGACTCCATGGGAAGTCATCGAAAGCCGCGCCCGAGCAGCGGTCCGTTCAACGGACGCGCGGTCCGCACCGTCCTCCTCGCCGCGGGCGCCGCCGGAGTGGCGACCGCCGTCCCGGCCCACGCCGCGACCGGGCCCGCCCGGGCCGCGATCGTGTCGGACAGCGTGTTCAGCAACGCCAACCGGCTGCACCACACCCAGACGAAGGATTCCTTCACCGTCCGCGAGTTCGGCAACGTCCGGTCCGCCTCCGTGCGCAACCAGGCCAACGCCGCCTCCGTGGCCTGCTCGGTCGACGACAAGTGCCGCTCGGTCGCGCTGTCCTTCCAGATCGTCACGATCGCCGGGGACGTGCACCGGCTCAAGGCGGTCAACGTCAGCGACGCGACCAACAAGTACTGCAACGGCTGCCAGACCCTCGCGGGCGCCTACCAGTTCGTCGTCTCCACGCCCGACCCGCTCAAGCTGGACGCGAGCGCCCGCCGCCAGCTCGCCGACATCGAGCGCCGGCTGGACGTGCTGACCCGTTCCACGCTGCCCGCGACCGAGCTGCAGACCCGGGTGGACGCGCTGGCCGGCGAGGTCAACGGCGTCCTCAAGAACGCCGTGGCCAAGGCGCCCAAGGGCCACGACCGGCCCGACGTCACCCTGCACCGCCGACTGGACGGCTGGCCGGGCCACTGACCCCGTCCTGACCGTCCCGCCCGGCCGGCCGCCGGTCCCGCGAGCGCCTCCCGCGGACCGGCGGCCGGCCCCTTTCGCAGCGGCCCCGGACGCCCTTCGTTTACGGGGCCCGTACGTCCCTCGGGCATTACTTACTCCATGGCCGGGAACACCGGTTCGGCATAACGTGTTCGGCAACACGGCGGGGGAAAGATCCTCCTCAGGGATTACGATCCTTCCTTTGCCAATCCATTACTCTTGAGGCCGAGGCCGCGCACGGCGGCCGTGGAGGAGTGAAATGAGGAGCAGCAACCCGGTCTTCTCGCGACGGGGGTTCAGCCGCGACAACGGCTACGCCGGTTTCAACACCGCACCGCAGGCCGGGTACGCACAGGGCAGCCCCTACGCGCAGAATCCGTACGCCCAGAACCCGTACGCGCAGCCCGACCTGGCGCACGGTGCCCCGCCGCAGGCCCCGCCCGCCGCCGGCCGGATGACGATGGACGACGTCGTCACCCGTTCGGCCTTCACCCTCGGCACGGTCGTCGTCGGCGCCGTCCTCGCCTGGACGCTGCTGCCGGTCTCCACGACCAGCTACGGCCTGGCGATCGGTTCCGCGATCATCGCCTTCGTCCTGGCGATGGTGCAGAGCTTCAAGCGCACCCCGTCCCCCGCGCTGATCCTGGGATACGCGGCCTTCGAGGGCGTCTTCCTCGGCGTGATCAGCGAGATGTTCAACAGCCAGTGGAGCGGCGCCCCCTTCCAGGCGGTGCTGGGCACCATGGCGGTCACCGGCGCCACCCTCCTGGTCTACAAGGCCGGCTGGATCCGCGTCACCGCGCGCTACGCCCGCATCGGCATGGCCATCGCGATCGCCTTCGTGGTCGTCATGGCGGTCAACCTGCTGCTGGTCGCCTTCGGCGTCGCCGAGGACGGCGGCCTGCGCAGCATGGGCCCGCTGGGCGCGATCGTCGGCATCATCGCGATCCTGCTCGGCGCGTTCTTCCTGACCCTCGACTTCAAGCAGATCGAGGACGGCATCTCCTACGGCGCCCCGCGCGACGAGTCCTGGCTCGCCGCGTTCGGCCTCACCATGACCCTGGTGTGGATCTACGTCGAAATGCTCCGCCTGGTCGCGATCTTCAGCAACAACGACTAGCGGACACCCCGCAGCGCACGCGAAGGGCCCCCGGTTCGGCACCGGGGGCCCTTCGCGTGTGTCCGGGCCGCTAGCGCAGCTTGCGCGCCGCCCTCCTCAAGTCGTACTCATGGATGATCGCCTTGGCGTGGCCGTAGGCCAGATTGTGCTCGTGCCGCAGCCAGCTGACCTTCTCCTCGAAGCGGACGAGGGCGGGCCCCTCCTCCACCGCGCGCAGCCATTCGGAGACGGCGCGGCCGGTGCAGTGGGGAATGCGGGCAAGCATGTTGCGATGGGTCTCTTCGGAGAAGACTTGGGACATCGGCGCCTCCGAACGCAAAGGGGATACAGGCCGGTCCTCCCCGTCACCGTGCCCGAGCACGCGCCGCTTGGCAACAGTGCCCGCGTTACGCTCGGGCGGTGCTGGATACGACGCCCCTGACCAAAGCAGTGGAACACTTCGCCGACCGGCTGCGGGCGGCCCCGCAGAGCCGGCTGCAACGCAGCGCCGCCGCCGAGGCCCTGGCCCTGGCGCGGGAGATGGCCCGGCGCACGCAGGCGGTGGAGGAGCCCGGGACCGAGCCCCGCGAGATGCCGGACGCCGGGATGTTCGCGGCGGCCGACCAGATCACCGTCGCCGGGCACGACCTGGCGCTGGTGCTGAGCACCGATGAGCAGGTCGCCGAGGCGGTCGAGCTGGTGGAGGAGGCCCGCAAGCGGGCCGGGGTGTGAGGAGCCTCCGCGCGGCTCCGGGTGCTCAGAGGGACGCGATGACGCGGTCCGCGAGGACGTACACCGTCTCCTCGCCGCAGGCGAAGGTCAGCGTGTAGGCGCCGGAGATGCCCGAGCCGCCGAGCAGATACGGCGCGTCGCCCGAGCGCAGCGCGGCCGCGAGCCGTTCCGCCGTCTCGCGGTGGCCCGGGGTCATGCACAGGGTGGTGCCGTCGGCGAAGACGTAGACGTCGAGGGTGCCGAGCGGGCCGGGGCGTACGTCGCTGAGCGCGACCTGCTGGGTGGCCAGCTGCTCCAGGGTGGTGGCGGCGCGCTCGTCCTCGTGTCCGGCGGTTGCCTGCACCGGGACGAAGTCGGGGTGCGAGGGGTGGCGGCGGCGGGCCGCGGCCAGCTCCGGGGACTCCCCGGTCTGCTCCTCGGACTCGACGGCGGGCTCGGCCACGGGCTCGAGACCCGCGAAGTCGGCCTGCCGGGGCAGGAAGGGCTCGACGTCGGCCAGGCCGTGCAGCGAGGGGGCGTCGGAGGCGTCGCGTGCCTCCTGGGCGGCCCAGAACGCGCGGGCCTCGGCCAGCTCGCGCTCCCGCTCCTCCGCGAGCGCCTCGGCCACGGCCGCGCGTATCTCCTCGGCGTCGGCGGTGGTGCGGGCGGCGGGCAGCAGGATGCGCAGGGCGGCCGCCTGGTTGTCCGCGAGCTGGGCCTGCAGCTCGGCGAGCTGACGGCGCAGCCGCAGCACGGTGCACAGGACGGCGACGCCCACGGCGCCCGTGGCGACCGTGGTGAGCAGCAGGGCGATGGGCATGGCGCTCACTGACGTACTCCCAGGTTCAAAGTCGACCCCCGACTTCCTACAACAGCTTGAAGGGCGGACTGACCGGCTGTCAGTGCGTAACGTCACGAAACGGACGGCACTTCGGCCTCGGCGGTGCGTGGCGCCTCCCGGCCCACGGCACTGACCTGCGTCGATCCCCCGGCGAGCGAGATAGGTCACACCCTGAGGGAGATTGGATCACAAAAAGGCCCAGCGCCCAGGGGGTTTCCCGGGTTCTGGGCCTTTTCGGACCGACGGTGCCCGAGCGGTCACCGAGGGTCGATCAGCTCGTCGGTTCGGGCGCGATCAGCTCAGGCGCTCGATGACCATCGCCATGCCCTGGCCGCCGCCGACGCACATGGTCTCCAGGCCGAACTGCTTGTCGTGGAACTGGAGCGAGTTGATCAGCGTGCCGGTGATGCGGGCGCCGGTCATGCCGAAGGGGTGGCCGACCGCGATGGCACCGCCGTTGACGTTGAGCCGGTCCAGGTCGATGCCCAGCTCCTGGTAGGAGGGGATCACCTGGGCGGCGAACGCCTCGTTGATCTCGACCAGGTCGATGTCGCCGACGGAGAGCCCGGCACGGCGCAGCGCCTGCTTGCTCGCCTCGACCGGGCCGAGGCCCATGATCTCGGGGGAGAGGCCGGAGACGCCGGTGGAGACGATGCGGGCGAGCGGGGTCAGGCCCAGCTCGCGGGCCTTGGTGTCGCTCATGATGACCAGCGCGGCGGCGCCGTCGTTGAGCGGGCAGCAGTTGGCCGCCGTGACCAGGCCGTCGGGGCGGAAGACGGGCTTGAGGCCCTCGACGCCCTCCAGGGTGACGCCCGCGCGCGGGCCGTCGTCCTTGGACACCACGGTGCCGTCGGGCAGCGTGACCGGGGTGATCTCGCGCTCCCAGAAGCCGTTCTTGATGGCTTCCTCGGCGAGGTTCTGCGAGCGGACGCCGAACTCGTCCATCTCGCGGCGGGTGACGCCCTTGAGCCGGGCCAGGTTCTCGGCGGTCTGGCCCATGGCGATGTACGCGTCGGGGACCAGGCCGTCCTCGCGCGGGTCGTGCCAGGTGGTGCCCTCCTGCTGGGCGACCTCGGCGGTACGGGCCTCGGCCTCGGCGAAGAACGGGTTGCGCGTGTCGGGCAGGCTGTCGGAGTTGCCCTTCACGAACCGGGAGACCATCTCGACACCGGCCGAGATGAAGACGTCGCCCTCGCCGGCCTTGATGGCGTGCAGCGCCATGCGGGAGGTCTGGAGCGAGGAGGAGCAGTAGCGGGTGATCGTGCAGCCCGGCAGGTGGTCCATGCCCATCTGCACGGCCACGATCCGGCCCAGGTTGTTGCCCTGCTCGCCGCCGGGCAGGCCGCAGCCGAGCATCAGGTCGTCGATGTCCTTCGGGTCCAGCTCGGGGACCTTGGCGAGCGCCGCCTGGATGATCGTGGCGGTCAGGTCGTCCGGGCGCAGGTCCTTCAGGGAGCCCTTGAAGGCGCGGCCGATGGGGGAGCGGGCGGTCGACACGATGACGGCTTCGGGCATCACGGCTCCAGTGGCGTAGGAAAGAACGGGCAAGACCCACTCGGAAGTTACCCGTACGTATGGCCCGGGTCACCCGGGTGCGGGTGTGACGCTGGCCGCAATTGTCTAAGCGCTTGCTTGGCGCGCTTGCCCGGTGCGCTCGCTTGGTTCTGGCGCGCTCGCTTGGTTTCCGCGACCCGCCCGCGGGCTACGACGACGGCGCCGCCGGTTCCGTCTCCGGCACCCCGCGCCTGCGCCGCCGCTTCAGCAGCGCCCACGGCCCGCGCGGGCCCGACGGCATCGCTGCCGTGACCTCCGTGCCCGCCTCCGCCGCGGCCTCGGCCGCCGCCCGCGCCACCGGCAGGAAGCCCTCGCGGCGCGCCACGTCCGGCCCCTCCTCCTCGGCGGGCCACAGGCCAAGGGCCGCGCACACCGTCGGCAGTACGGCCATGGCGGCGGTGGCGTACCCCTCCGCCGAGGGGTGATAGCTGTCCGGACCGAACAGTTCCCGGGGATTGGCTGCGAACTCCGGGCCGAGCAGATCGCCGAGCGAGACCGTGCGCCCACCCTGCTCCACGACCCCGATGGTCTGCGCCGCCGCGAGCTGCCGGGACGCCCGCCGGGCCAGCCAGCGCAGCGGCTGCTGCACCGGCTCGATGGTGCCGAGGTCGGGGCAGGTGCCGACGACCACCTCGGCGCCGGCCGTGCGCAGCCGCCGTACCGCCGCCGAGAGATGGCGCACCGAGCGGGTCGGGGGCATCCGGTGGGTCACGTCGTTCGCGCCGACCATGATCACGCAGATGTCGGGCACGGGCAGCGGGGACGCCAGCACCAGGGCGACCTGGCGCTCCAGGTCGTCGGACTGCGCGCCGGGCAGCGCCACGTTCTTCAGCACCACCGGCCGCTCCGCGACCGCCGCGAGCCCCGAGGCCAGCAGCGCGCCCGGGGTCTGCCCCGCCCGGTGGACACCCTGCCCGGCCGCCGTGGAGTCGCCGAGCAGGGTCAGCCGGAGTGGCGGCTCACCGGGCTCCTCGAACCCGGCGCCGTACACCCCGTCGGCCTGCGGCACCCGGCCGCCGGTCGCCCCGTTGCTCACCTGGCGCCGGGCCAGCCGCATCTCGGCCAGCACCAGGCCGACCGCGGCCACCCCGACCAGCCCGGCACCGCCGCCGCCGTACGCCGCCCCGGCCGCGATGCGCCGGGCCACTCTCGCCCTCGACAGGTTCGCCATGCGACGCCGCCACCTCCTCCTGGTCGTACACCCACTCCTTGCCCCGTACGGCACGTGTGCCAATCTCCACAGGGAGTGAAGGTCCGTCCGGCGTCACCCGGGGGCCGTAGGCTGGCGGAAACAACTACGACCACTGTTTTTGCAAGCAACCGGAGACAACGGTGCAATTCCACGACTCGATGATCAGCCTCGTCGGCAACACCCCGCTGGTGAAGCTCAACAACGTGACCGAGGGCATCCAGGCCACCGTCCTGGCCAAGGTGGAGTACTTCAACCCCGGCGGTTCCGTGAAGGACCGCATCGCCCTGCGCATGATCGAGGCGGCGGAAGCGAGCGGCGAGCTGAAGCCGGGCGGCACGATCGTCGAGCCGACCAGCGGCAACACGGGCGTCGGCCTCGCCATCGTGGCCCAGCAGAAGGGGTACAAGTGCATCTTCGTGTGCCCCGACAAGGTCAGCATGGACAAGATCAACGTGCTGCGCGCGTACGGCGCCGAGGTCGTGGTCTGCCCGACCGCCGTGGACCCGGAGCACCCGGACTCCTACTACAACGTCTCCGACCGGCTGGTGCGTGAGACGCCGGGCGCCTGGAAGCCGGACCAGTACTCCAACCCCAACAACCCGCTCTCCCACTATCACTCGACCGGCCCCGAGCTGTGGGAGCAGACCGAGGGGAAGATCACGCACTTCGTGGCGGGCGTGGGCACCGGCGGCACCATCTCCGGCACCGGCCGCTATCTGAAGGACGCCAGCGACGGCAAGGTCGCGGTCGTCGGCGCCGACCCGGAGGGCTCGGTCTACTCCGGCGGCTCCGGCCGCCCGTACCTGATCGAGGGCGTCGGCGAGGACTTCTGGCCCACCGCCTACGACCGCACCGTGGCCGACGAGATCGTGCCGGTGTCCGACAAGGACGCCTTCCAGATGACCCGCCGCCTCGCCAAGGAGGAGGGCCTGCTCGTCGGCGGCTCCTGCGGCATGGCGGTCGTCGCCGCGCTGCGCGTGGCCGAGCGGCTCGGCCCGGACGACGTGGTCGTCGTCCTGCTCCCGGACAGCGGCCGCGGATACCTGAGCAAGATCTTCAACGACGAATGGATGGCCGACTACGGCTTCCTGGAGGACGAGGGTCCGAGCGCCCGCGTCGCCGACGTGCTCAGCGACAAGGAGCACGGCTCCATCCCCTCCCTGGTGCACATGCACCCGGAGGAGACCGTGGGCCAGGCCATCGAGGTGCTGCGCGAGTACGGCGTCTCGCAGATGCCGGTCGTCAAGCCGGGCGCCGGTCACCCCGACGTGATGGCCGCCGAGGTCGTCGGCTCGGTCGTGGAGCGCGAGCTGCTGGACGCGCTGTTCTCGCAGCGGGCCTCCCTGGGCGACCCGCTGGAGAAGCACATGTCGGCCCCGCTGCCCCAGGTCGGCTCCGGCGAGCCGGTCGCGGACCTGATGCAGGTGCTCGGCTCGGCGGACGCCGCGATCGTGCTGGTCGAGGGCAAGCCGACCGGTGTCGTCAGCCGCCAGGACCTGCTGTCCTTCCTGGCCAAGGGCGGTACGCGGTAAGGCATTTCGGGCGCATCCACCGATCCGTGATGCGTTCTCGCCGGCTCGTGGCGCACGCGGCATCTGAGTGTCACGTGCGCGCAGCACGTGCTTAACACGGGCCCGGCACAGTAAGGGGTACCGGCCGGGTGGGAGCGGCTCCCCGCCCAGGCCGGTGCCGTACGGCGACCAGGACCTCCGGAGCGGCTCCCGGACCTCCATGGACGCCAAGGACGCGCCCGTCGGGCCTGACCCGGCGCGCGTCCCTCGCGGGGACCGCCGTCGTCCCGCCCCCCGGTGACGGGGGTGCGGCGGTCCCCGCGCAAGCCGCTCTCCGCGCGCTCGCGCCTGCCCTTTCTCCGCCCTCGTCCGCCATACCCGGGGCACTGCGGACGCCGTCCCTGTATAACGGTATGCAGGGAGCGTTCGGAGTGAATAGCGGGTGGGGGCGGCGAGAGGGATGAGTGTGGGCGACAGTCCTGCGAAACGGTTGCAGGCGCTCTTCGAGGGGCACCGGCTCACACCGACCCAGCGGCGCATCGCGCACAGCATGGTGCGGAGGGCCGCCGACGTGCCCTTTCTGTCCAGCGTGGAGCTGGCGGACCTGGCCGGGGTGAGCCAGCCGTCGGTCACCCGCTTCGCGGTCGCCCTCGGCTTCGACGGCTACCCGGCGCTGCGCCGTCATCTGCGCGAGGTGGTCCCCGTCGAACCGGCCGCCGAGACCGGCTCGTACAAGACCGGCTCGTACAACGAGTACCAGCAGGCCGTCGAGGCCGAGATCGAGAATCTGCGGCACCTGGCCGACCTGCTCGCCGATCCGGCCCCGGTCCAGCAGGCGGGCCTGCTGCTCGCGGCCTCCCGGCCGCTGCCGGTGCTCGGGCTGCGCGCGGCCGCCCCGCAGGCCTTCGGCTTCGCGTACTTCGCGGCCAAGGTCCACCCGGACGTACGGCTGCTCGACGAGGGCGGCTCCATGGTGCAGGACCGGATCGACGCCGCCGTACGGGCCGGTGCCTCCGCGCTGCTGTGCTTCGCGCTGCCCCGGCATCCGCGCGAGGTGCTCGACGCCCTCGCGTACGCCAAGGAGGCGGGGCTGACCGTCGTCACCGTCGCGGACTCCGTGTTCGCGCCGGTCGCCAAGCACTCCGACCTGCTGCTGCCCGCCGCCGTCGGCACCGGGCTCGCCTTCGACACCCCGTGCGCGCCGATGATGCTCGGCCGGGTGCTCCTGGAGGCGCTGTGCGACGGACTCCCGGACGCGCAGGCCCGGTTGGAGGAGTTCGACGCGCGGGCCGCGGCCCGTGGACTGTTCGTGGAGTGAACCGGCGCCGTCTTAAGGCTCGTCTCAGGTTCCGGCGCTAGCGTGCCGCGCTGACAGGGTGATCCCCGGCGCGGACCGGGTGATCGACGAGACCGTGACACGGGAGGGTGACGTGGCGCGTGAAGGACGCGGCGGACGCGAGGGACGTGGCGGACACGGGCTGGCCCGGGTGGCCGTCGTCGTACGGGCCGGAGCCGCTCCGCTGGGGTGGCTCGGGGTGTTCGCGGCCGGGGCCGGCGCGGTGCCGTCGGGGCTGACGGGCCGAACACCGGGCATCGTGGCCGGAGTTGTGCTCTTCGTCGGAGCCGCCGCCGTGGTGGCGCTGACGCGCCGGACACGGTACGTGACGCTCGCGCGCGGTGCGGCCCGCGCGGGACGGCACGACGTGCTCCAGGACCGCAGGGTGTCCGTGCGCAACTGGCGCCGGGGACACCGCTGGTGGCTGCTCCTGGCCTTCGCCGCCGCGCTCGGCAGCGCCTTCGCGGTGCCCGTGGCCGGGGGCCTGCTGCTCGCCGGTGCCGGTCTCGGACTGCGGCTCAAGGCCGCCTGGATCGGGCGGCGCGAACGTGCTCTGGACGCCCTGCTGTGGGTGCGGGTGGACTGGCTGGACGACCGGGGCGGCGACCCTGCGGGCAAGACCGTCAAGGGGCTGCGCGCCACGGGCGTCGCGGCCGGCGACGCGGCCCCGGGCGGGGCCCGCCGCCGTACTCCGGCCGCCGTCTGATCAGACCTCCAGCTCCGCCTCGATCCGCTTCAGCTGGTGCCGGGCCATCGCCAGGTTGGCCCGGCCCGACTCCAGCACCAGGTACAGGAAGAGGCCGTTGCCGCCGCGCCCGGTGAGCAGGCGGATCAGGTGGTACTGGTCCGACAGCGTGATCAGGATGTCCTCGATCTCGGCGTTGAGACCCAGGTGCTCCATGGTGCGCATCTTGGCGCGGATCACGTCGGTGTTGCCCGCGGCGGCGACGTTCAGGTCGAAGGTCTTGCTGCCGCCCATCGTGCCCAGCGCCATGCCGCTGGTGTAGTCGACGAGCGCGACGCCCGTGGCGCCCTCGATGGTCGTGAGCGCTTCTTTCAGCGCCGTCTCGGTGTTCGCCATGGTGGGGTCCTTTCGCGGTTCAACTGTCGGTTGCGGTAGGTGTCTCGGTGGTCGGTGTGCGCAGGACGCGCGGGGTGCGGGTGCGCGGAGGCACGGCGCGGGCGGGCCGCTCTACGGGATGGGTGCGCGCCTCAGCCTCGGCGGCGTCGAGCAGCTCGCCGACCCGGGCGCCGGAGCGGCGGCCCTCCAGGTGCAGCCGCCCGACGTTGACCCGGTCCTGGGCCAGCAGGGTCAGCACGGCGGTGCGCCCGGCCGCGTAGGTCGCGACGTAGCCGCGCTCGCCGCGCACCAGCAGCTCGCGGAAGCCGCCGTTGCCGGTGGCCTCGGCGACGCGTACGGAGACTCCGAGCGCGGCCGCGGTCAGCGCCGCGAGCCCGTCGGGGTCGACGCCCGGTGTGTCGTGGGCGACGACCAGGCCGTCCACGCCGGCCGCGAGGGCGCCGGTGAGCTGGGGTACCCGGGTGCGCAGCCGCCGCAGCTCGTCCAGGACGGCTTCCAGGTCCTGTTCACGCAGCATCAGCTCTGTCCTCTCGGCGGGGCGGTGCCGTTCAAAGGGCCTCCAGCGCATCCCTGAGCCTCTTCAGCAGCGCGATGTCGGGGTCGGTGACCGTCAGCAGTGGTGGAGTCGGCGGGAGCGGCGGCGGGTCGGGCGCCCGGTGCACCGGGGCGAGCAGCCCGGCCGCGGCGAGGCGGCGGACGTCCACCAGCGTGTGGAACGCCTGCCTGCCCAGCTCCCAGGCGATCAGGGTGGCCGTGCGGACGCCGTCGGCCCGGTCCAGGACCGCCCTGCGGCGGGCGGTGACCGGCGCCGCCGCCACCGGCGCGGCCCGCACCAGCGGGGCGCTGTCGGTCGCCGGGTCGGGCCACAGCCGGTGCAGCAGCAGCCGGCGGCGCAGCGTCTCGCGCTCCAGCGCGACCACCGGGACCGAGGGCAGCGGGCCCGCGGCGGGCGTGCCGTCGTAGCGGAAGCGGCCCGGGGTGCTGCTCGGGGCGAGCGCGAAGTACCCGGCGTCGTACAGCGCGTCCAGGTGGCACAGCTCCAGCGCGCCCTCGGGCAGCAGCCCGGAGTCGAGGAGCAGCCGGGCGGCCTCCGGGACGCTCGCCGTCCGCTCGGCCGCCCGCTGCCAGGCGGTGACGGCGAGGGTGCCGTGGGCCGTCAGCAGCACGTCCAGGCCGGGTGCGAAAGGGCTCTCGGCGTGCACCACCCGCCCCCGCACCAGATACAGCGTGCCGTGCTCGCGGACGAGGACGCCGGTGGCCTCCTCCTCGGCCAGACGCCGCAGCATCGGGGAGACCGCGCCCGCGGCTCTCTCATGCGGGCTCGTCCTGTCCCGCACCGGCAGCGGCGGAGGTATCTCGACCACGGTCATCCCAGCACCAGCCGGGAGGCCATCTCGCCGAGCCGGATGCGGGCGAGGGCGAGGTTGCCCTCCTCGCGGCCGAGCCACAGATGCAGGAACACGCTGCTGTCGAAGGAGGTGTCCACGAATCTCAGCAGGTGGTAGCTGTCGTGGTTGCTGACGATCACGTCCTCGACCGGCGGCCGTCCCTCGTCCGGTCCCACGGCGGCGAACGCGCCGTGCTCGGCGGTCATCCGGGCCAGTTCGGCGGCCTCGGCGGCTGTCGTCTCATGATCGCCGCCGGGCGCCTCCCCGACGGTGCCGAGGGCCAGTCCGCTCGTCCAGTCCACCAGCGCCGCCCCCCGGGCGCCGGGCAGCCGCATGGCTTCCAGTAAGCACTCGTCGATTCCGGGCACCGTGGCTCCCCTCCCGCCTGTGACTCCGGTTGAGTGACAACGACACTACGCATCGTGTGCGCGACGGGTGAGGGCTTTGGCATTTTCCTTTGGAACGTGCGCCCGGCGTACTAGTGTGGGTCGATTGGCGCGCGTTTCAAGGGTGTTGGTCCCTTTGTCCATGGACCGCACGGCCCGCGTCAATGGCTGCCGGACGCACCCAGGGTGGTGAGCGCGGCCGCGTGCGCCCCTCCGGATTCGGCTACGATCTCCGCCATCGTCTGCGGGGCCCGTACGGTTGCGAACGCCACGCCTCCCGAACCGTCCGGAACGAAGCCGTAAATCCCTGGCCGGGCAAGGGAGTTGTAGGGGTAGTGGTGGGCGAACGCGTACGCGCCCGTGTCCAGCACCGCAGCGAAGTCCCCCTGCTCCAGCGCGGGCAGCGCCCGCCCCTCGGCCAGCAGGTCGCCCGCGAAACAGGCCGGCCCCGCCACGTCCTGCACCACCTCGGGCCCGCCCTTGGGCCGCCCCTCGGCGTCGTACGCGGCGACCCTGAGCGGCCACAGCTCGGGCGCGTACACCGTCCGCGTCGCCACCTGGACCCCCGCGTGCGTCACCGCGATCCGCCGCCCGCCCGCGCTCTTGGCGTACTCCACCCGGGCCACCACCGTGCCGTGCTTGGCCAGCAGCGACCGGCCGAACTCGGTCACCAGGCCGTACCGCCCGTCGAACAGCCCCGGCACCTCCTCGGCCAGCAGCCGCGCATAGCGTGCGTGGCCGGGACCCGCCGCCTCCGAGGTGAAGTCCACCGACAGTCCGCCGCCGATGTCGACGGTGTCGATCTGCCGCCGCCCCGCCCGCGCGTTCACCTCCTCCGCGAGCGCGTACGCCTCCGCCACGCCCCGCGCGAGCAGCGGCAGCGGGATGCCCTGCGAGCCGGTGTGGGTGTGCAGCCGGGTCAGCCACGGCCGGTCCAGGAACGCCCGGACGACCCACTCCCGGGCCCCCTCGTCGCGCAGGCCCACGCCGAACTTGGAGGTCGCCGTCGCCGTCGAGGTCGCCCCGATGGAGCCCGCGCCGAGCTGCGGATTGACCCGGACGCCGAGCGGGGAACGGGTCGGCGCGGCCCGCACCAGCGCGTCCAGGCGGTCCAGCTCCTGCGGGCTGTCCGCGTTCACGGCGACACCGAGCGCCAGCGCCTCGCGCAGCTCGCCGGTGGTCTTGGCGGGGGAGTCCAGCACCGTGCGGGACGCGGGGATCCCGGCCGCGCGGACCAGCGCCAGTTCGCCGGGGCTCGCCGCCTCGGCGCCCAGGCCCTCCGCGTCCAGCAGGCTCAGCACCGGCACCAGCGGGGCGGCCTTCACAGCGAAGGCGTGCAGCACGGGGGTGCCCGGCGGCACCGCGGCGTCGAACGCGGCGCGCAGGGCGGCCGCCGAGGCGCGGATGCCGGTGACGTCCAGGAGGGCGACGAGCGGGGTGTCCGGGCCGAGGAGGCCCTGCGCCACGGCGGCGCGGACGGCGGTGTCGCGGCGGGCGGCGCGGGTCCGCGCGCCGTCGTCCTCGGGGTGGATGCGGTCCGGGAGATCCTGCTCGATGCCGTGCTCGATGCCGTGCTCGATGCCCTGCTTCACGGGGTGCCCCTCCTGCCGTCCTCGCTTCTGCCGTCGCTTCCAGCCAAACATCCGCGACGCGCGGACGCGGCCGCCCCACGCTATTGACTAGTCCTATTCACGACTGGAGGATGTGAATAGCCTTAGCTACAGGAGGAGCAGACGATGCCAGGACCCCGCCCCGTACGAGCACCGCGCGGCACGGAACTGAGCGCGCTGGGCTGGCAGCAGGAGGCCGCCCTGCGGATGCTCCAGAACAACCTCGACCCCGAGGTCGCCGAGCACCCCGACAAGCTCGTCGTCTACGGCGGCACGGGCAAGGCCGCCCGCGACTGGCGCTCCTTCGACGCCATGGTCCGCACGCTGCGCACCCTCAAGCAGGACGAGACCATGCTGGTCCAGTCCGGCCGCCCGGTCGGCGTCATGCAGACCCACGAGTGGGCCCCGCGCGTCCTCATCGCCAACTCCAACCTCGTCGGCGACTGGGCCAACTGGGAGGAGTTCCGCCGCCTGGAGGCCCTCGGCCTCACCATGTACGGCCAGATGACCGCCGGTTCCTGGATCTACATCGGCACCCAGGGCATCCTCCAGGGCACCTACGAGACCTTCGCCGCCGTCGCCGCGAAGAAGTTCGGCGGCACGCTCGCGGGCACCATCACCCTGACCGCGGGACTCGGCGGCATGGGCGGCGCCCAGCCGCTCGCCGTCACCATGAACGACGGCGTGGCGATCTGCATCGACGTCGACCCCCGCGCCATCGAGCGCCGCATCGAGCACAAGTACCTCGATGTGAAGGCCGACAGCCTGGAGCACGCCCTCCAGCTCGCCACCGAGGCCCGCGACGCCCGCCGCCCGCTCTCCATCGGCGTCCTCGGCAACGCGGCCGAGCTGGTCCCGCAGCTCCTCGCCATGAGCGCCCCGATCGACATCGTCACCGACCAGACCTCCGCGCACGACCCGCTGGCGTACCTCCCGGTCGGCGTCGACTTCGAGGACATGGCCGATGCCGCCGCGAAGGACCCGGCCGGGTTCACCACCCGGGCCCGCGAGTCCATGGCCCGGCACGTCGAGGCGATGGTCGGCTTCATGGACGCGGGCGCCGAGGTCTTCGACTACGGCAACTCCATCCGCGGCGAGGCCCGACTCGCCGGATACGACCGCGCCTTCGCCTTCCCCGGCTTCGTCCCCGCCTACATCCGGCCGCTCTTCTGCGAGGGCAAGGGCCCCTTCCGCTGGGCCGCCCTCTCCGGCGACCCGGCCGACATCGCCAAGACCGACAAGGCGATGCTGGAGCTGTTCCCCGAGAACGAGTCCCTCGCCCGCTGGATCAAGATGGCAGGCGAGCGGGTCCACTTCCAGGGGCTGCCCGCGCGGATCTGCTGGCTCGGCTACGGGGAGCGGGACAAGGCGGGGGAGCGGTTCAACGACATGGTGGCGAGCGGCGAGCTTGCCGCTCCGCTGGCCATCGGCCGCGACCACCTCGACTGCGGGTCCGTCGCCTCTCCCTACCGGGAGACCGAGGCGATGCTGGACGGCTCCGACGCGATCGCCGACTGGCCGTTGCTGAACGCGATGGTGAATGTGGCTTCCGGGGCGTCGTGGGTTTCCATCCACCATGGTGGCGGGGTTGGCATGGGGCGGTCGATCCATGCCGGGCAGGTGACCGTGGCGGACGGTACGGCGCTGGCGGGGGAGAAGATCCGGCGGGTTCTCACCAACGACCCCGGCATGGGTGTCATCCGGCATGTGGACGCGGGGTACGACATCGCGGAGTCCGTTGCCGAGGAGCGGGGTGTGCGGGTGCCTATGCGTGAGGGTGACGGGGCGTGAGGCAGGGCGGGGCTTCGCCTGGTCCTGCTGTGGGCAGTCGTTCCGCAGGGCGGAACGGGTGGGCACAGCCGGTGGGCGGCAGCGGTGCCGGGTCCTCCTTCCAGCAGATGTGGCGTGAGCTGCTCCCCATCGGGCGCAGCTCCGCCTCCGGCGGCTACCGGCGCTACGCCTGGACCGGCGCCGACGCCGACTGCCGGGCCTGGTTCAAGGAGCAGGCCGAAGCTCGCGGGCTGGCCTACGAGGTCGACAGGAACGGAAATCAGTGGGCCTGGCTCGGTGATCCCGCCGCCGGGGACGCCGTCGTCACCGGGTCGCATCTCGACTCCGTGCCCGACGGCGGGGCCTTCGACGGGCCGCTCGGGGTGGTGTCCTCCTTCGCCGCGCTCGATGAACTCCGGGCGCGAGGAGTCTCGTTGGACCGCCCCCTCGGCATCGTCAACTTCGGGGACGAGGAGGGGGCGCGGTTCGGGCTGGCCTGTGTGGGATCGCGGCTCAGCAGTGGGCAGTTGACCGTGGAGCAGGCCCACCGGCTCACCGACGGGGACGGTGTCACGCTGCCCCAGGCCATGGAGGCCGCCGGATACGACCCCGAGGCCATCGGGGCCGATCCCGAACGCCTCGCCCGCATCGGCGCCTTCGTCGAGCTGCACGTCGAGCAGGGCCGCGCGCTGGACCTGTCCGGCGACCAGGTCGGCGTCGCCAGTTCCATCTGGCCGCACGGGCGCTGGCGCTTCGACTTCCGGGGCGAGGCGAATCACGCGGGGACGACACGGCTCGCCGACCGGCGGGACCCGATGCCGGCCTACGCCGAGACCGTGCTCGCCGCGCGACGGGCCGCCGAACTCGCCGGTGCCGTCGCCACGTTCGGCAAGGTCGCCGTCGAGCCCAACGGGGTCAACGCCATCCCCTCCCTGGTGCGCGGGTGGCTCGACTCCCGGGCCGACGGGCAGGAGACCCTGGACACGGTCGTCACCGAGATCGAGCGGGCCGCCCGGGAGCACGCGCACGCGCACGGGATCGACCTGGAGGTCGTACGGGAGTCGTTCACGCCCGTCGTGGAGTTCGACCACGTGCTGCGGGATGAACTCGCCCGGATCCTGGGCCGGGAGGCCGAGTTGAAGGTGCCCGTGCTCGGTACCGGGGCCGGGCACGACGCCGGGATTCTCGCGACGAGCGTGCCGACCGCCATGCTGTTCGTGCGCAACCCCACCGGTGTCTCGCACTCCCCGGCCGAGTTCGCGGCCGAGGACGACTGCGTGGCCGGGGTGCGCGCGCTCGCCGACGTACTGGAAGGACTGGCCCGCAGGTGACCAAGGGGACCTATTGGCTGGAGCACGCCTGGCTCGGTGACTACGTCGAGCCTGGCGTGACCGTCGAGGTGGCGGACGGCCGCATCACCGCCGTCCGCACCGGTACGGACACCCCGCCGCCCGGCGCCGAGGTCCTGCGGGGCCTCACCCTGCCGGGGCTGGCCAACGCCCACAGCCACGCCTTCCACCGCGCCCTGCGCGGCACCGTCCAGGTCGGGTCCGGCACCTTCTGGACCTGGCGCGAGGTGATGTACTCCGTCGCGGACCGGCTGACCCCGGAGACGTACCACGCACTGGCCCGCGCGGTGTACGCCGAGATGGCCCTCGCCGGCATCACCTGTGTCGGCGAGTTCCACTATCTGCACCACGACCGGGGCGGCACCCGCTACGCCGACCCCAACGCCATGGGCGAGGCACTGATCGCGGCCGCCGCCGAGGCAGGCATCCGGATCACCCTCCTCGACACCGCCTATCTCTCCTCCGGCTTCGGCGAGCCGCCCACCGCCCACCAGCTCCGCTTCTCCGACGGCAGCGCGGACGCCTGGGCCGAACGCTGTTCAGTTCTCAAGGAACGGGATCACGCGCGGATCGGAGCGGCCGTCCACTCCGTACGGGCCGTGCCCGCCGAGGGGCTGGCCACCGTCGCCCGCTGGGCCGAGGAACGGCGGGCCCCGCTGCATGTGCACCTCTCGGAGCAGACCGCCGAGAACGACGCGTGCCTCGCCGCCCACGGCGTCACCCCGACCCGGCTGCTCGCGGACCACGGCGTGCTCGGGCCGCGCACCACCGGTGTGCACAACACCCACCTCACCGACGAGGACATCGCGCTCCTCGGCGGCTCCGGCACCGGCACCTGCATGTGCCCGACCACCGAACGCGACCTGGCGGACGGCATCGGCCCCGCCGTCGCCCTCCAGCGCGCGGGCTCACCGCTCTCCCTCGGCTCCGACAGCCACGCCGTCATCGACCTGCTCGAAGAGGCGCGCGCCATGGAGCTGGACGAGCGGCTGCGCACCCGCACCCGGGGCCACTGGACCGCCGCCGCGCTGCTGCGCGCCGCCACCGAGGACGGTCACGCCGCGCTCGGCTGGCCGGAGGCGGGCGCCATCGAACCCGGACGCGCGGCCGACCTCACGACCATCGCGCTCGACTCGGTCAGGACGGCCGGACCACCGCCCCGGCTCGGCGCCGAGACGGCCGTATTCGCGGCGAGCGCGGCGGACGTACGGCACACGGTCGTGGGCGGGCGGCACGTCGTACGCGACGGGGCGCACCTGCTCGTACCCGATGCGCCGCGCGCGCTCGCCGACGCGATCGCGGCCCTGAGCGGCTGACCCCCACCGGCACCCACGAGGACACCATGAGCAGCAGCACCGCCATCACCAACATCGCCACGCTGGTCACCAACGACCCCTCCCTCGGCGACGGGACTCCCCTCGGACTCATCACGGACGCGGCCCTGGTCATCGACGGCGAACGCGTCGTGTGGGCCGGTGAGTCGAGCAAAGCACCCGCCACTGACAATCGCGTCGACGCCGGTGGAAAGGCGGTCCTGCCGGGGTTCGTGGACTCCCACTCGCACCTGGTGTTCGCCGGGGACCGCACGGCCGAGTTCAACGCCCGCATGTCCGGCCGCTCCTACACGGCGGGCGGCATCCGCACCACCGTCGCGGCCACCCGCGCCGCGAGCGACGCGGAACTGGAGGCGGGCCTCACGCGGTATCTCGCCGAGGCGCTGCGCCAGGGCACGACCACGATGGAGACCAAGTCGGGCTACGGCCTGACCGTCGAGGACGAGGCCCGCGCCCTGCGCCTCGCGGCCCGGCACACCGACGAGGTGACGTACCTCGGCGCGCACATCGTCGCGCCGGAGCTGGCCGGTGACCCGGCCGCGTACGTCGCCCTGGTGACCGGCGAGATGCTGGACTCCTGCGCCCCGCACGCCCGTTGGATCGACGTGTTCTGCGAGAAGGGCGCCTTCGACGGCGACCAGGCCCGCGCGATCCTCACCGCGGGCCGGGCCAAGGGCCTGCACCCGCGCATCCACGCCAACCAGCTGTCCCACGGCCCCGGCGTCCAGCTGGCCGTCGAGCTGGACGCGGCCAGCGCCGACCACTGCACGCACCTGACCGACGCCGACGTGGACGCGCTCGCCCACAGCGACACGGTCGCCACGCTGCTGCCCGGCGCCGAGTTCTCCACCCGCGCCGAATGGCCGGACGCCAGGCGGCTGTTGGACGCGGGCGTCACGGTCGCGCTGTCCACGGACTGCAACCCCGGCTCGTCCTTCACCTCGTCCGTGCCGTTCTGTGTGGCGCTGGCCGTACGGGACATGGGCATGACCCCCGACGAGGCGGTCTGGTCCGCCACGGCGGGTGGCGCGGCGGCCCTGCGCCGCACCGACATCGGCCGCCTCGGCCCCGGCGCCCGCGCCGACCTGATCCTCCTGGACGCGCCCAGCCACGTCCACCTGGCCTACCGCCCCGGCGTTCCGCTGGTCGGCGAGGTGTGGCGGAACGGCGTCCGGGTGGCCTGACCGGCCCGGTGCCCTCCGCGCGCGGGCCCCGTCCTCGTCAGCGGGCCCCCGCCCGCCACCGCTGCCCCAGGCCGCCGTCCAGGGGCCGCAGTTCCACCCCGCCACCGCCGTCGGGGACCACGGCCGTCTCGATGGCGATCTCCGGCCTGATGGTGCCGTCCGGGTCGACCGTGAAGCGGAGGTTCTGGCCGTTGCCGCCGTTGACCGAGTCGCAGGTCCAGATGCCCACGCCCCGGTCGGTGTCGCCCCGGCTGTCCAGGCAGAAATCGGAGTCGGCGGCCGAGCGGACGACCCCCAGGTCGCTGTCGACGCTCCAGCGCTGGTCGGGTGAGGACGTGCAGGGGGCGGTGATGACGTCGGTGCCCTTGTCGAAGTCGCCGTCGCGTACCTCCAGGCACGTGCCGGTGGCCAGATTCACCACCTGGGCGCGGGCGGCGCCCGGGGGCGGGGGCGGGGGCGTGCGGGAGGGGCTGGGCGCGTCGTGGGTCGGCCGGGGCGTCGGAGGGTGCGAAGTCCTGTGCGGGGAAGGGGACTTTGCCGTGCGGGACGGGGTGGGAGAGACGACGGGCGAGGGGGAGAACGTCGTCGTGACCGTCACCTGCGGGGGCGCGGGCGCCGCCACCGGCTGTCCGGGGGAGTCCTCCGCGCGTACGAGCAGGTACACCAGGAGCGAGACGAGGGCCGCGCCCAGGGCCACCGAGGCCGGCAGACGGCGGCGCCGCGGCGGCCGGTTCCGGCGGGGTGCGGTCCCTTCGGGTGCCGGGGCCGGTGCGGGGCCGCCTCGGTGGGCGTATGCCGTGCCGCCCCAGGGGAGCAGCCCCTCCGCGAGGGCCTGCCGGGGGGTGTCCCGCAGTGCGCTCAGGTCCTCGAACGCGGCCGTGCAGCAAGGGCACCGGGCCTTGTGTGCGTCCAGGTCGACGCTGCGGCGGGGCCCCTCCGGCCGTACCGCCTCCTCGATCAGCCGGCGGAAGTCGGCGCAGCGCGGGTCGTCGGACGCGGCCAGCCGGTGTCGCAGACACGCCTGGGCCAGCGCCTTCAGGGCTTGCGGGGTGCCGTGGGCGACATCGGCGGGGCGGAGTCCGAGGTAGGCGGCGGTCCGCTCCTGGGGCTCCTCCTCCAGGACGCCGTACCAGACGAGGCCCTGGTCGCGGGAGGGCAGGGACTGGAACGCCGGGAGCAGGGGCGGGGTCGGACCGTCGGGCGCGGCACCGGAGTTGAGCACCAGCAGCAGGCCGGGGTCGAGGCCCGCCGCCCGCTCGTCACGGGCCCAGGAGGCCGTGGCCCGGCCCGTCAGGAGCAGCAGGTGGTGGCGCAGCGGCACGTTCGGCTCGATGCCGCGCGCCGTGTCCCGGGCGGCCGCGGTGAGGACCTCCGCCGCCAGTCGGCGGGCGGTCGACTCGCCGGTGGTGCACAGACGGGCGTAGGCGAGCACCGCCGGATGGTGGCGCCGACGCAACTCCTGGAGCGCCGGGTACGCCGTCGGGGTCGGGGTGCGCAGCAGTTCGGTGAGCCGTGCGTCCGGCGCGTCCTGGACGTCCTCGTCCGGCCCGGCCGGGTAGCCCTGAGCCATGCACCCTCCGTCCCCCCTGGGGTTCTGGCATACCAGCCAGTTCGGGTGGCCCATGGTGCTGGAGGGGCGCGGTCCGGGAAAGAGGTTACTTCGGGTAACCGATAACGGTTTGCGCACCGGCGGCACGGAGAGGCGGCCCGGCGCTGTCGGCCGGGCCGCCTCGGGCGCGCGGGAAAGGCCCGCCTTCCGGCGGCGCCCACCGTCACTCCTCCAGCGTGAGCCCCCTGCGCAGCCGTACCAGCGTGCGCGACAGCAGCCGGGAGACGTGCATCTGGGAGATGCCCAGCTCGTCGCCGATCTCCGACTGGGTCAGGCCCGCGACGAAGCGCAGGGACAGGATCTGCCGGTCGCGGGGCGCGAGTTCGGCGATCAGCGGCTTCAGCGACTCGACGTACTCGATGCCCTCGAGTCCGTGGTCCTCGTAGCCGATGCGGTCCGCGAGGGCGCCCTCGGAGTCGTCCTCCTCGGGCTGGGCGTCCAGCGAGGCGGCGGTGTAGGCGTTCGAGGCGGCCATGCCCTCGACCACCTCCTCGTGGGAGATGCCGAGCTTCGCGGCCAGTTCCGCGACGGTGGGGGAGCGGTCCAGGCGCTGGGCCAGCTCGTCCCCGGCCTTGGCCAGGTCCAGGCGCAGCTCCTGCAGCCGGCGCGGTACGCGCACGGACCACGAGGTGTCACGGAAGAAGCGCTTGATCTCGCCGATGATGGTCGGCATCGCGAAACTGGGGAACTCCACGCCGCGCGCCAGCTCGAAGCGGTCGATCGCCTTGATCAGGCCGATCGTGCCGACCTGGACGATGTCCTCCATCGGCTCGCTGCGGGAGCGGAAGCGGGACGCGGCGAACCTGACGAGCGCCAGGTTCAGTTCGACCAGGGTGTTGCGGACGTACGCGTATTCATGCGTGCCTTCCTCCAGCGACTCGAGGCGCTGGAAGAGGGTCTTGGAAAGGGCCCGCGCGTCCACCGGGCCGACCTCGTCGAAGGGCGGGATCTCCGGGAGACCCGCCAGGGGGTCGAGAGGATCGATGGCGTGATCCAGTTGGTCCGGTGGGGGTGTCGACGTCGCGATCCGGGTATGCGATGCGTCGAGCCGGGGTGACATGGGTGTCCTCCATCGTTCTCGGCATAAGGCTGCCGAAGCCGGATTACGTGCACTGCGGTGTGCGGCGCCTCCGTAGCCGGGGTGGGGGTGTGCTGTGTCCTTACTAGCCCTACCCGCTCCACCGAGCCGGTGGCAAGTTCCTTGTGCTGCGATATGCCCGATTTTGCGGGGTTGTTCAGGTGTCGGAGTGCGTGTGGAAGGCGTAGTGTTCGAGGGCATCAGCAGCCACGACCTCGGGAGAGAGACGGCATGGACCACGGGACGGTCGGCAGCGCACAGTCGGGCCGGCTTCTGGTGGAGGTGCGGGAAGAGGGCTCCAGCGCCGTAGTGACACCGGCGGGTGAACTCGATCACCACACCGCCGATCTGCTGCGCGAGCCGCTCGACGACCTCCTGGCGAAGGGCTTCTCGCGGCTCGTCGTGGACTGCTCGCGACTGGAGTTCTGCGACTCCACGGGCCTCAACGTTCTGCTCGGCGCGCGGCTCAAGGCCGATGCCGCGGGCGGTGGGGTCCATCTGGCGGGAATGCTGCCGGTGGTCGCACGCGTGTTCGAGATCACGGGGGCGGAGGCGGTCTTCACCGTCCATGACTCCCTGGACGCCGCGCTGGCCGGCGGGGACGGCTGACACCGCGCCCCTCGCACGCCCGCGCCCGCCCGGCGCACCGGTCACGCGGAACACGCGGGTGTTCCGCCGCCTCGGTCGGGCAGGAGACACTCTGAATCCGTCGGCCGGCGGCCGCCTCCCTTTCCGGGAACCGGCGGACGGCCGGACGCGACGTAGGGGTGGAGGCGGACGGGCGGCGGAAGCGGCGCGCACGGGCGCCCGGCGGACGGACCGCCCGCGATCCGAACGGAGTCGGACTTTTGAATCGTGAACTGGTGAATCGGTGAGGTGAAGCGCTGATGAGCACCACCCGGCCCTACTCGCCGGGCGACCGCGGCCCGGAGCCGAGCGGCGCTTCCGGGATGCCCGAGGGAAGCGCGCCGTCCGACGGCGCGTCCGCGGGGGCGGCCGCGCCGCCCGCGCCCGCCGAGGGTGTGCGGCAGGCCCAGGGGCAGCAGGCCCGCAGGCTGAGCCTGGACGGTGAGAGCGGGGTCGTGCCGCTCGCCCGGGACTTCACCCGCCAGGCGCTGTACGCCTGGGGCTGGCTGCCCGCCTCCGGCGCCGAGCAGCGTGCCGCCGCCGAGGACGTCCTGCTCGTCGTCTCCGAGCTGGTCACCAACGCCTGCCTGCACGCCGGGGGCCCCGACGAGCTGTACCTCACCTGCGACCGCAAGGTGATCCGCCTGGAAGTCTCCGACCGAGGCACCGGCCAGCCCGCCCCCCGCACCCCGCACCGCGCGGGCCGCCCCGGCGGCCACGGCATGTTCATCGTCCAGCGCCTCTGCCTGGACTGGGGTGTCGTCCGCACCCCCGACAGCCCCGGCAAAACGGTCTGGGCGGAACTGGGCGCCCCGGCGTGACGCCTGCGGCGCTCTGACGCCGACGGGGGCGCGGTTGCCCTGCGGACATGCCCTCCCTGTGGACGACCCCGCCGGGAGGGCGCCGCTCGTCACCGGGGCTGCGCGGAGCGCAAGCGGACCCAGGCATCACGCACCCCGCGCGAAGGGGCGCCGGACGCTGCGGTGGGCTCTCCTCGCGGACGACTCCGGCGGGGAAGGCGTCGCCCGGTATGCGCCGGGCCGGCGGGGGCTTCCCTGGGGAGTGCCGCCGCCCGAAGCGGACCGTGGCGCGGGCTCTCCCCACGGATGACTCCGGCCGGGAGGGTGTCGCTCGGTGTGTGCTCCCGCCGGTCGAGCACCCCCGGTCGAGTGCCGCCGCCCGGATCACGCGGATCGGCCGCCCGGTAACGAGCCTCGGCGCCGGGCCGGGGGGGGGCTTCCCCCGCGGTGTGCCGCTGCCCCGACGCGGAGCTCGGTACGTCGTGACCTGTACGAGGGGCGCCGCCGTGCCACGTGGTGCGCCCTCCCCGGGGGCGCCCCCGCCGGGAGGTCGTCACTTTCGCGGGCCCCGTCGGCCGAGGAATCCCCTGCGAGTGCCGCCTCCCCTTCCGGCCGTGAAGTGCCCCTTCTGGGCAGTGCCCCGCACGGCCGCTGTCGGGATGGATGTCCGCGCCCCGTCAGCCGAGGGGGTGCGGGAGGGGCCGTACCGGTCGGTGGGCGGTCCCGTACGGGACCTGCCCGCCTGTCGGAAGCCGCCCACGCGGCGCGGGCGTGATCGACGACGGCCTCGTCGCCCGCGCGCTGCCCCGGCCCCGGCCGCCCGCGCATGCGAAAGGGGCCCCGCATCCTCAGGATGCGGGGCCCCTTCGTGCGTATCAGGGCTAGTTGACCGAGCCCATCATCGCCTTGACCTTCTTGCGGTACATCCAGACCGCGATGCCGGCGACGACCGCGAGGACGGCCTCCAGGCCGACGAAGCCCATGCGGTCGAGGTTGACGCCGCCGACCGCCGGGTTGGACAGCAGGGCGGTGACCGAGTCGCCCGCGGTGACCGCGAGGAACCAGACGCCCATCATCTGCGAGGCGTACTTCTTCGGCGCCATCTTGGTCGTCACGGACAGACCCACCGGGGACAGCGTCAGCTCACCGACGGTCTGCACGAAGTAGATCGCGACCAGCCACAGCGCGGCGGCCTTGTGACCGCCCTCGGCGATGGACAGCGGAGCCAGGAAGAGGAAGAAGGACGCACCGACCAGCACGAGGCCGGAGGCGAACTTCACCATCGTGCTCGGCTCCTTGCCGCGCCGGTTCAGCCACAGCCACAGCCAGGCGAACACCGGGGCCAGGGCCATGATCATGACCGGGTTGACCGACTGGTACCAGGAGACCGGGAAGTTCCAGCCGGCGATCGTGTTCTTGGCCGAGGCGTCGGCGAAGATCGACAGGGTCGAACCACCCTGGTCGTAGATCATCCAGAACACGGCCGCGGCGACGAAGAACCAGATGTACGCCGACACCTTCGAACGCTCGGAGTCGTCCAGGTCCTTGTCCCGGCGGATACGGGCGATCACCAGGATCGGGACGATCAGGCCGATGATCGTCAGCGGGATCAGCGCCCAGTTCAGGGTGAAGTGACCGGTGCCGCCGACGATGCCGTAGAACACCACGGCGATGGCGAGCCAGATCAGGCCCTTGCGCAGCGTGGCGCGCTTCTCCTCGGCGGTGAGCGGCGTCGGGACGACGTTGCTCTGCTCGCTCAGGTGGCGGCCGCCCAGCAGGTACTGGCCCAGACCCAGCGCCATGCCGAGCGCGGCGAGGGCGAAGCCGAAGTGCCAGTTGACGTTCTCACCGACGGTGCCGATGACCAGCGGCGCGATGAAGGCGCCGAGGTTGATGCCGATGTAGAAGAGCGTGAAGCCACCGTCACGGCGCGCGTCGTCCGGCCCCTTGTACAGGTGGCCGACCATGGTGGAGATGTTGGCCTTCAGCAGACCCGAACCGATCGCGACCAGACCCAGGCCCACGAAGAAGCTCGCGGAGACCGGCAGCGCCAGGCACAGGTGGCCGAGCATGATGATCAGACCGGAAACGGCCACCGTCCGGCGAGGACCGAGCAGACGGTCCGCGACCCAGCCGCCGGGAAGGGCGAGCAGGTAGACGAGCGACACGTACACGGAGTAGATCGCGGTCGCCGTGCCCGCGTTCATGTGCAGGCCGCTGGGGGCGACCAGGTACAGCGGGAGCAGGGCCCTCATGCCGTAGTAGGAGAAACGCTCCCACATCTCGGTCATGAAAAGGGTGGCCAGTCCGCGGGGGTGGCCGAAGAAGGTCTTCTCGGCCCCGGTGTCCGGGCGGACCGAATCCTTCGTCAGGCTGGACGCCATGGTCGTTCCTTGCTGGTCGGGACGCGCGTTGGAGCGCGGCGCGCCCGGTGGGGGTGCGGCCGGCACCGGCGGGTCGGTCGTCCACCCCCACGCCCAGGGAGTCCCGCTTCCCGAGGGAGCGGTGGACGGCGACCACCGAGATCCACGCCCCGTACGCGTCACTGCGTCCGGAGCCCGGCCAGAGGTCATTCCTTTCGAGGCTGATCTTCGTCAGCCCGCACATCGAAGAAGAGACCCTCGGCGGCATGTGCCCGCCAAGAGGTCCCGGTGTGTGCTACAGGCGTTCAGATCACCATACGGCAGGAGACTGCCGGATATGGAAGGACTTGAGACGCGGATCACAGGAATTCGGGGAACCGCGCAAGGGGTTTCCAAGGCTCTTCCACGATCCCACGCCGCGAGCAATGGTTTGTACCAGCAGGGGACAAAGGTAAGAGCGCGGTGGCGGACCACACCCCGACTCCACGCGCGGGCGGTCTACCATCAGCTCATGACCCGTGTACTGCTCGCCGAGGACGACGCGTCCATCTCGGAGCCGCTGGCCCGCGCCCTGCGCCGGGAAGGTTACGAGGTCGAGGTCCGCGAGGACGGCCCCACCGCGCTCGACGCCGGAATGCAGGGCGGTGTCGACCTGGTCGTGCTGGACCTGGGCCTGCCCGGCATGGACGGCCTCGAGGTCGCCCGCCGACTGCGTGCCGACGGCCACACCGTGCCGATCCTCATCCTGACCGCGCGCGCCGACGAGGTGGACACCGTCGTCGGCCTCGACGCGGGCGCCGACGACTACGTCACCAAGCCCTTCCGGCTCGCCGAGCTGCTCGCCCGTGTCCGGGCCCTGCTGCGGCGTGGCGCGACCGAGCCGCAGCAGCCGCCGGCCACCCACGGCGTGCGGATCGACGTCGAGTCGCACCGCGCGTGGATGGGCGAGGAGGAACTCCAGCTCACGGCCAAGGAGTTCGACCTGCTGCGGGTGCTGGTGCGGGACGCCGGCCGCGTGGTCACGCGCGACCAGCTGATGCGGGAGGTGTGGGACACGACGTGGTGGTCGTCCACCAAGACGCTGGACATGCACATCTCGTGGCTGCGGAAGAAGCTCGGTGACGATGCGGCGAACCCGCGTTACATCGCCACGGTGCGGGGCGTCGGCTTCCGGTTCGAGAAGAGCTGAGTCGCTCCGCCGGGTTTCGGCGGTTCGCGGTTCGAGGAGGGGCTGCGGGTTCGTCGGCGGCTTTCCTCTCGTTGCGGCTCGTCGCGCAGTTCCCCGCGCCCCTTAGGGGGTGGCAGCTGGGCGGGGGAGACTGGTGGTCCTTAGTTCTTCCGGAGGGACCCCGTGCGTCGTCGTCTCATTCAGTCCACGCTTGCCGTCGTGCTGGTGGTGATCGCGGTCTTCGGGGTGTCCCTGGTGATCGTCGAGACCCGGACGATCAGCAACAGTGCCCAGGAACGCGTCGAGTCCGAGGCGGTCCGGCTGGCCAGCATCGTGGACAGCCGCATCCTCGCCTCCGAGCACGTCGACACCGACGCGCTGCGCAATCCGGTCAGCAAGGACCAGTACGCCGTCATCCGCGTCCCCGGCCGGGCCCCCATCGAGATCGGCACCCGGCCCAAGGGTGACGTCATCCACTCCACGCAGCACGGCGAGGAGGGCGAGACGGTCACCGTGCAGGAGCCCCGCTCCGCCGTGACCCGTGAGGTCGGCCGCACGCTGCTGATCATCGGCCTGGTCGCGCTGCTCGCCGTGATCGCCGCCGTCCTGCTCGCCGTACGCCAGGCCAACCGCCTTGCCTCCCCGCTCACCGACCTCGCCGAGACCGCCGAGCGCCTCGGCTCCGGCGACCCCCGCCCCCGGCACAAGCGCTACGGCGTCCCCGAGCTGGACCGGGTCGCCGACGTCCTCGACTCCTCCGCCGAGCGCATCGGCCGGATGCTCACCGCCGAGCGGCGCCTCGCGGCCGACGCCTCCCACCAGCTCCGTACGCCGCTGACCGCGCTGTCCATGCGCCTGGAGGAGATCACCCTCACCGACGACCCGGAGACGGTGAAGGAGGAGGCCACCATCGCGCTCACGCAGGTGGAGCGGCTGACGGACGTGGTGGAACGGCTGCTGACCAACTCGCGCGACCCGCGCACCGGCTCCGCCGTCTCCTTCGACCTCGACGAGGTCATCCAGCAGCAGCTCGCCGAGTGGCGCCCCGCCTACCGCAGCGTGGGCCGGGCCATCGTCAGCTCCGGCAAGCGGCATCTGAAGGCGGTCGGCACGCCCGGCGCGGTCGCCCAGGTGCTGGCCGCGCTGATCGAGAACTCGCTGATGCACGGCGGCGGCACCGTCGCCCTGCGCACCCGGGTCGTCGGCAACCAGGCCGTGATCGAGGTCACCGACGAGGGCTCCGGCATCCCCGCGGACCTCGGCGCGCGGATCTTCGAGCGGACCATCAGCGGCCGCAACTCCACCGGCATCGGACTCGCCGTCGCCCGCGACCTCGCCGAGGCCGACGGCGGCCGTCTGGAGCTGCTCCAGACACAGCCGGTGGTCTTCGGCCTCTTCCTGTCCCGTACGGCCCCACCGCCGAAGGCGGACGGCGAGGCGCAGCCGACGGTCCGCTGAGGACGGGCGCGGGCGGACCGGGAAGCGGCTAGCGCACCCGCTGCTTCTCGTCTGGCCGGGGGCCGCCCGAGTCCTTGACGACCGACTCGCCCTCGGCGGGCAGCGTCCGGAAGACCCAGGTGCGGTACGACCAGAAGCGGAACAGCGTGGCGACGCCGATGCCGACGAACTTGAAGACATTGCTCTGGAGCGGGCTGTCCCAGCCGAACCCGTAGGTGGCGAGATACAGCACGCCGTTCTCGATGACCAGGCCGACCGCGCTGAACACCAGGAACAGCACCAGCTCCCGGGTACGGCCGCCCTTGTCGCGGTCCCGGTACGTCCAGTAGCGGAAGCCCACGTAGTTGAAGACGATCGCGACGATGGTCGCGATGATGCTGGCGCGTACCACCGGCAGATCCGAGATGTGCCGGACCAGGTTGAACACGCCCAGATTGACCAGGACACCGGCACCGCCGACGGCCCCGAACTTGGCCAGCTCGCGCGCGAGCCGGTTCAGCCCCGAGGAACGGTGTTCCATGGCGGTGCAGCTCCTGTCCTTGGCTTCCATAAGCCCCGCCATGCTATCCACGAGCTCTTCACGATGCCCGCGCACCGGGCCACAGCCTGGAAACGGGTCGGCAAGAGGCGGGCAAGGGGCGGGTAAGAGATCGCGCGCGGGGGCGCGCGAACGCGCGCGAGCCGGGCCGGTCCGGGCGGCCGATACGCTAGGGGGGTGACGTTCCCGGTAGTCGGCATGGTCGGCGGGGGGCAGCTCGCGCGTATGACGCACGAGGCGGGCATCCCGTTGGGCATCAGGTTCAAGCTCCTCAGTGACACTCCCCAGGATTCCGCGGCGCAGGTCGTGAGCGATGTCGTCATCGGCGACTACCGCGACCTCGACACGCTGCGTGAGTTCGCGCGCGGCTGTGACGTGATCACCTTCGATCACGAGCACGTGCCGACCGAGCACCTACGGGCCCTGGAGGCGGACGGCATCCCCGTGCGCCCGGGGCCCGACGCGCTCGTGCACGCCCAGGACAAGGGCGTGATGCGCGCGAAGCTCACCGAGATCGGGGTGCCCTGTCCGCGCCACCGCATCGTGAGCGACCCGGCCGATGTGGCGGCGTTCGCGGCCGAGGGCGAGGGCTTCCCCGTCGTCCTCAAGACCGTGCGCGGCGGCTACGACGGCAAGGGCGTGTGGGTCGTGGACTCCGAGGCCGAGGCCGCCGAGCCTTTCCGGGCGGGCGTGCCGGTGCTGGCCGAGGAGAAGGTCGACTTCGTCCGCGAGCTGGCCGCCAACGTCGTGCGCTCCCCGCACGGCCAGGCCGTCGCCTACCCGGTCGTGGAGTCCCGCCAGGTCGCCGGGGTGTGCGACACCGTGATCGCGCCCGCGCCCGACCTGGACGAGGAGCTGGCGCTGAAGGCCGAGGCGATGGCGCTGACCATCGCCAAGGAACTGGGCGTCGTCGGCCACCTCGCCGTCGAGCTGTTCCAGACCCGCGACGGCCGCGTCCTCGTCAACGAGCTGGCCATGCGCCCGCACAACTCGGGCCACTGGTCCATGGACGGCGCGATCACCTCGCAGTTCGCCAACCACGTCCGCGCGGTCCTCGACCTCCCCCTCGGCGACCCGCGCCCGCGCGCCCCCTGGACGGTCATGGTGAACGTCCTCGGCGGCGACTACCCGGACATGTACTCCGCGTACCTCCACTGCATGGCGCGCGACCCCCAGCTGAAGATCCACATGTATGGCAAGGACGTAAAACCCGGCCGCAAGGTGGGTCACGTCAACACCTACGGCGACGACCTGGACGACGTTCTGGAACGCGCGCGTCACGCAGCCGGCTATCTGAAGGGCACGATCACCGAATGAGCCCCCTCGTTGGCATCGTCATGGGGTCGGACTCCGACTGGCCCGTCATGGAAGCCGCCGCCAAGGCACTGGACGAGTTCGAGATCCCCTATGAGGTCGATGTCGTCTCCGCGCACCGGATGCCGCGCGAGATGATCACCTACGGCGAGCAGGCCGCCGACCGCGGACTCAAGGCGATCATCGCGGGCGCGGGCGGCGCCGCCCACCTGCCGGGCATGCTGGCCTCCGTGACCCCGCTGCCGGTGATCGGCGTACCGGTCCCGCTGAAGTACCTGGACGGCATGGACTCCCTCCTGTCGATCGTCCAGATGCCGGCCGGTGTCCCGGTCGCCACCGTCTCCGTCGCCGGTGCCCGCAACGCCGGCCTCCTCGCGGCCCGGATGCTCGCCGCGTACGACGAGGACCTCCTGCAGAAGATGCGCGAGTTCCAGCAGGACCTCAACGACCAGGCCACCGAGAAGGGCAAGCGCCTGCGCTCGAAGGTCGAGGGCTCGAACGGCTTCGGGTTCGGAAAGTAGACGCGGATGACCTCCCTGGACGAAGCCCGCTCGCTGCTGCGCGAGTTCCCCGTGGTCGACGGCCACAACGACCTGCCGTGGGCGCTGCGCGAGCAGGTCGCCTACGATCTGGCCGCGCGGGACATCGCCGCGCACCAGAACGCCCATCTGCACACCGACCTGCCCCGCCTGCGCGAGGGCGGGGTCGGGGCGCAGTTCTGGTCGGTGTACGTGCGGTCCGATCTGCCGGGCGCGGTGACCGCGACCCTGGAGCAGATCGACTGTGTGCGGCGGCTGATCGAGCGGTACCCGGACGAGCTGGCGCCCGCGCTGACCGCCGCCGACATGGAGGCGGCGCGCGCCTCGGGCCGTATCGCCTCCCTGATGGGTGCCGAGGGCGGCCACTCCATCGACAACTCGCTGGGCACGCTGCGGGGCCTGTACGCACTCGGTGTGCGCTACATGACGCTCACCCACAACGACAACGTGGACTGGGCGGACTCCGCGACCGACGAGCCGAAGGCGGGCGGCCTGACGGCCTTCGGCCGCGAAGTCGTCCGCGAGATGAACCGCCTCGGCATGCTGGTCGACCTCTCCCACGTCGCCGCGACGACGATGCGGGACGCGCTGGACACCACGTCGGCGCCGGTGATCTTCTCCCACTCGTCCGCGCGCGCGGTGTGCGACCACCCGCGCAACATCCCGGACGACGTGCTGGAGCGGCTTCCCGCCAACGGCGGCGTGGCCATGGTGACCTTCGTGCCGAAGTTCGTCCTCCAGGCCGCCGTCGACTGGACGGTCGCCGCCGACGACAACATGCGCGCGCACGGCCTCCACCACCTCGACACCACCGAGGAGGGCATGAAGGTCCACCGCGCCTTCGAGGAGAGCCACCCGCGTCCCATCGCCACCGTCGCCACGGTCGCCGACCACCTCGACCACATGCGCGAGGTCGCCGGCGTCGACCACCTCGGCATCGGCGGCGACTACGACGGCACCGCCTTCACCCCCGACGGCCTGAACGACGTCTCCGGCTACCCCAACCTCATCGCCGAACTCCTCGGCCGGGGCTGGTCCAAGCCGGACCTCGCCAAGCTCACCTGGCAGAACGCGGTCCGCGTCCTGGGGGAGACGGAAGACGTCGCCCGCGCCCTCCAGGTCACGCGCCCGGCGTCCACGGCGACGATCGAGTCCCTGGACGGCTAGCCGACGAGGGCGGGGTAGTCGGTGTAGCCGTCGGCCCCGCCCACGTACATCAGATACCGCTCGCGCAGCGGGTTCAGCGGCGCGTTCCGGCGCAGCCGTGTGACCAGGTCCGGGTTGGCGAGGAACGGCCGCCCCAGCGCGACCAGATCGGCTCCGGCCGCCAGCATGTCCTGGGCGGCCCGGGAGACGGCCTCGGTGGTGAGGTCGGTCAGCACGGGGTTGCCGATCAGGACACCCGGCCAGTCGGCCCGCAGCCGCCGGTACAGCGTGCTCCCGGGATCGGCGTGCACGAGGTGCAGATAGGCGAGGCCCAGCCCGCGCAGTCGGTGCACGAGCGCGGGGTAGACGGCCTCGGTGTCGTCCTCCCGGATGCCGTTGACCGTGCCGCCGGGCGAGATCCGCACCCCCACCCGCTCGGCCCCGATCGCCTCGGCGACGGCCTCGGTCACCTCCACGGCGAACCGCACCCGCCGCTCGACGGAACCGCCGTACACGTCCGTGCGGAGGTTGGTGTTCCCGGCGAGGAACTGGTGCAGCAGATGCCCGTTGGCCGAGTGCACCTCGACCCCCTCGAACCCGGCGTCCATCGCCCTGCGCGCGGCCCCGGCGAAGTCCGCGACCGTGGCCCGGATGTCGCCCCCGCTCATCGCCCGGGGTATGGGGGCGGGCAGATGCCCCTCTCGCGTGAAGATCGTCTCGGGCAGCGGGACGGCGGATGGCGCCACGGGGGTCAGTCCGGTGGTCAGCGGATGGCTGACCCGCCCGCCGTGCTGGAGCTGCAGAAACATCCGCCCGCCCGCCGCCCGCACGGCCTCGGTCACCTTCCGCCAGCCCTCGGTGTGCCGGTCGGTGTGGAGGGCGGCGATGTCCGGGTACGTCTGTCCGACCGCGTTGGGTGTCGCGGCCTCAGCGATGATCAGACCGGCGGAGGCGCGCTGGGCGTAGTACTCCGCCATGAGCGGGGTCGGCGTGCCGTCGGGCTCCGCGCGGTTACGGGTGAGCGGGGCCATCACGAGGTGGTGGGGAAGTGCCAGCCGGCCGAGCCGGGCCGGGGCCAGGAAGTCCGTCGTGGGTGTCATGGCCGTACGGTAGAACCTGACACTGATGTCAGATTCAAGCGTGGAGGCTCTCATGCGGATCGGTGAACTGGCCCGGCTGACCGGAGTGAGCGAGCGGTCCCTGCGCTACTACGAGACCCAGGGCCTGCTCTCCGCCGACCGCACCCCCGGCGGCCACCGCGACTACCCGGCGACCGCCGTGGACCGCGTCGTCCGCATCCAGGAGCTCTACGCGGCGGGCCTCCACAGCACCAGGATCCGCGACCTCCTCCCCTGCATGCGCGACCAGGACGGCGGCCCCTCCGCGACCGCGACTCCCCGCCTCCTGGAAGACCTCACGGCCGAACGCGACCGGATCGACCGCCTGATCGGCGACTTGCAGCGGTCGCGGGCGACGCTGGAGGGGGTTATCGAGGCGGCGCGGGAAGGCTGACGCCATCAGGGAACGACGTCAGCACGCGCACAGACAGAACGGATGCCCCGCCGGGTCCGCGTAGACCCGCCACGTGCGGTCGGCGTCCTCCGCGTCCAGGGGCTTCGCGCCCAGCGACAGGGCGTGTTTCTCGGACGCGTCGAGGTCCTCCACCGTCAGGTCGAGGTGGAACTGCTGGGAGGCGTCCGGGTTGGGCCACGCCGGGGGGACGTGGCCGGGGGCCCGCTGGAAGGCGAGGGTGGGACCGGCGGGGGTCTTGAGGTCGATCCAGGTGTCGTCGCCCTCCGGGGTGCCGTCGAGCAGGCCCGCGTAGAAGGCGGACAGGGCGTGCGGGTCGGGGCAGTCCAGGACGATCGCGCCCAGTGTGGCGAGGGGCATGGCTTCCTCCTCGGAACATGGTTACCCATAGAGGTGGGCAACCGGTAACTGTTACCTCATACTCCCGCAGTGGGGGTAACGTCGCAAGCATGAGTGACAGATCGGCCGCCCCCGGGAACCTGGTCCTGGTGGAGTCCCTGGTCAACAGCCTGGACATCGAGAGCGGCCGCGACCTGCTCGACACCGAGGAGGGCCGCGCGAACCTCGGGATCGGCCCGGAGGACGTGGCCGACGCCCGTACGCTGCGCGAGTCCCTGCGCGCCGCCCTGCTCGCGCACGCCGGGCACCGGCCGCACCGTGCGGTGACTCCGCTGGGCGATCTGCTCGCCCACGCCCCGCTCCGCCTCGCCGTGGATGACACCGACGGCTCCGCCCGCCTCGCTCCCGCCGACCCCGCCCCGCTGCTCTCCCGCGTCGCCGCCGCCGTCGCCGAGGCGCTGGTCGCGGGCACCTGGCAGCGGCTCAAGGCGTGCGAGGCGCCCGACTGCCACTGGGCGTACTACGACCGCAGCCCCGCCGGACGCGGCCGCTGGTGCTCGATGCAGGTGTGCGGGGCCCGCGCGAAGATGCGGCGCTACCGGGCCAAGGACGCCGAGACCGCCGAGACCGCCAAAGATTCCAAGGGCGCCGGGGGCGCCGAAAAGGCCGTCGGCACCGCCCCGCACACCAAGGGCAGGTAAGGGCCCGGGGGTTGTGCGGTCACGTTCGCGCCCCGTGGTGCACAATGCGCACAGACGCCGGTTCGGCCGACTGAGCCTCGGCCGAACCGGCGTCCCCGGTGCGGCCGAACCGTCGTACCCCCGGAGGGTGTTACGCGGTCGGACGGCCCATCGCCCGGTACGTCCACCCGGCCCGCCGCCACAGCTCGGCGTCGAGCGCGTTGCGCCCGTCGAGCAGGACCCGGTCCGCCGCGACCCCGCCCAGCTCCGCCGGGTCCAGCTCGCGGAACTCCCGCCACTCCGTCAGATGCAGGACGACGTCCGCGCCGCGCACCGCGTCGAGCGCCGAGTCCGCGTAGCCGAGCGTCGGGAAGACCTTGCGGGCGTTGTCCATGCCCTTCGGGTCGTACACCGTGACCTGGCCGCCCTGGAGGTGTATCTGCCCGGCGACGTTCAGCGCGGGCGAGTCGCGTACGTCGTCGGAGTCGGGCTTGAAGGTGGCGCCGAGCACCGCGACCCGCTTGCCGAGGAACGAGCCGCCCCCGAGTGCCTCCCGCGTCATCTCGACCATCTGACCGCGACGCCGCATGTTGATGGAGTCGATCTCGCGCAGGAAGGTCAGCGCCTGGTCCGCGCCCAGCTCACCGGCGCGCGCCATGAAGGCGCGGATGTCCTTCGGCAGGCAGCCGCCGCCGAAGCCGATCCCGGCGCGCAGGAACTTGCTGCCGATCCGCTCGTCGTAGCCGATGGCCTCCGCGAGCTTCGCCACGTCGCCGTCGGCGGCCTCGCACACCTCCGCCATGGCGTTGATGAAGGAGATCTTGGTGGCGAGGAAGGAGTTCGCCGCCGTCTTGACCAGCTCGGCGGTCGGGAAGTCGGTCACCACGAACGGGGTGCCCTCGCCGATCGGCGTGGCGTACACCTCGCGCAGCAGCTTCTCCGCCCGCTCCCCGCGCACGCCGACCACGATCCGGTCCGGGTGCAGGGTGTCCTTGACGGCGAAGCCCTCGCGCAGGAACTCCGGGTTCCAGGCCAGCTCGGCGTCGGCGCCCGCGGGCGCGTGCTCGGCCAGGTAGGCGGCGAGGCGGCCCGCCGAGCCCACCGGCACGGTGGACTTGCCGACGACCAGCGCCGGGCGCTTCAGATGCGGGGCGAGCGAGGCGAGCGCGGCGTCGACGTAACTCATGTCGCAGGCGTACTCGCCGCGCTTCTGCGGGGTGTTCACGCAGAGGAAGTGCACATCGCCGAACTCCGCGACCTCCGCGAAGTCGGTCGTGAACCGCAGCCGGCCCGTGGACCCCTCGATGCCCGCGACATGGCGGCGCAGCAGCTCGTCGAGCCCCGGCTCGTACATCGGGGTCTCGCCGCGCTCCAGCAGGGCGATCTTCTCCGGCACCACGTCCAGGCCGAGCACCTCGAAGCCGAGTTCGGCCATGGCCGCGGCGTGCGTGGCGCCGAGATAGCCGGTGCCGATCACGGTGATCTTCAGGCTCATTGCTGCTCCAGCCGGGGGTACGTCGATGGTGCGGAGCCCGAGCATAGTCGTGCGCCGCTCCGGGCAGGTCTCCAGCTGTCGCCAAGCTCACGTATGCGGGCCCCGGGCAGCCCTCTAAACTGCAGTTACTTAACGGTAATTAGCGTCAGTACCACAGCGTCCTTGGAGCGTGAGAGACCGTGGCCGGATCGGCTGACTTCGACCTGTACCGCCCGTCCGAGGAGCACGACATGCTCCGCGACTCCGTCCGCTCGCTGGTCGAGGCGAAGATCGCGCCGTACGCCGCCGCCGTGGACGAGGAGGCCCGCTTCCCGCAGGAGGCGCTGGACGCCCTCGTGGCCGGCGACCTGCACGCCGTGCACGTCCCGGAGGAGTACGGCGGCGCCGGTGCCGACGCGCTCGCCACGGTGATCGTGATCGAGGAGGTGGCCCGCGCCTGCGTCTCCTCCTCCCTGATCCCGGCCGTGAACAAGCTGGGCTCGCTCCCGGTGATCCTCTCCGGCTCCGAGGAGCTGAAGAAGAAGTACCTGGGTCCGCTGGCCAAGGGCGACGCGATGTTCTCGTACTGCCTCTCCGAGCCGGACGCCGGTTCGGACGCGGCGGGCATGAAGACCAAGGCCGTCCGCGACGGCGACTTCTGGGTGCTCAACGGCGTGAAGCGCTGGATCACCAACGCGGGCGTCTCCGAGTACTACACGGTGATGGCCGTCACCGACCCCTCGAAGCGCTCGAAGGGCATCTCCGCCTTCGTGGTCGAGAAGTCGGACGAGGGTGTCTCCTTCGGCGCCCCGGAGAAGAAGCTCGGCATCAAGGGCTCCCCGACCCGCGAGGTCTACTTCGACAACGTCCGCATCCCCGCCGACCGCATGATCGGCGAGGAGGGCACGGGCTTCGCGACGGCCATGAAGACCCTGGACCACACCCGCATCACCATCGCCGCCCAGGCCCTCGGTGTCGCCCAGGGCGCCCTCGATTACGCCAAGGGCTACGTCCAGGAGCGCAAGCAGTTCGGCAAGCCGATCGCCGACTTCCAGGGCATCCAGTTCATGCTCGCCGACATGGCCATGAAGATCGCCGCCGCCCGCGCCCTGACCTACCAGGCCGCGGCCGCCTCCGAGCGCGGCGACAAGGACCTCACCTTCCAGGGCGCCGCCGCCAAGTGCTTCGCCTCGGACGTCGCCATGGAGGTCACCACCGACGCCGTCCAGCTCCTCGGCGGCTACGGCTACACCCGCGACTACCCGGTCGAGCGCATGATGCGCGACGCCAAGATCACCCAGATCTACGAGGGCACGAACCAGGTCCAGCGGATCGTGATGGCGCGGAACCTGCCGTAACGCGCGACGACGTGAACGACGGAAGGCGCCTCCCCCGTACGACCGGGGGAGGCGCCTTCCGTATGTCCGGGGTCGGGGCTCAACGTCCGGGAGCCGGAGCTCAGTTGCCCGTGACCGTCACCTTCTCGTCGTTCTTCAGCTCGTTCACCAGGGTCTGGACCTTCGCCTTGTCCCAGACGAGGTTGCCGCCGACCGAGCCGGAGATGGGCATGTTGAGGGAGGTGCCGTCACCGCCGCTGACGCCCTTCATGGCCCAGAACATGGAGGCGAGGTCCCACAGGCTCATGTCCTTGTCGACCGTGAGGGAGTCCAGGCCCGCGCCCATGGTCGGGTAGAGCTTGAAGGGGTTCAGGACGGTGGACGGGGTGGCCACCTGGTGGGACAGCGCGGCGAGGAACTTCTGCTGGTTCTTGGTGCGCTGGAGGTCGGAGGCCGCGAAGGCGTGCCGGGTGCGGACGAAGGCGAGGGCCTGCTCGCCGTTGAGGGTCTGCTCGCCGGCCTGGAAGTCGGCGCCGGAGTACTTGTCCTTGAAGCCCTGGTCGAGCTTCATGTCGACGCCACCGACGGCGTCCACGATGTTGGCGAAGCCCGCGAAGCCGATCTCCACGTAGTGGTCGATGTGCAGGCCGGTGTTGTACTCGACTGTGCGGACCAGGAGCGTGGGGCCGTCCTTGGCGTAGGCCGCGTTCAGCTTGGTGGTGCCGGAGGCCGGGTAGAGCTTGCCGGACTGCGAGCCCTTGAAGCTCGGGATCGTGACGTTCGAGTCGCGCGGCAGGGATATGAGCGTGTCGCCGTTCGAGCCGACGTGCAGGATCATCATCGAGTCGGTGCGCTGGCCCTCGGCGGAGCCGGTGTGCAGCTTCTTCTTCTCCTCGTCCGACATGCCCTTGCGGCTGTCGGAGCCGACGATCAGATAGTTGGTGCCCTCGCCCTCGGCGGGCCGGTCGATCACCTGGGCCAGGTCGACGTCCCGGTGCAGCTTGGAGTCGGCCCAGAAGTAGGTGGCGACCGACGTGACGATCAGCACACTGAGCACCGTGATCGTCGTCAGCTTGATCCGGCGGCCCCAGTTCGGGGCGGGGCGCGGAGCGCGGGTGCCGGGTGCGGCCGGGCCGCCGGGACCGCCGCCGTAGACCTGGCCCGTGTTGTAGCCGTTGTCGTAGCCGGTGCCGCCCCGGCCGTCGACGTACGACGGCTGCTGCGGCACCCCGGCGCCGTACGGGGGCGCGGAGGGGCCTTGGGGGCCGTACGAGCGCTGACCCGGGGGTACCGGGCCGCGCCCCACCTGACGCATCGAGCGTGCGCCTTCCGGCTGCGCGCCGGCGCTGCCGCGTCCGTAGCGGGGGCCGCGTTCGTCGTCGGACCATCCCTCGGGCCAGTCATTCATGGGCCCAAGTGTGCAGGGTGCGGGCAGGTGGCTTACAAGGGTTGTCGGAAAATCGGAGTGGGGCTGTTGCGAAGGTGACACAAATATCGCTAATGCCGCTTCCGCTTAAGGTGGGGGACATGACAGACCAGGTCCCGCCGAGCGAGCTTCCGGAGATCCCGGGCAAGCCGACCTCGGCTTCTCGCACCACCCTCAGCCACATCATGACCCACAACGACACCAACCTTCTGGGGTCGGTGCACGGCGGGGTGATCATGAAACTGGTCGACGACGCCGCGGGCGCGGTGGCCGGCCGGCACTCCGGGGGCCCCGCCGTCACCGCGTCCATGGACGAGATGGCCTTCCTGGAGCCGGTGCGCGTCGGCGACCTGGTCCATGTGAAGGCGCAGGTCAACTGGACCGGCCGGACCTCCATGGAGATCGGCGTCCGCGTGCTGGCCGAGCGCTGGAACGAATCGGCGCCGCCCACCCAGGTCGGCTCGGCCTACCTGGTCTTCACGGCCGTGGACGCCGACGGCAAGCCGCGCGCGGTCCCCCCGGTGATCCCGGAGACCGAACGCGACCGCCGCCGCCACCAGGAGGCCCAGATCCGCCGCAGCCACCGCCTGGCCCGCCGCCGCGCCATCCGCGAGCTCCGGGAACAGCGAGCGGCGGACGGCATCGAGGACTGACGGCATCGAGGACTGACGGTCCCCTCGGGGGGCGGCTCGGCCCCGAGACCTCTGCCGAAGCCGCCCCGCGCGGGCTACGCGTTGCCCGGACACACCACCTCGTCCCCGTGCACGACCGGGGAGTCCGGCTGGGCCGTGTCCGGGCCCTTCACCCTGTGTACGTCCTTGAAGTCGGGGCCCGCCGTCACCCGCAGGACCGGACCCTGGCCGGGGACCGGGCGGAGTTCGCTGCCGGGAAGGGCCACGGCGAGGGAGCGGGCGGAGCGGTCCCAGCGGGGGTCGTAGGTGATGACCGTGCGGGGGACCGGGTGGCCGGCGGTGACCGGTTGGCGGGTGGTCGCGAAGCCGGTCGAGGCGAGCGCGGCGTCCAGCTTCCTGCCGAGCCCCGCCGTGCCGGTGCCGTTCTCCACCCGGACCCGGATCGAGGAGGGCGCGACCTCGACGGTGGTCGCGGCGGGGGCGTGCTTCGCGCGGACCGGGGCCAGCGGCTTGTCCTCGCGCAGGGCGGCGAAGAGCCGGTCCGCCTTGGCCTTGTCCCACTTCAGGGTCGAGCCGATGCCGTTGACGACGTAGCCCATCTGCCCGATCGGCACGGTGGTGAACTCGGAGGACGACGGGGAGAAGTTCCGCATCGCCCGCCCGAGGTCCAGCAGCTCGTTCGTGCCGAACCCGGCGTCCGCCCGCACCGAGCCGAGCACCGCCCGCGCCACGTCCCGGAACCGCATCGGGTTGAGCAGCACCCCCGAGGAGGTCGCCCGCTCGATCAGCGCGGCCATGAACCGCTGCTGCCGCTGCATCCGCCCCAGGTCGCTCGCGCCGTCCACGTGCCGGGCGCGCACGTACTGCAGCGCCTGTCCGCCGGTGAGGTCGTGGTCGCCCGGCGCGAGGTCGAGCCCGGTGTACGAGTCCTTCAGCGAGGTCGGCGTGCAGACGGTGACCCCGCCGAGCACGTCCACGGTCCGCATGAAGCTGGCGAAGTCGACCTCCAGATAGTGGTCGATCTTCACGCGGGTCATCGCCTCCACCGTGCGCACGGTCAGCTGGGGCCCGCCCTCGGCGTAGGCCGCGTTCAGCTTGAGGGGGTGCGCGTGGTGCGGCTCACCGGTGTTCTGGTCGACGTGGTCGGGCACCTCGGCGTAGGAGTCGCGGGGCAGGCTCACCACGCTCGCCCGGTCCCGGTCCTGCGAGATGTGCACGATCATCATCGTGTCGGTGCAGTGACAGGGCGCCCCGCCCAGCCGGTACGCCTTCCGCTCCCGCTCGGTGATCTTGTCGCGGCCGTCGGTGCCGACCAGCAGGACGTTCATGCCGTGACCCGCGGCGGGCCGGTTCTTCATGTCCTTGAAGGCGTCCACCCGCGCGATCCCCGAGTCGAGCCCGGTGACGAGCGCGTGCCCGATCCCGGCGGAGGCGAGTACCACCACGGACAGCGCGGTCACCGCCCGCATGCCCCAGCGCGGCCGTCGGCGCCGTACGAGGGCCGCCCGCGGCGCCCGCCCGGGCGGCTGCGGACGGCGCCGCGGGCCGGGGGCGGCCGCACCGCCCTTGGCCGTGGGGGAGGGGGGCCGAGGCGGTCTGGGCAAGGGACACCTCCGGGCTGGGCCGTACGTGGGGTTTGTAGGAACCGTAGGCCGATACGATCTCCAGCCCGCGTCGCAGCCCCGGCGGCGCGCAACGGTGTCCCCCATTCGCGGTAACGCGAGGCCCCTGTGAACGCCAAGCCCGACGTGCGTCTCCCCACCCGACCGGCCGTACCCCCGCCGCGCTGAACGCGGCGATCAAGGAGTCCCGGCACCCCGTCGTGGTCCGGGTCGACGGGCACGGCATGCTCTCGCCCTCGGCGGCATCATGCACGCCGAGGGCGAGAACGACTGGGAGCACGCGGTCGCCGCCGCGATGACCTCGAAGATCGGTGCGCCGCCCGGCGGTGCTCGAAACCCGCTGACGACGCTTCGCGCGAAGGGGCCCCTCCTCTCGCGGGGAGGGGCCCCTTCGCGCGTCTCCTACCAGTGGCAGGGCTCGTGCACGTCTACCACTGGTACGGCTTGTACACGTCCATGCAGGCGGAGGTGTCCGAGCCGTTGATGGCGTCGGAACCGGCGGGGATGTCACCGGCCTTCGGGGCGGCCTTCTTCGGGTACGCGGTGCCGGTGCGCCAGTCCGCGCCGACGACCACCGTCACGCCCGAGACGTCCGTGGACCGTTCCACCTGTTTCAGCGGAATGCCGAGCGCCTTGGCGACACCCTGTGCGTCGCCCTCCAGGTCGGCGCTCGGGTAGCGGACGACGGTCTCGTCCTCGGACAGCGCGGCCGAGGTGTCCGTCGCCGCCCGGTCGTACCCGTCCTGGGCCAGGACCGCGCGGATGTCCGCCGCCCGGCCGCGCACAGCGGCCTGGGACGAGCTGCCGGTGCCGTTGACCACGGCCACCCCGAGCCGGGACGGCTGGAGCGAAGGGGTCTTGGCGGGCTGGGGCTTGGACGTGGACGTGGACGGCTTGCCGTTCTTGTCCAGCGGCACGTCGTCGCGCAGCATCTCCCACAGCTTGTCGGCCTCGGCCTTCTGCGGCACCACGTGCTCCTTGTTGAGCGAGTCCTCCACGTTGGGCATGGTGACCGAGGTGATGCGGTCGGCCGGGACGGCCTTCAGCTGCGTGCCGAGGTCGTAGAGCTTCTTGACCGTGCCGATCTCCTGGGAGACCTTCAGGGACTTGGTGGCCGCCTCGGCCAGGTCCATCAGCCGCCCGCTGTCGGTGAAGACGTTCTGGCCCTTGAGCGTGCGGATCATCGAGTTCAGGTACATGTGCTGGGCGCGGGCGCGCATCACGTCGCTGCCCCAGGCGTGCCGGGTGCGCAGCCACTGGAGGGCCTGCACGTGCTCGACCTTGTGCTTGCCCGCCGTCAGCTTCAGTCCCGAGCCGCCGCGCTGGGCGGGCGTCGAGTGGTCCCAGACGTTCTGGTTGACGCACACCTCGACACCGCCGATGGCGTCGGCCATCCGCACCACGCCGGTGAAGTCGATGGTCATCCAGTGGTCGATGAAGACGTCGGTCAGCTTCTCCCAGGTGGCCAGCGTGCAGCCCGCGCCGCCCCGGGCGAGTGTGGTGTTGATGATGTCCTCGGTGGGCGGGTAGACCCGCTTGGTCTTGGGGTCCACGCACTTGGGGATGGCCACGCGGGTGTCGCGCGGGATGCTCACCATGGCGGCGCTCTCGCGGTCCGCCGAGAGGTGGATGAGCATCTGCACGTCGCCGAGCGGGGGGTTGCCCCGGTTGTCCTTGCTGCCGCCGAGCTTCACGTTCTCGGCGGAGTTCCGGTCGTCGGAGCCGATGAGCAGGATGTTCAGCGGGGTACGGCCCGCCGCGTCGGGCTGGGTGCGGCGCACCTTGGAGTCGTCGCCGCTGGTTCGCTCGCCCTTGGTGATGTTGTCGTTGAGGTGCTGATAGTAGAGATAGCCGGCGCCAGCCGACCCGAGTATCGCCAGGGCCAGCACGATCGCCGCCCATCGCAGCCCCCGCCGCCCGCGTTTGGGCCCGCGCCGGGCACCTCGTCTGCCGCCCCCCGAAGGGCCCCGGCCGTCCGGTGCGGCCGTCGCCGCCTCCGCCGGACCGGCCTTCCCCCGTACCCCGCTCTGCGCCAACTCCCCGCCTCCTGTACCCCGCCAAGCAAACGGGCCCGTCCCGCGTCCTTATAGACGCACGACGGGCCCGAACCGTTACCTACGAGTTGAAACCTATGAAGCGCACTCGGCCTTGTCGGCCGTCGACTGGTTGGTGACCTTCGGCGCCTTCGCCGGAGCGGTCATCGAGACGCCCGCGCCCTTGAAGTCCTTGCCGAGGGTCAGGGTCATCGTGGGCAGCCCCTGGGAGTTGGTCACGCTCTCGCCCGGCTTGAGCGCGGAGCCCGACAGGCCCATGAGGGCGGCCAGTTCACGCGCCTGGGGCGCCTGGTCGGGCGCGTACTCCAGGGTTGTCTTGCTCTGCTCGGCATCGGCGTTGCCCGCGTTCTCCGACTTCAGGATGCCCTTCTCGGTCTGCATCCACAGCAGGGTCGCCGACGCGCTGCCGCCCTTCGCACCGCCGTTGAAGATGCGCACCCGGATCTCGGCGGGCGTGGAGCGGGTGCCCTTGAGACGGGCGGCTTGGGCGTCCTTGGCGGCCTTCTCCTTCTTCTTGACGTCCGTGAAGGAGACATCGTTGTTGATGGCGTCGAAGACCGGGGGAGCCTGGTTCTGGTCGACGATGACCGTCTTGTGCACGGCACCGTCCGCCGGGTTGTCCACCACCGGCACCGTCAGGAAGGTGATGTTCTTCGGCGGTACCTTCTTCAGCTCCAGCGCCACGTCCTTGAGCGTGCCCACCGAGCCGATGCCCTTGTCGACGGTGAGCGCCTTGGTGGCGGCCTCCGCCAGGCCCAGCAGCTTGCTCGGGTTGGAGAGGGTGTCGCCGGAGGACATCTTGCGCATCAGCGACCCCATGAACTGCTGCTGCGCCTTGATGCGGTCCAGGTCGCCGTGGTTGCCGAAGCTGTGCCGGGTACGGACGAACGCCAGCGCCTGCTCGCCCTCGATGTTCGACTTCCCCGCGGGCAGGTCGAGGTGCGACTTCGGGTCGTTCACGGAGTGCGCCAGGCACACCTCGACACCGCCCACCGCCGAGGTCAGCGTCTTGACCGCGTTGAAGTCGACCATCATGAAGTGGTCGGGCCTGATCCCGGTGGCGGCCTGCACGGTCTTCATGGTGCAGCCCGCGTCGCGGCCCTTCTGGCCGAGGCTCTCGTTGAAGCGCACCTGGTCGCTGCCGCTGATGATCTTCGTGGTGCCGTCCTTCTGGACGCTCTCGCAGTCCGGCACGTCCACGACGAGGTCGCGCGGGATGCTCATCGCGGTGGCGTTCGTGCGGTCCTTGGCGACGTGCAGCAGGATGTTGGTGTCCGCGTGGCCGACGCTGTTCTTGTCGCCGTAGCCCGCGTTGCCGCTGCCCGTCCGCTTGTCGGTGCCGATGATCAGGATGTTGAAGGCGTCGTCCTTGCTGAAGCCCTTCTTGGCCACGCTGCCGACGTCCGTCGTGGCGACGTTGCCCGCGAGGTGCTTCACATAGAAGTAGCCCGCCGAGCCCACGGCGACCAGCACGAGTGCCATGCCGCCGCCGGTCCACGCCAGGACCTTCTTCGCCTTCGACTTCTTCGGCTTCTGCGCGGGGCGTCGGCCACCGCGCCGTCCCTGGGGCTCCGGCTCGGGCTCGGCCCCCCGGCGGCGGCGCGGCTGCGGCACCTCCGCCTCGCTCTCGCGGGGCTCCCGGACCGGCGCGTCGCCCCGCCCGCGCGGGGGTGCGGCGCCGTTGTCACGGCGGGCCGACCTACGCGGACCGGGAACGGGCGATTGCGCTCCGGAAGGATTTAGTCGCAGTTCGTATTCGCCGGTGTTCGGATTGAGCACCCACTGGTCTGCGGGATCGATGTTGTCCGCCCGCCCACGGCTTTGCGCGTCCACGGTTGTCCAAATCCTCCGTCGGGGCCACGCGGCGCCTTCCCCCTCGTAGGCGCTCGGGTCTCGGTGAATCGACGCACGGCCTCAGGGCCTGAACCGCGGGGCCGGGTGCATCGGATCGCTCACACTATCCGCCCAGTTCAGCGTCGGGCGACGCGCGTGACAAATTCCACGTTCCTACAACCGGGCAATCCCGCCCATATTCCTGAACAAAGGTTCGCCGTTTTGGTGCGCGCATTACTCACAGGCTCGTTCGGCGGCCGTGTTCCCGTGAAAAGTCGGCACCGGGGAAGGGTCGTTCGTGGAGCCTTGCTGATGGGTATTACCGGTGTTTTCAGGTGAAGTGTCCTTGGTCACCGCGACGGGCAGGTCCGCCCGCAGCCGCGCGAAGAGGCGGTCGGCGTCCGGCTCCACGAGCTGGTCGCGATTGGAGTCGTAGACGTATGCCTTGCGAGGGACCGTCAGGAACTGCACATGTTCGGTGGGGATGTCGCGCAGCCCGCGCACCAACTGGTACAGACCCCGCAGATTGGCCAGTTCCGGGTCCGTGGTGAGCGCGGAGGTCGCCGCGTCCAGCACCGGATAGAGCTTCACCGGATTCAGCAGTACGTCGCTGCCGCGCACCTTCTCCACCAGCGCGCCGAGGAAACGCTGCTGGCGCTCCATCCGGTCGGTGTCGCTGCCGTCGCCGAGGGTCTTGCGGGCGCGCACGTAGCCGAGCGCCTGCTCCCCGTCGAGGGTCGTCGCGCCCGCGGGCAGCCTGAGCCCGGCCGCCTTGTCGTCGATGGGCTCCTTCAGGCACAGCCGCACCCCGTCGACCGCGTCCACCATCTCCTTGAACCCGCTGAAGTCCACGACCATGTGATGGTCCACGCGGATACCGGTCAGCTCCTCGACGGTACGGATCGTGCAGGCCGAACCGCCCAGCTGGAAGGCGTGGTTGAGCATCGCGAACGCCGGGTCGGTACGGCCGCCGTCCGCGCCCACGCACTCGGGGACGTGCACCATCAGGTCGCGGGGCAGCGAGACGGCGGTGGCGCTGCGCCGGTCGGCGGCCAGATGCAGCAGGATCGTGGTGTCGGAGCGCGCGCTGCCCGTGTCGCGCCCGTACGCGCCGTTGTCCCCGGCCCGGGTGTCGGACCCGATGAGCAGGATGTTCTGGGCGTCCTTCACCAGCGCGGTGGGCCGCTCGCGTTCGTAGCGGGCCAGCTCGCGGGCGGCCGCGTCGTCCGGGGTGATGTTGGAACTGAGCCGGGCGTAGACGGCCCAGCCCGCCCCGGCGGCCGCCAGCAGCAGCGCGGCCGAGCCCAGCGCCGTACCCCTGACCCACCGGCGCCTGCGCCGCCGGGCCAGCCCGTCCCCGGTGGCCGAGGACCCGGGGCCGGAAGCGGGTGGCCTGCCTGCGCTGTCGGGCACGTCAGGTCCACCCCGATCCATGGCGTACGAGCGTCACATCCCTCTTCTACGACCATGGCGGCGAAGCGGGCCCCGGGCCGCCCTTTGCTGCGCCGGACGGGTGAGGACGGAGCCGGTGGGGCGCGGTCGGGTCCGGCGGGTCAGTGCCGCGCGGCCGTGACCCGTTCGGCCTCGATGCGCTTGGCGAGCGCGTCCCCGTCCAGGCGGTCCAGGTTGCGGCACAGCACCACCGAGCCACCGGTGGCCAGCGGGGCGTACAGACCCGCGCTCAGCCCCGCCCAGGTGTCGTACCGCAGCCCCGACAGCAGCCGGGAGCCCGGGCCCGTCAGATCCAGCGCGGGCGCGTCCGCGCGGGCCCGCTCGACCACCTCGGCCGCGCTGGACTCCGCCCCGGCCACGATCAGCGCGGGCTCGTCCGGGTCCACGGGCGCGAACGGCGCGAACCGGTCTCCCTGGCCCGGCACTTCGGCCGCGTAGTCGAGGAAGCCGTCCGGAACCACGGGGAACCGGCCGCCCAGCGGGCGCAGCGCCATGGCCACCCGCTCGCCCCGGCACGCCCGCGCGGCCTCCAGCGAGTCCGGGCCGCTCACCACCACGTCGGCCGCCGCCGCGTCGCCGTCCACGTCGGCCACCGCGCCCACCGACGCGCAGGCCAGCAGCCACACGGCCGTCTGCCAGTGCGCGGGCAGCAGCAGCGCCACCCGGTCACCGGGTCCGGCGTTCAGCTCGCCCTGGAGCAGATTGGCGGTCTTGGCCACCCAGTTGGCGAAGGTGGCCACGGACAACTCGACACGTTCGCCCGTGGCGTCGTCGTAGTACGTCACCAGGGGGCGGCCCGCGTCCGCGGCGAGCGCGGAACGCAGCAGGTCGGCGGGGGTGCGATCGGTGGCAGTCACCCGCGCAAGAGTACGCCGCCCGGGACGGCCCGCGGGGCGCGCGGGGCCTTGGCAGGTGTCCCGGCGGGCGTGGCGCAAGGGTTGCCCGGCGGCCGGCGGTGGCAACCTCTATCCGAAGGAGAAGAGCGTGCCGTCGGGGGGCGGGTGGGGACGGCGGGTGCGGCCGGGGGAGGACCGCGCGCCGATCACGCGGTACACCGCGCGGCCACCCGGGGCGCCGTCGCACGGTCTGCATACACTGGCCGGCCGAAACGAGACGTTCCGCCGGTCCCGGCAGGAAGCAGAGACGACAGGTGACAGAAGCGATCCTCCTGGTCGGCGGCAAGGGCACGCGGCTGCGACCGCTCACGGTGCACACGCCCAAGCCCATGGTCCCGGCGGCCGGGGTGCCGTTCCTCACCCACCAGCTGGCCCGGGCCAGAGCGGCGGGCGTCGAGCACATCGTCCTCGCCACGAGCTACCTCGCCGAGGTCTTCGAGCCGTACTTCGGCGACGGCTCCGACCTCGGCCTGCACATCGAGTACGTCACCGAGCGGGAACCCCTCGGCACCGGCGGCGCGATCCGCAACGTCGCCGCCCGGCTGCGCTCGGGGCCCGACGACCCGGTGCTCGTCTTCAACGGCGACATCCTCACCGGCCTCGACATCCGCGCGCTGGTGGACACCCACGAGTCCACCGGCGCGGACGTCTCCCTGCACCTGACCAAGGTGACCGACCCCCGCGCGTACGGCCTGGTCCCCACCGACGGGAACGGGCGCGTGCTGGCCTTCCTGGAGAAGCCGCAGACCCCCGAGGAGATCGTCACCGACCAGATCAACGCGGGCGCCTACGTCTTCCGCCGCTCCGTCATCGACGCGATCCCGGCGGACCGCCCCGTCTCGGTCGAGCGCGAGACCTTCCCCGGGCTGCTGGCCGCCGGGGCCCACCTCCAGGGCATGGTCGACTCCACCTACTGGCTCGACCTCGGCACCCCGGCCGCCTTCGTCCGCGGCTCGGCCGACCTGGTCCTGGGCCGCGCGCCCTCCCCGGCCGTCCCCGGCCGACGCGGCGACCGCCTGATCCTGCCCACGGCCACCGTCGCGCCCGACGCCAAGCTGACCGGCGGCACGGTGGTCGGCGAGGGCGCGTACATCGCGGAGGGAGCCCGGATCTCGGGCTCGGCCATCCTGCCGGGAGCGGTCGTCGAGGCGGGCGCGGTCATCACCGACTCGCTCATCGGGACCCGGGCCCGGGTGGGGGAGCGGACCGTGCTCACCGGGGTGGTCGTCGGCGACGGGGCGACGGTCGGGGCGGACAACGAACTGCGGGACGGCGTCCGGGTGTGGTGCGGGGCGCAGCTCCCCGCGGGGGCGGTGCGGTTCTCGTCCGACATGTAGGGGACGGGTGCGGGTTCGTCGTGGCTTGTCGCGCGGTTCCCCGCGCCCCTTCGCAGCGTGCCCCTCGCTTCACAGGCGCCCGATGTCCACCCGCGGCATCTTCGGCTTCCGCCGCGCCGGCACGTTCCCGCTCAGCAGGATCAGCCGAGCCGCCCGATGCCGCTGCCCCTGAGGAGCGTACGGCTCGAGCAGGCGCAGCATCTCCGTGTCGTCGGCATCGCGGTCCCCCGCCAGCGCCCAGCCGACGATGCGCGGAAGGTGAAGGTCGCCGACGGTCACCTCGTCGGCGGCGCCGTGGCTGCGCTGGACCACCTCCGCCGAGGTCCAGGGACCGATGCCGGGGACGACCTCCAGGCGGGTCCGGGCCTCGGCGGGAGACAGGGCCGTCGTCTGCTCCAGGCGGGCGGCGAGCCGTACCGCGCGCAGGACCGTCGAGGCACGCTTGTCGTCGACACCCGCGCGGTGCCACTCCCAGGAGGGGATCAGCGCCCAGGTCCGGGGTGCGGGCATGACCCACATCGGGTGCTCACCCGTACCGGCGGGGCCCGGCGCGGGCTCCCCGAACCGGCGCACCAGCAGCCGCCAGGCCCGGTACGCCTCGTCGGTCGTGACCTTCTGCTCCAGGACCGAGGGGATCAGCGACTCCAGCACCAGACCGGTGCGGGTCAGCCGCAGCCCGGGGCGCCGGTGCCGGGCCAGGGCCACGATCCGGTGCCGGGGCTCGAACGCTCCGGGGTCGTCGGCGGCGCCCAGCAGCTCGGGCAGCCGGTCGAGCAGCCACTCGGCGCCGGGGCCCCACGCCTCACCGCACACCTCGCCGCCGCGCGCGGACACCCGCAGCGTGCCCGGACCGGCGGGCGTACGGCAGGCCCGCCACACCGAACCGTCGCGCGCCGCCCGGAACATCGGATCGGCGGGGCCGCGCCGCAGCGGCCCGAGCACAAGCCCGAGGTCCAGCGGCCCGTCCGGCACCCACGTACGGGTGCGGGGCGCGCTCGTCCGCCGGGGCACCGGGGCGGACACGGTGACCTCCCCGCCGCGCACGGTCGTGCGCGTGACGGGCCGGGGGGCGAAACGTCCTGCCACGGATGAGGTCCTAGGGATGCGGGGGGTGCGGGGGCTGCCCTACGAGACTAGGGCAGCCCCCGCACCCTTTCAGCGGACCTCGATGAATGTCCCCGCGTCCCGCGCCGGGCGCGCGGCCGGGTCCTGGGCCGGGTGGCCGACCGCCACCGCGCCCATCGGGGACCAGTCGGCGGGCAGGTCCAGGACCTCGCGCACGACATCGCGGCAGAACATGGTGGACGACACCCAGGCCGAGCCCAGCCGCTCCCCGGCCAGCGCGACCAGCAGGTTCTGCACGCCCGCGCCCATGGCGACCACGAACATCTCCCGCTCGGCACCGTCGCGCCGCGCGTCGCCGTAGGTGTGCGAGCCGTCCATGACGAGGCAGGGCACGACCAGGTACGGCGCGTTGCGCAGCACCTCGCCCCGGCGGACCCGCTTGGCGATGGACTCCTCGCTCTTGCCGTCCCGGCGCAGGTCCGCGATCCAGGCGTCCCGCATCGCGTCGAGCAGCCGCAGCCGGGACTCCGCCGACTCCAGCAGGACGAACCGCCACGGTGTGGTGTGGTGCGGCGCGGGCGCGGTCACGGCGGCGGCCACCGCGCGGCGGACGGCGCCCGGGTCCACCGGCTCGTCGGTGAAGGCCCGTACGGTGCGCCGCTGGGTCACCGCCTCGCGGACCGCCTCGGAGGTGCCGAGCCGGAACATGTCGTCCCGCGCGGAACGCACCAGCGCCCGCGCGCCCTCGCCGTCCTCGTCCGCCGCGGTCACCACGTGCGGCAGGCCGCGCAGTACGGCCACCGGACGCCCGGCGGCCTTGCCCTTGACCAGGTCGCCCGCCGCCGCGAGTTCGTCGGCGGTGGCGACGACGGTGGCGGAGAGCGGGTTGCCGTGCGCGTCGGTGCCGCCGCGCAGGTCGTCCAGGACCCGGACCCCGGCGGCGCCGATCGCCACGTCGGTCAGGCCCGCGCGCCACGGCCGCCCGAAGGTGTCGGTGACGACCACGCCCACCTCGACGCCGAGCGCCGCCCGCAGCCCCTCGCGGATCGCGCGCGCGGAGGCGTCCGGGTCCTCGGGGAGCAGCAGGACGGTGCCGCCGGGGGTGTTGGACGCGTCGACCCCGGCGGCGGCCATGACGAGGCCCTGCCGGTTCTCCACGATGCGCAGCGGTCCGCGCCGGGCCACCACCCGGACCGTCTCGGCGTCGATCGCGGCCTCGCGGTCGGACGCCTCCACGATCCGGCCCTCGGCCTTGGACACGATCTTGGAGGTGACGAGCAGTACGTCCCCGTCGGCAAGCCCCGGTTCGGCGGCCGCGATCAGCTTGGCCAGGTCGTCGCCGGGCGCCACCTCGGGCAGCCCCTCGGGGGCCCAGACCCGGTACTCACCGGTGGTCACGCGGCCCGCACCTCCTCGGCCAGCGCGAGCGCCTCGCGCGCCATGGCGGCGGTCGCGTCCACGTCGGTCATCATCAGCGGTACGGCCCGGCAGCGGATGCCGTCCGCCTCGACCCGCTCGACCGCGCCCGCGTCGACGGTGTCGACCAGCCAGCCGTCCAGCAGGCCCGAGCCGTAGTGCGCGGCCACGGCCGCGGCGGTGGACTCCACGCCGACCGCCGCGAGCACCTTGTCGGCCATCCCGCGCACGGGTGCGTCCCCGACGATGGGGGAGAGCCCCACCACCGGTACGCCCGCCTCCGCGATGGCCTCGCGGATGCCGGGCACGGCGAGGATCGTGCCCACGGACACGACCGGGTTGGACGGCGGGAAGAGGACGACGTCGGCCTCGGCGATGGCCTCCAGGACACCGGGCGCGGGCTTGGACTGCTCGGCGCCGACCGGCACGACGGCCTCGGCGGGCACCGAGGCGCGCAGCCGCACCCAGTACTCCTGGAAGTGGACGGCCTTGCGCTCGCCGTCGACCTCGACGGCCACGTGGGTCTCCACCCGGTCGTCGGTCATCGGGATCAGCTTCACGCCGGGCTGCCAGCGGGCGCACAGCGCCTCGGTGACGGCGCTCAGCGGGTACCCGGCGTCCAGCATCTGCGTCCGCACGATGTGGGTCGCGAAGTCCCGGTCGCCCAGGCCGAACCAGCCCGGTCCGGCGCCGTAGGCCGCCAGCTCCTCCTTGACCCGGAAGCTCTCGTCCTCCCGGCCCCAGCCCTGTTCCTCGTTGATGCCGCCGCCGAGCGTGTACATCACCGTGTCGAGGTCCGGACAGACCTTCAGACCGAAGAGATGGATGTCGTCGCCGGTGTTGCCGATGACCGTGATGTCCGCCTCCGGGGCGGCCTTCTTCAGGCCGCGCAGAAACCGGGCACCGCCGATGCCGCCTGCCAGAACCACAATGCGCATGGCCACAGTCTGTCAGCCGCCGTGAGCGCTCAGCGGGGGGAGTGGCTCACACCACGGCCGGGCACGGCTCGGCCCGCAGTTCGCCGTGCGTCTCGCCGTGCTCGGAGGTGTGCATGGGCATCGCCGTGAGGCCCGGGTAGTAGATGTGCAGGCTGACCGCGGGCTCCAGGGAGTCGTTGACCACCTCGTGCACGTACCCGGGTGCGAAGACCCGCTGGGCCCCCGCCGCGAGCGCACGCGTGCCGCGCTCGGTGCGTTCGGTCAGGCTCCCCTCCAGGACGGTGAGGACACCGGAGGAGCGGCCGTGGTCGTGGAGTCCGCTGCCCTGGCCCGGCACCCAGGACAGCAGCCAGACCTCGTAACCGGGTCCGGTGCGCAGCCGGTGGTACCAGCGGGTGGTGGCGTCGTAGCGGACCAGGTGGGCCCACTGGGCGCGGTCGGCGGCGACGGCGCGGGCCAGTCCGGCGAACTCGGCGACGGTCACCGGGTGTTCACGGGGCGGCTGGAGCAGATGGGGCACTTCGAGGATGTCGCCGGCGATCTGGAGGTCGTTGTCGCTGTTCATCGGGTGCTGTGGTCCCTCGGAAGAGGAGTGGGGGCGGAAGGTTCACGCGGGGCCGCCCGGATCGCGGGCGTGCGGGGTGTCCTGGAGCGGGGTTCAGGACGGGGAGAGGCGACCGGTCCGGGATGGGGCCGGTGTCAGCTGGAGCGCGGTGGGCTCAACAGCTGGGACAACAGCAACAGCTGCGGCGGACGAGGGCAGCACCGAGGAACCCGCGGGTGCGGGTCGGGGTGAGCGCCAAGTTCGCGAACATGCCCACTAGGAGAGCGGCTCACACCACCGGTGTCAACTCGATGCCCGGAATGTGGGACATGTTTCACCTCATCCGGTTCATCTCCGAGGTGAAAGGTTTGTTCATCCGACAGCCGGGACACATGGGGCACATCCGGTTGTCGAGCGCGGACCGTGTGCCCACGCCACGCGGAACGGGGACGAACACGAGGGCGTCTCTCCTCGTACAGAGGTGTGCGAGGTCCGCCGTCCCTCCGGGCCCGCACGCGTGTCAAGGTTTATGGCGATTTGAACACTTACCGCACGGCCTTGGTTCCGCAGAGTGAATAACGGGCTCAATAGCAGATCTCGGCTTGACTCGCCCGGAGCAGCACACTTGTAATTTCACTCGTGTCGTTCGGCCGGAGGGTTGCGGCCGACGCACGGGGACGCGAAAGACAGACGAGGGGCGCACATGACCGAGCTGGTGCAGCAACTGCTGGTCGACGACGCGGACGAGGAGCTCGGCTGGCAGGAGCGCGCGCTGTGCGCCCAGACCGACCCCGAGTCCTTCTTCCCCGAGAAGGGCGGCTCGACGAGAGAGGCCAAGAAGGTCTGCCTCGCGTGCGAGGTCCGCTCCGAATGCCTCGAGTACGCCCTCGCCAACGATGAACGTTTCGGCATCTGGGGCGGCCTGTCCGAGCGTGAACGGCGCCGCCTGAAGAAGGCCGCCGTCTGACCGACTCCCGATCACCATCCGGCCGTTGACGACTGAACGGCGGGAGAAGTTCCGTGCATAAGGTGCGAACGGCCCGTCGCCCGTGGGTTATCCACAGGCGGCGGGCCGTCGTCATGGCCAGCCGATAGTGTGGGCGCTCGTCCGAGACGCCCCGCCCCGCACCAGGGGCGCACGCGTCCACCGCAGTCCATCGAACCGGGGCCCGTACCTCGATGTCCGTGCACAGCCATACGGCAGCCCAACACGACGCTGCCACCCCTGAGTTCCCGCGTCATGTGGTGACCGCCGTCCTCGTCACCCACGACGGCGCCCGCTGGCTGCCCGACGCCCTCGCCGGGCTGATCGGCCAGGAGCGCCCCGTGCAGTACGCGGTGGCGGCCGACACCGGCAGCGAGGACGACTCCGCCCAGCTGGTCGCCGAGGCGCTCGGTGACGCCAACGTCCTGCATCTCGCCCGCCGCACCGGCTTCGGCGCGGCCGTCGAGGAGGCCGACCGGCACGCGCCCGTGCTCACCGCCGACGACCTGCCGTACCTCCGCGGCCTCGGCGGCTGGAACACGCCGGGCGGTGCCTGGGGCGACGACGCCTACGACCGGCCCGGCCCGTCGCAGGGCGAACCCGTCCAGTGGCTCTGGCTGCTGCACGACGACTGCGCCCCCGAGCCCGACGCGCTCGCCCAGCTGCTGCGCGTCGTCGACAACGAACTGGAGCTCGGCCGGGACGACGTGGCCGTCGTCGGCCCCAAGCTCCGCGGCTGGTACGACCGCAGGCAGCTCCTGGAGGTCGGCGTCTCCATCGCCAACTCCGGCCGCCGCTGGACCGGTCTGGACCGCCGAGAGCAGGACCAGGGCCAGCACGACCACGTGCGTCCCGTCCTGTCCGTCTCCACCGCGGGCATGCTCGTCCGCCGCGACGTCTTCGAGGAACTCGGCGGCTTCGACCGCCGGCTGCCCCTCATGCGCGACGACGTGGACCTGTGCTGGCGCGCCCATCTGGCCGGCCACCGCGTCCTGATCGCCCCCGACGCGGTCGTCCGGCACGCCGAGGCCGCCTCCCGCGAGCGCCGCGCGGTGGACTGCGCGGGCCGCACCGCCGCCTCCCCGCACAAGGTCGACAAGGCGGGCGCGGTCCACACCCTCCTCGTCAACACCCGGACCGCCGCGCTGCCCTGGGTGCTGCTGCGGCTCGTCCTCGGCACGCTCCTGCGCACCCTCGCCTACCTCGTCGGCAAGGTGCCGGGACAGGCCGTGGACGAGATCCGGGGTCTGCTCGGCACCCTGCTGCGCCCCGAGCGCATCCTCGCCGCCCGCAAGCGACGCGGGCGCCCGGCCGTCGACAAGGACGAACTCCGCCCGCTCTTCCCGCCGCCCGGCGCGACCATCCGGGTCACGATCGAGCAGGTCGCGGCCAACTTCTCCACCGGCTCCGAGTCCGACACCGCCCCCGTCGGACGGCACGGCGGCGGCGGGGACACCGGCAGCGACGACGAGTTCTTCGAGGTCGAGCGGTACGCGCGGCTCAAGCGCATCGCCCGCAACCCCGGCCCGGTGCTCTTCCTCGGCCTGCTGCTGATCTCCCTCCTCGCCTGCCGCGCCCTGCTCGGCGGCGGTGCCCTCGCGGGCGGCGCCCTGCTGCCCGTCCCGGCCGGCGCGAGCGACCTCTGGGCCACCTACGGCGCCGCCTGGCACCCGGCAGGAGCGGGCGGCACCGCCGCCGCGCCGCCGTACCTGGCCGTCGTCGCCTCGCTCGCCTCCCTGCTCCTCGGCTCCACCGGCCTCGCCGTCACGGTGCTGCTGGTCGGCTCGGTACCGCTCGCGGGCCTCACCGCCTACTTCGCCTCCCGGCCCCTGGTCGACTCCCGGCTGCTGCGCGCCTGGGCGGCCATCGCCTACGCCTTCCTGCCCGCCGTCACCGGCGCCCTCGCGGGCGGCCGCATCGGCACCGCCGTCCTCGCCGTGCTGCTGCCGCTCATCGCGCGCGCCGGTGTCGCCGCGAGCGGCCTCACCAACACCTCGGGCGGTCGTGGCAGTTGGCGCGCGACCTGGGCGTACGCGCTGCTGCTGACCATCACCACGGCGTTCACCCCGATCGTCTGGCCCGCCGCGCTGGTGCTCGGCATCGGCGTCCTGGTGCTGCGCCGCTCGGACCTGATCGCGTCCCTGCTGCGCCTCCTCGTCCAGCTCGGCACCCCCCTGCTGGTCCTCGCCCCCTGGTCGCTGACCCTGCTGCCGATGAACTTCTTCGGCGAGGCGGGACTGGACTTCGGCCCCTCCGCCGCCTCGGCGTCCGACCTGCTCGGCACGAGCCCCGGCGGCCCCGGCACCGTGCCCGGCCTGATGCTCATCGGCATCGTCCTGGCCGCGCTCGCCGCCCTGCTGCGCTCCGAGCGGCAGCTGGGCATCCGCACCGCGTGGGCCGTCGCGCTCGTCGGCTTCGTCCTCGCCGTCCTGTCCAACCGCTCCGCCTGGGCCGGACCCGCCACCCTCGTCTACGGCATCGCCCTGCTCGCCGCCGCCTCGCTCGGCGCCGACGGAGCACGCGCGCGGGTGGCCGAGCAGAGCTTCGGCTGGCGTCAGCCGGTCGCCGCCCTGATCGCCCTCGCCTCGGTGGTCGGCCCGCTGCTGGCCGCCGCGAGCTGGATGATCGGCGGCGCCGACGGCCCGCTGGAGCGCCGCGACCCGGCGCAGGTCCCCGCGTTCGTCGCCGAGGACGCCTCCACTCGCGACCGGGCCCGCACGCTCGTCCTGGACAGCGACTCCACCGCCCAGGTGCGCTACAGCCTGGTCCGGGGCGCGGGCGCCCGCCTCGGCGACGCCGAGTTCACCGCCTCCGACGGGGCGAACACCCGCCTGGACAAGATCGTCGCCAACCTGGTCGCGGGCTCCGGCGCCGACCAGGCCGGACAGCTCGGCGGCTTCGCCGTGCGCTACGTCCTCGTCCACCAGGGCGCGCCCCGCCAGATCAGCCGCGTCCTGGACGCCACCCCGGGCCTGAGCCGCCTCAGCCAGCAGAACGGCAGCGGCCTGTGGCGCGTCAACGCCGACGTCTCCCGCGCCGCCCTCGTGGGCCGCGACGGCTCCGGCACGCCCACGCCCGTCGCCGCGGGCCCGGTGGAGATCCACACCACCGTCCCCGGCGGCTCCGACGGCCGCGTCCTCAGGCTCGCCGACACCGCTGCCGAGGGCTGGACCGCCACCCTGGACGGCAAGCCGCTCACCCGCACCACGGTCGACGGCTGGGCCCAGGGCTTCGAACTCCCCGCGAGCGGCGGCAAGCTGGACGTCACCTACGACGCCCCCTTCACCCACACCCTGTGGCTGTGGGCGCAGGGCGCGCTCGCGGTCGTCCTGGTCGTCCTCGCCCTCCCCGGCCGCCGCCGCGACGTCGACGACGACCTCCCCGAGGAGGACCTGGTCACCGCCGACGACCTCGCGGGCGACGGCCGCCGCGCCCGCCGGCTGCGCGCCCAGGCCGAGGAACAGGCCGCGCGCGAAGCGGCACTGCGGGAACAGCAGGCCCCGGAGCCGGGCCCCGGCGACCCGGACTTCCCCGAGGTCCCGAACCCGGACTTCCCCGGCCCCGACAGCCCGCGCGAGGACTTCCCCGAGGGCGACTTCCCGCAGGAACTCCCCGACGGCGCCGTCCCGCACCAGCAGAACTACGCCGAGTGGGACGCCCCCGCCTACGCGGAGGCCGAGTACCGGGAGCCGGAGTACACCGAGGGCGAGTACGCGGCCTACCCGGCCGACCAGAACCCGTACCCGTACCAGGACCCCTATCAGGGCGGTTACGGCAACGCCCCGTACCAGCAGCCCGGCCAGGCGAACCCGTACGACCCGTACGGCTACGGCGACCCGGCCGGACAGCAACAGCCCTACGACCCGGCGGCCCACCCGCACGGCTACGACCCCGCCCAGCAGCCCTACGGCACCGGCGACGAGCGCCACGACGGGAGCCAGCAGTGAACCGCACCACCCTGTCCCTGATCGCCTGCGCGACCGCGCTGGCCGGTGTCACCGCCTACGCGGCGTTCGACCCGCCCCCGGCGTCCGGCGCGAGCCGGGCGAAGGCCGCCGCCGAACTGCCCGTGCAGCGCACCGGACTGCTCTGCCCGGCGCCCAGCTTCTCCGACATCGCCGAGACGTCGTACACGTCGTTCACGCCGGTCACCAAGGGCACCGACGCGGGCGGCAAGGCCACCCTCCAGGCGGCCACCGAGACGGACGCCGACGGCTCCGACGGCTCCGGCAGCAGCGGCAAGAGCAAGAAGGGCGGCAAGGACACCGAGCCGCCCCTCAAGCCCAAGGAGCCCGGCACCCCGGCCACCGGCGACGCCTCCGGCGCCGAGGCCCCCGCGCTCGTCGGCACCGCCGACGGCAAGTACGCGCCCGGCTGGACCGTCCAGCAGACCACCGAGGTCGCCGCGGGCACCGGCAGCGGCCTCCAGGGCGTCACCTGCGCCCCCGCCGACACCGAGTTCTGGTTCCCCGGCGCGAGCACCGCCGAGGGCCGCACCGACTACGTGCACCTGACCAACCCGGACGACTCCGCCGCCGTCGTGGACATCCGGCTCTACGGCAAGGACGGCGCGATCAAGTCGGAGGTCGCCGACGGCATCACCGTCCAGCCGCACGCGAGTGAACCGGTGCTGCTCTCCACCCTCACCGACGAGCGGGAGGCCGACCTGACCGTGCACGTCACCGTGCGCAGCGGCCGGGTCGGCGCCGCCGTCCAGGCCCAGGACGACACCGGGGGCGGCGACTGGCTCGCCCCGGCCGCCGACCCGGCGGGCAGCCTGGTCCTGCCCGGCATCCCCAAGGACGCCACCGACGTGCGCCTGGTCGCCTTCACCCCCGGCGACGACGACGCCGACCTGAAGATCCGCCTCGCCGCCCCGGACGGCACGATCACCCCGGCCGGGAACGAGACACTGCACGTCAAGTCCGGCATGACCACCGCCGCCGACCTCGGCGCCGTCACCCGGGACCAGGCGGGCTCGCTGATCCTCACCCCCTCCGGCGACTCGGTGCCCGTGGTGGCCGCGCTGCGCGTCGTACGCGGCACGGGCGCCAAGCGGGAGACGGCGTACATCCCCGCGACCGCCCCCGTCGGCCGCCGCGCGACCTCGGCCGACAACAGCGCCAAGGGCACCACCCTCGCCCTGACCGCCCCCAGCGCCACCGCCACCGTCAAGGTCACCGCCTCGGCGGGCAGCGAGGGCGGCAGCCCGGCCACCAAGACCTTCACCATCAAGGCGGGCACCACCCAGAACGTGGAGGCCCCGGTCCCCTCGGGCCTGCGCGGCACCTACGCGCTCACGGTGGAGTCCGTCTCCGGAGGCCCGGCGTACGGCGCGCGCACCCTGTCGGCGACGGAGGAGGGCGTCCCCGGTTTCACGGTCCAGACCCTGCCGAGCGACCGCGGACTGGTGTCCGTACCGCAGGCGGACCAGGACCTGGCGATCCTTCAGAAGTAGCCTTCCGGGAGGAAGTTCACGCAGACAGGCCGGGTCACACGCGCGTGACCCGGCCTGTCCTCGCGGAACCGGCCTGTCCTCGCCGTACCGGTCGGTCCTCGCCGTACCGGTCAGTCCTCGCCGTACCGGGGATCGACCGTCTCCGGGGTGAGCCCCAGCAGCTCGGCCACCTGCTCCACCACGACCTCGTGCACCAGCGTGGCCCGCTCCTCGCGGCCCTTGGTGCGGATCTCCACCGGCCGCCGGTACACCACGACCCGCGCCCGCCGGCCCTCCCGCGCGGGGATGATCCCGCCGAGCGGCACGGCCTCGTCGGCCCACGTGTCGCCCGCGCCCTCCAGCCGGGGCACCTCCAGGACCAGGAAGTCGACTTCGGACAGCTGCGGCCACCGCCGCTCCAGCCGGTCCACGGAGTCCTGCACCAGATCCGCGAACACCTCGCCACGACTGGCGGCCAGCGGCACCTGGGGAGGCGCGATGGGCCCCCGCATGCCCCGCCCGTGACGATCACGGCGGCGGGGCCCGGGGCCTGCGGCACGGGGCGGTACACGGTTGTCCATCACCGGTGAAGCCTAGTCCCCGCCCGCCCGGCGCGCCCGGCTCCACGCGGCGCCCCGCGCCGGACGCCGATGTCCGCGGATGACCGGTCCGGCCGGTCCAAGGCTCGTTTCCGTAACGCTCCAAGACCGCCACGCACAACGCAATTGACGATGTTTGTGCCGAATCATGGCCGCTCGCACCCCGCCGGGGAATTGTGCGAACACCCGTCGCAGCAGGTCAACTGGGCTTGTCCAGAAGGGCGTGTGGGGCGATTCACAGCACGACACGGTGGAGTGACCTGGTGGAGAGTCGTCGCGGCCCGCTCAAGAGTGCGGTACCGTCCAACGTCGTGAGCCCTGTACGTCGCTGTTCGCGCACCGCCTGCGGCCGACCCGCCGTCGCGACGCTGACGTACGTCTACGCCGACTCGACCGCGGTCCTCGGCCCCCTCGCCACCTACGCCGAGCCCCACTGCTACGACCTGTGCGCCGAGCACTCCGAGCGCCTCACCGCCCCGCGCGGCTGGGAGGTCGTCCGCCTGCTCGACAGCTCGGCCCCCGCCCGCCCCAGCGGTGACGACCTGGAGGCCCTCGCCAACGCCGTGCGCGAGGCGGCCCGCCCCCAGGAGCGGGCGGCCGGAGCGGGCGGCGCCCGCACCGCGGACCCCATGGAGGTGGCCCGCCGGGGTCATCTGCGGGTCCTGCGCTCCCCGGACAACTGACGCGCCGTCTCTCCCTTTGCGGTGTCCGGGCCCCGACCGTTCGCCCGGGGCGGGTAGTTTTGGGCATCCACAGGACTTTCGGGAGGCTGGGCCGTGACTGCTGATCTGTCGCAGATCGTGAAGGCGTACGACGTGCGCGGAGTGGTCCCGGACCAGTGGGACGAGTCCCTCGCCGTGCTCTTCGGCGCCGCCTTCGCCGAGGTGACCGACGCCCGCGCGATCGTCGTCGGCCACGACATGCGCCCCTCCTCGCCCGGCCTGTCCCGCGCCTTCGCGCGCGGCGCGGCCGACCGGGGCGTGGACGTCACCGAGATCGGACTCTGCTCCACCGACCAGCTCTACTACGCCTCGGGCGCCCTCGGCCTGCCCGGCGCGATGTTCACGGCCTCCCACAACCCCGCCCAGTACAACGGGATCAAGATGTGCCGCGCGGGCGCCGCCCCGGTCGGCCAGGACACCGGGCTCGCCGAGATCCGCGAACTGGTCGAGGGCTGGCTGGAGTCGGGCGCCCCGGAACCGGCCGCCGTACCGGGCACGCTCACCACGCGCGACACCCTGGACGACTACGCGGCCCATCTGCGCTCCCTGGTCGACCTGAGCGCCATCCGCCCGCTGAAGGTCGTCGTGGACGCGGGCAACGGCATGGGCGGCCACACCGTGCCCACCGTCCTGGCTGGGCTGCCCCTGACCGTCGTCCCGATGTACTTCGAGCTGGACGGCACCTTCCCCAACCACGAGGCCAACCCGCTGGACCCGGCCAACATCGTGGACCTGTGCAAGCGGGTCGTGCAGGAGGGCGCCGACCTCGGCCTCGCCTTCGACGGTGACGCCGACCGCTGCTTCGTCGTGGACGAGAACGGCGACCCCGTCTCCCCGTCCGCGATCACGGCGCTGGTCGCCGTGCGCGAGCTGGCCCGCAACGGCGGCTCGGGCACCGTCATCCACAACCTGATCACCTCGCGCACGGTCCCCGAGGTCGTGCGGGAGCACGGCGGCACCCCGGTCCGCACCCGCGTCGGCCACTCCTTCATCAAGGCCGAGATGGCCCGCTCCGGCGCGATCTTCGGCGGCGAGCACTCCGCGCACTACTACTTCAAGGACTTCTGGAACGCCGACACGGGCATGCTGGCCGCCCTGCACACCCTCGCCGCCCTCGGCGGCCAGGACGGCCCGCTGTCCGCCCTCGTCGCCGCGTACGACCGCTACGCGGGCTCCGGCGAGATCAACTCCACCGTCGCCGACCAGGCGGGCCGCCTCGCCGCGATCCGCGCCGCCCACGAGGGCCGCCCCGGCGTCACCCTGGACGACCTCGACGGCCTCACCGTCTCCGCCGACGACTGGTGGTTCAACGTCCGCCCCTCCAACACCGAGCCCCTGCTCCGCCTGAACGCGGAGGCCAAGGACGAGGCCACCATGGAGAAGATCCGCGACGAGGCACTGGCGATCATCCGCGCCTGAACCGGCGTCGACAGTCGGGGCCGACCGTCCGGCCCCGGCCGTGCCGCCGTACGGCGGTAACCTGACCAGCACATCCGTACATCCCGTACCGCCGCCCGAAGGGACACCCCATGGCGCTCGAATCCGGCCTCCTGGAGATCCTGGCCTGCCCGGCCTGCCACTCCGCGCTCAAGGAGCAGGACGGCGAACAGGACACCGAGGGCACCGAGCTCGTCTGCACCGGCCAGGACTGCGGACTGGCGTACCCGGTCCGCGACGGCATCCCCGTCCTGCTCGTCGACGAGGCCCGCCGCCCGCTGTAGCCGGAGCCGCATCACGACCCGGCCCGCGCCCGACCACACCGACAGGATTCCCGGCGACCGGAGGCTGCCGCCCATGCTCGACGAATCGCTCCTGGACACCCCGGAGGGCCTCGCCGAGGCCGACCGCCGAGGGCTCCTGCGCGGCGCGGCGGAAGCCGGCGCCCGGGTCCGTACGGCCGCCCGGCACGCCGTCGAGGCGGGCGTCGGCGCCCTCAGGCCGGACGGCCGCCCCCGCGCCGTCCTGATCGCCGGTCCCGGAGCCGCCGCCACCCACGCCGCCGACCTGCTCGGCACCCTTGCCGGACCCGGCAGCCCCGTCATCCGCCTCGCCCCGACCGGTGTGGCCCCCGCCCCCGGCGCCCTGCGCTGGGAACTGCCGGGCTGGGCCGGTTCCGTGGACCTGCTGCTGATCGCCACCCCGGACGGCGGCGAACCGGGCCTGTCCCTCCTGGCCGAGCAGGCCTACCGCCGAGGCTGCTCCGTCGTCGCCGTGGCCCCCGCCGGCACCCCGCTCACCGAGGCGGTCGCCGGGGCACACGGCCTCTTCGTCCCCATGGCCACGGCCCCCTACGACCAGGGGGAGCCCGTCGCCGGTGCCTCCTCCGGCGTCTTCTGGGCCCTGCTCACCCCGCTGCTCGCCCTGCTCGACCGCGTCGGCCTGCTCGCGGCGGACCCGGAGGCCCTGGAGAAGGTCGCGGACCGCCTGGACCGCGTGGCCGAGCGCTGCGGCCCCGCCATCGTGACCTACAGCAACCCGGCGAAGACCCTGGCCGCCGAACTGGCCGACGCGCTCCCGGTCGTCTGGACCGAGGGCACCTCCGCGGGTCCGGCGGGCCGCCGCTTCGCCGACGCCCTCGCCGAACTCGCCGGGCGCCCCGCCCTGGTCGCGGAACTCCCCGAGGCCCTCGCCGCGCACAGCGCGCTCCTCGCGGGCCCGCTCGCCGCGAGCGCCGACCCCGACGACTTCTTCCGCGACCGTGTGGAGGAGGCGCCCGCCCTGCACGCGCGCGTGGTGCTGCTCCGCGACCGCCCCCTCGGCGGTCTCACCGCCGCCCCCGCCGCCCGTGACCTGGCCCTCAGCCACGACACGCCGATCAGTGAACTGGAGCCGGAGGAGGGCGCCGATCTGGAGACCCTCGCGGAACTGATCGCCGTCACGGATTTCGCCGCCGTTTACCTGGCGCTCGCCTCCGCCACCTGACCTTGCTCCCGGACCGCCCGCCCACACACCCGGGGGGCGGCCCGGCCCGCGCCCACCCCCGGGCACCGGCCGCGCAGCGCACGTACGGAGACAGAGAGACACATGGACCGCCTCGACAACACCGTCCGCCCCTACGCGTGGGGCTCGCCCACCGCCATCCCGCACCTCCTCGGCACCGAGCCGACCGGTCAGCCGCAGGCCGAGATGTGGATGGGCGCCCACCCCGGCGCCCCCTCGCGCACCCCGCGCGGCCCGCTCACCGAGGTCGTCGCCGCCGACCCCGAGCGCGAACTCGGCGGGGCCGCGGTCGCGAAGTTCGGCCCCCGGCTGCCGTTCCTGCTCAAGATCCTCGCCGCGGGCGCCCCGCTCTCCCTCCAGGTCCACCCCGACCTCGCCCAGGCCCGGGAGGGCTACGCCGACGAGGAGCGCCGGGGCATCCCGGTGGACGCCCCGGACCGCAACTACAAGGACGCCAACCACAAGCCCGAGCTGATCTGCGCGCTCACCGAGTTCGACGGCCTGTGCGGCTTCCGCCCCGCCGCCGAGGCGGCCGCGCTGCTCGAAGGGCTCGGCGTCGACTCCCTCAAGCCCTACGCCGACATACTGCGCGCCCGCCCCGAGGACGCCGCCCTGCGCGAGGCCCTCACCGCGATCCTCACCGCCGGCCCCGAGGACATGGCCCGCACCGTCGCCGAGGCGACCGCCGCCTTCATCCGCCTCGGCGGCCCCTACGCCCCCTACACCGGAATGGCCCGGCACTACCCGGGCGACCCCGGCGTCATCGCCGCCCTGCTGCTCAACCACGTCCGGCTCCAGCCCGGCGAGGCCCTGTTCCTCGGCGCGGGCATCCCACACGCCTACCTCGACGGCCTGGGCGTGGAGATCATGGCCAACTCGGACAACGTCCTGCGCTGCGGCCTGACCCCCAAGCACGTCGACGTCCCCGAACTCCTGCGGATCGTCCGCTTCGAGCCGGGCGACCCGGGCGTGCTGCGCCCGGAGGTGTCGCCCGAGGGGGAGGAGGTCTACGAGACCCCGATCGACGAGTTCCGGCTCTCCCGCCTCGTCCTGCCCGAGGGCGGCGCCGTCCGCGACCTCAGCCGCGACACCCCGCAGATCCTGCTGTGCACGGCGGGCACCGTCCGCGCGGGCGAGCACGAGCTGTCCCCGGGCCACTCGGTCTACGTCCCCGCAGGTGAGCGCGTCGAGGTGGCCGGAACCGGCACCGTCTTCCGTGCCACCGTGATCGTATGACCGGGCCTGTGGACAGCTGACGCCCCGCCACCCGATGGGCTGCAACAATGGCCCCCCGGCAAAGCACCGGCAAAGACGGGTACACGCCGAGACGGCGTAGACGTACGACAGTGAAGGGACACGCGGACACATGAGCGCGTCAGGCGGTACGAAGGCGATCGTGGCGGCACTCGGTGCCAACCTCGCGATCGCGGTCGCGAAATTCGTGGCGTTCGCGTTCAGCGGCTCCTCGTCCATGCTCGCGGAAGGCGTGCACTCGCTCGCCGACTCCGGCAACCAGTTCCTGCTGCTCATCGGCGGCAAGCGCGCCCAGCGCGAGGCCACCCCGCAGCACCCCTTCGGCTACGGCCGCGAGCGCTACATCTACGCCTTCCTCGTCTCGATCGTCCTCTTCTCCATCGGTGGCATGTTCGCCATCTACGAGGGCTACGAGAAGATCAGCCACCCCCACCCGGTGGAGCACTGGTACTGGCCGGTGGGCGTCCTGGTCTTCGCGATCATTGCCGAGGGCTTCTCCTTCCGCACCGCCATCAAGGAGTCCAACGAGCTGCGCGGCAAGCTCTCCTGGGCGCAGTTCATCCGCCGCGCCAAGGCCCCCGAACTGCCGGTCGTCCTCCTTGAGGACTTCGGCGCACTCATCGGCCTGGTCCTCGCCCTCGTCGGCGTCGGCATCGCCATCCTCACGGGCGACGGCATCTGGGACGGCATCGGCACCGTCTGCATCGGTGTCCTGCTCGTCCTGATCGCCCTCGTCCTCGCCGCCGAGACCAAGTCCCTGCTGCTCGGTGAGGCCGCGGGCCTGGAGGACGTCAAGAAGATCGAGGCCGCCATCGTCGACGGCGACACGGTCACCGGCGTCATCCACATGCGCACCCTCCACCTCGGCCCTGAGGAACTGCTCGTCGCCGCCAAGATCGCCGTCGAGCACGACGACACGGCCACCGAGGTCGCGCACGCCATCAACGCCGCCGAGGCCCGCATCCGCGAGGCCGTCCCGATCGCCCGCGTCATCTACCTCGAGCCCGACATCTACAGCGAGGCCGAGGCCGCCAAGGGCCCGGACCCCAAGGCCACCCCGGGCGGCCCCAACCCCCACCCGGCCGATCACTGAGCCACCGCTCCGGCCACCCGGTCACCTCGTCCGACGGGGCCCGCCCACACCCGGGCGGGCCCCGTCCGCCGTACCGGACACCCCGCCGGCCCGAGAGGCGGACTGGGGCAGCCCGGTTCTCCGGTGTTAGCTTGGGACGGAGCCAGACGTCGCTGCTGATGGCGGTCGGGCGGTCCCGAGCGGACCGTCCGAGGGAGAGAGGGCCTCCGACGGACTGCGCTGCGCGCCCGGGCACGGCCGTGCCCTCTTTTCGGGCACCCCTGTGTCCGCCGCCGCGCAGACCAGCCCCACCCACCTCGCCCCAACTCCGAGGAGCAGCCCGCAATGACGACTGTCGACAACCGACAGGACTTCAAGGTCGCCGACCTCTCCCTGGCCGAGTTCGGCCGCAAGGAGATCACCCTCGCCGAGCACGAGATGCCCGGCCTGATGTCGATCCGCAAGGAGTACGCCGAGGCGCAGCCGCTGGCCGGCGCCCGCGTCACCGGCTCCCTGCACATGACCGTGCAGACCGCCGTGCTCATCGAGACCCTGGTCGCCCTCGGCGCCGACGTCCGCTGGGCCTCCTGCAACATCTTCTCCACCCAGGACCACGCGGCCGCCGCCATCGCCGTCGGCCCGAACGGCACGCCCGACAACCCGCAGGGCGTCCCGGTCTTCGCCTGGAAGGGCGAGACCCTGGAGGAGTACTGGTGGTGCACCGAGCAGGCGCTGACCTGGCCGAACAGCCCCACCGGCGGCCCGAACATGATCCTGGACGACGGCGGTGACGCCACCCTCCTCGTCCACAAGGGCGTCGAGTACGAGAAGGACGGCAAGGTCCCCGGCGTCGAGACCGCCGAGTCCGACGAGCACCGCGTCATCCTCGAGCTGCTCCACCGCACCATCAGCGAGGGCTCCCAGAAGTGGACCCAGCTGGCCTCCGAGATCCGCGGTGTCACCGAGGAGACCACCACCGGCGTCCACCGCCTGTACGAGATGCAGCGCGACGGCGACCTGCTCTTCCCGGCGATCAACGTGAACGACGCCGTCACCAAGTCGAAGTTCGACAACAAGTACGGCTGCCGCCACTCCCTGATCGACGGCATCAACCGCGCCACCGACGTCCTCATCGGCGGCAAGACCGCCGTCGTCTGCGGCTACGGCGACGTCGGCAAGGGCTGCGCCGAGTCCCTGCGCGGCCAGGGCGCCCGCGTGATCATCACCGAGATCGACCCGATCTGCGCGCTCCAGGCGGCCATGGACGGCTACCAGGTCACGACCCTCGACGAGGTCGTCGACAAGGCCGACATCTTCGTCACCACGACGGGCAACAAGGACATCATCATGGCCGACGACATGGCCAAGATGAAGCACCAGGCCATCGTCGGCAACATCGGCCACTTCGACAACGAGATCGACATGGCCGGCCTCGCCAAGATCCCCGGCATCGTCAAGGACGAGGTCAAGCCGCAGGTCCACACCTGGACCTTCCCCGACGGCAAGGTGATCATCGTCCTGTCCGAGGGCCGCCTGCTGAACCTGGGCAACGCCACCGGTCACCCGTCGTTCGTCATGTCCAACTCCTTCGCGGACCAGACCCTGGCCCAGATCGAGCTGTTCACCAAGCCCGACGAGTACCCGACCGGCGTCTACGTGCTGCCCAAGCACCTGGACGAGAAGGTCGCCCGCCTCCACCTGGACTCGCTCGGCGTCAAGCTGACTAAGCTGCGCCCGGAGCAGGCCTCGTACATCGGCGTCGAGGTCGACGGCCCCTTCAAGTCGGACCACTACCGCTACTGAGCGATCCGGGCAGGCCCCCGCACCCCCGTGTCGGGGGCCTGCCCCGCTCCGGCCGACCGCCGGCTCTCACGGCCGCACCGTCAGCCCGCCAGACCCCGGGACCCGTCATGCCGCGTGGCCGCTATTCGCTTCACGATCCGCACGATCACACCCCTCTCGCGGAAGAACACTTCCACTGCGCCCCCGGCCCTTCCGGCTGGCGCTACGTCTCGCAGCTGACCACCCCCACCAGCGACCACACCGGCTCCGTCGACCTCGCCCTGGACGACCTCGGCCGCCCCCTCCGCCTCGAAATCCACGCGGGCGACTGGCAGGTACGCGGCGCCGCCCTCGACGGCATCTCCTGGGTCCGCACGGACCCCACCGGGACCGAGGCCACCGAAGGCAACGTGCGCGCCCACGCCTTCACCGGCACGTCCCCAGCGTTCCTCGTCGCCACCGCCCGTCTGCTCCGCCTCACCCCCTCGTCCTCCGCCACCCGCGTACGCCTCGTCGCCCTCACCGACCCGGTGCTCGCCCCACGCACCCTGGACCAGTCCTGGGCCCTGGTCGACAGAGAAACACACGCCACTGACAACGGCCCCCTGATCGTGGACGCGTACCAGGTCACAGCCCTGGACACCGGCGAACAGCACACCGTGCACCTCGCCGGGGACGTGGTCCTGTCCGCCCCCGGGATCGAGCTGGAAGACCTGCAGACCCCACCGTCGACGTTCGACTGAGAACCAGGGGTCGTGGACCGGACCGCCACTCACGCCGGAGGAACGAACCCGGTAGGACGGGAACCGGAATCCTGCGGCCGCACCGTGGCCGACCGCTCCACCGGAGCCTCGTACACCTGCGCCGCTCCCGGCGCGGCCCAGCCCCCACCACTCGGCACGTCTCCACCGGGCACGGGCCCGTGGTGCGCGCCGTCCGCCCGCACCGGGGCCTGCCGGGCCTGCCGCTCCTGGACCACAGCGGCCAGAAAGAGCGCCGGAGGCAGTTCCTGCGGCACCGTCGTCCCCGTACGCCCCGCGATGTCGGCCGCGAGCCGCCCGGCCATCGCCGCGGAGACCTGTGGATCGAGCTGACGCATCCGCCCCAGGTACTGCCGCACGGCGAGCCAGAGCCCGTCCGGCACCGCCGACAGATCCAGCTCGGCGAACCGCCCCGCGACCCACGGCGGCGGAGCCGGCATCGGCCAGGACCGTCCCACCGGAACCCGCTCCCGCACCACCAGCGTGCCCGCGAACACATCCCCGAGCCGCCGCCCACGCGCCGACACCAGCGACGCGATGCACGCCACCACCCCGAACGTCATCAGGATCTCGACCACCCCGACGGCACCGCGCACCAACGCGTGCCGGAACCGGATCGGCCCCCCGTCGTCCCGCACCACCCGCAGCCCGAACATCAGCTTCCCCAGCGAGCGCCCGTGGCTGAGCGTCTCCACCGCGATGGGAGCACCGATCAGGACCAGCAGGAAAACGGCTATGGACAGCGCCATCTGCGCCGCGTCGTCGAGCGACGCGGTCGCCAGCAGGACCACGACGGAGACACCGATGTAGACGCACATGGCCACGACCAGATCCACGAACACGGCCAGCGCCCTGCTCGGCAGCTTGGCGGGCCGCAGTTCGAGCGCCACCGCCTCCCCGGTCACCAGCTCACTCATGTCCCGCCGCCCTTCCCCTCGTCCGCCCCTTGAGGCAAGTCTGCCAAGCTGAGCACACATCGCGTCGCGGTAGGACAAGCTGACAGCAGCACGCGCAACGACGACCGGCCGAGGAGCAGGCAGACCCGATGGACCTGGACGTGTTCGTCTACGCACACCGAGCCGAGTGGGACCGCCTCGACGCCCTGACGAGCCGCAGGCGTCGGCTCAACGGCGCCGAGACCGACGAGCTGATCACTCTCTACCAGCGCACGGCCACCCACCTCTCGCTGATCCAGTCCAGCGCCCCGGACCCCCAGCTGACCGGCCGGCTGAGCAGGCTCGTCGCCCGTGCCCGCAGCGCCGTCACCGGAACCCGCCGCGCCTCCTGGCGCGACGCGGTCCGCTTCCTGACCCAGGGCTTCCCGGCCGCGGTCTACCGGGCCCGCCACTGGTGGGTGCCCACCGCACTCGTCTCGACGGCCGTCGCGATCCTTCTGGGCTGGTGGATCGGCACGCACCCCGAGGTACGCGCCACCATCGCGGCCCCCGACCACCTCCGCGAGCTGACCCGCCCCGGTGGCGAGTACGAGACCTACTACTCGAGCCACCCGGCCGCCTCCTTCGCCGCGCAGGTGTGGACGAACAACGCCCAGGCGGCCGCGATGTGCCTGGTCCTGGGCATCTTCCTGGGGCTCCCCGTGCTCTGGATCCTCTTCGAGAACATGCTCAACCTCGGTGTCGGCTTCGGCCTCATGTCCTCCGCCGGCCGCCTCGACACCTTCCTCGGCCTCGTCCTCCCGCACGGCCTGCTCGAACTGACCGCGGTCTTCGTCGCCGCCGGTACGGGCCTCCGCCTCGGCTGGACCGTCATCGACCCCGGCCCGCGAAGCCGTCGTACGGCACTGGCGGAAGAAGGGCGCGCGGCTGTCGGCATGGCCATCGGTCTCGCCCTGGTCCTTTTCGTCTCCGGCGCCATCGAAGGCTTCGTCACCCCGTCCGGACTTCCCACCTGGGCCCGCATCGGCATCGGCATCGTGGCCGAGCTGGCATTCCTGGCCTACGTCTATGTCCTCGGCGGCCGCGCGGCCCGTGCCGGAGAGACGGGCGACCTCATGGCGTCCGAGCGCAGCTCGACCGTCCCCACCGCCGCCTGAGGTGCGTATACGGCCTGTGAGCTGCTAGTCTTCCGATCGCCCCAAGAAACCCGTTGACACGGGTGGACCGGGGAGGTAGAGTCAAACAGTTGCCTGGAGCTGGACAAGCTCAAGGTTGACCGCTAGAATCTATCTGCTCCTCGAAGAAGTCGCTCAGGCGATTCCGAGAAGCAAACTCCGATTACTCAGAAATGAGCGGCCGGTAAGACCGGCCAAAAGCTTCTGATAGAGTCGGAACCGCCGGAAAGGGAAACGCGAAAGCGAGAACCTGGAAAGCACCGAGGAAATCGGATCGGAAAACGATCTGATAGAGTCG
>NZ_JBEZXY010000004.1:0-478787 GCF_040638245.1 Streptomyces sp. NPDC026659 | reverse complement strand
CGGAAGCTAAGCCTCACAGCGCCGATGGTACTGCAGGGGGGACCCTGTGGGAGAGTAGGACGCCGCCGAACAAATTTTAGGGAAACCCCCGCACCAATGGTGCGGGGGTTTTCTGCGTTCCGGACCCTTTTCCCTCCGAAGAGGGACGGGAGTTCGCATGGTCAGAGCCGGCCTGCCGCTTTCAGGGCGAGATACGCGTCCGCGACCGCGGGGGCCAGCTCGTCCGGGGTCGCGTCCACCACCGTCACACCGTGGCGCCGCAGTTGATCCGCCGTCCGCTCGCGTTCGCGCCGAGCCTGGGCGGCTGCCGCTGCGTCGTACACCGCCTCGACGTCGCCCCTTCCCTGAGCCATCGCCGCGATGTGCGGGTCGGCCACCGAAGCCACGACTACCGTGTGACGGCTGGTCAGCTGAGGCAGTATCGGCAGTAGACCCTCCTCCACCGGCGCCGCGTCGAGCGTGGTGAAGAGGACGACGAGGGAGCGTCGGGAAGCGGTCCGCAGGACCGTGGCGGCCAGGCCGCGGGCGTCGGTTTCGACGAGTTCCGGTTCCAGCGAGGCCAACGCGTTGACCAGCGAGGGCAGTACGTCCCCGGCGGACTTTCCCTGGACGAGGGCGCGTACCCGGCGGTCGTAGGCCAGCAGGTCCACGCGGTCGCCCGCGCGGGATGCCAGGGCGCCCAGGAGGAGCGCGGCGTCGAGGGACGCGTCGAGGCGCGGAGCGTCGCCCACGCGGCCGGCCGAGGTGCGTCCGGTGTCCAGGACGAGCAGGATGCGGCGGTCGCGTTCGGGGCGCCAGGTCCGGACGGCCACGGAGGACTGGCGTGCGGTGGCGCGCCAGTCGATCGAGCGGGTGTCGTCGCCGGGGACGTACTCACGGAGGCTGTCGAATTCGGTGCCCTCACCGCGTGTCAGGACGCTTGTACGACCGTCCAGTTCACGCAATCGAGCGAGTTTCGACGGTAGGTGCTTTCGGCTGGTGAACGGGGGCAGAACCCGTAGTGTCCAGGGGATTCGATGGGTGCCCTGGCGGGAGAAGAGCCCGAGGGGGCCGTAGGAACGGATCGTGACCCGGTCGGCCTGGCGGTCGCCGCGGCGGGTGGGGCGCAGCCGGGTCGTGACGCGGCGGCGCTCGCCGGGCGGGACGGTCAGCCGGTGCCGGGAGGCGTCCAGTTCGGTGCCTGGTTGCCAGCTGCTGAGCGGCCAGGCGTCCCGCAGGCGAGCGCGCAGCAGACGGCGGGACGGGTTGGTGACGGTGAGTGTGACATCGGCGGTGTCGCCGAGACGGACGGAGGTGTCGCCGGAGCGGGAGAGGACAAGGCGCCGCACGGGTGCGGCGAGAGCGAAGTCGCAGGCACAGGCCAGGGCCAGGGAGCCGTTGACCGCGAGGAGTCCGGTCCATCCGGGGTCCAGAAGACCGACGGGCACGGAACCCAGGGCCGCGATCAGGGCAGCGCGTCCGGTGAGTGGCATCAGCGGGGCACCGGGACGTGGGCGAGGACGGAGTTGATGACGGAGTCGGCGGTCACGCCCTCCATCTCGGCCTCGGGCCGCAGTTGGATCCGGTGGCGCAGGGCCGGGAGGGCGAGAGCCTTCACATCGTCGGGGATGACGTAGTCACGGCCCGTCAGCCAGGCCCAGGCGCGTGCGGCCGAGAGCAGGGCGGTCGCGCCGCGCGGGGAGACGCCCAGGGTGAGAGAGGGGGACTCGCGGGTGGCACGGCAGATGTCCACCACGTAGGCGGTGATCTCGGGGGAGACGGTCGTCTTGGCGACGGCGGCGCGGGCCGCCTCGAGGTCTGCGGGACCGGCGACGGGACGTACGCCGGCGGCCTTCAGGTCGCGGGGGTTGAAGCCCGAGGCGTGGCGGGTGAGGACGTCGATCTCGTCCTGCCGGGAGGGCAGAGGGATCGTCAGCTTGAGGAGGAAGCGGTCCAGTTGGGCCTCGGGGAGCGGGTAGGTGCCTTCGTACTCCACGGGGTTCTGGGTGGCTGCGACCAGGAACGGCTCGGGCAGCGGGCGGGGTGTGCCGTCGACCGTGACCTGACGTTCCTCCATGGCTTCCAGGAGGGAGGACTGGGTCTTGGGCGGGGTGCGGTTGATCTCGTCCGCGAGAAGGAGGTTGGTGAAGACGGGGCCGGGCTGGAAGGAGAAGGCGGCGGTGCGGGCGTCGTAGACCAGGGAGCCGGTGACGTCGCTCGGCATCAGGTCCGGGGTGAACTGGACGCGTTTGGTGTCGAGTTCGAGGGCCGAGGCGAGGGTGCGTACGAGGAGGGTCTTGGCGACTCCGGGTACGCCTTCGAGGAGGACGTGTCCACGGCAGAGGAGGGCGACGACCAGACCGGTGACGGCGGGGTCCTGGCCGACCACGGCTTTGGCGATCTCGGCGCGCAGGGCCTCGAGAGAGGCCCGGGCGGTGTCCGCGTCCCCGGTGTTTCCGGTGTTGTCGGTGGTCGGGTCCGTCATGGACGGCGTACCTCTCTTTCGAGGGCGTCGAGTCGGTCGGTGAGTGCGACGAGGGCCGCGTCGTCGGTGGGCGGCGGCCCGAAGAGGAGGGAGTGCGCGGCGGGTTGGCCGTCGCCGTCCGTCAGGTGGGCGGAGAGGGCCGGGAGCAGAAGCTCCGGCGTGTGGGCCTGGGTGGCCGGGACGCCGACGAGGGGGGCCAGGCGGGCGCGGGTGGCGGCGCGCAGGGCGTCTGCCGTGCGGTCGCGGGCGTCGGCCTTGCGGTAGAGGCGGGCGCGTCCTTCGGTGGTCTCGGAGGCGCGGATCGCGACGGGGATGTTCTCCGGGACGAGCGGGCCGAAGCGGCGACCCCGCCAGAGTGCGGTGAGGAGGGCGGCGACGAACAGTTGCAGGGTGCCCCAGAGCCAGCCCGAGGGGAGCAGGTCGAAGAGGCTCTTGGGGGCCTGGGAGTCGGTGAGGGAAGAGTCGTCGAGCGAGGGGAGGTACCAGACCAGATGGGGCCGGGAGCCGAGGAGTTGCAGGGCGAGCGAGGCGTTGCCCTGCTGGTCGAGACGCTTGTTCAGGAGGATGTCGGGCGCGCCGAGGACGACGGTGTCGCCGCCGCCGGAGCCGGTCGGCAGGCGGAGCAGGGTGGAGAGGCGTTCGCTGGGGTAGCAGGCGTCCGCGCCGGGGACGGAGGTGGTGTAGCGGATGCCGCCGGTGTCGGCGCTGCCCGCCCGCCGGGCCTCGGGGAGGGCGCAGTCGGGGGCGAGGGTGGAGCGGTCGCTGGTGGCGGGGTCCGCGCTGACGCCGGGGGCGAGCCGGTCGACGGACCAGGGGCCGGGGGCGACGAGGACCGTGCGGCCGCCGGAGGACTGGGTGGCCGAGTAGAGGGCGGCCTGCTGGCGGAGGCTCAGCAGGTCGGGTGCGGCGATCAGGAGGGTGGTGCGGGGGCCGGCCGCGGCGCGGGCGGCGCCGGGTGTGGTGACCACGCGCGTGGTCACGCCGTGGTCGGCGAGGAGTGCGGCGACGGCGCGGCTGCCGTAGGGGTCGGCGGAGCGCGGGTCCAGTTCGCCGTGGACCGAGTGGGAGCGGATGGCGGCCATGGCGACCGCGCCGGTCAGGATCAGCAGGAGGGCGATCAGGATGCCGCGCGCGCGGGTCCAGGTCTGGCGGGCGGTGAGGGAGGCCGAGGTGGCCGGTGGGGTGGCCTCGGCGGTCATCCGGCGTCCTCCTGGTGGGCGGTGTGGTCCGCGAGGACGGGGCGGGCGCGCTCGATGTCGAGGTCGAGCGCGCACAGGCGCCGGTACGTCTCCTCGCTCGCGCTGCGGCCGCCGTATGTGACGTCGTCGAAGTCCCGGGCCGCCGCGCGCAGCCGGTCGGCGTGGTCGGGCAGGGCGCGTCCGGCTTCCGCCGCGGCCTCGTCGGCGGTGCGGCCGGGGCGGGCGTCGAGCAGGGCCCGTTCCTCCAGGGCGCGGACGATGGCTCGTACGCGTTCCTGGGCGGCCTGGTTCCAGTGGCCCTGGGCCGCGTGTGCCTCGGCGGTCGAGCGGTGGTCGGCGGCGGTGCGGGGGCGTTCGCCGAAGAGGGGTGCGGCGACGGTGGGGATGCGGCGGGGGGTGCCCAGCCGCCACCACAGGGCGGCCAGCACGGCGACGACGAACAGGACCACGACGACGAGCCCGATCGTGCCGCCCGGTGTCGCGGTGGAGGCGCGGTCGAACAGCCGGTCCAGCCAGTCCCAGAAGGCGTCCAGGGCCCGCTGGAACAGGCTGGGGTCGTTCTCGTGGTACATCGGCTTGGACAGTTCACGCCGGGCCGCCTCGCGCGCGGGATCGCGCGGGACGGTGACCGGTGGTTCGTCGCCGGAGCCGGCGAGCGTCAGGGCCGGATGTGCCGCGTGCAGCACGAAGCGGACGGCCGATGCGGTGGCGGTGTGCACAGCGGGCACCGCCGCGATAACTCCCCCCGTCAGGTTCACCGCATCAGCCTCCCGGTACGGGCGCGGGGCCCGTGCCGTGGTCCTGGACTCCGGCGGCGCGGGCCAGTTCCAGGTCGAGGGCTTCGCGGCGGATGCGCTGGTCGATGTAGAGCAGGACGGTGATGCCGGCGTTCAGCGGGAGCGTGATCATGGCGGCGAGCACCGAGCCGATGCCGGAGATGATCAGGAACGACCAGCTGAGGTGCTCGTCGCCGGTGTTCAGGATGTTCAGCGGGCCGCTGCTGTCCAGCACGAACGCGAGGATGACGAAGGGGATCACCAGGATCGAGGAGACGATGTTGGTGATGATCCAGGCGAGCAGCTGGATGCCGAAGATGCGCCACCAGGAGCCGCTCACCAGCTTCGTGGAGCGGCCCATCGACTTCAGGACGCCCTGCCGCTCGAGCATGAGCGCCGAGGGGGCCAGCGAGTAGCGCACCATCAGCCACAGGACGACCAGGAAGGCGCCGAGGAGGCCGAGGGCGAGCGTGACCGCCATGGCGGCGTCGGAGCCGCCGGTCCGGGAGATCAGGATGCCGGGGGCGATGCCCACGGCGAGGACACCGAGACAGAGGGCGGTCAGCACCAGGAGCAGACCGAACAGCCGGAGCAGCCGGGGCCGGGCCTGCTTCCAGGCCTCGCCGATGCTGACGGACCTGCCGAGGACGGCTTGGCTGGTCACGGTCGTCAGCAGGCCGGTCGCGAAGAGCGAACCGAGCATGAACACGGCGCCCACGACGAGGTCGCCGAGTGCGTTGGTGCCGACCGCGCGGCCCAGCTCGTTCGCGGTCATGCTCGGGTCGCCGAAGCCGACGAGGGTGTCGTTGAAGACGAAGCCCCGCAGGAGCAGCGTGACCAGCTGGACGACGACGGCGACCGTCAGGGAGATGCCGAGGACCGTGCGCCAGTAGGTGCGCATGGTGGAGACGGCGCCGTCGAGTATCTCGCCGATGCCCAGCGGGCGGAGCGGGATGATGCCGGGCTTGGCCGCGGGCGGGGGACCGCCCCAGCCGCCTGCCCAGCCGCCGGTGCCGTAGCCGCCTCCGTAAGCGCCTCCGTGACCGCCGGGTTGGCCGTAGCCGCCGGGCGGGGGAGTGCCCCAGCCCGGTCCGGGCGGGGGAGGCGGCGGGGTGTGGCCTGGCGCCTGCGTGCCGGCCGGAGCGGACCACTGGGCGGGCGGGGGCTGCCCCTCGGCCCACTTCGCGCCCGTGTCCGGCGAAGACGCGTCGGGCTCCTTCGCCCCGGGCTCGGCGGGCTCGGCGGGGCCGGTCTCGCCCGGCTCCCGCCCTTCGGACGACGGGGTTGATCCGGGCGAGGCCCAGCCCGGAGTGTCACTCATCGAAGCTCCTTAACGGTGCCCGCGTGATCGCGGCGGCAGGTTGGCAGCCATCGTGCCATGGGGCGGTCCTCGTGTGACCGGCCGAGGTGGAGCCGTACTCCGTCAATTGTCCGCCTGATACGGGGCAGACTCATCGCATGGCTGATCAGCACGCGCGACCGGGCGAGGACAAGCGGCCGACCGAGATACCCGTGATCCGTTGGGAGGAACCACCCGAAGGACCCGTACTGATCCTTCTCGACCAGACCAGGCTGCCCACCGAAGAGGTGGAGCTGGTGTGCACCGACGCGTCCGCGCTGGTGGAGGCGATCCGTTCGCTGGCCGTGCGCGGGGCGCCCGTGCTCGGCATCGCCGGGGCGTACGGGGTCGCGCTCGCCGCGGCGCGCGGCTTCGACGTGGACGACGCCGCGCAGGCGCTGGTGGAGGCCCGGCCGACGGCGGTGAACCTGTCCGTCGGAGTGGAGCGGGCCCTGGGCGCGTACCGGGCCGCGCTCGCCGTCAGCGGTGACCCGACCGTGGCGACGACGGCGGCGCTGGACGCGGCGAAGGCGCTGCACGCGGAGGACGCGCGGGCGAGCGCCCGGATGGCCGCCCACGGGCTGGCGCTGCTGGACGAGCTGCTGCCGGGCGGCGGGCACCGCGTTCTGACCCACTGCAACAGCGGTGCGCTGGTGTCGGGCGGGGAGGGCACGGCGTTCGCGGTGGCGCTGGCCGCGCACCGGGAGGGCAGGCTGCGGCGGCTGTGGGTGGACGAGACGCGCCCGCTGCTCCAGGGCGCCCGTCTGACGGCGTACGAGGCGGCGCGCAGCGGTATGGCGTACACGCTGCTCACGGACAACGCGGCCGGTTCGCTGTTCGCGGCGGGTGAGGTGGACGCGGTGCTGATCGGCGCGGACCGGATCGCGGCGGACGGCTCGGTGGCCAACAAGGTCGGCAGCTATCCGCTCGCGGTGCTGGCGCGCTACCACCACGTGCCGTTCATCGTCGTGGCCCCGCTGACCACGGTCGACCCCGCGACACCGGACGGCGCGTCCATCGAGGTCGAGCAGCGCCCGGGCTACGAGGTGACCGAGTTCGGCGTGCCGCAGGTGCCGGTGGCGGGACCGGGCGGGGGCATCCCCGTGGCACCGCTGGGCACGCAGGCGTACAACCCGGCCTTCGACGTCACACCGCCGGAACTCGTGACGGCGATCGTGACCGAGGAGGGCACCGTGTCTCCGGTGACGGCGGAGTCGCTGGCCAGCCTGTATGCGAACGCGGAGCGACAACCGGCCCGGTGAGTCGACCTCCGCAGCGCCCGCGGCGTCGTTCTCGAGGGGACCGGGGCAGACAGTGACGCCTCGGTACGACTATCGTCACAGGCCAGTGAGCTGCCTCACCTGCGCCTCTGTCGTCGTTACGAGAATGGGATGATGTCGTTTATGAAGGGACGAGTCCTTGTCGTCGACGACGACACCGCACTGGCCGAGATGCTCGGCATCGTGCTGCGTGGTGAAGGTTTTGAGCCGTCTTTCGTAGCCGACGGGGACAAGGCGCTGGCCGCTTTCCGGGAGTCGAAGCCGGATCTGGTGCTGCTGGATCTGATGCTTCCCGGGCGCGACGGCATTGAGGTGTGCCGCCTGATCAGGGCGGAGTCCGGGGTGCCCATCGTCATGCTCACGGCGAAGAGCGACACGGTGGACGTGGTCGTCGGACTGGAGTCCGGCGCCGACGACTACATCGTGAAGCCGTTCAAGCCGAAGGAGCTGGTCGCCCGTATCCGGGCGCGGCTGCGGAGGTCGGAGGAGCCGGCGCCGGAGCAGCTCACCATCGGTGACCTGGTCATCGATGTGGCCGGGCACTCGGTGAAGCGCGACGGGCAGTCGATCGCGCTGACCCCGCTGGAGTTCGACCTGCTGGTCGCGCTCGCCCGCAAGCCCTGGCAGGTGTTCACCCGTGAGGTGCTCCTGGAGCAGGTGTGGGGCTACCGGCACGCCGCCGACACCCGGCTGGTCAACGTCCATGTGCAGCGGCTGCGTTCCAAGGTCGAGAAGGACCCGGAGCGGCCCGAGATCGTGGTGACCGTGCGCGGAGTCGGCTACAAGGCCGGACCGAGCTGACGTGTCCGGGGACAGCGCCGCTTCGGCTCCCGGCCGGTCCGGCGCCCGTCCGGGGCGTCCGGCCGCCCGGAGCACCACCGCTTCGCGCCGTGCGCGTCTGTTGCGCGGCGGGCTCCAGCGCAGCCCGTTCGTGCGCCTCTTCCTCCGCTGGGTGCGCCGTCCGCTGCTGCCCGTCATGCGGCTGTGGCGTCGCAACATCCAGCTCCGGGTCGTCGCCACGACCCTGCTGATGTCGCTGGGCGTCGTCCTGCTCCTCGGCTTCGTCGTCATCGGGCAGGTGCGCAACGGCCTGCTGGACGCGAAGGTGAAGGCGTCCCAGAGCCAGGCCACCGGCGGCTTCGCCGTGGCCCGGCAGCAGGCCGACGAGGCCGCCGCGGGCGCCACCGGCACCGGTACCGGCGACGACATCGTCTCCGGCGCCGACGGACAGCCCTCGCAGAACGTCATCCAGTGGATGAGCGACCTCGTGGAGTCGCTGTCCAGCGGCGGCGCGGGCGCCTTCGACGTGGTGACGCTGCCGGTCGGCGACGACACCGGCGGCGGCCGCAGCCCGCGCGGTTCGGGGTACGTCAGCCCGACCGACAGCGTGCCCGCGGCCCTGCGCGACCGGGTCAACAGCAGTACGACCGCCGCGCAGAGCTACACCCGCATCGTCTACAGCACCGGCAAGGAGCCCCAGCCCGCGCTGGTCATCGGCAAGCAGGTCAACGACCCCAACGGCCACCCCTACGAGCTGTACTACCTCTTCCCGCTCACGCAGGAGGAGAAGTCCCTGAGCCTGGTCAAGACCACCCTCGCGACCGCCGGACTCTTCGTCGTCGTACTCCTCGGGGCCATCGCCTGGCTGGTCGTACGGCAGGTCGTCACGCCCGTGCGGATGGCCGCCGGGGTCGCGGAGCGACTGTCCGCCGGGCGGCTGCAGGAGCGGATGAAGGTCACCGGCGAGGACGACATCGCGCGTCTCGGTGAGGCCTTCAACAAGATGGCGCAGAACCTCCAGCTGAAGATCCAGCAGCTCGAGGACCTCTCGCGGATGCAGCGGCGGTTCGTCTCTGACGTCTCGCACGAGCTGCGTACCCCGCTGACCACCGTCCGCATGGCCGCCGACGTCATCCATGAAGCGCGCGTGGACTTCGACCCGGTGACCGCGCGCTCCGCCGAACTGCTCGCGGACCAGCTGGACCGCTTCGAGTCGCTGCTCGCGGACCTGCTGGAGATCAGCCGCTTCGACGCCGGAGCGGCCGCGCTGGAGGCCGAGCCGATCGACCTGCGCGAGGTCGTACGGCGGGTGGTCGGCGGTGCCGAGCCGCTGGCCGAGCGCAAGGGCACCCGGATACGTGTCACGGGCGACCAGCAGCCCGTGGTGGCCGAGGCGGACGCCCGGCGCGTGGAGCGGGTGCTGCGCAACCTGGTCGTCAACGCCGTCGAGCACGGCGAGGGCAAGGACGTGGTGGTCAAGCTCGCGTCGGCGGGCGGCGCGGTCGCGGTCGCCGTGCGCGACTACGGCGTCGGGCTCAAGCCCGGCGAGGCCACCCGCGTCTTCAGCCGCTTCTGGCGGGCGGACCCGGCACGCGCGCGTACGACCGGCGGTACGGGCCTCGGCCTGTCCATCGCCCTGGAGGACGCCCGGCTGCACGGCGGCTGGCTCCAGGCGTGGGGCGAGCCCGGCGGCGGCTCGCAGTTCCGGCTGACGCTGCCCCGGACCGCCGACGAACCGCTGCGCGGCTCACCGATCCCGCTCGAACCCAAGGACTCGCGCCGCAACCGGGAGACCGGCCGCGAGCGGGCCGCGGAGAAGCGGGCCACCGTCCCCGCGCAGGCGACCGAGGCGCAGCGGGCCCCGCTGCCGCCGCGTCAGGCCGTCGCCACGGCCGACCCGACCGCGCTGCCCGGCAACGGCAACGGCGCGCGCGTGGTGCCCCGGCCCGCGAACGGCGCCCGGCGCGCCGACGACAATGCTCCGGGCCCGGCGCCCGAGGCGGACAGTGGCCGTCCGGGGGCGGCCGCACAGCAGGACCCGACCGAGCCAGGGGAGGCAGTGAGTGGTCGCTGACCGCGAGGGGGGCGCCCGGCGCCGGCCGGGACGCGCGGTGGCGTACGCCGTATGCGGGGCGGTCCTGCTGTCCGGCTGCGCGTCGATGCCCGACAGTGGCGATCTGCGCAACGTCGAGTCCACGCCCCGGCAGGACACCGGGGTACGGGTCTTCGCGGTGCCGCCGGCCCAGGACGCTTCGTCCAGCGAGATCATGCAGGGCTTCCTGGAGGCCCTGACCAGTGACGATCCGCAGTACGACACGGCGCGCAAGTATCTGACGCCCGCGGCCGCGCGCGTCTGGCGGCCGGAGCGGGCGACCGTGCTCGCCGACGGGCCGAGCATCATGACGGACGCGCCGGAGGAGTCCGGGCGCGAGCAGGACACCCGGCGGACCTATGTCCTGGAGGGCAGCAAGGTCGCCTCGGTCGACGCGCAGCACGCGTATCAGCCCGCGGGCGGCGCCTATCGCACCCAGGTGCGGCTGTCGAAGGACGCCAAGAGCGGCCAGTGGCGCATCGACGCGCCGCCCGCGGGTGTCGTCATGGGCAAGTCGGACTTCCAGCGCAACTACACCTCGGTCGACAAGTTCTACTTCGCGACCCACACCAAGGCCGGAACGAACGGGCGGCCGGTCGCGGTCGCCGACCCGGTGTTCGTGCGCAGCAAGGTCGACCCGATGACCGAGATGGTGCGCTCGCTGCTGCGCGGCCCGACCACCTGGCTCGAGCCCGTGGTCAGGTCCAGTTTCCCCACCGGTACGGCTCTGCAGCGCGGGGTGACGGGGCTGGCGCCCGACGAGCAGAACCGCCTGGTCGTGCCGCTCAACGCGAAGGCGGCGACGGTCGGACGTGCCCGCTGCCACGAGATGGCCACGCAGTTGCTCTTCACCCTGCGGAACCTGGCGCCGACGCTGGAGACGGTCGAGCTGGAGGGGCCCGGCGGGCGGCGGCTGTGCGATCTGGCGGAGGACCGGGCGGAGTCCGTCGCCTGGCGCGCCTCGGCGCAGAGCCCGCAGTACCTCTACTTCCTCGACGGCAAGCACCGGCTGGTGCGGATGCCGACGGGGGCGGGCGGGACCAGCGCCACACCGGTGCCGGGCGCGTTCGGCGAGGGCACCAAGGAGCTGCAGTCGGTGGCCGTCTCGCGGGACGAGCACACGGTGGCCGGGGTCACGGCCGACGGCCGGGCGCTCTATGTCACGCCGCTGGCCGCCGCGGGCACGCTCGGGGAGCCCGTGGTCACCAGCCTGGGGGTGGCCAAGGACGAGCGGCTGACCCGGCCGAGCTGGGACGCGCGCGGCGACCTCTGGGTGGCCGACCTGAATCCGGTGAAGCCGCAGCTCTACGTCGTCGAACAGGGAGGCACCGGGAAGCCGGTGACCGTGACCCTGCCCAAGCTGAGCGGCCGGATCACGGACGTGCGGGTGGCCGCCGACGGGGTACGGGTCGCGCTGGTCGTGGCCTCGAAGGACGACAAGCAGTCGCTGCTCATCGGCCGGATCGAGCGCGAGGACGAGGCGGGCGACGCCCCGGCGGTCGTCGATCCGCGTCCGGCCGCGCCCGACATGGAACTGGTCACGGCGATGTCCTGGGCCGGGGACAGTCGACTGGTCGTGGTCGGGCGCGAGCAGGGCGGTGTGCACCAGATGAGGTACGTCCAGGTCGACGGCTCCACGCTGGAGGGCCCGGCGCCCGCCGCGCTCTCCCGGGCGACCGCGATCGCCGCGGCCGAGGACGAACGGGTGCCGCTGGTCGCGTCCTCGGAGGACGGGATCGTCCGGCTGCCCTCGGGGGCGCAGTGGCAGAAGGTGGACAAGGACGGGACGGCGCCGGTCTATCCGGGGTGAGGCCGGTCCGACGTGGGTGAAGCGGCCCGGATTCCCGTGGGGGAGTCCGGGCCGCTTCCCGGTGTGGCGAGGGCTTCCGGTGCCCCTCTCACTCGTGCGGGTGAGGCTCGTCGGAGCGGGACGTCCGTTGTCCACAGGGCGCTGTCCACAGGGGTGGCCGGGAGGCCGGAGTCTCGGCACAGTGGAGCCATGCGGAGATGGTGGCAGGACCTCACGGACCTGGTGCTTCCGGCCGACTGCGAGGGCTGCGAGGCACCGCGCACGGTGCTGTGCCCGCGGTGCCGGAGGGCGCTGGGCGGTGCGGCACCGCGCCGGGTGCGGCCGTCGCCCGAGCCGCCCGGGCTGCCGGTGGTGCACGCGGTGGCGCCGTACGCCCGGGAGGTGCGGTCGCTTCTCCTCGCGCACAAGGAGCGGGGCGCCCTGGCGCTCACGGGAGCCCTCGGCGCGGCCTTGGCGGAGGCCGTGCGCGTGGGGCTCGGGACGCCGGGCTTCGGGGCGCCGGGTTTCGAAGGGGCGGGACACGGAGGGGCGGGGCACGGAGCACCGCACCTCGGGCCGCCGCACGGGGCTCGAAGACAGCCGGGCCCGGTGATCCTCGTCCCGCTGCCCTCCGCGCGGGCGGCCGTGCGGGCGCGGGGGCACGACCCGGTGCGGCGCATGGCCCTCGTCGCCGCCGGGCGGCTGCGGCGCGGTGGCACACCGGCCCGGGTGGCGGCCGTCCTGCGGCAGCGGCGACCGGTCCTGGACCAGGCGGGGCTGGACGCGCGGGAGCGCCGGGAGAACCTGGCCGGCGCCCTGGAGGTGACGGCGGGCGGGGCGCGGCTGCTCGACGCCGGACGGGTCGTGCTGGTGGACGACCTGATGACCACGGGCGCGACCCTCGCGGAGGCGGCGCGGGCCCTGCGGGAGGCGTCCGGTTCGCATCGCCGGGAGAGAACGGCCGTGTACCCCGGCGGAACTCGGGAAGGAAGGGGGAAACGAGAGACAGGGGCACGATCGGAGAGCGGAAACCCCGTGCAGTGTGCACCGGAAAAGGCGGCACCGAAGGCCACACGAGTGGCACTCCGGGCGGCGGTGATCGCCGCGCCCCCGGATTCTTTCGAAATAGCCAGGAACTGACCCCCTACCTGCGTCGTTGCAGGTAGCAGGAGCGGGAATTCACCTGAACGGAGGTACGCCGCAGTAGAGGGTGACGACATACGTCCGGGCGAGATATGTTCGGTTGTGAGGAAAGGCGCAGGCCAGACCTCGCATATCCGAATGCCGCGCTGCGTGATTTCCGCAATCACCCGCGCCGGCGGGATGGAGATCTCGCCCACGGGGGAGGAGGAGGTGGACGTCACCGAGTCCGAAGGTTCCGGGGCCCACCGGGACCTGGTGCAAAAGGGAGATGCTCCGCCGCTGCTGCGGGGCTATCCGGGAACGGAGTTCTGCGTGGACATCGTCGTCAAGGGCCGCAAGACCGAGGTGCCCGAGCGGTTCCGCAAGCACGTGGCCGAGAAGCTGAAGCTGGAGAAGATCCAGAAGCTCGACGGCAAGGTGATGAGCCTCGACGTCGAGGTGTCCAAGGAGCCGAACCCCCGCCAGGCCGACCGCTGTGACCGAGTGGAGATCACGCTCCGCTCCCGCGGTCCGGTGATCCGGGCGGAAGCATCCGCCAGCGACCCGTACGCGGCCCTCGACATGGCCGCGGAAAAGCTGGAGGCAAGGCTGCGCAAGCAGCACGACAAGCGAGTCGTGCGCCGGGGCGCACGACGCATCCCGGCGGCCGAGGTGCCCGACGTGGTCCCGGGCGTGGCAACGCTCTACCCCGACGGCGTTCCGGTCCCGCCCGCCGAGTCCGACGGCGGAGTGCCGACCAAGAGGATCGGCTCGCTGGAGGTCACCGGCGACGGCCCCCTCGTCGTCCGCGAGAAGACCCACGTCGCCTCTCCGATGACCCTTGACCAGGCTCTCTACGAGATGGAACTGGTCGGCCACGACTTCTATCTGTTCGTCGACTCCGAGACCAAGGAGCCGAGTGTCGTCTACCGGCGACACGCCTACGACTACGGCGTCATCCACCTCAGCACCGACCCGATGGTGGCGGAGGTGCAGCCGCCCGCGGCGGGCGGCATCCTGGGCGGCTGATCCTGCCCGGCGAAGCGGAACGGGTGCCCCTGGAGCGCGTGTGCGCCCCCAGGGGCACCGGTGTGCGACCACTTCACGCCCCGCACGGCACCGCGGCGACGCCCGGGCATGAAATCATGACCGCACCGGCCCAACCGGTGGGCCGCTGCCTTGGGTTGGCGATGGCACAGGACCACAGGCCACAGCCTTCAGGGGGAGGAACGATGGCGGACACCTTCGGACCCATGCGTGACCTGGACGCCGACCACGGTGACCCCGGCCGGGAGCCGGAAGCGGGCGCCTCGCGCGCGGAGCCGATCAGAGTGCTGGTCGTGGACGACCACGCGCTGTTCCGCCGGGGTCTGGAGATCGTGCTCGCCGCCGAGGAGGACATCCAGGTCGTCGGCGAGGCGGGCGACGGGGCCGAGGCGGTGGACAAGGCGGCCGACCTGCTGCCGGACATCGTGCTGATGGACGTGCGGATGCCCCGGCGCGGCGGGATCGAGGCGTGCACCTCCATCAAGGAGGTCGCCCCCAGCGCCAAGATCATCATGCTCACGATCAGCGACGAGGAGGCCGACCTCTACGACGCGATCAAGGCGGGCGCGACCGGATACCTCCTCAAGGAGATCTCCACCGACGAGGTGGCCACGGCCATTCGCGCGGTGGCCGACGGGCAGTCGCAGATCAGCCCGTCGATGGCGTCCAAGCTGCTCACCGAGTTCAAGTCGATGATCCAGCGCACCGACGAGCGCCGGCTGGTGCCCGCGCCCCGGCTGACCGACCGGGAGCTGGAGGTCCTCAAGCTGGTCGCCACGGGGATGAACAACCGGGACATCGCCAAGGAGCTGTTCATCTCCGAGAACACCGTGAAGAACCACGTGCGCAACATCCTGGAGAAGCTGCAGCTGCACTCCAGGATGGAGGCCGTGGTCTACGCGATGCGCGAGAAGATCCTCGAGATCCGCTGACGGACGCGGGCGGGACCACCCGACGGCCGCCCCCGCCTGCCGACGGCCGCCCGTGCCTGCCCGACGACCGTCAACGCCTGCTTCGGCTCAGGCCAGCGCGCGGGCCAGTACGGCGGCCAGCGGCGCCCGGAGCTCGGGCTCCGTCACACGCTCCACGCGGACGTCCGTGCAGCCCACCCAGCTCGCCGCCTCGACCAGCGCCTCGGCGACCGCCGCCACGGCCTTCGGACCGTCCAGCGTGACCTGCCGGGCCACCAGGGTGCGCCCCTCGCGCGCGGGGTCCACCCGGCCGACCAGCCGGCCGCCGGAGAGCACCGGCATCGCGAAGTAGCCGTGGACCCGCTTCTGCTTGGGTACGTACGCCTCCAGGCGGTGGGTGAAGCCGAACAGGCGCTCCGTGCGGGCCCGTTCCCAGATCAGCGAGTCGAACGGCGAGAGCAGCGTCGTGCGGTGGCGGCCGCGCGGCGCGGTGGCGAGGGCCGCCGGGTCCGCCCAGGCGGGCTTGGCCCAGCCCTCGACCTCGACCGGCACCAGACCCGAGTCGGCGATCACCGCGTCCACCTGCTCGCCCTTGAGGCGGTGGTAGTCGGCGATGTCCGCGCGCGTGCCGACGCCCAGCGACTCACCGGCCAGCCGGACCAGACGGCGCAGGCACTCGGCGTCGTCCAGCTCGTCGTGGAGCAGGGCGTCCGGGATGGCGCGCTCGGCGAGGTCGTACACCCGCTTCCAGCCGCGCCGCTCGACGCACACCACCTCGCCGTACATCAGGGCGCGCTCGACGGCGACCTTGGTGCCGGACCAGTCCCACCACTCGCTGGTGCGCTTCGCGCCGCCCAACTCGGTGGCGGTGAGCGGGCCCTCGGCCCGGAGCTGCTTGATCACCTGGTCGTAGGCGCCCTCGGGCAGCTGGTGGTTCCAGTGCGGGCGGGAGCGGTAGGCGCGGCGGCGGAAGGCGAAGTGGGGCCATTCCTCGATGGGCAGGACGCAGGCGGCGTGCGACCAGTACTCGAAGGCGCGGGTGTCCTGCCAGTAGGCCGACTCCACGGCCTGGCGGCCGACGGCGCCGAGGCGGGCGTACGGCACCAGTTCATGGGAGCGGGCGAGCACGGAGATGGTGTCGAGCTGGACCGCGCCCAGATGTCGCAGCACCCCGCGCACCCCGGCCCGCCGGTCGGGCGCTCCCAGCAGTCCCTGGGCCCGCAGGGCGATACGGCGGGCGTCGTCCGCGGTGAGGGTGGTAACGGGGCGCGGCAGGGTCGTCATGGTCGCCGACGATAGAGGGTGGCACTGACAGCGGCCGCCCGGCCGGGGCTTCCCGCAGGTCAGGTGGTCGCAGCGCGATCCGGCGCGGCCAGGTACGGAGCGGTCGGGGTCAGTCCGAGGTCGGAGGGGAGCAGCGAGCCGACCCAGGAGTCACGCCGTACGCCCCGGTGTGCGACGGCCGCGCGCAGCGTGCCCTCCATGGTGAAGCCGACGCGTTCGGCCACCGCGCGGGAGGGCAGGTTGCCGACCTCGGCGCGCCACTCCAGGCGGTCCACGGACAGGTGGGCGAAGGCCCAGCGGGCCGCGGCGAGCGCGGCCTCGGTGACGTATCCCCGGCCGCGGTGCTCACGGGTGGCCCAGAAGCCGACCTCGGCGGCGCCCGGCCCGCGCCGCATCACGCCCAGCATCCCCGCCAGCGCGCCGTCGGGCAGGAACAGGCCGAAGTGGTACTCCGAGTCGTCCGCCCAGCCCCGGGCCGCCACCCCGATGAACGCCTCGGCGTGCTCGCGCAGGTAAGGAGAGGGAAAGGACGAGATCCAGCGCTGGGACTCCGGGTCCTGGGCGGCGGCGTACACCGCGTCCGTGTCGGCCGGGCCGACGGCGCGCATCCGGAGGCGGTCGGTGGTCAGGGTGACGGGGTCCATCGCCCGATTCTGCGGGGCATCGCACCCGCGCCGCCACGGCTTTTCGCGGTGCGTGAGCAGCCGGTCACGATTCGCGCACATCCCCGATCCGGCGCGGCACTATCCGCCGTGCTCGTCCGTTGTCCACAGTGAGGCGCGCACCGGGTCGCCAGGCCCTCCCGGCGCGCCGGGGTCCTCGCATACGATGGCCGTTGCTCAGCAAGTCACATGGAAAACAGACCGTCCCAGGCCCGACCGGCAAGGAGACCACCCCCCGTGTCCGTCCTCTCGAAGATCATGCGTGCAGGCGAAGGCAAGATCCTGCGCAAGCTGCACCGCATCGCGGACCAGGTCAACTCCATCGAAGAGGATTTCGTTGACCTCTCCGACGCCGAGCTGCGGGCCCTCACCGACGAGTACAAGCAGCGGTACGCCGACGGTGAGAGCCTGGACGACCTGCTCCCCGAGGCATTCGCCACCGTTCGCGAGGCCGCCAAGCGCGTCCTCGGCCAGCGGCACTACGACGTCCAGATGATGGGCGGCGCCGCGCTCCACCTCGGCTACGTGGCCGAGATGAAGACCGGTGAGGGCAAGACCCTCGTCGGCACCCTGCCCGCGTATCTGAACGCGCTCTCCGGAGACGGCGTCCACCTCATCACGGTCAACGACTACCTGGCCGAGCGCGACTCCGAGATGATGGGCCGCGTCCACCGCTTCCTGGGTCTCGAAGTCGGCTGCATCCTCGCCAACATGACCCCGGCCCAGCGCCGCGAGCAGTACGCGTGCGACATCACCTACGGCACGAACAACGAGTTCGGCTTCGACTACCTGCGCGACAACATGGCGTGGGCGCAGGACGAGTTGGTGCAGCGCGGCCACAACTTCGCCATCGTCGACGAGGTGGACTCGATCCTCATCGACGAGGCCCGTACGCCGCTGATCATCTCCGGCCCGGCCGACCAGGCCACCAAGTGGTACGGCGACTTCGCGAAGCTGGTCACCCGCCTCAAGCGCGGCGAGCCCGGCAACCCGCTCAAGGGCCTCGAGGAGACCGGCGACTACGACGTCGACGAGAAGAAGCGCACCGTCGCGATCCATGAGGCCGGTGTCTCCAAGGTCGAGGACTGGCTGGGCATCGACAACCTCTACGAGTCGGTGAACACCCCCCTCGTCGGCTACCTGAACAACGCCATCAAGGCGAAGGAACTGTTCAAGAAGGACAAGGACTACGTCGTCATCGACGGCGAGGTCATGATCGTCGACGAGCACACCGGCCGTATCCTCGCCGGCCGCCGCTACAACGAGGGCATGCACCAGGCGATCGAGGCGAAGGAAGGGGTGGACATCAAGGACGAGAACCAGACCCTCGCCACGATCACCCTGCAGAACTTCTTCCGCCTCTACAACAAGCTCTCCGGCATGACCGGTACGGCGATGACCGAGGCCGCCGAGTTCCACCAGATCTACAAGCTCGGCGTGGTGCCCATCCCGACCAACCGGGCGCTCGTCCGCAAGGACCAGTCCGACCTGATCTACCGCACCGAGGTCGCCAAGTTCGAGGCGGTCGTCGACGACATCGCCGAGAAGCACGAGAAGGGCCAGCCGATCCTCGTCGGCACCACGTCCGTCGAGAAGTCGGAGTACCTCTCGCAGCAGCTCAGCAAGCGCGGCATCCAGCACGAGGTGCTGAACGCCAAGCACCACGAGCGTGAGGCGTCGATCGTCGCCCAGGCGGGCCGCAGGGGCGCCGTCACGGTCGCCACGAACATGGCAGGGCGTGGTACGGACATCAAGCTCGGCGGCAACCCCGAGGACCTCGCCGAGGCGGAGCTGCGCCAGATCGGCCTGGACCCCGAGGAGCACATCGAGGAGTGGGCGGCCGCGCTGCCCGCCGCGCTGGGCCGCGCCGAGCAGGCGGTCAAGGCCGAGAAGGACGAGGTCGAGCGCAGCGGCGGCCTCTACGTGCTCGGCACCGAGCGGCACGAGTCGCGCCGTATCGACAACCAGCTGCGCGGCCGTTCCGGCCGTCAGGGCGACCCCGGCGAGTCCCGGTTCTACCTCTCCCTCGGTGACGACCTGATGCGCCTGTTCAAGGCCGCCATGGTCGAGCGCGTCATGGCGATGGCGAACGTCCCGGACGACGTGCCGATCGAGAACAAGATGGTGACCCGCGCCATCGCGTCCGCGCAGTCGCAGGTCGAGCAGCAGAACTTCGAGACCCGTAAGAACGTCCTGAAGTACGACGAGGTGCTCAACCGGCAGCGCGAGGTCATCTACGGCGAGCGCCGCCGCGTCCTGGAGGGCGAGGACCTGCAGGAGCAGGTGCAGCACTTCATGGACGACACGATCGACGCGTACATCGCCGCCGAGACCGCCGACGGCTTCCCCGAGGACTGGGACCTGGACCGGCTGTGGGGCGCCTTCCGGCAGCTCTACCCGGCGAAGGTCACCATCGAGGAGCTGGAGGACGAGGCGGGCGACCGGGCCGGTCTGACCGCCGAGTTCATCTCCGAGTCCATCAAGGACGACATCCGCGCGCAGTACGAGGCGCGTGAGGACCAGCTCGGCTCCGAGATCATGCGTGAGCTGGAGCGGCGGGTCGTGCTGTCGGTCCTGGACCGCAAGTGGCGCGAGCACCTCTACGAGATGGACTACCTCCAGGAGGGCATCGGCCTGCGCGCGATGGCCCAGAAGGACCCGCTGGTCGAGTACCAGCGCGAGGGCTTCGACATGTTCACCGCCATGATGGAGGGCATCAAGGAGGAGTCCGTCGGCTATCTGTTCAACCTGGAGGTCCAGGTCGAGCAGCAGGTCGAGGAGGTTCCGGTCGAGGACGCCCAGCCGGTCGGCGCGGGCGGCCAGGACATCGTGCCCGCGCAGGTTCCCGCGGGTGGCCGGCCGGAGATCCGGGCCAAGGGCCTCGACGTTCCGCAGCGGCGCGAGCTGCACTTCTCCGCGCCCACGGTGGACGGCGAGGGCGGCGTGATCGAGCGCGACCTCGAGGACGACGAGCCGGTGCGCTCCGAGGCCGACGGCCTCACGCGCGCGGAGCGCCGCAAGCAGGCGAAGAGCCGCGGTCGCCGCAAGAAGTGACGGTCGCCCGCGGCGGGCTCTAGCGGTTCTCCGTGGCGGGCCTTCGCGGCTGACTCCGGGCCGGGTCCCTCTTCGTGAGGGGTCCGGCCCTTTGCCGTGTCCGGGGCTCAGGCGGTCTCCTCGTCGTGTCCGGGGCCTTGGGGTCTCCTCGTCGTATCCAGGGCTCAGCCGGTCTCCTCGCGCGGGGGCCGCGAACCCGCCAGTTCCACCGCGGTGCAGCGCCAGCGCAGATCCCGCCCCCGCTCCAGCCGGAAGGCGAGCGCCCGCAGCCGGTCCCCGGCGGCGACCCGCGCGAACACCTCCAGCGCGCCGTCCCTGGGCACGAAGTACCCGAGATCGCTGACGACCGGCCGGACCCCGGGCGCGCGCAGCGGATTCCGCTCGGCGAGCCGCGCGAGATCGTCGTACGCCTGCCCGGCGGTGTGCCGAAGCATCCAGTGCACGGGGCGCTGCCCGCTGAGGACGGCGACGAGCCGGTCGGCGAAGAGGTCGGTGGGGCGGGGCTGGGGGGTGGCCGGGGGAAGGGGGTGGTGCGTCGGGGCTGTGCGGGGCGCGGTGGTGGCTGTGGGGGCCGCTGTGGCGTGCGGGCGGGGTGCCGTGACCACCGGCCCCGTCGCCCCTCGGCGGGGCGCCCTGCGCGGCTCGGGCGTCGTCGAGGGGCCCGTCGAGGGGCCCGTCGAGGGAGACGTCGAGGGAGACGTCGAGGGAGCCGTGGTGCGTGGTCCGGTGGGCCTGCCCCGGTCCGTCGTTGCCTGCGGGCGGGGCCGCAGTGGGGTGCGGGGTGGGGTCGCTCCCGGGCGGCGGGGGTCCTGGCGGTTCGGGGGGCGGTGGCGGGGGTGGGGCTTGCGGCTCATCACCTTGTTCATGGGGGTCCCCGTTCGGAATGGGTTGATACCGGGCGGTAACTCGGTGGTGGGGACCTTGTACGGGGGCGGGTGGCGGGTCGGCAAGGAAGGTGGGGGGCGTGGCGGAGGGGCGGGAAGGTTCACTTATCCGGGTGACGGTGGGGGAGAAAAGCCCGGGAATCGGGGGTGGCTCCGGGTGAAGGCGGGGCGTGGGGTGGACGCCTTCGGGGGTGCGGGTGGGCGCCCGAAAGGGGACGGGCGCACGTATTCTGGAGGCCCTCCGGGGGCGGCCGAAGGGGCCTTCCCGCGAGGCTCAGCAGAGCCTCTGACCAGGAAAAGAGCGGCCGGAATGCGCGTCTACGTACCCCTGACCCTTCCCGGGCTCGCCGAGGCGTACCGCACGGGTGTGCTGGGCACCGGCTCCTTCGTCGCCTACGCCGTCACGCCCGAGCTGCGCCAGTGGTGCGGCTCCGAGGACCTGGAGGAGCTGGAGTACGCGGCGCTCGGCCAGGCCGCGCTCGCCTCGCTGCGGCTGCTCGCGGCCGACCGGTCGGCCACCCCGCGCCGGGTCGTGGTCGCCGCCGACGTACCGGACCGTGCCGTCGGGACGGGCCCGGACGCCGACGCGGAGCTGTCCGAGCTGGGCGAGGTCATGGTCCGCGCCGAGGTGCCGCTCGCCAAGGCGGCCGCGGTGCACGCCGACGCCGAGGACGCCGAGCGGGACGTGGCCGCCGCGGCCGAGGCCCTGGCGGAGGCGGACGCCGGGGACGACCGCGAGCTGGCGGCGGTGGAGGCGGCCGACCACCACGAGCTGCTCTGGTACGCCACGCAGGAGATCCCCAACCTCGTACGCCAGGCAGCCTGACCCCGCCTGACCTGCGACGATCCCCCGCCGATGCTCGATTGTCAGTGGGAGTGGGTACGGTTTCGGACATGGGGAAGCAGGGGAACGCGCACATCGTCTGGGACTGGAACGGCACCCTGTTCCACGACCTCGACGCGATCATCGGGGCGACGAACGCGGCCTTCGCCGAGCTGGGTCTTGAGCCGATCACGCTGGAGACCTACCGGGCGCTGTACTGCGTCCCGGTGCCGAGGTTCTACGAGCGCCTGCTCGGCCGGCTGCCGACCGAGGCCGAGTGGGACGTGATGGACGGCGCCTTCCACCGGCACTACACCGAGTGGCGCACCCGCTGCGGCCTGACCGAGGGCGCGGCCGACCTGCTCGCCGACTGGCGTTCGGCGGGGAACAGCCAGTCGCTGCTGAGCATGTACGGCCACGAGGAGCTGCTGCCGCTGGTGCGCGGCTTCGGGATCGAGTTCCACTTCCTGCGGATCGACGGGCGCACGGGCCCCTCCGGCGGCTCCAAGGCCGAGCACATGGTCCGGCACCTGAGGTCGCTGGACGAGCTGGTGGCGCCGGAGCGCACCGTCGTCATCGGCGACGCGGTGGACGACGCGCTGGCGGCCCGTCACGTGGGCGCGCGGGCCGTGCTCTACACCGGCGGCTCCCACGGCCCGGCCAGCCTCCGCGAGGCCGGTGTGCCGGTGGTGGACACCCTGGCCGAGGCGGTCGAAGAGGCGCACCGAATAGCGGCATAGCCCGCTCCCGGCTCCCACGGCGCTGTGCAGAACGTCAAACTTCACCCCCCGGTTTTGTACACATACGGCTCATGACGGGCCCGGGGTCAGGGGCGATAGCCTTGTGGCGTGATCAGCGCGATATCTCGCGGGAGCGTCATCGCTCCTGCCCTGCGCCCGGTTCGCACGGAGCACCTCCGTGGCCGGGCGGCGGTCGCTGGTCCTCGCGGGCGCGGCAGGGGCCTCGCGGCCTCCAGGACGCCGGGAACGGCACGGGACACGTCGGCACTGGGCGCAGCGTCGCACCCGACAGACGTGTCGACAATGGCCGAATTCCTCCCGCCCATCTCACCTCGCGGCATAGCGTCGGAACGGACCGGACACCCCGGGCCGTGGCGTCATTCCGGAGGGAAAGAGACCGTACTTCCTTCTACGTCACGCAACGGCGCGCGACAGGAGCCAGAGGACAATGCAGACCAAGCTGGACGAAGCCAAGGCCGAGCTGCTCGATCGGGCCGCCCGGGTAGCTGAGAACAGTCCGGTCGGGGGGCACCTACCGACCGGGACCACGAGCGAGGCCCCCGACAGCGAGTCCGTGCTCGCGTTCCTCCAGCGCTACTACCTGCACACGGCCCCGGAAGACCTCACCGACCGCGACCCGGTCGACGCCTTCGGTGCCGCTCTCTCCCACTACCGGCTCGCCGAGAACCGCCCCCAGGGCACCGCCAACGTGCGGGTGCACACCCCGACCGTGGAAGAGAACGGGTGGACGTGCAGCCACACCGTGGTGGAGGTCGTCACCGACGACATGCCCTTCCTGGTCGACTCGGTCACCAATGAGCTGACCCGCCAGGGCCGCGGCATCCATGTCGTGATCCACCCGCAGTTCGTCGTGCGCCGGGACGTGACCGGCAAGCTCATCGAGGTGCTGCCCAAGCCGGCCCCCGGCGCCGAGCTCCCGCACGACGCGCACGTCGAGTCCTGGATCCACGTCGAGATCGACCGCGAGACCGACCGCGCCGACCTCAAGCAGATCTCCGCCGACCTGCTCCGCGTCCTGTCCGACGTCCGCGAGGCCGTCGAGGACTGGGAGAAGATGCGGGAGACCGCGATCCGGATCGCGGACGACCTGGAGAGCGAGCCCCGCCCCGCCGACCTGCCGGGACCCGAGGCCGAGGAGGCCCGTGAGCTGCTGCGCTGGCTCGCCGCCGACCACTTCACCTTCCTCGGCTACCGCGAGTACCAGCTGCGCGGCGACGACTCGCTGAGCGCCGTGCCTGGCACCGGTCTCGGCATCCTGCGCTCCGACCCGCACCACTCCGAGCAGGACGAGCACCCGGTCAGCCCCTCCTTCGAGCGGCTCCCGGCCGACGCCCGCGCCAAGGCCCGCGAGCACCGCCTGCTCGTGCTGACCAAGGCCAACAGCCGCGCCACCGTGCACCGCCCGTCCTACCTGGACTACATCGGCGTCAAGAAGTTCGACGCCGAGGGCAACGTGATCGGGGAGCGCCGCTTCCTCGGCCTGTTCTCCTCCGCCGCGTACACCGAGTCGGTGCGCCGGGTGCCCGTCATCCGCCGCAAGGTCGAGGAGGTGCTGGAGCGCGCCGGGTTCTCGCCCAACAGCCACGACGGCCGCGACCTGCTCCAGATCCTGGAGACCTACCCGCGCGACGAGCTGTTCCAGACCCCGGTCGACGAGCTCCAGACCATCGCGACCAGCGTGCTCTACCTCCAGGAGCGCCGCCGCCTGCGGCTCTACCTGCGCCAGGACGAGTACGGCCGCTACTACTCGGCCCTCGTCTACCTCCCGCGCGACCGCTACACCACCGGCGTCCGGCTGCGGATCATCGACATCCTCAAGGAGGAGCTGGGCGGCACCAGCGTCGACTTCACCGCCTGGAACACCGAGTCGATCCTGTCCCGGCTGCACTTCGTCGTCCGCGTTCCGCAGGGCACGGAGCTGCCCCAGCTCTCGGACGCCGACAAGGAGCGCATCGAGGCCCGTCTGGTCGAGGCCACCCGCTCCTGGGCGGACGGTTTCACCGAGGCGCTGAACGCCGAGTGCGGCGAGGAGCGCGCCGCCGAGCTGCTGCGCCGCTACCAGCACGGCAACGCCTTCCCCGAGGGCTACAAGGCCGATCACACCCCCCGCGCGGCCGTCGCCGACCTGGTCCACCTGGAGCGGCTGAACCGCGAGGAGGGCAACGACTTCGCGCTGAGCCTGTACGAGCCGGTGGGCGCCGCCCCCGGTGAGCGCCGCTTCAAGATCTACCGCACGGGCGACGCGGTCTCCCTCTCCGCCGTGCTGCCGGTCCTCAACCGGCTCGGCGTGGAGGTCGTGGACGAGCGCCCGTACGAGCTGCGCCGCGCCGACCGCACCACCGCCTGGGTCTACGACTTCGGCCTGCGGATGCCCAGGCCCGCGGGCGGCGGCGACCACCTTGGCGAGGACGGCCGCGAGCGGTTCCAGGAGGCGTTCGCCGCGACCTGGACCGGCCAGGCGGAGAACGACGGCTTCAACTCCCTCGTCCTGAGCGCCGGGCTGACCTGGCGGCAGGCGATGGTGCTGCGCGCGTACGCCAAGTACCTGCGCCAGGCGGGCTCCACCTTCAGCCAGGACTACATGGAGGACACCCTCCGCAACAACGTCCACACCACCCGGCTCCTTGTCTCCCTCTTCGAGGCGCGGATGTCCCCGGACCGGCAGACCGCAGGGCTGGAGATCACCGACGCGCTGCTGGAGGAGCTGGACGCCGCGCTCGACCAGGTGGCGAGCCTGGACGAGGACCGCATCCTGCGCTCCTTCCTGACCGTCATCAAGGCGACCCTGCGCACCAACTTCTTCCAGGAGACCGAGGGCGGCAAGCCGCACGACTACGTCTCCATGAAGTTCGACCCGCGCGCCATCCCGGACCTGCCCGCGCCGCGCCCGGCGTACGAGATCTGGGTGTACTCGCCGCGCGTCGAGGGCGTGCACCTGCGCTTCGGCAAGGTCGCGCGCGGCGGCCTGCGCTGGTCGGACCGGCGCGAGGACTTCCGCACCGAGATCCTCGGCCTGGTCAAGGCGCAGATGGTGAAGAACACCGTCATCGTGCCGGTCGGCGCCAAGGGCGGCTTCGTCGCCAAGCAGCTGCCCGACCCGGCCGTGGACCGGGACGCGTGGCTGGCCGAGGGCATCGCCAGCTACAAGACGTTCATCTCGGCGCTGCTCGACATCACCGACAACATGGTGGCCGGCGAGGTCGTCCCGCCGCACGACGTGGTCCGCCACGACGGCGACGACACCTACCTGGTCGTCGCGGCTGACAAGGGCACCGCGACGTTCTCGGACATCGCCAACGGCGTCGCCGGGGAGTACGACTTCTGGCTCGGGGACGCCTTCGCCTCCGGCGGCAGCGCGGGCTACGACCACAAGGGCATGGGCATCACCGCGCGCGGCGCCTGGGAGTCCGTGAAGCGGCACTTCCGTGAGCTGGGCGTGGACACGCAGTCCGAGGACTTCACGGTCGTCGGCATCGGCGACATGTCCGGTGACGTGTTCGGCAACGGCATGCTGCTCTCCGAGCACATCCGCCTGGTCGCCGCCTTCGACCACCGGCACATCTTCATCGACCCGAACCCGGACGCGGCCACCTCCTACGCCGAGCGCCGCCGCCTGTTCGAGCTGCCCCGCTCCAGCTGGGCCGACTACGACACCTCGCTGCTGTCGGCGGGCGGCGGGATCTTCCCGCGCAGCGCCAAGTCGATCCCGCTCAACGGCCACATCCGCGAGGCGCTGGGCATCGAGGAGAAGATCTCCAAGATGACCCCGGCCGACCTGATGAAGGCGATCCTCCAGGCGCCGGTCGACCTGCTGTGGAACGGCGGCATCGGCACCTATGTGAAGTCCTCGGCGGAGACCGACGCGGAAGTCGGCGACAAGGCCAACGACGCCATCCGCGTTGACGGCGCCGACCTGCGCGTCAAGGTCGTCGGCGAGGGCGGCAACCTGGGCCTGACCCAGCTCGGCCGCATCGAGTTCGCGCTCCAGGGCGGCCGGATCAACACCGACGCGATCGACAACAGCGCCGGTGTGGACACCTCCGACCACGAGGTGAACATCAAGATCCTGCTCAACGGCCTGGTCACCGAGGGCGACATGACCGTCAAGCAGCGCAACAAGCTGCTGGCGGAGATGACGGACGAGGTCGGCGCCCTGGTCCTGCGCAACAACTACGCGCAGAACACCGCGCTGGCCAACGCCCTCGCGCAGTCCAAGGACATGCTGCACGCGCAGGCCCGCTTCATCCGCCACCTGGTGCGCGAGGGCCACCTCGACCGGGCGCTCGAGTTCCTGCCCACCGACCGCCAGATCCGCGAGCGGCTGGCCCAGGGCCAGGGCCTCACCAGCCCCGAGACCGCCGTCCTGCTGGCGTACACGAAGATCACGGTCGCCGAGGAACTGCTGCGCACCTCGCTGCCGGACGACCCGCACCTGCGCACGCTGCTGCACGCCTACTTCCCGTCGGCGCTGCGCGAGCGGTTCGCCGAGGCGGTCGACAGCCACCCGCTGCGCCGCGAGATCACCACGACCGTGCTGGTCAACGACACGGTGAACACGGGCGGTACGACCTATCTGCACCGGCTGCGCGAGGAGACCGGGGCCTCCCTGGAGGAGATCGTCCGCGCCCAGACCGCGGCCCGCGCGATCTTCTGCTCGGCGCCGGTGTGGGACGCGGTGGAGGAGCTGGACAACAAGGTCGACGCGGCCGTCCAGACCCGGATCCGGCTGCACTCGCGCCGACTGGTCGAGCGCGGCACCCGCTGGCTGCTCAACAACCGGCCGCAGCCGCTCCAGCTCGCCGAGACCGTCGAGTTCTTCGCGGCGCGCGTCGAGCAGGTCTGGCAGCAGCTGCCGAAGCTGCTGCGCGGCGCGGACCTGGAGTGGTACCAGCACGTGTACGACGAGCTGTGCGCGGCCGGTGTCCCGGACGAACTCGCCACGCGTGTCGCCGGGTTCTCCTCCGCCTTCCCGGCGCTGGACATCGTCTCGGTGGCCGACCGCATGGGCAAGGAGCCGCTCGACGTGGCCGAGGTCTACTACGACCTCGGGGACCGGCTGCACATCACGCAGCTCATGGACCGCATCATCGAGCTGCCCCGCGCCGACCGCTGGCAGTCCATGGCCCGCGCCTCCATCCGTGAGGACCTCTACGCGGCCCACGCCGCCCTCACGGCGGACGTGCTCGCGGTGGGCAACGGCACCTCGACGCCCGAGCAGCGGTTCAAGGCCTGGGAGGAGAAGAACGCGCCGATCCTGAGCCGGGCGCGCGCCACCCTGGAGGAGATCCGCGGCTCGGACGCCTTCGACCTCGCCAACCTCTCGGTGGCGATGCGGACGATGCGGACGCTGCTGCGCACGCACTCCTGACGCGCGGAGACACAGGGTGCCCCGGGACCGGAGAAACGGTTCCGGGGCACCCGTGTTCTTGCCCTCGCTCAGGGAAAAGGCGGTGGTGGATTTACCGTTTCCTGCTGCTCCGTCCCCTTCGGATAGGGTCTGGCCTGTGCCTGTGACCTTGAACCGCACCGAGGCCCGGCCCGATGCGCGCCGCCCCGCCTAGCGCGGCGAGCGCCGGCCGCGCCCTGCCCTGGGCCGCCGCCGCGCTCGTCCTCGTGCTGATGCTCCTGGTGATCGTCCGGCTGCCCTGGGCCGGGGACCTCGGGATGCACGCGGCCACCGTGCAGCGGCTGCGGCACAGCCTGCTCGACCCGGGCAACCCGCTGGTCGACGCCGACACCCCGAGCCCCTACTACTCGCCGTGGATGCTGCTGCTCGGCCTGCTGGCCCGCGTCACCGGCCTCTCGGTCTTCGTGGTGCTCCGGATCGGCGCCCTCATCGGGCTCGCGCTGCTCCTCACCGGCGTCTGGCGCTACGTCCGCACCCTGAGCGCCCACCGCGCCGCCCCCGCGCTCGCGCTCCTCTGCGTGGTCTTCCTGTGGGGCCCGGACGTCTTCAACTGGAGCGGCTTCCTCGGCCTCAACTCCCTGGCCCTGACGGTGTCGTACCCCAGCGTGCTCGCGCTCGGGCTCTCCTTCCACTTCTGGGCCTGGCTCACGAAAGCGCTGCGCACCGACACCGGTTGGCCGACGTGGCCGGCCCTCGGCCTCCTCTGGGCGCTGATCCTGCTGTGCCACCAGTTCTCCGGCGTGGTCGCCTCCCTCGGCGCCCTCGCCGTGGTCATCGCGGCCCGCCCCGCCCGCGCGACCCTGCTCCGCCTCGCCGCGGCCCTGGCGGCGGGCATCCTGTTGCTGGCGCTCTGGCCGTACTACGACTTCTTCGCCCTCTTCGGCGCGGGCGCCGACCTGGAGGCGATCCACCGCCCCCTCTACAGCGACCTGCTGCCCCGCTTCGGCCTGGTCCTGCTGGGCGTGGTGGCCCTGGTGTTCCGTTGGCGCCGCGACCACCGGGACGTCCTGGTCGTCTTCTTCACCCTCGGCGCGCTGCTCTTCGCGGCGGGCGGCCTCACCGGCCACTACTCCTGGGGCCGCGCCCTGCCCGCCGCCCTGATCCCGGCCCAGCTCGCGGCCGCGCTGGAGACCGTGTCGGCGTCACGCCGGGGGCTACGGCTGCTCTGGGCCTGCCTGCTGGGCATCGCCCTCGCGGTCGGCGCGTGGGCCCAGGCGGGCACGCTCGGCTATGTGATCGACCGGAACCACCTCCCCGCTCCCATCGCCGCCAAGTACCGCACCCCGTGGGTCGGTTACCACTGGATCACCCCCTGGGTCCGCTACGGCGACGTGGTCATGGCCCGCACCACCCCGTCCCGCCAGATCCCCGCCTACGGCCCCTACACCGTGGCCCCCGGCTACCCCGACTTCTTCCTCCCGGACGAAACCGGCCGCAACGAGGCGGTCACCCGCTACTACGCCCCCACCACCGACTCCGCGACCCGCCGCGCCATAGCCCGCCGGTACGGAGTCCGCTGGGTGATCGGCTCGAAGTCAACGGCGGAACCATGGCTGAGAGAGGTGAAGCGAGGCCCGGGGGGCCAGGTCCTCTACAAGGTCGAGCATTGAAGCCAAGGTCAGCTACAGGCTTTTAAGGGGCGCGGGGAACTGCGCGACCAGCCACAACGCACCCGCACCCGAAAACGCACCTCGCACCCGCACCCCGAGAACTACCGCAGCACACTCGCCACAAGCCGCGCAGCCCCCCGCACCCGGGGATGATCAACCCGCCGCACCACCCTCCGCAGAAGCAACGCCGCCCCCACCGGACGCCACCGCACCTGCAACCGACCGGCCCCCCGCCCCTCCGGCTCCACGACCACCTCGTGCGGCGCCGTACCCGACCGGTACTCCACCCGGGCCGTCAGCGAGGGGAACTCCAGCGGCGCGAGCAGCACTCCCTCATGGCTCAGCCCCTGCTGCTGAAGCCGGATCACCGGATGCCGCGTCCCCGCGAACCCCTGCAACGGCAGCTGGGCCCCGCCGAGATCCACCCGCACCCGTCCCTCGAAGACACCCGGCCGCACCGGATCGAGCCGGAACGGCACCGTCATCCGCCGCTTGCCCGGCGTCAGCAACAGCCCCGCGCGCTGCGGCCCGACGGGGAGCCGCAGCCCGGGGTCGTAGGTGCGCACGGCGAGGGTGAGCGTCGCGCCGGGGCCGGGGGTCAGCTCGGTGATCTCGTGCCGGAAGTACGCGCTGGGGAAAGGCCGGGTCTCCAGCTCCAGGTCGGACACGTCCAGCTCGCGCCGCCCCCGCGTGGAGGACGGCACCGCGCCGCCCCAGTAGGTGCCCGTGCCGTCGCCGGTGACCTTCCTCGGCGCCACCGGTCGGCCGAGGCCGCGCGCGGCGAGCCGCAGGTCGTCCGGGCGTCCTTCGCGCAGCAGTTCCAGGACGACCCGCTCGGGCCGGGGGAGCCGTACGAAGGCGCCGTCGGCGAGGCTGTCCAGGTACGGGTTCATGATTTCGGCGAACGCGGACAGCCACTCGGTGTCGCGGTAGGGCAGGTCGCCCGCGTACATCCGGAAGTCGTGCTTGAGGAACTTGTAGTCCTTGTCCTCGCGCAGCCCCGCGTGCCCGCTCGCCACCAGGAAGTCGTCGATCAGGCGCTGGACGTGCACCCGGTCGGCCACGTTGGAGATCTTGTGCCGCTGGTTGGAGATGGAGGCGGAGGCGGCGGCCGCGTAGGGCTCGATGTACCAGGTGTAGACCGGGTCCGGGATGATCGTGAACGCCTCGGCCAGGCAGTACGCCTGCGCGGAGAAGAGCTGGTCCTCGTAGTGGATGCCCTCGGGGAAGCGCAGGCCGTGCCGGTCGAGGAAGGCGCGGGCGTACATCTTGCTGGTCGACAGGTGCTCGAAGAACAGCCGGGGGTCGGCGGCGATGCCGTCCAGGGTGCGGTGCTCGGCGACCAGGTGGGGCATCCACGTGGTGCGCCGGCCGGTGTCCACGCGGACCCGGGTCACCGCGCCCATGGTGAAGTCGACCTCGCGTTCGCGGTGCGCGGCGAGGAGCGACTCGACCGCGCGGGGCGGGAGTTCGTCGTCGCTGTCGAGGAACATCAGATACGGGGCACGGGCGATGTCGATGGCCCGGTTGCGCGGGGCGCTGCATCCGCCGCTGTTCTCGGGCAGCCGCAGGTAACGGATGCGGGGGTCCTCGGCCGCGAGCCGGCGGGCCACCTCGGGGGTGTCGTCGGTGGAGTGGTCGTCGCTGATGACGATCTCGATGTTCCGGTGGGTCTGGGCGCGCAGGGAGGCCACCGCGCGGGGCAGCCGGGCCGCGTCGTTGTAGCTGATGACGGTGACCGTGACATCGGGGGTCGTCATCGCCGGGCCTCCTCGGGGGTCGGGGCGGGGGTGCGTTCCTCCAGCGGGAGCACGGCGGGCAGGGCCTCCTCGGGCTCCCCGAGGAACACCCGGCGTACGACCCGTTCGGCGGCGCGGCCGTCGTCGAACTCGCAGAACCGGCGCCGGAAGGCCGTCCGCGCCTTCGCCGCGTTCTCGTCGCGCCAGGCGCCCGAGGCGAGGATCTCGGTCAGCTCCTCCTGGGTGCGGGCGACGTGTCCCGGGGCTTCGGCCAGCAGGTCGAAGTAGACGCCGCGCGTGGTGCGGTAGGTCTCCCAGTCGTCGGCGTAGACGACGATCGGGCGGTCCAGGTTGGCGTAGTCGAACATGATCGACGAGTAGTCGGTGACCAGCGCGTCCGCCGCGAGGCACAGCTCCTCGACCGGGTCGTAGGTGGAGACGTCGATGATCCGGCCGGAGCGGCGCAGACCGCTCAGCGGGGAGGCGGCGCCGCCGTAGAAGTAGTGGGCGCGCACCAGCAGGACGGTGTCCTCGCCGAGCCGGTCGGCCAGGGTGGCGAGGTCGAGGCGGGGGGTGAAACCGGCCTCGTAGTCGCGGTGGGTGGGGGCGTAGAGGACGGCGGTGCGGCCGGGCGGGATGCCGAGGCGTTCGCGGGCGGCGCGCACGTCGGCGGCGGTGGCGGTGTAGTAGACGTCGTTGCGCGGATAGCCGTGGTCCAGCGACGTGTAGCGGGCCGGGTAGGCGCGCTCCCACATGCGGGTGGAGTGGGTGTTGGCGCTGACGCTGTAGTCCCACCGGTCGATCCGGTTCAGCAGGGCGGCGAAGTCCAGGCCCTGGGCGGCGGCCGGGTGCTCGCGCTGGTCCAGGCCCATGCGCTTGAGCGGGGTGCCGTGGTGGGTCTGGAGGTGGACCGAGTCGGGCCGCTTGACCACCGCGTTGGGGAAGTTGACGTTGTTGACCAGGTACTTGGCGGTGGCCAGCGTCTCCCAGTAGCGGCGGGTCCCGGGGATCACATGGTCGGTGCCGGCGGGCAGCAGCGCCTCGTTGTCCTTGCTCACCACCCACACCGGGCGGATGTGCGGGGCGAGTTCGGCGAGCTTCGCGGCGATCGCGGCCGGGTTGCAGGCCACGCCCCGGTCCCAGTAGGCGGAGAAGACGGCCAGGCCGGGGTCGACCGGGCGGGCGAGCGCCCTGCGGTAGGAGTGGTCGCGGAGCTTGGCGCCCGCCTGGCGCTTGCGGGCGCGCACGGTCTTCCTGGCGGTGCGGCGGACGCGGTTGGCGGCCTGGAAGGCGCGGTAGCGCGTGTAGGCGCCCTCTTCCAGCAGCGTGTGCCGTACGCCCTCAAGACCGCCGGGGCGCCGGTGGCCCTCGGGGCGCCAGCGGACGGCGGCGCGGGAGGCGCGGGCGAAGAAGGCACGCGCGACGGGGTCGGGCATGTCCTCACGGGCGAAGGTGCGCAGCAGGTCGCGGACCATCAGGTCGTAGAGCACCGCGCGGGCGGCGCGGCGGCCCTCGGTGAGCGGGAGCAGTGACTCGTAGCGGTCGACCAGCGCGAGCCGGGACCCGGGGGAGAGCGGGGGCAGGCTCTCCGGGCGCAGCTCCCGGTTCTCGTACGCCACCTGGTCGAGGCAGGCGACGCGGCGCGCGCGGAGCAGGGCCGTATGGGCGACGTGGGCCTCGTCGTCGGCGGTCAGCTCGGCCTCGTGGGCCCGCCAGAAGGCGGTGCCGATCACGCGGGTGCCGAGCAGGGGGGCCAGGCGCAGCAGGCCCGGGTTCTCGTCCAGGGTGAGGACGGAGCGCCCCGCGACGGCCAGGGCGCGGCCGTCGCGGGAGGGGGCGCCGGTGGTGCGCCAGGTGGTGGTGATGTGGTCGAGGAGCAGGACGTCCGCGGGCTCGTCGCCCCGGTCGAGTTCGGCGGTCCGCTCGGCGACCAGCCGGGGCGTCCCGGCGGGCATGCCGTCCTTGGCGTGCACGAAGTGCAGCCAGCGGCCGCGGGCCCGCGCGGCCCCCGCCGCCCGGGCCGCCGCGTCGGAGGTGCCCTCGGGCAGCGGCACGGTGACGGTCTCGGGGGTGTGGCCCTCGGCGGTCTCCCGCGCCCAGTCACCGACGGCGGCGACGATCACCTCGGCGTCCGGGAGCGGGTGGGTCGCCAGCGAGTCGAGCAGCTCGGTCAGATGCCCCTGGGTGTTCGGCCCGTAGACGATCAGGCTGAGGTGAGGCATCGGGAAAGGCTCCTTCGGCTCGTCGTCTCGGAGAGTTCACCTTTCATAACATACTGTCATCGGAGCGATGAAACAGATAATCGCGATCAGGGTGACGAAGGCGTGACACATGGCGTCTACCCCCGTCTTACCCCGGAAGACGGCTTTTCGGTGCCTATGGTTTCGCCGGAGCGGGCGCGGCCGCCTTCCCGTCGCCGGTGAAGGCCTCGTACTCCGCGAGTACGTCCTCGGTGGGGCCGTCCATGCGCAGCTCGCCGCGCTCCAGCCAGAGCACCCGCTCGCAGGTGTCGCGGATCGAGTTGTTGCTGTGGCTGACCAGGAAGACGGTGCCGGCCTCCTTGCGCAGCTCGCGGATGCGTTCCTCGGAGCGCTTCTGGAACTTGCGGTCGCCGGTGGCCAGGGCCTCGTCGATCAGCAGCACGTCGTGGTCCTTGGCGGCGGCGATGGAGAAGCGCAGCCGGGCGGACATGCCGGAGGAGTACGTCCGCATCGGCAGGGTGATGAAGTCGCCCTTCTCGTTGATCCCGGAGAAGTCGACGATGTCCTCGTAGCGCTCGCGGATCTGCTCGCGCGACATGCCCATCGCGAGGCCGCCGAGGTGGACGTTGCGCTCGCCGGTCAGGTCGTTCATCAGGGCCGCGTTGACGCCGAGGAGGGAGGGCTGGCCGTTGGTGTAGATACGGCCGTTCTCCGTGGGAAGCAGGCCCGCGACCGCCTTGAGGAGGGTGGACTTGCCGGAGCCGTTGGTGCCGATCAGGCCGATGGCCTCGCCCTTGTAGGCGACGAAGGACACGTTCTTGACCGCGTGGACGCGGCGCACCCCGGCGGCCTTCTCGGCCTGCTTGCGGCGCACGATGCGGTTGAGGGCGGCGGTGGCGGAGCCGCGGCCCGCGCCGGTGCCGTTGATCCGGTAGACGATGTCCACCCGGTCGGCGATGACGGTGGGGGTCTTCTCGCTGTGCGCGGAGGTCTGCTCAGCCACGGCCGTAGGTCTCCTCAGCCTTCCAGAAGTAGATGAAGCCGCCGACCCCGGCCAGCACGGCCCAGCCGGTGGCCGCCGCCCACACGTGCGGCGGGAGCTGGTTCGCGTGGAAGCTGTCGATCAGCGCGAACCGCATGAGGTCGATGTAGACGGCGGACGGGTTGGTCTGGAGCATCAGCGTCACGATCGGCGGCAGGTGGTCGCCCTTGGTGAGCTGGTCGATGCTCCACATCACGCCGGAGACGTACATCCAGGTCCGCAGGATGAACGGCATCAGTTGGGCGATGTCCGGGGTCTTGGCGCCGAGCCGGGCCATGATCATCGCCACGCCCGTGTTGAACGTGAACTGGAGGAACAGCGCGGGGAGCGCGAGCAGCCAGGACAGCGAGACCGGCACACCCGCGCAGAGCAGGATGGCGAGCAGCGCGGCCATGGAGAACAGCAGCTGCTGGAGCTGCTGGAGGCAGAACGAGATCGGCAGGGTGGCGCGCGGGAAGTGCAGGGCGCGGACCAGGCCGAGGTTGCCGGAGATGGCCCGGGTGCCCGCCATGATCGAGTTCTGCGTGAACGTCCACACGAACACGCCCGTGACCAGGAACGCGATGTAGTTCGAGACACCGTGCTTGGTGCCGAGCAGCACGCCGAAGATGAAGTAGTAGACCGCCGCGTTCAGCAGGGGGGTCATCACCTGCCAGACCTGGCCGAGCTTCGCCTGGCTGTACTGGGCGGTGAGCTTGGCGGTGGCGAACGCGGTGATGAAGTGGCGCCGGGCCCACAGCTGCCGGACGTAGGCCGGGACGGAGGGGCGGGCGCCGCTGACCGTGAGGCCGTACCGGGCGGCCAGGGCCGCGAGGTCGGTGTCGTCGGCCGGGGACCGGGTCGGGGGCGGTGTGTCGAGGACCTGGCTCACATCCGCTGCTTTCGCTCGGGGGGAGGGGGGTGTGCGCTCGCCCGGCCGCGCCGGGAGTGGTCGTCGCCCGGCGTGTCCGAACGCTTTTCTTTACATTCTCTTACGTCGGAACGGGACCGTATCGTCGCATCGTGAGAGTAGGGCCAATCGACGTCGCAACGCAACCGTTTCGTCGTCACGCCCTATGCTGGGCGCATGACGACCAACGCCGACGAACCCCCGGCGCGGCCGCGCCGCCGGGCTCCGGCCGGGGCCGCGGTGCTCCGGGAGGACGTGACCGAGGCCATCCGGGCGGCCGTCTTCGAGGAACTGGCGTCCGTCGGGTACGCGCGCATGTCCATCGAGGGCATCGCCCGGCGGGCCGGAGTCGGCAAGACGGCGGTGTACCGGCGCTGGCGCTCCAAGCTGCACCTGGTGCTCGACGTGGTCTCCGCGATGGCCGTCCTGGGCCTCCCGGCCCCGGACACCGGCTCCCTGGAGGGCGACCTCCGGCTCCTGTACGAGGTCACCTCGCGCGCGCTGCGCCACCCCGTGGTCTCGCAGATCATCCCCGACCTCCAGGCCGAGGCGGCCCGCAATCCCGAGATGGCCGAGGCCTTCCAGAAGGCCCTGCGGGACAGCCAGGAGAGCGTCGCGAGCCGGATTCTCGCGGCGGCGGAGGCGCGCGGCGAGGCCGGTCCGGGCATCGACCCCGACCTGGCCCTGGACCTGATCTCCGGGCCGCTGTACTGGCGCGCGGTGGTCATCCGTACGCCGAAGCTGCCCAAGGACTACCTGGCGAGCCTGGCGCGGGCGACGGCCGGGGCGCTCAAGGCGCTCTGAGGACGCGCCACGGGCCGGACGGTCAGCGCAGCAGGCGCCGCAGCCTGCCCCTGGCCACCCGCGCCGCCCCCGCAGGACCCGTGGCCACGCGGAGCGCCAGCGCGCCGGAGTGGGTGGCGTAGGGGTGGGCCAGGAGCAGCAGGTGGTGCGGGTCGGGCAGGGCGCGGCGGCGCAGACGCGGGGAGCCGTCGCGGGCGTGGGCCGTGGCCTCCCGGCTGGTGCCGTCCTTGAAGAGCAGGGTCAGACAGAGGTCCCAGATGCCCGACCCCAGGCCGGTGAGGTCCACCGGGGCCTCGGCGGTCCACAGGCCGGGGGCCGTGGGGGCGAACGGGACCGTGGCGCGCCGCGCGCTCCGGCCTGTCGCGCGGAAGCGCCACTCCACGGTCACCGCGAGCGGCTCCGCCTCGGCGACCCTGCCGTACAGCTCGTGCAGGCGCAGCCGCAGCCGCGACGCGCGCACCCGGACCAGGAGTTCGGCGTCCACCATGACGGGGAGCGCGCTCGCCGGGCGGGTCAGCAGCGGGGCCAGGCTCACCTGCGGCAGCGCGGCCGACCAGACCGGCGTGCCGTCGGCGGCGCGGGCGTACGGCGGCAGGAGGCGGGCCGGACGCGCGGCCAGCTCCCGCAGCCGGGGCAGCTCGGCGGGCTCCGGGCACGCCATGATCACCCGGCCGGTCAGCGGGCCCGGCGCCGCGGGGTCCGACTCCCAGTCGGCGTCGTCGTAGCGCCCGAGGAACTCCCGGGTGTGCTCCCACCAGGCGCGCCGGTACTCCGCGCTGCGCAAGCCCAAGTCGCGTACGTACATGCGCAGTTCATAGTCGAGGAACTTCGCCCGGGCCGCCCGCGCCAGTGTCTCCCGGCCCGCCCGCAGCAGGATCTCGTCCGCCTGGGCGCAGGCCCGGGTGCGGGAGCGCCAGTTGTCGATGCCGTCCCGGTCCAGGGAGAGCGAGAGGCGGTCGGCGGACCGGCGCACGTGCCACGTGTAGACCCGGTCCGGGACGAGCGCGACGCGCGGTGCGACGGCCAGCACCCGTGCGGTGAAGACGAAGTCCTCGTAGAGGAAGCGGCCCTCGGGGAAGCGGATGCCGTGCTCGCGCAGGAACGAGGTCCGGTACAGCTTGTTGACGCACAGCGTGTCCTCGACCAGCCGGGGGCGCTCGTCGGGGCTCGCGAGCACGGCGGGCGCCGCGTAGAGGGCGGGGTGCCACGGGTGCTCGCGCCCCGAGGGCAGCTCCCGGCGCACGCACAGCCCGGCCGCCACCTCGGCGTCCGCGTCGACCGCGGCCCGCAGCAGCGCGTCCACCGCGCCGCTCGGCAGTAGGTCGTCGCTGTCCAGGAACATCACGTACGGCAGCGTCACCGCGTCGATCCCGGTGTTGCGCGGGGTGCCGCAGCCGCCGCTGTTGGTGCTCCGGCGCACGACGCGCAGCCGGGGGTCGTGGGCGGCCAGCCGCTCCAGCAGTTCGGCGCTGCCGTCCGTGGAGCAGTCGTCCACGGCGATCACCTCACCGACGGCGGGCCCCTGACGGAGCGCCGAGCGCACGGCGTCGGCCACATGGGCGGCGTCGTCGTACCCGATGACGACGACGGCGACCCCGGGCGCGGGATGCGGGTCCTGCGGTGCTGGAGGCATGAGGTCCATGGGCCGGAAGCGGGAGGAATACCAGTAATACCCTGTTAAGAGATGCTCAGCGGTCGTTCCGGAAGACGGTCGTCGGAACCGGCTCGCGGTTCGGCCGGGGCGAGCGCCGGGGCCGTCGCGGGGGCGGGCGTCGGCACGGCCGGCCGGGGCGCCGGGCGCGTGGAGCGCCACAGCCGGACGAAGGACCACACGGCGGCGGCCACCAGCAGTCCGACGCGGGCCAGCGCCAGCAGACCCCCGGCCCAGCTTCCGCCGGTCACCTCGCCGTAGAACACCGGGAACACCAGGCTGCTCAGCGCGGTCGCCGCGAGGATCAGCACCGCCACCGGGCGCTGGGAGGTGTGCCGGGAGGTCAGGCACACGGCGGCGAGACCGAGCAGCCAGACGAGGTACTGCGGGCTGATCACCCGACTGGTCACCGTGAACAGCAGCACGGCCGTGAGCGCGGTGTCGTACGGCGTGGCCGGGTTCCAGCGCCGGGCCCGCAGCCGCCACAGCACCAGCAGCCCGAACACGGCCCCCGTGAGCGCCAGCGAGATCCCGGCGACGGTCCGCACCCCGGGGCCGACCAGCTCCGTCGCGCCGTACTGGTAGCGGACCAGGCCGGGCCAGCCCGCGTGCCGGGCCAGGTTGAACAGGGTGCCGCCGAGCGACTCGATCTGCACGCCCCGGCCGCCCTGCTCGCCCAGGAAGGAGAGCGGGTCGCTGAAGAGGACGGCGAGCAGCGCGAGGGCCGCGCACCCGGCGCCCACCGACCACGCCCACGCCGTCCGGGTCGCCCGCCCCCTCGGCACGCCGAGCAGCGCGAGCGCGGGCCACACCTTCACCAGCGCGCCCAGCGCCCCGAACACGCCGCCGAGGCGCGGGGAACGGCCCAGCGCCAGCAGACAGAGCACGGCGAGGGCGGTGACCTGGACGTCGTAGCGGGCGAGCGGGATGTGCAGCAGCAGCGGCAGTCCGCCGGTCCACAGGGCCGCGCCCGCCAGGCTCCGCCCCGGACGCCGGGCGGCGGCCACCAGCAGCGCCGTGATCAGCGCGTCCGTGACGAGCACCAGGGTCACGAACCCCTGGAGGTAGTCGAGTCCGGGCAGCGCGCCCGGCGCCAGCAGCACCGGACCGGCCCCCGGCGGGTACTGCCACATCGTGTCCTGGGTGGGGAACGCGCCGTTGGACAGCACGCCGTACCAGTGGAAGTAAAGCCGCGACACCTCGCGCGTCACCGCGCCGCCACCGAGCAAAGGTTCGGTGGAATGCGCCAGTAGCCATAGCATCAGGGCGCGGGTGGCGAGCCATGCCGCAGCGAGGGTGGGGACGGGGCCGGGGGTGACACGGGGGCGCTTCATCGAGGGGGGAGCGTAATCCGCGCGGATGGTGTATCCGTGCCGATACGCCGTCAATGGTCATAAAAGGTTGTCTCATCGCAAAAGATCGGGCCGTGGTGAACGTCGGGCCTCTTGTGGAACCTCAGCCGTTCGACGCGGCTGGAGAAACGGCTGCCGTACCGGTGCGGGCGGCGGAACGGGCGACCCCCCGGGCGCCCGGGCGCCGCGCGCGGGTCGTCGCCGCGGTCGTGCCCGCGACGGTGATGCTCGCGGTCGGGCTGTGGGGTGTGGACCGGGGCGGGATGTGGCGGGACGAGGCCGTCACCTTCCAGGTCGCGCGGCGCGGTGTGCCGGACATCTGGCGGCTGCTGCACAACGTGGACGCCGTGCACGGCCTCTACTACCTGCTCATGCACGTCGTCCTCGCCGTCCGCGCCGACGAGGTGTTCCTGCGGCTGCCGTCGGTGTGCGCGGCGGCGGCGACCGCCGCCCTGGTCGGCACGCTCGGCGCCCGCCTCGCGAGCCCGCGCGTCGGCCTGTGGGCCGGGCTGCTCTACGCCGTCACGCCGATGGCCGGGCACTACGCCCAGGAGGGCCGCTCCTACGCCCTCGTCGCCGCCGGTGCCACCGGCGCCACCCTGCTCTTCACCCGCGCCGTGCGCACCGGCTCCTGGCGCTCCTACGGTCTGCTGCTCGGACTCGCCTGCTGGCTGCACGAGTTCGCGGTCCTGCTGCTGCTCGCCCACGCCGTCTCGCTGATGCTGGTCCGCGCGGACCGGCGGGTGTGGCGGGGCTGGGCGTGCGCGGCGGGCGCGGTCGTCCTCGCGCTGCTGCCCATGGTCCTGGTCTCGCGCACCCAGTCGGCCCAGCTCGCGTGGCTCGGACCGCCGACCTGGCGGACGGCCGAGGGCCTGCTGCGCGCCTTCCTCGGCTCGGGCACCGCGGTCCACCGCACCTGCTTCCTCCTCGCCCTGCTGGGCCTCGCGGGCCTCGCCGCCCCCCGCGGCCGGCTCACCCTCGCCCGGGTCTGCCTCCCGCTGGCCGCGGTCCCGCCCGCCGCCCTGATGCTGGCCTCCCAGCTCTCCCCGCTCTACGTCGACCGGTACGTGCTGTACTCCCTGTCCGGCGCGCCGCTGCTGGTGGCGGCGGGGGCGGACACCGCGGTCCGGCTGGTACGGCGGTACGGGCGTCGTTGGCTCCGGGGACGGGGGCGCGTGGCGGGGGCCGTCGCATCGGCGCTCGGCGCCCTGAGACGGCCGCGCTCTCCGCTTGCCGCCGCCCCGGCCGCCCGCCCCCGTGTCCCCCTCGTCGCCGCCCTCGGTGTCGCCGTGATCGCGCTCGCCCTGCTCCACCAGCTCCCCCTGCTGCGCGCCGACCGGGACCCGGCGAACCGGGCGGACGATCTCGCCCTCGTCGCCCGCGTCGCGGCGACGAAGGTACGGCCGGGGGACCCCGTGCTGTTCCTGCCCGCGCAGGCGCGCAACGCCGCGCTCGCCTATCCGCAGGACTTCCGGGGCATCCGGGACGTGGCGCTGACGGCGCCGGTCGCCGGCTCCGGGACGCTGTACGGCGAGGAGGCCGGGCCCGCGCTGCTGCGGGCGCGGCTGGCCCGGCTCGACCGGGTGTGGGTGGTGATCGACCGGGACCTGGTCGAGGGGCGCTGGAGCCCGGCGGGTTCCACCGAGCGGGCCAAGATCGCGCTGCTCGGCGAGGACTTCGTGCCCGTCGAGGAGTCGATGGGGCCGTACTCGAGCCTGCGGCTGTACGTCCGCAAGGGCGAGGTCAGCGCGGCTCCGGGGATACCTCCAGTTCCCCTGCCGCCGCATCCAGTGCCGAGGTGAGACGGTCGAGGCGGTCGCGCAGCTCGCCGATCTCCGCCGGGTCGGCGCCGGTCGCGGCCGCGATCCGGCGGGGTACCTCGAGGGCCCGCTCGCGCAGCTCCGTGCCCTCCCCGGTGAGCCGCACCCGCACCGAGCGCTCGTCGAGCACGCTGCGCTCCCGGCGTACCAGACCGGCCGTCTCCAGCCGCTTGACCAGCGGGGACAGCGTGCCCGAGTCGAGCCGCAGATGTTCCCCGAGCGCCTTGACCGGCAGATCCCCGTGCTCCCACAGCACGAGCATCACGAGGTACTGCGGGTAGGTGAGCCCGAGGTCCTTCAGCAGGACCCGGTAGACGCCGTTGAACGCGCGGGACGCGGCGTGCAGGGAGAAGCAGATCTGCCGGTCGAGCCGGAGCCAGTCGGCCTCGGCGGCGGACGCCGCGGCTGAGGGGATGCCGACGGGGGCCGGGGCGGTGCCCGCGGGCGGGGTGGGCGAGGCGGTCATGGGACCAGGATAGCCAAGCAGGCACCATTTGGTTGCGCACAATTTAATTGCGTGCTCTACTCGGAGTCGTGAGGGCGGCAGTCCGCCGCCGCACCCGACTCCTGAGAGGGATGGTCCCCATGGACGCGCTCTACACCGCCGTCGCCACCGCCACCCATGGCCGCGAGGGCCGCGCCGTCTCCTCCGACGGCCGCATCGACCTCGCCCTGGCCATGCCGGTGGAGCTGGGCGGCGACGGCCAGGGCACCAACCCCGAGCAGCTCTTCGCCGCCGGGTACGCGGCCTGCTTCGGCAGCGCGCTCGGCCTGGTCGGCCGGCAGGCCAAGGTGGACGTGAGCGACGCCGCCGTCACCGCCGAGGTCGGCATCGGCAAGCAGGGCGAGGGCTTCGGCCTGAAGGTGACGCTGCGCGTCGAGCTGCCCGACACCGTGGACCAGGAGACCGGCCGCAAGCTGGTCGAGACCGCCCACCAGGTCTGCCCGTACTCCAACGCCACCCGCGGCAACATCGAGGTCGACCTCGTCGTCGAGTAGAACCCGGTGAACTCCGGCCTCAGGACGACGGCGTGAGCACGTCGCCCATCGCCGGACGGGGGACACGCGCCGCCGGGGCGTCCGGCATGGGCTCGCCGAGCAGCAGCGTGCGCACCACACGCTCGGCGGCCCGGCCGTCCTCGTACTCACAGAACCGCGCCCGGAAGGCGGCCCGCAGCCGGGCCCCGTCCGCGTCCCGCCACGAGCCGGACGCGAACAGCCGGATCACGTCGCGTTCCGTGTACGCCACATGCCCCGGCGGCTCCGCCGTGACGTCGACGTAGGTGCCCCGGCTCGCGGCGAACGTGGCCCGGTCGTCCGCGAGCAGCACGATCGGGCGGTCCAGGTTGGCGTAGTCGAACATCACCGACGAGTAGTCCGTCACCAGCGCGTCCGCCGCGAGCAGCACCTCCGCCAGGTCCGGCTCGTCCGTCGCGTCCACCACGACCCCGCGCCGGGCCAGCTCCGCGAGCCCCGTCCCGCGCGCCGGACCGGCCGCGAGCGTCGGATGCAGCCGGACCACGAGCGTGTGCCCCGCGCCCAGGCCGGCCGCGAGGCGGGCCAGGTCCAGGCGGTCCACCTGGCCGCTGCGCCGATAGTCCCGCCGGGTCGGGGCGTACAGCACCACCGTGTGGTCCGCCGGGATGCCGTGCCGCAGCCGGAAGTCCGCGCCGCGCAGCGCGCCCGAGCGCACCAGCACGTCGTTGCGCGGGCTGCCGGTGCGCGCCGAGGCGAAGTGGCAGGGGTACGCCCGTTCCCACACCAGCTCCGCGTACCGGCTCGCGGCCAGGCTGTGGTCCCAGCGGTCGGCGCGGCGCAGCATCCTCGGCACGTCGAAGCCGAGCCGGGCCCCCGGCCGGTCCAGCAGATCGGCGCCCACGTACTTCAGCGGGGTGCACTGGTGGGTGTGGATGTGCACGGCACCGGGCCGCTTGGCCATGTCGCCGGGCCAGTTGACGTCGTTGACGAAGAACGTCGCGCGCGCGGTGACCTCGCCGTAGCGCCGCGAGCCGACGACCACGTACTCGGTGCCCTCCGGCAGCCCGGCCGCCGTCTCCTCGTTCCGCACCACCCACACCCCGCGCAGCCGGGGCGCGATCTCCTCGGCCGCGCGGTACACCGCCGCCGGGTCGCCCAGCATCCCCCGGTGCGAGGACGCCGAGTAGACCACCAGGTCCGGATCGAGCGGGCGCCGCGCGTGCAGCGCCGTCCAGCCGCGCCGGGCCCGCACGGCCGCCGCCCCGCGCACCCGCCCCGCCCGCCGCCGGGCCTCCCGGGCCGCCCGCGCCGCCTGGCGGCGCACCAGATACGCCGGATAGGTCCCGGTCAGCACCGCGGTCTCGCCCGTCACCCCGGCGCCCTCGGGCCGGTGCGCGCGGAACAGTTCGGCCGTGCGGCGGAAGAACTCCGCCTTGTCGGCGGGCGGCAGCCGGTCCGGCTTGGACAGGATGTCCAGGCAGTGCTCGCCCATCTTGCGGTGCAGATACGGCCGCCACACCCACAGCTCCGGGTGCGCCTCCACGAAGGCGAAGACCCGCTCGTACTGGTCGTGGACGTCGAAGTGCTTGCGGCTCGTGGTGGACAGGATGTTGCCCTGCCGCCGCTGCCGGTAGTTCACGCAGATCCGGTCCAGGGCCGCGATCCGCCCGGCGCTCAGCAGCACCGGGAAGGTCCAGGGGGTGTCCTCGTAGTAGCCGGGCGGGAACGCGAAGCCGTGCGCGGTCACGAAGTCGCGCCGGTAGACCTTGTTCCAGACCACCATCAGCAGGTCGAGGATCTCGGGGCGCGCGGCCGCCGTGAAGGTGCCCGGCCCGGCCTCGGCGAGGACGTGCGCCAGGACGTTGCGCCGGGTGCCGCCCCACCAGTAGGTGCGCGCGTAGTCGAAGACCAGCACGTCCGGGTCGGCGGTCTCGTCCAGGCGGTCCGCCACGGCCTTGAGCGCGCCCGGGGTCAGGGTGTCGTCGCTGTCCAGGAAGAGGAGGTAGTCGCCGGTGGCGTGCGGCATCCCGGCGTTGCGGGCGCGGCCCAGGCCCACGTTCTCCGGCAGGTGCAGCACCGTGACGCGGGAGTCGCGCTCGGCGTACTCGTCCAGGATCGCACCGCAGCCGTCCGGCGAGCGGTCGTCCACGGCGATGACCTCCAGGTCGGCGTACGACTGGCCGAGCACCGAGTCCAGACACTCGCGCAGGAAGCCCTGCACCTTGAAGCAGGGCACGATCACACTGAAGCGGGGCACGGCGGGTCAGCTCCTCACGAGGGTCGCGGCGGCGGGGGCGGGGACTCGTTCGGCGAGCGGGATCACCGGCGGGAGTGCCTCCGGCGGCTCCCCGAGCAGCACCCGGCGTACGACGCGCTCGGCGGCACGCCCGTCGTCGAACTGGCAGAACCTCTCCCGGAACCGGGCCCGCAGCTCCCGGGACTCGGGGCCCGCGTACGTGCCCTCGCGGAAGATCCGGGCCAGCTCCTCGGGCGTGCGGGCGATCGGGCCGGGCGGGGTGGCCATCAGGTCGAAGTAGACGCCCCGGGTCTCCCGGTAGACCTCCCAGTCGTCGGCGTAGATCACCACCGGGCGGTCCAGGTTGGCGTAGTCGAACATGATCGAGGAGTAGTCCGTGATCAGCGCGTCCGCCGCCAGGCACACGTCCTCGGCGGAGCGGTGCGCGGTCACGTCGATGATCCGGTCCGAACTCCGGGCCGTACCGCGGTCGTAGAAGTAGTGGGCGCGCAGCAGCACCACCACGTCGTCACCCGCCGCGCGGCAGAACTCCTCCGGATCCAGGCCGGTTTCGAAGCCGTCGGCCCAGTCGCGGTGGGTCGGCGCGTACAGCACGGCGGTACGGCCCTCGGGCACGCCCAGCTCGCGGCGGACCCGGGCCACGTCCTCCGAAGTCGCCGTGCAGTACACGTCGTTGCGCGGATAGCCGTACTCCAGCTGCTCGTAGGAGCCCGGGAAGGCGCGCTCCCACATCTGCGTGGAGTGGCGGTTGGACGACAGGTTGAAGTCCCAGCGGTCCACCCGGCCGAGCAGCTTGGTGAAGCTCCCGGAGCGCGAGGCCACCACCGGGTACGTCGACTGGTCCACGCCCATCGTCTTCAGCGGGGTGCCGTGCTGGGTCTGGAGGTGGACGCTGCCGGGGCGCTTGACGACTCCCTCGGCGAAGTTGGCGTTGTTCACGAGGTACTTGGCGCGGGCCAGCAGCTCCCAGGAGCGGTGCGAACCGATCACCGCGTGCTCGACGCCCTTCGGCAGCGTGTGCTGCTGTCCCGCCTCCACCAGGAACACCGACCGGATGTGCGGGGCGAGTTCACGGGCCTTGGCGTGGATCGCGGCCGGGTTGCAGGCGTAGCCGCGTCCCCAATAGGCGCAGTACACCGCCAGGTTGGGGTCGAGCGGGCGGCGCAGCGCGCGGGCGTAGCGCAGCCGGGTCCGCAGCATGCGGGGGCGGGGCAGCCGGGCGGCGGCCTTGGCGGCGGCCCGGTTGGCGCCGCGCAGCACCCGGAACGCGCTGTACGCGCCCGCCGCGAGCAGCCGGTGCTGCACCCCGAGGCTGCCGCCGGGGAAGCGGTGTCCGGCCGGGCGGTGGCGGCGGTGGAGACGGGCGGCCCGGCGGAAGAACCTCCGGTGTCCGGAGGGGAGCCGGTGCGGACGGGAGGCCGTCTTCAGGACCTCGGTGAAGAGCTGGTCGAAGAGCGCCCGCCGTCGCGCGGCGGGCAGGTCCGCCCCGGCGGCCCGGGTCAGCACCAGCTCCACCTGGTCCAGCAGCGTGTGCTGGTGCGTGCCCGGCAGGTTCAGCCTGCTCCCCTGGCGGCGCGCCCGGTGCCGTACGAGCGGGCGGCGCAGCACCGCGGCCCGCCGCGCGGCCACCGCGACCAGCCCGGCCCAGCCGAGGTCGGTGAAGTGCCCCTCGGGGAAGGCGAGTTCGTGCTCGGTGAGAAAGGCGCGGCGGTACACCGCGCTCCAGGCGGGCAGCCGCGAACCGAACGGCTCGGGCACCATCGCGGGGTCGAAGGCCCCCTTGGGCGCCTTGGCCAGCAGCGGGGCCGCCGGGTTGGCCGGTTCGCCCTCCCACCAGGGGACGCGCTCGTACTCGCCGTGCAGCACATCCACCCCGGCGGTCTCGGTCAGCCGGACGTCCACCGCCGCGAGCGCGCCGGGCAGCAGCAGGTCGTCGCCGTCCAGGAACAGCACGTACGCCCCGACCGCCGCCCGCGTCCCGGTGTTGCGGGCCCCGCTCAGACCGGCGGACGGCGGCGAGTACACCGGGCGCACCCGGGGATCGCGCCGGGCGTACGCGGCGGCGACCTCGGCGGCCGGGGCCTCGGCGTCGTCGCAGACCGGGATCAGCTCCAGGTCGTCGAAGGACTGCGCGAGGACCGAGTCCAGGGCCTGGGACAGCCGGCCCGAGACCCCGTGCGAGGGGACGATGATGCTGAAGCGGGGCATTCTGCTCTCTCTGTCGTCTTGCGGACGCCGCCGGTCGTCCAGCGGGTGCGGGCGGCCGGCCGATGGGGGCGGCCCGGCGTCCCACGGCCGGGGCCCGTCGGCCGGTGGGCGCGGCCGGGGCGGCCCGCGGGGCGCCAGGTGGACGGCCGGCTCGGGGTGGGCCGCGTCGTGGAGCGGGGCATGGGAACTCCCGGAAGATCCAACGGTGTTCAGTGGCCGTCGGTGACGGGGCCCGGCCCGGAGGGTTCCGGCACCGGGACCGGCGGCGCGAGGGCGCGCGCGGCGGCGGAGGGCACCGGGCGCCGGTCGACGACCGGGATCACCTCGGGCAGTCCGTCCGCCCGGCCGAGCATTACGTGCCGCACGATCCGCTCGGCGGCCCGGCCGTCGTCCAGCGGACAGAACCGCTCCCGGAACGTCGTCCGCGGCCCGGCCGCGCCGGGGTCGCGCCAGCGGCCCGAGACGAACAGGCCGATCACCTCGTCCTCGCCCCGGGCGACCGCGCCCGGGGCACCGGGGAAGCCGTCCCCGGCGTGCACGACGATCGGCCGGTCCAGGCCCGCGTAGTCGTACATCAGCGGCGCGCCGTCGGTGAGCAGCACGTCCGCCGCGAGGCACACCTCGGCCGCGCTCGGGTGCGCGGACACGTCCAGGACGCCCGGGATCTCGCGCCGCCAGAGCACCGGCGCCCGCCCGGCGCGGACCAGCACGACGAAGCGCGGTCCCAGCTCACGGGCCAGCCGCTCCAGGTCGAGGACGGGCCGCCGGGTGTACGGATGGTCCCGGCGGGCGGGCGCGTAGAGGATCGCGACGGTGCCCTCGGGGATGCCCAGGGCCGTGCGCAGCCGGGTCACGTCGGCCGAAGTGGCCTGCTGGAGAAGGTCGTTGCGCGGCCGGCCGTACGCCAGTGCCGTGCAGGGGGCCGGGTGCGCCCGTTCGGCGGGCGGGGTGGTGTGCGGGGCGGGGGAGAGGGCGTAGTCCCACGGGTCGTGCGGGCGCGCTTCGGGAGCGGCGGTGGTCCACAGGGTGTCGCCGGTCCGGAGGAAGACCTGCCCCGGACGCTTGCGCACGCCGGGGGCGAACAGCCCATTGCTGATCAGGTACTTGGAGCGGGCCAGCGCGGTCCAGCAGGCGGCGGACCCGGGCCGCAGCGGTCGCGAACCGGCGGGGCAGGGCTGCCCCGGGTGCGCGATCCACGCGGTGCGGATGTGCGGGGCATGGGTGCGCAGCGCCTCCGCGAGCGCGGCCGGATCGCCGCCCCCCGTGCCCCCGCAGTCGGCGAACACCGCGTCGTCCTCGCGCAGCGGCAGCCGCAGCTGGACCCGGTAGTGCAGCCGCAGCGCGGCGGCCCGCAGCGCCCGCACCCGGTCGGTGGCGCAGGCGCGGGTGCGGCGGCGCACCGCCGAGACCAGCAGCAGGGCGCGGTAGGTGCGGTGCAGTCCGAAGCGGACCAGCGCGTGCCGGACCCGGGCGCGCCGGGAGGGCCGCGGGGACGGCACCCGGTAGCGGCGGTAGTGGGCGCGGGCCCGGCGCAGGAAGCGGGGGCGGCTGCGGCGCGGCAGCCGGTCGGGACGGCTGAAGACGGTCGCGTAGTGCTCGACCATCTTGTGGAACAACTCGGGGCGCCAGCAGTCCAGTTCGGGACGCGCGTCGACGTAGGCGAAGACCCGCTCGTACTGGTCGAGGACGTCGAAGTGCCGGTCGCTGGTGGTGCGCAGGATGGAGCCCGTGTGGCGCTGGCGGTAGTGCACGCACACCCGGTCCAGGGTGGCGATGGTGTCCGCCGTCATCAGCACCGGGAAGGTCCAGGGGGTGTCCTCGTAGTAGCCCGGCGGGAAGACCAGCTCGCCGTGCTCCACGAACTCCCGCCGGTAGGCCTTGTTCCAGGCCACCATCAGCACCCGCAGCAGCCCGGGCCGGTCCAGCAGGCGGAAGGGGGCCGGGCCGCGCTCGGCCAGCCGGGCGGCCTCCCGGTTGCGGACCTCGCTGCCGTCGCCGTAGGTGCGCGCGTAGTCGAAGACCAGCACGTCCGGGTCGCCGGTCTGGCTGATCCGGTCCGCCACCGCGCGCAGCGTGTGCGGGGTGAGGGTGTCGTCGCCGTCCAGGAAGAGCAGATAGTCGCCGGTCGCCCCGGCCATCCCCGCGTTGCGGGCCGGCCCGAGGCCCTGGTTGGCGGTGAGATGCAGGGGGCGGACCCGGGCGTCGCGGCCCGCGTACTCGTCGATGATCGTGCCGCACGCGTCCGGCGATCCGTCGTCCACGGCGATCAGTTCGAGATCGTCGTACGACTGCGAGAGCACCGAGTCCAGGCACTCGGAGAGATACGCCTGGACCTCGTACGCGGGGACGATGACGCTGAACCTGGGCAAGGGACATCCATGGGTCGCTCGGCGCGGGCCTTCTGCCCGGCAACGGCCGTCCGGGTGACTTGGTTACGGGTCCCTACGGCATACGGGGGACATGCGCGGGGGCGGCCCGCCCCGGGCCGCCCCCGCTCCGTAAGAACGTTCTGTTCGCGGTTACTTGACCGCGCCCGCCATCACACCGGACACGAACTGCCGCTGGAACGCGAAGAACACGGCCAGCGGGATCACCATCGACAGGAACGCGCCGGGCGCGAGCACGTCGATGTTGTTGCCGAACTGCCGTACCTGGGTCTGCAGGGCGACCGTGATCGGCTGTGAGCCGGACTTGGTGAACACCAGCGCCACGAGCATGTCGTTCCACACCCACAGGAACTGGAAGATGCCGAGGCTCGCGATCGCGGGACCGCCGAGCGGCAGCACCACCCGGGCGAACAGCCGGAGTTCACCCGCGCCGTCCAGCCGTGCCGCCTCCAGGAGTTCGCGCGGGATCTCCGCGAAGAAGTTCCGCAGCAGGAACACCGCGAACGGCAGCCCGAACCCGACGTGGAACAGGATCACCCCGAGGATCGACCCGAACAGGCCGATCTTCCCGAAGAGTTCGGCGATCGGGATCAGCGCCACCTGCACCGGCACCACCAGCAGGCTCACCACGGCGAGGAACCACCAGTCCCGCCCCGGGAACTCCATCCACGCGAACGCGTACCCGGCGAGCGAGCCGATCAGCACCACCAGGACGGTCGCCGGGACCGTGATGAGCACGGTGTTGACCAGCGAGTGCGTGATGTCGCCGTTCTCCAGCAGTCTGCGGTAGCTGTCCACGGTCAGCTGGGACGGCTCGGCGAACACCTGCCACCAGCCGCTCGCGCTCATGTCCTCCGGCGAGCGCAGCGAGGAGATGAGCAGACCGATGGTCGGCACCAGCCAGAACAGGCCCACCACCAGCAGCAACGCCCGCACCAGACCGCCGCCGAGCCGCGCGGTGAGCCGGGCCCCGAGAGGGGTGCGAGGTGGGTCGGCGGACTTCCTGCCGACACGTGTGGCGCTCGTCGTCATCGCCGCTCCTCCCGTCGCAGCCGCCGGATGTTGAACAGCATCACCGGGATCACCAGGAGCAGCAGGAAGACCGCGATGGCGCTCGCGACGCCCGGCTGCCCCTCCGCGAAGCCCTTGCGGTACAGCTCCAGGGCCAGCACGTTGGCGTCGTCCTGGGACGAGCCCGGCGCGATGATGTAGACGAGGTCGAACACCTTGAGCACGTTGATCATCAGCGTGACGGTGACCACCGCCAGGACCGGTGCGAGGAGCGGCACGGTGACCTTGCGGAACACCTGCCACTCGCTCGCCCCGTCCACCCGGGCCGCCTCAAGGAGCTCGCGCGGCACCCCGGCGAGCCCGGCCGCGATCAGCACCATCGCGAAGCCCGCCCACATCCACACGTAGGAGCCGATGATCGCCGGGGTGACCAGGGCCGGGCCCAGCCAGTCGACGCCGTTGTACGCCTCCTTGAAGTTGGCCGCCGGAAGCCGGAGTTGTGCCCCATCAGCGGCTGCGGGCAGGCTGAAGGTGCCGTCGGCGGCCGCCTTCGTGGACGCCACCACCCGGCCGTCCTTCACCGCCTCGATCCGCATCCCGGCGTACCCCACCTCCGAGGGGTCCGGCGCGCCGAGCCGGCCGACGCCCTTGCCCCGGGTGAAGTCCTGCCAGGTGGTGCCGGTGACCCGGCCGGGCTCGGGGCGCGCGGCGACGGCCGGCCTGGCATCGTCCGGCAACTGGTCCGGGGCGACCCCGAGGAGCGGCAGCGCGACCGGGGTGCCCGCGCGCACCGGGTCCTTCGTGGTGAACCCGCCGCCCTGCGCGACCAGCGGCGACTGACGGCCCGGGTGCGCCTTCGGGAACGCCGAGGACTGCGCGAAGGTGTCGTGCACGCCCACCCAGACCGCGTTGGCGACCCCCTTGTCCGGGTCCTGGTCGTACACCAGCCGGAAGATGATCCCGGCGGCCAGCATCGAGATCGCCATCGGCATGAAGACGACCAGCTTGAACGCCGTTCCCCAGCGCACCTTTTCGGTCAGCACCGCGAAGACCAGGCCGAGCGCGGTGGAGACGGTGGGCGCGAACACCACCCAGATCACGTTGTTCTTCAGGGCGGTGCGGATGGAGTCGTCGGTGAAGATCGCCTTGTAGTTGTCGAACCCGGCCGCGTGGTCCCCGGAGGCGTCGTAGAAGCTGCGGACCAGCGAGTACCCGATGGGGTAGACCACGAGCGCGCCGAGCAGCACCAGGGCGGGGAGCAGGAAGAGGGCGGCGACGGTCCTGCGGGTGCCGGTCACGCTCCGGCGGTTCCCGCGCGGACCGCTGCTCCGGTTCTTCGACTTCTTCGGCTTCTTCGACACGGCCGGGCCCGGCGGGGCACCGGCCGCCGCTTCCGGGGTCGTCACCGGTCAGCTCCCGTTCCCGTACGCGGCCGCCGCGTCCTTCTCCAGCTGCCGCTGGGTGCCCGCCACGTCCTTCGGGTTCTTCAGGAAGTCCTGGAGGTCCTTCCACTCGCCCTTGCCCGGGGTGCCGCCGAACGCCTGCGGGGCCTGGTCGGACATGTCGAACCGGAAGTCGTCGCCGGAGGCGATCAGCGCCTTGGCGATCGTGCGCTGGACCTCGTTCGGGTAGGCCGAGTCCGGCACGTTCCTGTTCGGGGAGAGATAGCCGCCCAGCTTGGCCTGGATGGTCGCCGCGTCCGGGGAGGCCAGGAAGGTGACCAGCGCCTGCGCCGCCTTGGAGTCCTTCAGGATCACGGCCGCGTCGCCGCCGGAGACCACCGGCGCGGTCGAGCCCACCGCCGGGAACGGGAACACCTTGGCGTCCGTGCCCACCTTCGCCTTGGTCTCACCGATGTTGACCTGCGCGAAGTCGCCCTCGTAGACCATCGCGGCCTTCGGCTGGTCGCCCCCGCTGAAGGTCTGGGTCACCGAGGCCGGGAACTCCGTCTGGAGCGCGCCGTCCGCGCCGCCCGCCACGTAGTCCTTCTTGCCCCAGACCTCGGCGAGCGTGGTGAGCGCCTTCGCCACCGACGGGTCGGTCCACTTGATCTCGTGCTGGGCGAGCCGGTCGTACTTCTCTGGGCCGGCCTGGGAGAGATAGACGTTCTCGAACCAGTCCGTCAGCGTCCAGCCGTCCGCGCCGCCGACGGAGAACGGCGTCACCCCGGAGTCGTAGACCGCCTGCGCGGTGGTCAGCAGGTCCGGCCAGGTCTTCGGAACCTTGGCGCCCGCGTTGTCGAAGACCGCCGCGTTGTACCAGATCAGCGACTTGTTGGCGGCCTTGTAGTAGACGCCGTAGCTCTTGCCGTCGACCTTGCCGATGTCCTGCCAGCCCTGGGAGTAGTTCTTCGACAGCTCCTTCAGGGCCTCGGGGCCCAGCGGCTTGGCCCACTTCTTGGCCACCGCCTGCTTGATCGCGCCCGGCTGCGGCAGCAGCGCCACGTCCGGGGGCTGGCCGCCCGCGATCTTGGAGCCGAGGAAGTTGATGATCGGGTCCTGCGCGGGCACGAACGTGACCTTCGCGCCCGTGCGCTTCTCGAACTCCGCGAGGACCTTCTTGAAGTTCTTCTGCTCGGTGCCGGTCCAGACGGCGGCGACCTCCAGGTGCGCGCCGTCCAGTTTCGGCAGGGTCACGGTGGAGCCGGTGGGCCCGCCGCTCTTCTCCCCGTTGCCCTTGTCACTGCCGTCGCCGGAGCAGGCGGTGAGCGCCAGGGCCCCCGCGAGCAGCGCGGCGAGCGCGGTGGAGGTCCTCTTCGCGGCCCTGTTTGCGGTCCGGTTCGTCCGGCTGGTGTCGCTCGTGCGGCGCATCACTTCCCCGTTCGTCGTTCTCCGTTGAACGCCGGACCGCCGTCGCGCGCGGTGCACACGTGCACACGGTCCCGTCGGCTCCGGTGTACGCCGGGCCGTACGGCAGCGGCAAGAGCGCCTGCGCCGTACGGCCGCGCATCGTGACCGGCTCGTGACGGTGGGGTTATGCGCGCTGGGGCGTACTAGAGGAGCGAGGGCACCTGTTCGGCCGACACCTGCCGGGCCGCCCGCTCCACCGCGCTCGCGAGGAGTGCCAGGTCGGTGGGGCCGTTGCCCAGCTCGCGCACCGGGCGGCGGGCGGGCGGGTCGCCCATCCGCTGCCACTCCAGCGGCAGCACGGTCGGCCGCTGGGTCGCGGTGCGCGGGATACGGCCCGTCACGCGGCCGCCCTGGAAGCCGGTCGCGCGTCCGTCCCGGTACGCCAGCCTGCCGCGCCCCGGCGCCGGTTCACCGCTGGTGTCCCCGCTGCGCTCGGAGGGCGCCGCGTCGAGGACCGCCCGCAGGGCCGCCTGCCGGACCGGCTCCGTCTGCGCCGTACGGCCGTCGGTGCCGGTCGCCGCCACCAGGTGCACGCCGAGCCGCTCGCCCTCGCGGGCCACCGCCTCCAGGGCGCGCAGCACCGAACCGGCGGCGGGCCGCCCCGGCGAACCCAGCGCGGGGGAGACCAGCGCGTCCAGGTCGTCCACGACCACCACGAGCCGGGGCAGCGCGGGCGCCGCCTCGGTCTGCTGCCGGGCCGCCGCACCGGGCCGCAGCCGCAGGGTGGTGCTCGGCGGGGACTCCAGGTCGCCGGTGCGCCCGCCGCCGTGGCTGCGCTGGGCCACCATCCGGTCCGACACCGCGCGTCCCGCGTGCCAGTGCGCGAAGTCGCCGGTCCCCACCAGCTCGGCCCGCCGCTTCAGTTCCGCGCTCAGCGACTGCGCGAACTCCCGCATGCGCACGGGGTCGTTGGCCAGCAGATGAGTCGTCACATGCGGGATGTCGGTGCACACCCGCAGCCCGTCGCCGAGCCCCGCGCCGGTGCCCACGCCGTCCCGGCCGTCGATCAGCACCAGGCCGAGCCGGTCGGGCCGCTCGGCGGCGGCCAGCGATGCCACCACCGCCCGCAGCAGCTCGGTACGGCCACTGCCGGGCGGGCCCTCGATCAGCAGATGCGGCCCCTCGGTCACCAGGTCGACGGTGACGGGACCGTGGGGTCCGGCACCGAGCACCGCGCGCGCCCGGCCGCCCAGCGACTCCGTGTCGTCCGCCGCGTCCGCCCAGCGCGCCATCAGCGAGGCCGGGGTCGCGCGGGCCAGGCCCAGTTCGTCCAGCAGCCGGGCCGAGCGGGGCAGCGGCACGGCCACCGGCGCCTGCGGACCGCCCGCCGGACCCTGCGGCCGCAGCGGCGCCAGCGCCCGCGCGAACCGCTCCGCCCATGCCGCCGACACCGCGTCCACGGCCGCGACCGCGCCCGGTCCCACCGGACCGCTCGGCGCCACCCGCATCAGCCGCAGCGCGCTCGCCACGTCCCCGCTGAGCAGCGCCACAGCGCCGCAGTGCCGGAAGGTCGGTGTGACCGCGCACGCGTCGTCGTACGTCCCCGCCACCGGCGAGGCGGGCGAACAGGCCGCCGTCTCCGCCAGGCACACCACATGGATACCGGCGTGCGGTCCGGCCACCGCCAGCCGCGCCACCGCTTCGCGCAGCGCCGCCCCGCCGGGGTCGCCGTCCACCACGACCACCGTGTACGGCCCGGGGTGCGCGGCGGGTCCGGGTGCCGCCGGGTCCTCGACCCGGCGCAGCAACTCCTCGGTACGGGCCGCCGCCTGCTCGCGGTCGTACGCGAGCAGCAGCCGGCAGTCCTGCCCGTGACCGGGGCGGACGTGCGGCAGCCAGCCCAGCCAGGACCACTCCGCGAGCCGTTCCTCCAGCGGACGCGAGTGGTCCGCGCTGATCAGCACGATCTCCAGCAGCTCGGGCGAGTGCAGCGCGGCGAGCTGCGCCAGCACGGCGCGCGCGAGCCCCGCGAGCCGGGGGCGCGGACCGGCCAGACCGAGTGCGCCCGCCTCGCGCAGCGCCGCCGTCACGGGTACGGCGGGCAGCCTGCCCGCACCGTCCGGCGCGGGCCGGTCGGCGGTGCCGAGGCGCACGGTCAGCGCCTCGGGGTGCCCGGGGCCGCGCTCCCACAGCCGGGGACCGGGGCCCAGCGCGGTCAGCAGCAGCGCGGCGGGGTCGGGCCAGGTCTCGGGGCGCCGGGTGTCCTGGACCAGCGTGTCGGGGGCGCCGCGCACGTCCTCGGCCGCGGGCTCCTCGGGGCGGCCGCCGGTCAGCTTGCGCGCCCAGGCCCCGAGACCGCCCCGGCGCCGGGCGCCCTGGGAGAGGTCGGTGCCGCGCAGGGGGGTGTTCTTGCGGGTGGGGCCGTCGTCGTAGGGGTCGTCGTACGGGGCGTCGTACGGGCTCTCGTCGTACGGCGTGCCGGGGCCGGGCGTGTCGGCGTACGGCGCCTCGGCCTGCCCGGTGACGCCGTGGTGCCCGGCGTGGGTGCCGGACGCGGCCGGGGCGTGGGGACCGGTGGCGTAGTGGGTGCGGTGGTCCTCGTCCCGGCTCTCGATGCGCGGGGCGCCCGCCTGCTCCGGCACGGTCCGCCCGGGGCGCCGGTGCTCGCGGCCGCCGGGGACGCCGAGGCCGTAGGTGTGCTCGGTGGGGCCGTGAGGAGTGCCGTACCCGGGGTCCGCGCCGGGGCGGGCATCCAGCGCCGAGGCGCTGCCCGTGCCGTACCCGGTGTCCGTGCCGCCGTACGCGGGCGGCTCCGTGCCGTCGTACCCCGTGCCCGGGATGCTCGACCCCGGGGCCGCGCCCAGCGGCACCCGCACGCACCCCTCGCCGTCCGGCACCGTCGGTATCCGGGCGGCCGGGCCTTCGGACGGCGTCAGGCGCAGGGCGGACTCGCCGATGCGCAGGAAGGCGCCCTCGGGGAAGCGCAGGGGCCGGTCGGTGACGCGGGTGCCGTCGAGGGTGGTGCCGTTGGTGGAGCCGAGGTCGGTCACCGAGACCCGGCCGTCGGCGGCGACGGTGACGGCGCAGTGCAGCCGGGAGACGTCCGGGTCGTCCAGGGGGACGTCGGCGTCGGCGGAGCGGCCGACCGTTATCCGGCCGCCGTGCAGCAGATGGACCCCGCCCGCGTCCGGGCCCGCGACCACGTGCAGCTGGGTCGGGGCGCCGTCCGGCTCCGGGTCGGGCTCGGTGGCCGCCGGGGCGCCCAGGGAGAGCACGGCGCCGTCCACCAGCGGGGGCTCGCCCAGGGTGTGGCGGCGTGTGTCCAGGCGCTCCGCGCCCGCGTACAGCACCACCGGGGCGCCGCCGGCGTCGCGGCCCGCGCCGCTCTCGCCGGTGACCGCCACGGCCAGCGCGGGCGCCACCGCGCCCAGGTCGGTGCCCACGGGCGCCGTGACCAGCACGTCCCGGCTCGCGGCGCGGCCGCGCCGGGAGGACGCGCCGAGCGGATCTACGACGGTCAGCCGGATCTGCATCGCCGTCAGCGGTCCCTTCTGCCCCGTCGCGGGGCGCCCCCACCCCCCGCACGGGCACTTCGGCCAGTACTGGAGGCATCCTCGCACCTGTCGCCGGGCACTCGCCCACGCTCCGACGCCAAGTGATCTTGATTGGTCAGCTCTGCCCCCAAAAGTGCCTGACCAGGAACGCGTCGTTGATCATTTGAGATCGGTCACGTCCACGACCGGGCAACCGGAGGACCGAGGTGAACGTCTTTCCCCCGAACATGGGCGGGAACGCTCACGTACTGCATGGAGGGCCCCACTACAGTGGGGCGGAACGCCGGGCGAACCGGCGCGCAAGCAAGCCAGCAAGCAGCCAGCAAGCAGCAGGGAGCGCGTGACGTGCGGCCAGTCGGCAGTAAGTACCTGCTCGAGGAGCCTCTCGGGCGCGGCGCCACCGGCACTGTCTGGCGGGCCCGGCAGCGGGAGACCGCGGGCGCCGAGGCGGCCGTGCAGGGCGCCCCCGGCGAGACCGTCGCCATCAAGGTCCTCAAGGAGGAGCTGGCGAGCGACCCGGACATCGTGATGCGCTTCCTGCGCGAACGCTCCGTGCTGCTCCGGCTCACCCACCCCAACATCGTCCAGGTCCGCGACCTGGTCGTCGAGGGCGATCTGCTCGCCCTCGTCATGGACCTGGTGGACGGCCCCGACCTGCACCGCTATCTGCGCGAGAACGGCCCCTTCTCCCCGGTGGCCGCCGCCCTGCTGACCGCGCAGGTCGCCGACGCGCTCGCCGCGAGCCACGCCGACGGGGTGGTCCACCGCGACCTCAAGCCCGCCAACGTGCTGCTGCGCCAGTACGACCACCAGATGCACCCGATGCTGACCGACTTCGGCATCGCCCGCCTCGCCGACTCCCCGGGCCTGACCCGCACCCACGAGTTCGTCGGCACCCCGGCCTACGTCGCGCCCGAGTCCGCCGAGGGGCGCCCGCAGACCTCCGCCGTCGACATCTACGGCGCGGGCATCCTGCTCTACGAACTGGTCACCGGCCGCCCGCCGTTCTCCGGCGCGACCGCCCTGGAGGTGCTGCACCAGCACCTCAGCGCCGAGCCGCGCCGACCCTCCACGATCCCCGACCCGCTGTGGACGGTCATAGAGCGCTGCCTGCGCAAGAACCCCGCCGAGCGGCCCAGCGCCGAGAACCTGGCCCGCGCGCTGCGCGTCGTCGCCGAGGGCGTCGGGGTGCACGCCAACCCCGCGCAGATCGCCGCCGCCGAGGGCGTGGGCGCGCTGCTCGCCCCCGACCCGGCCCCGGCCTCCGTCCCGGGCGTGCCCGGCTCCGCCGACCCGACCCAGGTGCTGCCGACCAACGCGGCGCAGGGCCCCTTCGGCGCCTACGACCCCAACGCGGCCACCAGCGTCCTGCCGAACACCGGCTTCTCCGGCCCCGCCGGCGCGGCCGACCCGACGGCGGTCATGCCCCCGGTGCCGCAGAACCAGCCCGGTCAGCCCGGCCAGACCGGCCCCTACGGCGGCTACGGCCAGGACCAGCAGGGCCCGCCCGACCAGCCCCACCCCTGGCAGACCCAGCTGCGCGCCGCCCGCGACCGCAACGACCAGACCCAGGTCCAGTACATCGACCCGGACGAGGACCCGCTGCGCCGCCGCCCTCAGCGGCAGGTCGCCCGCCCCCAGCAGCAGCACCCCGCCCCGCAGGCGCGCCCGCAGCAGCCCCAGCAGCGCCGCCAGACCCCCCAGCCCCAGCAGTACGCGCCGCCGCCCCAGCAGTACGCGCCCCAGCCCCAGCCCCAGCAGCGCTACGCGCCTCCCGCCCCGCAGCGCCCGGCCCCCGAACCCCGGGCCCCCCGCCAGCGCGGTGCCAACCCCATGAAGATCCCCGGCCTCGGGTGTCTCAAGGGCTGCCTCTTCACCCTCGTCATCCTCTTCGTGGCCGGCTGGCTCATCTGGGACCTGACCCCCCTCCACGAGTGGGTCGGCCAGGGCAAGGGCTACTGGGACCAGCTCAGCTCCTGGGTCGGCTCGGTGAGCGACTGGATCGGCGACCTGGGGAGTTCGTCCGGCGGCAGCGGGTCGTAGCGGCAACCGACGCGTCCGTGCGGCCGGGGTGGCGTCCGCCCCGGCCGACGTCGCGTTCGTGCGGTCGCGGCCGGGCCGTGTCCGAGTGGGCCCCCTCCGCGCGGAGCGGCTTCGGACCGGGCGGCGCCCGCATGGCATGTCAGGTGATCGGACCCGCATGGCATGTCAGGTGATCGGAATCGTCCCGGAGCGGGGTGGACGACCCGTCCAGGGCGTGACTCCGGACACCCGAGTCTGGGGACTTGTCGACATCCGGAGGGTGATTTCCGGCTCCGCGGTGAAGGTGGGGCCGTCGGACGCGTAGTTTTGTCGCCCTGGAGTCCTCGTGTGTCGTCCGGGGGCCCGGGGTGGGGCCGCGGCGTGCCCCGCGTCCCGGTATGCCGCGGCGGCGGCAACGCGCGTCTGTAGGAGCAGTCTTGGCACGGAAGATCGGCAGCCGGTACACCGCGAACCAGATCCTGGGACGGGGCAGCGCCGGGACGGTGTGGCTGGGCGAGGGGCCGGACGGCCCCGTCGCGGTCAAGTTGCTGCGCGAGGACCTCGCGTCGGACCAGGAGCTGGTCGGACGCTTCGTCCAGGAGCGCACGGCGCTGCTCGGCCTGGAGCACCCGCACATCGTCACCGTGCGCGACCTGGTGGTCGACGGCAACGACCTCGCCCTGGTCATGGACCTCGTCCGGGGCACCGACCTGCGCACCCGGCTGGAGCGCGAGCGGCGCCTCTCGCCCGTGGCCGCCGTCGCGATCGTCGCCGACGTCGCGGACGGCCTCGCCGCCGCGCACGCCGCCGGTGTCGTCCACCGCGACGTCAAGCCCGAGAACATCCTCCTCGACATGCGCGGCCCCCTCGGCCCCGGCGGCGCCCACCCCGCGCTGCTCACCGACTTCGGCGTGGCCAAGCTCATCGACACCCCGAAGCGCACCCGCGCCACGAAGATCATCGGCACGCCGGACTATCTCGCCCCCGAGATCGTCGAGGGCCTCCCGCCCCGCGCCGCCGTGGACATCTACGCCCTCGCGACCGTCCTCTACGAACTCCTCGCGGGCTTCACCCCGTTCGGCGGCGGCCACCCCGGCGCGGTCCTGCGGCGCCATGTCACCGAGACGGTCGTCCCGCTCCCCGGCATCCCCGAGGAACTGTGGCAGCTGATCGTCCAGTGCCTCGCCAAGGGCCCCGCCTCCCGCCTCCGCGCGTCCGAGCTGGCCGCCCGTCTGCGGGAACAGCTCCCCTCCCTCGCGGGCCTGCCCCCGCTGGAGGTGGACGAGCCGGATTCCGAGGAGGGGGAGGGAGCCCCCGAGGAACCGCTCCCCGCCACCGCCCCGGGCACCCCCGTACGCCGCCGCGGCGCCGTCTCCCTCGTCCCCGGCGCCCGCCCCGACTCCAACCGCGACACCCACACCTCCATGCGCGTCCCCGCCCCCGACGAACTCGCCGGCGGCGCCCACGGCACCGCTCGCGCCCCGCGCCCCTCCGGCGCCCCCCGCCCCGGCTCCGCCCGCCACCGAGCGGCAGCCCGCCGCCGCAAACTGACCTTGACGATCGCGGGCACGCTCCTCGTAGCAGCGGTCGGCTACGGGGTCTGGGCCACGTCGAGCGACGACCAGCCACCCCAGAACACCCAGACGACATCGACCCCCTGACTCCCTGGGGCTCCGCCCCAGCCTCCATTTCCCACCCACCCACCCGCCCGTCTCGGTCGGCAGAGAGGCGAGGTCTTGGGGCGGGGCACTGGGGTGAGGCGCCCGACGGGGTGCTGGAGGGAGTGCGCGAGGGTGGGCGAACCGGTGACGGTGCGTGTCCTCCGGCGCTTCGCAGCCCGGGCTCGGCACCATCCAGCCCGTCCGGCGTTTGAGGACGAGGCCCGTTCAGGGCCGAAGCGGGGGCCTGGGGGCGGCAGCCCCCAGTACCCGCGCTGCAACGCCCCGCACAAACCAGCGCACCCCAGCCACGGGACCTCCGCACCCGGCGGAGCCGTTACGCTGGGAGCGTGGCAGTCGTCGATGTATCCGAAGAGCTGAAGTCCCTCTCCTCGACCATGGAGTCGATCGAGGCCGTCCTGGACCTCGACAAGCTGAGGGCAGACATCGCCGTGCTCGAGGAGCAGGCGGCCGCGCCGTCCCTCTGGGACAACCCGGACGAGGCGCAGAAGATCACCAGCAAGCTCTCCCACCTCCAGGCCGAGGTCAGGAAGGCGGAGGCGCTGCGCGGGCGGATCGACGATCTCTCCGTCCTCTTCGAGATGGCCGAGGAGGAGGACGACCCGGACACCCTGGCCGAGGCCGAGTCCGAGCTGGTCGCGGTGAAGAAGGCGCTGGACGAGATGGAGGTCCGTACCCTCCTGTCCGGCGAGTACGACTCCCGCGAGGCGCTGGTCAACATCCGCGCCGAGGCGGGCGGCGTGGACGCCGCCGACTTCGCCGAGCAGCTGCAGCGCATGTACCTGCGCTGGGCCGAGCGCCACGGCTACAAGACGGAGATCTACGAGACGTCGTACGCCGAAGAGGCCGGCATCAAGTCGACCACCTTCGCCGTCCAGATCCCGTACGCGTACGGCACGCTCTCGGTCGAGCAGGGCACGCACCGTCTGGTGCGCATCTCGCCGTTCGACAACCAGGGGCGCCGCCAGACGTCCTTCGCGGGCGTCGAGGTGCTCCCGGTCGTGGAGCAGACCGACCACGTCGAGATCGACGAGTCGGACCTGCGCGTCGACGTCTACCGTTCCTCGGGCCCCGGCGGCCAGGGCGTGAACACGACGGACTCCGCGGTCCGGCTGACCCACCTCCCCACCGGCATCGTGGTCTCCTGCCAGAACGAGCGCTCCCAGATCCAGAACAAGGCCACGGCCATGAACGTGCTCCAGGCCAAGCTGCTGGAGCGCCAGCGGCAGGAGGAGCGCGCCAAGATGGACGCCCTGAAGGGCGACGGCGGCAGCTCCTGGGGCAACCAGATGCGTTCGTACGTCCTGCACCCGTACCAGATGGTCAAGGACCTGCGCACCGAGTTCGAGGTCGGCAACCCGCAGTCCGTGCTCGACGGCGAGATCGACGGCTTCCTGGAGGCCGGAATTCGCTGGCGCAAGCAGCAGGAGAAGTAAGTTTGTCGACATGACAACTGCCGCCCTCGGGGCGGCAGTTGTCGTATGTCCGGCGTTTTACGTCACAGTTGAGTCCCTCAACCCCCGGCATACGCCCACCCATCGGACATTGCGCTCGCAACGGCCTTGACGTTGCTTTGAAAAATGGGAATGGTGCATCGCGGTATGCGCATCTCTTGGGGCGCATGTGAACCGGGGGAATGAGATGGCCCGGGAACGGCACGTACGCGTACGTCGGTTCCGGAGCCGCCTGCTGCCCCCGTCGAGCACGGCCAGTCCCATGCGCGGCCTCCTTGATGATTCAGCTACTGGGGGTAGCAACCAATGACGAACAAGACGCGGATACGCGTCGCGCGGATCGCCGCCGGTGCCGTGGTGGCGGCCGGTGCGTCCCTGATGATCACGGGTGTGGCGACGGCCGACCCGAACCCCGACCCGACCTGCGGCATCGTCTCCACCGACCCGAACTGCCCGGACCCGGGCACGAGCGGCGGCACCACGGGTGAGTCGTCCGACGGCGGCACCACGGGCGAGTCGTCCGACGGCGGTACCACCGGTGCGTCGACCGACGGTGGCACCACGGGTGCGTCGACCGATGGCGGCACCACGGGTGCGTCGACCGATGGCGGCACCACGGGTGCGTCGACCGATGGCGGCACCACGGGTGCGTCGACCGACGGTGGCACCACGGGTGCGTCGACCGACGGTGGCACCACCGGTGCGTCGACCGATGGCGGCACCACCACCGACGGTGGCACCACCAGCACGATCGGCGGCATCGACGGCGGCTCCACCACGGGCGGCGACACCTCCGGCGGCAATGGCGGCGGCTCCGGCTCGACCGGTGGCACCGGCGGCAACGGCGGCTCCACCGGCGGCGGTTCCTCCACGGGCGGCAACCACACCACCCCGGACGGCGGTAACGACAACACCGCCCAGGAGGCCGGCACCTCCGCGCTCACCGACACCGGCTCGGACACCGCCCCGCAGGGCGGCGACAACAAGGAGCTGGCCGAGACCGGTGCGGGCGAGACCATGTTCCTGCTCGCCGGCGCGGCCACGATGATCGCGGGCGGCGTCGCCTTCCGCTTCCTCCCGCGTCTCGCGGGCGGCCGGGGCGGCGCGGCCGCCTGAGCGCGGTCACGGACAGCCCTCTGACGTAACGCGAAGGGCCCGGAGCATGATCCACATGCTCCGGGCCCTTCCGGCGTCCTGTGCGGCCCCCGGCCGCCCGCTACAGCCCCGTCTGGTGCGCCAGCAGCGCCACCGCGGCGATCAGCACCACGAGCAGCGCGATCAGCGCCACCGGGTTCATCCCCGCGAGGAAGTTCTGCTGCTGGAGCCGCTCCCGGCTGGCCCGGCACACCGGGCACCGGCCCTCGCTCACGGGCGCCGCGCAGTTCGCGCACACCAACCGGTCGTACGTCATGCGCTCGCCCTCCTCGTGCAGGCCCTCACCCCGTACAACGTCGTGTGGAACCAGAACGTTCCCCCTCCACTCTGCCAGGTTCACCGGGAAAGAGCGCGGGCGCCCGGGAAAGCGGGCCCCGGTGGCCCGTACAAAAACGCACAAGTGTCGCCCAACACGACCGGGCCCTGCGTAGGCACTGCCGGTTCGCGTATGGTCACGCTCATCTACCCCCGGCGACCCGTGGTGCATCCGTGATCCGATTCGACAGTGTCTCCAAGGTCTACCCCAAGCAGACCCGTCCAGCCCTCAGGGACGTGTCCCTGGAAGTGGAGAAGGGCGAGTTCGTCTTCCTCGTGGGGTCGTCCGGCTCCGGCAAGTCCACCTTCCTGCGGCTGCTGCTGCGCGAGGAGCGGTGCAGCCACGGCCAGGTGCACGTCCTGGGCAAGGACCTCGCCCGCCTGTCCAACTGGAAGGTGCCGCAGATGCGCCGCCAGCTGGGGACGGTCTTCCAGGACTTCCGTCTGCTGCCGAACAAGACGGTCGCGGAGAACGTGGCCTTCGCCCAGGAGGTGATCGGCAAGTCCAAGGGCGAGATCCGCAAGTCCGTGCCGCAGGTCCTCGACCTCGTCGGACTCGGCGGCAAGGAGGACCGCAGGCCGGGCGAGCTGTCCGGTGGTGAGCAGCAGCGCGTCGCCATCGCGCGGGCCTTCGTCAACCGGCCCAAGCTGCTGATCGCGGACGAGCCCACGGGCAACCTCGACCCGCAGACCTCCGTCGGCATCATGAAGCTGCTCGACCGCATCAACCGGACAGGCACCACGGTGGTCATGGCGACGCACGACCAGAACATCGTGGACCAGATGCGCAAGCGCGTCATCGAGCTGGAGAAGGGACGTCTGGTGCGCGACCAGGCTCGCGGCGTCTACGGCTACCAGCACTAAGCAAGTTCACGACGGAAAGGCTCGACCAGACGCCATGCGCGCCCAGTTCGTCCTGTCGGAGATCGGAGTCGGTCTCCGCCGCAATCTGACGATGACCTTCGCGGTCATCGTCTCCGTTGCCCTCTCCCTGGCCCTGTTCGGCGGCTCGCTGCTGATGAGCGACCAGGTGAGCACCATGAAGGGCTACTGGTACGACAAGGTCAACGTCTCGATCTTCCTGTGCAACAAGAGCGACGCGCAGTCGGACGCCAACTGCGCCAAGGGCGCGGTCACCGAGGATCAGAAGAAGCAGATCCGCTCCGACCTCGGCAAGATGACCACGCTCGTGCAGAAGGTCACCTACGAGTCGCAGGACCAGGCGTACAAGCACTACAAGGAGCAGTTCGGAAACTCCCCGCTGGCCAGCTCCCTGACGCCGGACCAGATGCAGGAGTCCTTCCGCATCAAGCTCAAGGACCCGCAGAAGTACCAGGTCATCGCGACCGCGTTCAACGGGCGTGACGGCGTGCAGTCCGTGCAGGACCAGAAGGGCATCCTGGACAACCTCTTCCAGCTGCTCAACCTGATGAACCGCGCGGCGCTCGGCGTGATGGCGATGATGCTGATCGTCGCCCTGCTGCTGATCGTCAACACCGTCCGCGTCTCCGCGTTCAGCCGCCGCCGCGAGACCGGCATCATGCGGCTGGTCGGCGCCTCCGGCTTCTACATCCAGGCGCCGTTCATCATGGAGGCCGCGGTCGCCGGACTCATCGGCGGAACCCTCGCCTGTGTGTTCCTGGTGGTCGGCCGGTACTTCACGATCGACCACGGCATGGCCCTGTCCAACAAGCTGACGCTCATCAACTTCGTCGGCTGGGACGCGGTGTTGACCAAGCTGCCGCTGATCCTCGCGACGAGCGTGCTGATGCCGGCGCTGGCCGGGTTCTTCGCGTTGCGCAAGTATCTGAAGGTGTGACACATACCAAGAGGGGCCGTACGGGCATCCGTCCGTAGGGCCCTTCGCCTTGTCCTAGACTCACCGCCATGTCAGGCCGCGAGCTGTTCCGCCGGCCCCGCCGCAACCGCCGCGGGGCCGCGCTGGCTTTGGTCTTCGCGGGAGTGCTCGCGGCGGGCGCGGTGACCGGCTCGCTGCCGGAGGACGGCCAGGAGCGCGAGAGCGAGGCCGCGCGCGGGAGTGCGCCGTCCGGTGTGGCCCACCACGAGGCCGTCCGCCGGGCCGCCGCCGAGGCGATGGCCGCGGGCGAGTCCCCGACGGAGGCCGCCGAACGGGCCGTCAGCCGCAGCGGGGACCGCTGGGCCGCCGTCTACTCCTCGGGCGAGTACGCGGAGTTCCAGGAGGCCCTGGACGGCGAGTACACCGGCGTCGGGCTGTGGGCGCGGCGCGGGCGGGACGGCCGTATCGAGGTGACCCGGGTCCGGTCCGGCTCGCCCGCCGCGGGTGCGGGCATCCGCCGGGGCGACGGGCTGCGCAGTGTGGACGGCCGCGCGGTGGAGGGGCTCCCGGTCACCGAGGTCGTCTCCTTACTGCGCGGTGACGCCGAGGACGCGGCAGCCGGAACGCCGGTCGTGCTCGGGATCGGGCGCGGGGACCGTGCGTGGAGCCTGACGCTGCACCGGGCGCGGCTGTCCACCGACCCCGTGACCGTGACCCGCCCGGTTGCCGGTGTCGCCGTCGTCCGGGTCGCCGCCTTCACCAAGGGTTCCGCCGGGGCCGTGCGCGACGCGGTCCGCCGGGCGCCCGCCGGCACCGGGGTCGTGCTCGACCTGCGCGGGAACTCGGGGGGTCTGGTCACCGAGGCCGTGTCCACCGCCTCCGCCTTCCTCGACGGCGGCCTGGTCGCCACCTACGACGTGGACGGCGCCCAGCGCGCCCTGCACGCCGCCTCCGGCGGGGACACCGCCCGCCCGCTGGTCGTCCTGGTCGACGGCGGCACCATGAGCGCGGCCGAGATGCTCACCGGCGCGCTCCAGGACCGGGGCCGGGCGGTCGTGATCGGCTCCCGCACCTTCGGCAAGGGCTCGGTCCAGATGCCGACCGACCTGCCCGACGGCTCGGTGGCCGAGCTGACCGTGGGCCACTACCGCACTCCGCTGGGTCACGCCGTGGACGGCCGGGGCATCACCCCGGACCTGGACGCGGGGGCGGGGGCGCTGGAGCGGGCGGAGACGGTGCTGACGGGGCTCGGCGACCCGTCGTAGACGTTGCGCCCCTCGCGGACACTCCGCGCGGGCACCGAAATACGCTTCCCTCCCACCCCCTGTCCGGTGAGAAAATGTGGGCACTATGAGCAAGGGAATGTACGTACCGAAGGAGTCCCAGCCCAAGCAGGGCGGGGGAGCCGCGAAGGCGGCCAAGGACGGCAAGCGCAAGATGGTCGCGCAGAACAAGAAGGCGCGCCACGACTACGCGATCATCGACACCTACGAGGCCGGCATCGTCCTGACCGGCACCGAGGTGAAGTCGCTGCGCCAGGGACGGGCCTCGCTGACCGACGGCTTCGTCCAGATCGACGGCGACGAGGCGTGGCTGCACAACGCCCACATCCCGGAGTACTTCCAGGGCACCTGGACGAACCACTCCGTGCGCCGCAAGCGCAAGCTGCTCCTGCACCGCGAGGAGATCGACAAGCTGGGGTCCAAGGTCCAGGAGACGGGTCACACCATCGTGCCCCTCGCGATCTACTTCAAGGACGGCCGGGCCAAGGCCGAGATCGCGCTCGCGCGCGGCAAGAAGGAGTACGACAAGCGGCAGACCCTGCGCGAGAAGCAGGACCGCCGGGAGTCCGACCGCGCCATCGCGGCGGCGAAGCGGCGCCAGCGCGGCTGACCGGGGAATACGCTGGCGTGCCGCGCCGTTGTTCCTTTACGATGGACCTGCACCTCACAGCGGGTGCGCGCCTCCCTCACCGGAGGCACTTGAAAAAACAACATGGGGATGATCGGTTTCGACAGCGGATGTCGAAGCAGGGGAAGCGTGTCGAGGAAGCGGCCATGATCTCGTAAACCACAGGCCGAAACCAATAATCGCCAACACCAAGCGCGATTCCTTCGCCCTCGCTGCCTAAGTAGCGACTTGCGAAGTGTCAGCCCGGGGCTGTTCCCGACCCGGATCCTGGCATCAGCTAGGGGACTAAACCTTGATCCCGGTCACGGGGTGAAAAGGGAAATCTAACAGTGGCTGGGCCCGTCGGAGACTTGTTCGCGTGATCTCCGGGGCCGAGAAAATCGAAGCGAACTGCACACGGAGAAGCCCTGTTTCCGCACCGGTGGACGCGGGTTCGATTCCCGCCATCTCCACGATCGGAGAGCTTGCGAGCTCTCCGCACCCCATGTGGGCAAAGGCCCCGTCGCTAACCAGCGGCGGGGCCTTCGTCATGTCACGGCATCCTCCCGGTGTTGATCAGTTCTGGCCGCGTATGACGGTTCCTGGCCATCTCGCTTGTTGATCCTTTCTCGCGGTGTCATTACGTGTTTAAGGTGGCGACCGTGCCTGACGGGGCCGACCACTCCGTTCTCGTGCACATCGACAGGCGACCGGAGGGCTCCGTCGCCCTGGGGGAGGATCACTTCGTGATGCCGCACGTGCAGACAACCCTGCGTTGCAGGGTCAGAGTTGGCATGTTCATGCTGTTCAGATGGGTGCTGGTCACCCGCTCCGTGCCAGTGCTTCTCGTGGCCGCTGTGCTGGCGCTCCTCGGGGTGCGGCCGGAACCGTCCGGCCCTCCAGCCGGTGTCCAGCCCGTCGCCGACAGCTACGACGGCTTCGACGCGAAGGCCGCCCAGCAGGTGCGCGAGGACCAGTGCCGGATGGCCGGAGTGCTGCGACTCGGCGGCCCGACCATGTCCGGCATCGCCCAGAGCGGCCTGAACCAGCCTGCGGACGGACTGCACACCGCGGCGGATCCCCAGTACTGGAACGACACCCCGCTCGCCAAGGGCTTCAAGCAGGACCGGGATCTCCTGGACAAGGCCGGGGACGCTCAGATCAAGCGGGTGAACTCCTGGAAGATCTCCGGGCTGTCCTACCCCGGCGGCTTCAACAGTGTCACCGACTTCGAATGGCCCCCCGGCATCCCTAACGGCGAGGACTTCTTCGATCAGACGGGCCTGACCAAGTGGGCGGGCGACCAGTGGTGGCGCAGCGAGGGGGACTTCTACGAGGACCCCACGCCCCCTGCGGACGAGGCCACGGTCAAGGCCGTCCATGACCTCGGCACCCCGCTCTACGGCGCGGACCCCGACCCGCAACTGCCCACTCCGCAGTGGCAGCAGGCGTACGAGGAACACGAGGCGTGGCGGCGGCTCGTCGACTGGAGCTCCGAGCCCACCGGCGCCGACAACGCCCGCCTCTTCCTGTCCTCCGGCGGCTTTGCGCGCACCGCGCCCGAGCCGGGAAGCCTGGAATTCCGGATCGCCGTCGAGGACCTGAAATCCCGCTTCGCCGCCTGCGCGTGGCGCACTCCGGTCGACCCGAACATGGTCCTCGGCAAGGAGGTGTCCACCGCGTCGGAGGAGTGGCAGCGGGAGATCGCGGGCCAGGCAGTCCAGCGCAACCTGGTCCTCGACGCCAACCGCGACGCCACCAAGGCCCTCGCGGACGGCGCCACGTCCCTCGGTGAGATGCTCGGCCAGTCCTGGGTCGCCGACCACCTCACTCGCTGGCAGGACTACTGGTCGGCCGGCGGCCCGGGCTGGATCGGTGACAGCCCGACGGTCGTGCACGTCCACGCGGCTTCCGACAAGTGCCTTGAGGTCGGTGGCGGCAAGAAGGACAACGGCACCCCCGTGCAGATCTACACCTGCAACGGCAGCGCGGGGCAGAAGTGGACCATCAGCGGCGACGCCCTCGTCAACGTCAACTCCGGCAAGTGCCTCGACGTGAAGAGCGGCGGCACGGCCAACGGGACGGCCGTGCAGATCCAGACGTGCGCCACCCGCGCGAGTCAGCAGTGGACCTACGGCACCCACGGCACCACCGCTCTGCGCAACCAGGGCCTGGGCAAGTGCCTGGATCTCCAGGACTACAGCACCGGCCGGGACGCGCGGATCTGGGACTGCAAGAGCACCGATCCGCAGAAGTTCGACATGACGCCGTCCGGCCACAACGGCACCGACCAGCTCGACTACCCGACCAAGGCCCAGTTCGACCAGGCGACGAAGGGCGTGAGCAGCGCTCAGGCCGAGGCGAAGAAGCAGCTTGATCTGATCAAGTCCCGTGCGGCGGCGGCGAAGAAGGACGCCACCACCACGGACACCGCCCTGCAGGCCGCCTACACCATCGCCGACCAGCAGGGCGCGCCACGGGGCCGTGCTCTGCTGGTCGGACAGCAGAAGGCCCAGGTGACGAAGGCGTCGGCCGCCGCCCTCGACGCCATGGCCAAGGCCGGCGAAACTGCCTACGCGGCGACCCGCGCCGCCGCCGGTGACAGCCGGACCATCGCCGCCCGGGCGCTGACGGAGGCCGCCGCCTCGAAGGCGGCGTTTCGCACGGCGGCCGCGCAGGCGGCCAACGAGCAGGCGAAGGCCGCTGCCGATGCGGCCGCCGTACAGGCGAAGAACGCCAAGGACGCCCGCGACACCGCCCGCGCGAAGCTCGCCGAGACGCAGAAGGCCGAGGCCGACGCGAAGGCCGCGGCCGCCACCGCGCACGCCAAGCGTCTCGCGGCGGAAGCCGAGGAGAAGACGGCCAAGGCGGAGAAGGAGACCGCCGCGGCCAGGCGGGCCGACGCCGCCGAACACCGCAAGAACGCCGAAGGCTACGCGAGCGCGGCCAAGGATGCCCAGGACAAGGCGGAGGCCGCGGAGTCCACAGCCCGGGGCAAGCGCGAGGACGCCGAGGCGGCCCGCGACCGGGCGAAGGCGAAGCGGGACGATGCCTGGGACGCCAAGGAGCAGGCGAACGCGGCCCGTGCCAAGGCCGATGCCAAGGACGCCTACGCCGACGCCCACGAGTCCGATGCCGACGCGCAGGACGCTCGTGCGGCCGCCGACCAGGCCGACAAGGCCGCCGACAACGCCGAGTCCGCGGCGACGTCGGCCCGTACCGAGGCCGACGCGGCGACCAAGGCGGCGGCCGACGCCGATGCTGCGGCGACCCGCGCCGAGGCCGCGGCAGGACGGTCTCGTGCGGACGCCGACGCGGCGAAGGCCGCCAAGCTCAAGGCCGACGCGGCCGTACGGACCGCGACCAGCGCAGCCGCCGACGCGATCAAGGCGTCGCAGAGCGCGGCCGACTCCGCCCGCGCGGCGGTCAGGCTGGCCGACGAGGCGGAGCAGCATGCGGCCGACTCCCGCAAGCAGGCGGACACGGCCCGTGCCGAGGCCGCCAAGGCGCTCGCCGGTTCGGCCGACGCGGCCGGGCACGCCCATGTCACCGCGCAGGCGGCCGCGGACGCGCACCACTCGGCCGAGCAGGTGGCCGCCCCGGCGAACGACGCGATCCAGCTCGGCTCGCCCTACGTCACCACGGACTCCGCCGCGGGCCTCGCGGTGCTGATCGGGCAGTCGTCGAAGTCGATCGCGGAGCAGCAGCAGGCAGTCGCGGACGCACACGCCACCAACGCGCAGAAGGCCGCCGAGCAGGCGAAGAGCACGGCGAACGCGGCGAGCGGCGACGCCAAGGCCGCGTACACCATCGCCGCCGAGGCAGCTGGGCACGCGGCCGATGCCCAGAAGTCCGCCAAGGAGGCGCTCGGTTACGCGGCCGAAGCGGCCAAGGCGGCCGCCGACGCCCAGACATCACTGGCCAACACCATCGAGTACGACCGGCAGGCCGGTGTCGACGCCGACGCGGCCGACGGGGCCGCAGGTCGTGCCGAGGGCTACGCCAAGGACGCCCGTGACTTGGCCGACCAGGCGGAACTGGACGCCGACGCGGCTCGCAGCGCCGCGTCCGAGGCGGAGCAATCGGCCAAGGACGCCCGCGCGGCGGCCGACCGGGCCGATGCCGAGGCCACCAAGGCGGAGGAAGCGGCCAAGGACGCCCAAAAATACGCCGACTCGGCGCAGGAGGCGTACGAGCAGGCACAGCGGGATGATGCGAACAAGCAGGTGCAGACGGGCGCGTCGACCGGTGTCGGAGGGGTGTTCTCCGTCATCGACGAGATCAAACCGCGCGGGGAGCCGGAGCGGCTGCCCAACGAGTGCCATGGTCTCGACTGCAACACCCTCGTGTTCGTCGCGCACTTCGACGCGGTGGTCAGCTACTACCTGTGCCTCGACCCGGACGTGCCCGCCACCGAGGCCGGCTGCCCGTCCGAGGACACCGTCTTCCTGACGACCAAGACCATTCCCAACCTCAGCAAGACGGTCAAGGTCTCCGCGTGGGACGTGACCGAGGACGTCTGGAAGGGCATCTTCAAGTCGATCATCGGCGACTTCACCGGCTGCTACCACAAGCTCAACGGCGACGGCAGCGGCAGCTACGGTGACTGCGCCTGGGCGGCGACCTGGCTCCCGGTGGGCGGCCCCATCGCCAAGATCACCGAGGCGATCCGCGGCGTGGACGCCGCACTGCGCACGGGGGTCGGAGTGTCCGACGCGATGAAGGCGCTCAGGGCGCTGGACATCGATGCCGCGACGCTCTCCAGGATCGAGGCGACCGTCCGGGTGTATGAGGACGCGAGAACGGCCTGTCCGGTCAACAGCTTTCCCGGCGACACGCGGGTGCTTATGGCGGACGGAAGCAGGAAGGCGATCCGGTTCGTTCGCGAGGGTGATCTGGTTCTCGCAAGTGACCCCGCCACCGGTGAGCTCCGGCCGGAACCGGTCACGGACGCGTTTTCCCACCACACCGGGCGGTTGACGGACATCGGTGTGGTCGGCTCCATGGTCACGAGCACGCCGGGGCACAGGTTCTACGTCGGGGGCCGGGGGTGGACCACGGTCTCCGACCTGGCGGTGGGCGACTCGCTGCGCACGTCGGACGGGACCCTCAGGAGGGTGACATCGCTCCATGACCGTCCGGTCGACAAGCGGGTGTTCGACCTCACGGTCGATGGACTGCACACCTTCTTCGTACGGACCCGGGGGCAGGCTCCCGAGGACGTACTGGTTCACAACTGCCTGAACATCGTCGCCGACGAAGGTATCGGCGGGGCGCATACCCTGACCGACCACGTCCGGCCCGGCGACGAGGCCATGGCGGCGAAGGCCGATGGCACCAAGAGCGGTATCGCCACCCGATGGACCGACGAGGCGACCGCCCTGAGGTCCGTTAACGAGGCGTTCCAGCAGTGGATCGCCCGCAACCCTCGGGGTCTGGACGGCTGGCTGAGCAAGATGAGGAACAAGTTCGGCAAGAACGGCGACCGTGGCTACTTCGACCCGCGCACGGACCTGAAAGAAATCACCTGGACCCTCGCGGACAGGGGGTCCCTCGGCCGTAAATGGGTCAGGAACGGCCCGCAGAACGTCGAAGCCGGCAACAAGGTGGTGATCCAGTTGAGATACGTTGGCAAGCCTCATCCGTCGGGTTACGTCGTCTATTCGGCGTACCTGGCCGGCTGAGACCGGCGGCACTTGTCCGAACAGGTGGGCCGGGGGCGCTTCGTCCGCCGGCCCACCCCATGCGCCCAACCTTCTGAGGACATACCCCCATGACGGAGCAGCGGGAAGCGCGTTTCTGGAGGCACGAAGAGGACTTCGGGCTGAGCCGGCTGGCCGGGGGAGCGGAGTTTCCGGTGGGGGACGCCGACGACCTCCGCGCCCTCCGCGGGGACGCGCGTCTGCTGCTGGAGTCGTCGCTCTCCGACGAAGCCGTCCGGGAGCTCTGGCTGGCCGTCTCGGGTGGCGGTGACGATCCGGGGCCCCGCGCGCGTGACTGGCTGAGCCGTGTCGTTTCGGCGGCGCAGGCCGCCGAGGAACCGGAGCAGTACGGAAATCCGCCCCTGGTCACCGTGGACGAGCAGGCGATGCGCGAGGCCGTGCTCGGCGAGGTGGGGGGCGTCGGCCTCGTCCCGCTGGAGCGGGTCGTCACCGAGGTCGACGCCGATCTCGGCTTCCGGCTGTTCCTGCGGGTGCTCAAGGCGCGCGGGGTGGTGGTGTCCGTGCGGGGGTACGACCGGTATCAGGAGATCGCGGAGGGGTTCGGGTATCCGGGGCGGCTGGTGGCCCGGGGGCTCGCGGTGGGCTGGCCGCGTTTCGACGATCCCTCGGCCGGGCGGCGGTTCGAGGAGGACTTCGGGTTCTCGCTGCTCGCCGGGCGTTTCCACGGTGACCTGTGGCAGCACGCGTACACCGTCGAGGAGGGAATCCGGGGCGCCGCCGGGGATCGTACGGGCACGGTCCCGGGGTCGTACGCCTTCGCGCTGCTGGAGGACACCCTGCGGCTCCTGCGCTCACCCCTGTCCGACGACACGCTCACCGGGCTGTGGCGGGTGGTCACGGCATGCGGGTACGAGGCCGAGGAGCCGCGGGAGTGGCTGAGCCGGGTCGGAGAGGTGTGCGCCGGGCTCCTGCCGGAGCTCGGGCCCGGCGCCACCCCGGACCGGCCGCCGGCCGAGGCAACGGACACCGTCCTGCGCGAACTGCGGGAGATCGCGACCGCCCTGACCCGAGGCATCCACGACAGCCCCTGGTACGGCGCCTCCATCAGCCCCTGGTTCGCCCTTTCGGAGGTGGCCGTACCCGCGCTGGAACAGGTCACCGTCCACGTCGACCCCGACCTCGGCTTCCGTCTGCTGCTCCGCACCCTGATCGCTTACGGAGTCCCCCTCACGGAGGACCGGGTGGCGCGGTACCGAGAGATCGTCACCGGCCTCGGGCATCCCCGGTACGACCTGTCCGAGCTGCCCCTCCGCTGACCACCTTCGGGACCCGGTGGCCGTGGTTCCCATGGACGAGCCGCGCGGCGGAGCCGAGGCGGTCGATCAGCAGTGCGGTGGCCGCCGACCCCGCCGGGACCAGGTACGCCATGGCGGACGACGTGTGTTCCACCGCCCAGCCGCCCATGGCGGAGCCGCACGCGATCCCCGTCAGCAGGGACGTCACCGCCAGGCTCATGCCCTCGTTGAGGCGGTCGGGTGGGGTGTGGGTCTGGAGGTGGGTCATGGCGGTGACCATGGTGGGGGCGGTGGCCATGCCGGCCAGGAGGAGGGCGGCGGCGAGGGGCGGGAGGGTGTGGAGCGTGGTGGTGGTCAGCCAGGGGAGGGTCATCAGGGCGGTCATGGCCAGGAGGCACCAGGGGAGGAGGCGGGACGGGGAGGCGGTGGGTCTGAGGGAGCCGTACAGCAGGCCCGCCGCGCAGGAGCCCGCCGCCTGGAGGGCGAGGATCGCGCCCGCCGCGGCGCGGTGGCCCTGGGCGTCGGCGTAGGCGATCGTCACGACCTCCATGGAGCCGAAGATCGCGCCGGTGGCCAGGAAGGTCGCCAGGAGGGTCGGGATGGCCCGGGTACGGAGGGGGGACGGGGCCGTGGAGCGGGGGGTGGGTGGGGGTTCCGTCGCGCGCTGGGCGGTGAACATGAGCATGCCGGTCAGCAGCAGCGCCGCGCCGATGAGCGTGCCCGCCTCCGGGAAAAGGGTGCCGGTCAGGAAGGACGCCAGGACCGGGCCCAGCATGAAGCACAGCTCGTCGGCGGCCTGCTCGAAGGAGTTCGCGGTGTGCAGGGCGTCGGGGTCGTCGCGCAGGAGGTGGGCCCAGCGGGCGCGGGAGAGGCCGCCGATGTTGGGGGTGGCGGCGGTCGCGGCGTAGGCGGCGAACAGGGTCCAGTCGGGGGCGCCGAAGTGCACGCACAGCAGCAGGGCCAGGCTGCCCGCCACCGCCGTGAGGGTGGCGGGCACGGCGATCCGCGCCTGGCCGTACCGGTCGGTCAGCCGTGCCGTCCAGGGTCCGGCCAGACCCGTCGCCGCCAGGCCGGTCGCGGTGACCGCCCCGGCGAGCGCGTACGAACCCCGCGCCCCCGCGATCATCACGACCGCGCTCACCGAGAACATCCCCATCGGCAGGCGGGCGATGAGATTGCCGAGGGTGAAGGCGGCGGTTCCGGGGCGGGTGAACAGGCTTCGGTAGGTGGTGAGTTGGGGCATGACATGCACGTTCACCCGGGGCGGCGGTCTCCGTCCAACACCTTTCTCGTGCCCAATTCACGCGCCCGCGTTGTAAGTTCGCGGTCGTGACCGCACCCGTCGCCTCCGTGGACCCCCGCCTTCTCCGTGCCTTCCTCGCCGTTGCCGAGGAGTTGCACTTCACCCGCGCCGCCGCCCGGCTGTACGTCGCGCAGCAGGCGCTCAGTCGTGATGTGCGGCGGCTGGAGCGGGAATTGGGGGCCGAGCTGTTCGTGCGGACGACGCGGCAGGTGGCGCTCACCGCCGACGGTGAACGGCTGGTGCCGCTCGCCCGGCGCGTACTCGACGCGCAGGAGGAGTTGCTCACGGCGTTCGGGCAGACACGCCCGCTGCTGGTCGACCTCAACTCGGAGGGTCTGGGCACCACGCGCCGCGTGCTCGTACGGGCCCGGGAGCTGTCCCCCGTCCACGAGTTGACCGCGCGCTACGAGAGCGGGCTCACCAAGGCCGCGGACGACATGCTCGCCGGACGGCTCGACGCCTCCTTCGGCCGCTTCGCGGGACTCGGCCCGGCCGTCCGCGCCCGCCTCGGCCACCAGCCCGTCCGCTACGAGCCGATGGCCGTCTTCCTGCCCGAGGACCACCCGCTGGCCGAGCTGCCCGAAGTGCCGGTGCGCGCGCTGGCGGGTGCGACGGTGTACGCCGGCGCGGGCAACGCGGGTACGCGGGAGTGGACCGGCCTCGCGCGTCAGCTCTTCGAGCGATACGGCATCCTTCCGGCGTCACCCGTTCCGATGGCCGTGGGGCGCGAGGAGTTCGCCCGGGTCATGGGCAGAACACGCGTTCCCGTCCTCACGGTGGTGGACTTTTCGGCCATGCCGGGCGCGGTGCTGCGGCCGCTTGTCGACCCTGTCCCGCTTTCGCCTGTCTCGCTCGTGTGGCGGAAGAGCCTGGTCCATCCGGCGCTGGACGCGCTCCGCAGGGCGGCCGCCGAGATTTCGCACGCCGAGGGCTGGCTCAAGAAGCCCGCCGATGGATGGATTCCGGCCATCGACGAAGATGTGATGAACGGCCATATGTGACGCATCATGAACCCGAAACCTTCACATGCGCTACATTCGGGGCCCGAGCACAGTGTGATAAAGGGGGCGCTCCGGACCCGGTGGGGGCCTGATCCGTCGGCGTGAGGCTCGGGGGCGCAGTGCCCCCTGAACGGTTTCGTGGGGGATTGCACGCGTGAAACAGTGGCGAGAAGACGCCCAACCGGAATGGCCCGATGTCGCGTCCGCGACCCCGGAGCCGCCGGTGACAGAGGGCAACAGGACCCAGGCGTTCCCGGAGAGCGGAACGGTCGCCGAGACCGGGACGCTCCGCCAGGGGAGCACGGGGACGAGCCGTGGCGGCTGGCCGGTCGTACAGGGCGGCGCGCTCACCCGGGGCGGCGCCCGGAGCGGCATCCGGACCGGTACTCAGGCCGGCACCGCGAGCGTCACCGGTTCGGCGATACCCCGGGGCGGACAGGCCGCCCCGACCGACGCCGACGAGACGGCCGTCGTCCCGCGCCCGCGCAACGCGCGCGCCGCCACCGACTTCCGGCGCACGACGCCCCCCGACGCGGAGCGGACGGCCGTCCTGCCCACGGCGCCGGACACGGACCGTACCGCCGTCCTGCCCAACGCCTCCGCCGCTTCCACAGCCTCCGCCGCCTCCACAGCCTCGGCCGCCTCCGCCGCCGAGCGGACCGCCGTGCTGCCCCAGCCGACCGGCACACCCCGGCCCACCGGCCGCACCGGCGGAGCGGCGGGGTCCGGCTGGCCCGTCGTACGGGACACCGCCCGGCCCGTCGCGCCCCGCGACCCCTGGGACGCCCGCGCCGCCGCCACGCCCACCGCTCCCGAGGCGGCCGGGACCGGCAAAGCGGCCACGACCGGCAACGCGACCGGCAACCCGGCGGACCCCGCGCACGACCCGCACGAGGTCACCGTCCAGCTGGACTCCGTGAAGGGAGAGGCGGAGGCGCGCCCGGACGGGCCCGTCTTCGTGGACGAGTCCGGCCGCCGCGGGCGTACCGTCCGGCGGATCGGGCTCGCGGTCGCCGTCGCCTGCGCGGGGTACGCCGTCGTCATCGTCGCCACGCTGCTGTCCGGCAGTTCGGACGCGCCCTGGCTGCCCGTGCCGGACAAGGAGGACAAGCCCGCCGGGCGGGTGCACACCTCGCCGGTGCCCACCGTCTCCACCGCGCCGACGGCGGCGGACTCCGGTGGCGGCACCGGTCCCGCCGAGCCGCTGCCGACCGCCGCCTCCGCCGTACCCGGCGCCTCGGGCGCGCCGTCCGTCCCGGCCGCCGGGACCAGTGGGCCGCCCGCGTCGCCGAGCGCGAGCCCGACCGTGCGGAAGTCACCCACGCCCGGTGTCTCCGGGTCGCCCGGTACGCCCACGCCCACCGGCTCGCCCACGACGGTGCCGTCCCCGCCCGCGTCCTCCCCCGCCGGCAGCGCGCTCCCGACGACCTCCGGCTCCCCGGTGGGCGGTGGCGGGCCCGAGCCGCACGGTCCGGCCGCCCCGGCCCAGGCTCTCGGCCCCCGGCACGCGGGAACCGTCCTCTGATGGCTTCGCGATCCCGCCGCCGTACCGACCACAAGGCCCGCACCGGCCAGACGTCGCGCAAGGCCCGTACCGACCACGAAGGCGGCACCGGGCGCCGCCGCTTCCCGCTGCGCTACGCGCTCTCGTTCCTGCTCCTGCTCGCGACGCTGGCGATGCTCATCCTGCACGGCTATGTGCACAACGAGATCCTCGCCGACTTCCGGGTGCGCCCCGAGGCCGCGACCGACCGGGTGCCGCAGAAGATCCTGGACGGCGGCCCGGTCATCGACACCCGGGGCGGCCGCACCGACAGCCTCAGGGTGCCCAGGAACCGGCTCGTGCTCACCTTCGACGACGGCCCCGACCCGACCTGGACGCCGAAGGTCCTCGACATCCTCAAGAAGCACCACGCCCACGCGACCTTCTTCGTCACCGGCACGATGACCTCGCGCCACCCGGAACTGGTCAAGCGCATGGTGGACGAGGGACACGAGGTCGGGCTGCACACCTTCAACCACCCCGACCTCTCGTACCACTCCAGGAGCCGCGCCGACTGGGAGCTGTCCCAGGGGCAGCTGGCCCTCGCCGGGGCGGCCGGCATCCGCAGCTCGCTGTTCCGGCCGCCGTACTCCTCCTTCGCCTCCGCGATGGACGACCGGTCCTGGCCGGTGACGGAGTACATCGGCGGCCGGGGCTACCTCACCGTCCTCAACGACCGCGACAGCGAGGACTGGCGCAAGCCCGGCGTGGACGCGATCGTGCGCGGGGCCACGCCCGAGGGCGGCAAGGGCGCGGTCGTCCTGATGCACGACTCCGGCGGCGACCGCAGCCAGACCGTCGCGGCCCTCGACCGCTATCTGCCCGAACTCCAGGCCAAGGGTTACCGGTTCCAGACCCTCACCGAGGCCCTGGACGCGCCGAGCGCGGACACCCCGGTCACGGGGGCGGCGCTGTGGAAGGGCCGGGCCTGGATCGTGCTGGTCAAGGCGGCCGACGGCACGACCGACGTGCTGGTGGCGGCCCTCGCGGTCATCGGCGTGCTGGTGATCGGACGGTTCGGGCTGATGCTGCTGCTCTCCGTCGCGCACGCCCGCCGCACCCGCCGCCGCGGCTTCCGCTGGGGCCCGGAGCCCGTGACGCGGCCCGTCTCGGTGCTGGTCCCGGCCTACAACGAGGCCAAGTGCATCGAGAGCACGGTGCGTTCACTGACCGAGAGCGACCACCCGGTGGAGATCATCGTCATCGACGACGGCTCCACCGACGGCACCGCCCGCATCGTCGAGGGGCTCGGCCTGCCCGGCGTGCGCGTGGTCCGCCAGCTCAACGCGGGCAAGCCCGCCGCCCTCAACCGGGGCGTGGCGAACGCGAGTCACGACCTGATCGTGATGATGGACGGCGACACCGTCTTCGAGCCCTCCACCGTCCGCGAACTGGTGCAGCCCTTCGCCGACCCGCGCGTCGGCGCCGTCGCGGGCAACGCCAAGGTCGGCAACAAGGACACCCTCATCGGCGCCTGGCAGCACATCGAGTACGTGATGGGCTTCAACCTCGACCGCCGGATGTACGAGGTGCTGGGCTGCATGCCGACCATCCCCGGCGCGGTCGGCGCCTTCCGCCGCTCCGCGCTGGAGCGCGTCGGCGGCATGAGCGACGACACCCTCGCCGAGGACACCGACGTCACCATGGCGCTGCACCGCGACGGCTGGCGGGTGGTCTACGCCGAGAAGGCGCGCGCCTGGACCGAGGCCCCCGAGTCCGTCCAGCAGCTGTGGTCCCAGCGCTACCGCTGGTCCTACGGCACCATGCAGGCCATCTGGAAGCACCGCCGCGCCGTCGTGGAGCGCGGCCCCTCCGGCCGGTTCGGCCGCGTCGGCCTGCCGCTGGTGTCCCTCTTCATGGTGCTCGCCCCGCTCCTGGCCCCGCTGATCGACATCTTTCTCGTCTACGGCCTGGTCTTCGGCCCGACGGGCAGGACGATCGGGTCCTGGTTCGCGATCCTCGCCATCCAGGCGGCCTGCGCGGCGTACGCCTTCTTCCTCGACCGCGAACGGCTCACTCCGTTGATCTCCCTTCCGCTCCAGCAGATCCTCTACCGCCAGCTCATGTACGTCGTCCTGCTCCAGTCCTGGATCACCGCCCTGACCGGCGGCCGGCTGCGCTGGCAGAAGCTGCGCCGCAAGGGCGGGGTGGGCGTCCCGCAGCCGGACGCCGTCGCCCCGGCGGGCGGGAGGGTGGCCCGATGACGACCCGCCCCCAGGGCCCGGCCCGGCACGCCCGCCGCGTGGAGCCGACCGCCCCGGCGGCACCGCCGACCGTGCCGCCGATCCCCGGACCCTCGGCCCCACCGGCCGCCACGACCTCCACGGCCGTAACGACGGTCGCGGAGGCCCCGCCCGAGCCGCCCGCCTCCTTAACCGACGCGGCCGCGCCCCAAAAACCCTCCCGTGACCGCTACTTCGACCTGCTCCGGGCCGTCGCCCTCTTCAGGGTCGTCTTCTACCACCTGATGGGCTGGTCCTGGCTGCCCGTCGTCTTCCCCTCCATGGGCGTGATGTTCGCCCTCGCGGGCACCCTCATGGCCCGCTCGCTGAAGCGGCCGCCGCTCGGCGTCGTACGCGGCAGGCTGCGCCGTCTGCTGCCGCCCCTGTGGCTGCTCGGTGCCATCGGCGTGACCGGCATGGTGCTCCAGGGCTGGCGCCCGGACGCCGACGGCCACCCCGGCTGGTGGTGGCTGCACCTCGGGTACTGGATCCTGCCGCTGAGCGACCCGCCGTACGCCGACGGACTGCGCGGAGTGCACGGCGTGCTCGGCGCGGACTGGGGCGGCGAACTGGCCGGTCCCCTCTGGTACTTGCGTGCCTACCTCTGGTTCGTCCTGCTCTCACCGCTGCTGCTGCGGGCGCTGCGCCGACTGCCCTGGGCGACGATCCTCATGCCGGTCGCGCTCGCCGCCGTCCTGGAGTTCGGGCACCCCGCCCTCCCCGGCGAGCGCTTCCCCTCGGCCCTCACCGACTTCGGCACCTTCGGCGCCTGCTGGATCCTCGGCATGGCCCACCAGCAGGGCGTGCTGCGCCGCATCCCGCGCTACGTCGTCCCCTCCGTCGCCCCGGCCGTCGCCGCCGTCGGCCTCTGGTACGCGCTCACGCACGGCTTCCGGCAGGGCCACGACCTCGACGACATCCCCTTCGCGCAGTCCCTGTGGTCCTTCGCCACCGTCCTGCTCCTGCTGCACCTCAGCCCGTCCTGGCCGGTCTGGCCGCACCTGCTGCGCCCCTTCGACCGGCTGATCACCCTGCTCAACTCCCGCGCGGTGACCATCTATCTGTGGCACAACATCTGCATCCTGATCGCCTCCACGCTGTGGGACCGGATGTGGCGCTTCGACTCGCTGGCGTCGCACTTCACCTGGCTCCTGGAGAGCCCCTGGCCGGAGCTGGCGATCGCCTGGGTCCTCGTCGCCCTGTGCGTCCTGTCCTTCGGCTGGGTGGAGGACCTGGCGGCCAGGCGACGCCCCCGCCTGTGGCCCGACGGCCGGGTACGGCACGGGGGCGCGACCCACGGGCGCACCGCGAAGAGCGGTACGGGGGGTTCCGGCCGGGCGTCCGGACAGGCACTGTGAGAGGCAGCGACGCAACGGTTCCTGCCCAGGCGGTGACGGTCACATGGCACGGGATACGGCCACGGCCCCGTACGAGCTGCGCTTCGACGCCGGGCGATGCTGCCTGGACCTCCTGGCGACCTCGCATCCGTACGAACACCTCGACGCCGTGGGCCCGTTGTGCGCCTGGATCACGGGTGCCGGGCTCGTCCCGCCCGGCACCCCGCTCGGCCACGCCGACCCCGGATGGCCGGCCCGCTTCCGTGAACTGCGCGCACATATAGGGGCGTTGATACGCGAAGACGGCGGTTCCGGCCCGCGTGCGCACGCCCTCGCCCTCGCTCGCCTCAACGAACTGGCCGCTGTCGCGACTCCGGCGCCACGCGCGGTGCGCCAGGAGAGCGGCGCCCTCGCGAGAGAGCTGGCCGAAAGGCCCGAGTGCGCCGCGCTGCTGGCCGTCGTCGCGCGGGACGCGGTCGAGCTGCTCACCGACCCGGTGGCCCGTGCGGCGGTGCGCGAGTGCGCGGGGGACGACTGCCCGATCGTCTACCTGGACACCTCCCGCGGCAGGCGCCGACGTTGGTGCTCCAGCGAGACGTGCGGCAACCGCGAACGCGTCGCCCGGCACCGCAGACGCGCCGCGCTCGCCCGATCCTGAGTGTCCGGTAAGGGAGTTGTGCCGGGACGCGCCCGAACTCGGGCCCCTGTGAGATCCGTTACACCGCGTTTGCCTCTGGCCAAGCACGGGCAGCCACACCGACCTTGACAGCGTGTCGGAAATGTAAAGAACGCGCGGGGGGAATGTGTTCGCATGTCCCGCTCGTCACGTCATTCCCGTGAAAACCGCCAACTCCCCTTGAACATTCCGGTGCTGCGTCGCGTACGTGTGGGCGAGCGACCGACGGGGAGAAGCCCCGGACACCGGAGGTGGGCGTGCGCAAGGATGCGGCCGTGGCCAATGAAAGTGGATCGAGGGCCCGACATCGCATGTCCTCGCAGCCCTCGGAACCCGATGAGGAGCTGATGCGTGCTCTGTACCGCGAGCACGCCGGACCCCTCCTTGCGTATGTCCTCAGACTGGTTGCCGGTGACCGGCAGCGAGCCGAGGACGTGGTGCAGGAAACACTCATCCGTGCCTGGAAGAACGCCGGTCAGCTCAATCGGGCGACCGGTTCGGTACGCCCCTGGCTGGTGACGGTCGCCCGGCGCATCGTCATCGACGGCCACCGCAGCCGGCAGGCCCGGCCGCAGGAGGTCGATCCGTCGCCGCTGGAGGTCATCCCCGCGGAGGACGAGATCGACAAGGCGCTGTGGCTGATGACGCTGACGGACGCGCTCGACGACCTGACCCCGGCCCACCGGGAGGTCCTCGTCGAGACCTACTTCAAGGGGCGTACCGTCAACGAGGCGGCCCAGACCCTGGGGATACCCAGCGGTACGGTCCGCTCCCGGGTCTTCTACGCCCTGCGGTCGATGAAGCTGGCGCTGGAGGAGCGGGGGGTGACGGCGTGATGAGTGTGTACGGGGGATTCGGAGCGAGCGGTACGGGTATGTCTGGCCCCATGCAGGGATCTCCGGTGCCGAACGAGCACGAGACCGTCGGCGCCTACGCCCTCGGCATTCTCGACGACACCGAGGCGACGGCGTTCGAGACCCATCTGTCGGGCTGCGAGTGGTGCGCCCAGCAGCTGGACGAACTCGCCGGAATGGAGCCGATGCTGGCCGCGCTCGCGGACCTGCCCGGCACCGGCAGCACCCCCGTCATCGGGGAGTCGCTGTCCGCCCGGCCGAGCCCGCGCCTGGTCGAGCGCATGGTCGACGAGGTCGCCGAGCGCCGCGCCCGCAAGCGGCGCAAGAGCTTCTACATGATCGCGGCCGCGGCGGCGCTCATCGTGGCGGCTCCCGTCGGCGTGATGGCCGTGTCGAACTCGGGCACCACCCAGACCGCGACCCCGCTCGCGGCGACCGCCAAGGACCACTTCGCCGAGCTGTCCCACAAGGTCACCGGCACCGACTCCGGCACCGGCGTCTCCGCCACCATCGCGATGGCGGGCAAGGACTGGGGCACGGACACGGTCATGGAACTCAAGGGCGTCAAGGGACCGCTCACCTGCTCCCTGATCGCCGTCGGCACCAACGGCGAGCGCCAGACGCTCGGCACCTGGACCGTCGGCAAATGGGGGTACGGCAACCCCGACGCCAAGACCGAGCAGGCCCGCAACCCGCTGTACATCGGCGGCGGCACCGCGCTCCAGCCCGACGCCATCGACCACTTCGTGGTGTCGACCCTCGACGGCAAGGAACTGGTCCAGGTGAAGGCGTAGGGGTGCCTCCCCGCGCCGCCACGTAGCCCTGACGGGCCCTCTTCGCGTACGGTTGACGGCTGCCCAGCACGTCAGAAGGGGGCCCGGTGGCCGCTCAGGTTCAGCAGTCCGCGGTCGGCTCGGTACACGACGCACACGATTCGGTGCGCGACCGGGAGATCAGCGTCGAACAGGAACACCTGGACCGGGTGTACCGGCGGCTAGAGGAGAAGATCCACGAGGCCGAGTTCCTCATGCACGACGCGGCCCAGCGCGGCCAGGTGGGCACACCCGGCGCGCTGGCCGAACGGGACGCCCAGGTCTTCCGGGCGGGCATCCATCTCAACCGGCTGAACAACGAGTACGAGGACTTCCTCTTCGGCCGGATCGACCTGCTCCAGGGCAAGGACGGCAAGAAGGGCCCCGACGGCGCCTACACCGCCGTCGAGCCCGCCGAGGGCGCGGTGCGCGACGACAACACCGCCGACATCGCCGAGACCCTGCACATCGGGCGCATCGGCGTGCTCGACGAGGACTACTCCCCGCTCGTCATCGACTGGCGGGCGCCCGCGGCCGCGCCCTTCTACCGCTCCACCCCGGTCGAACCCGGCCGTGTCGTACGCCGCCGGGTCATCCGCTCCCGCAACCGCCGCGTCCTCGGCGTCGAGGACGACCTCATGCGCCCCGAGCTGAAGGCGAGCCTGGACGGCCACGAGCTGGCGGTCATCGGCGACGGCGCCCTGATGGCGGCCCTCGGCCAGGCGCGCGGGCACACCATGCGGGACATCGTCTCCTCCATCCAGGCCGAACAGGACCTGGTCATCCGCGCGCCCGCCAACTCCGTCACCTACGTCGAGGGCGGCCCCGGCACCGGCAAGACCGCCGTCGCCCTGCACCGCGCGGCCTATCTGCTCTACCAGGACCGCAGGCGCTACGCGGGCGGCATCCTGATCGTCTCGCCCACTCCGCTGCTGGTGGCCTACACCGAGGGCGTGCTGCCCTCGCTCGGCGAGGAGGGCCAGGTCGCCATCCGCGCCCTCGGCTCCCTGGTCGACGGCGTCGAGGCCACCCTCCACGACTCCCCGGCCGTGGCCCGCGCCAAGGGCTCGTACCGGATGCTCAAGGTGCTGCGGAAGGCCGCGCGCGGCGCCCTCGAACTCGGCACCCCCGGCAGCGCCCCGCCCGACCGGCTCCGCGTGGTCGCCTTCGGCCGCCGCCTCGAACTGGAGGCCGGGGAACTGGAGCACGTCCGCCGCACCGCGCTCAGCGGCACCACACCGGTCAACCTGCTCCGCCCGCGCGCCCGCAAGCTGCTCCTGGACGCCCTGTGGGCCAGGTCCGGCGCGGCGGGACGGCACACCGACCCCGAGCTGGCCGCCGAGCTGCGCGCGTCCTTCGACGACGACGTGACCACCGAGGACTCCTTCATCGGCTTCCTGGACGCCTGGTGGCCCGAGCTGACCCCCAAGGGCGTCCTCACCGCCATGGCCGACGAGAAGCGCCTCGGCCGCTGGTCGCGCCGCGTGTTCAACCCCGGCGAGGTCCGCAAGGTCGCCCGCTCGCTCAAGCGCGACGGGTACTCCGTGCACGACATCGCCCTCCTGGACGAGCTCCACGCGATCCTCGGCGCGCCCGCCCGCCCCCGCAAGAAGCGCGAACTCGACCCCCTGGCGCACCTCACCGGCCTTGAGGAGCTGATGCCGACGCGCGAGGAGACCCAGCGCGAACGGGCCGAGCGGCTCGCGCAGGAGCGCACCGAGTACGCCCACGTCATCGTGGACGAGGCGCAGGACCTCACGCCCATGCAGTGGCGCATGGTCGGCCGCCGCGGCCGGCACGCCACCTGGACGGTCGTCGGCGACCCCGCCCAGTCCTCCTGGTCCGACCCGGACGAGGCGGCCGAGGCCCGCGACGAGGCCCTGGGCACCCGCCCCCGCCGCCGCTTCGAGCTGACCGTCAACTACCGCAACCCCTCCGAGATCGCCGAGCTGGCCTCCAGGGTCCTCGCCCTCGCCATGCCCGGCGCCGAGCCGCCCTCCGCCGTACGCTCCACCGGCGTAGAACCCCGCTTCCGCGTCGTGGACGAGACGCTCGGCGCCACGGTCCGCGAGGAGGCCGAACGGCTCCTCGGCCTGGTCGACGGCACGGTCGGCGTCGTCGTCGCCATGAACCGCCGCGAGGAGGCCCGCCGCTGGCTGGCCGGGCTCGGCGACCGCGTGGTGGCCCTCGGCAGCCTGGAGGCCAAGGGACTGGAGTACGACGCGACGGTCGTCGTCTCCCCGGCCGAGATCGCGGACGAGTCCCCGGCGGGCCTGCGCGTCCTCTACGTCGCGCTCACCCGGGCCACCCAGCAGCTCACGGTGGTCTCCGGCGAGCGGGACGCGCCGGACGCGGCCGGGGTGCCGGACCTGCTGCGCGACTGACCCCGGCTCCGCCGCGCGGCTGACCCCCGTCCCGCCGCGCGGCTGATTCCGGCGAGCCGTGTGGACACGGGAATGCCCCCCGGCACCTGTTTGTTAGCCTTGTCGTGACACCGGCTCGATCCAAGCCCCCGGGCCCAACCTTCGTCGCTACGAGCGACCACTTGCCGCGAGGCGAGCATGGCGGGTCGGTGTCATGAACGTATGCGAGAGGCCCACGTCACCTGTGACGTGGGCCTCTTGTCTTGGAGAACACAATGTCCGCAACCGGCGGCGACTACCACGTACCCGTCGGTAGGTGCGACGATCGGACGGCACAACACGCGACACGGTGAAAGCAGAGGAAGTCGGCCATGGCAACGGCGCCCAGCGTCTCCTACTCGATGACCATCCGGTTGGAGGTGCCCGCGAGCGGAACGGCCGTATCGCAGCTCACCACCGCCGTGGAGTCCTCCGGAGGCTCGGTCACCGGCCTCGACGTCACCGCGTCCGGGCACGAGAAGCTCCGTATCGACGTCACCATCGCCGCCACCTCCACCGCGCACGCCGAGCAGATCGTCGAGCAGCTGCGCACCATCGAGGGCGTCACGCTCGGCAAGGTCTCCGACCGTACGTTCCTGATGCACCTCGGCGGCAAGATCGAGATGCAGTCCAAGCACCCGATCCGCAACCGTGACGACCTCTCGATGATCTACACGCCCGGTGTGGCCCGCGTGTGCATGGCCATCGCGCAGAACCCCGAGGACGCCCGCCGCCTCACCATCAAGCGCAACTCCGTTGCGGTCGTGACGGACGGCTCCGCCGTGCTCGGCCTCGGCAACATCGGCCCCAAGGCCGCGCTGCCCGTCATGGAGGGCAAGGCGGCCCTCTTCAAGCGCTTCGCGGGCATCGACGCCTGGCCGCTCTGCCTGGACACCCAGGACACCGACGCCATCGTGGAGATCGTCAAGGCCATCGCCCCCGGTTTCGCGGGCATCAACCTGGAGGACATCTCCGCGCCCCGCTGCTTCGAGATCGAGGCCCGGCTGCGCGAGGCCCTGGACATCCCCGTCTTCCACGACGACCAGCACGGCACCGCCATCGTCGTCCTCGCCGCGCTCACCAACGCGCTGCGCGTCACCGGCCGCTCCATGGAGAGCATCCGGGTCGTCATGTCCGGCGCGGGCGCGGCCGGTACGGCCATCCTCAAGCTGCTGCTCGCCGCCGGGGTGAAGAACGCCGTCGTCGCCGACATCAACGGCGTCGTGCACGCGGGCCGCGAGGACCTGGTGGACGCCCCGGCGGACTCCGCGCTGCGCTGGATCGCGGACAACACCAACCCCGAGGGCCTGACCGGCACCCTGAAGGAGGCCGTGCGCGGCGCGGACGTCTTCATCGGCGTCTCCGCCCCGAACGTCCTGGACGGCGACGACGTGGCCGCCATGGCGGACGGCGCGATCGTGTTCGCGCTCGCGAACCCCGACCCCGAGGTGGACCCCGCCGTCGCCCGTCAGACGGCGGCCGTCGTGGCCACCGGCCGCTCGGACTTCCCGAACCAGATCAACAACGTGCTGGTCTTCCCGGGTGTCTTCCGCGGCCTGCTGGACGCCCAGTCCCGCACCGTCAACACGGAGATGATGCTCGCCGCCGCGCAGGCGCTGGCGAACGTCGTCACCGAGGACGAGCTGAACCCGAACTACATCGTCCCCAGCGTCTTCAACGACAAGGTCGCGGGCGCGGTCGCCGGAGCGGTGCGCGAGGCGGCCAAGGCCGCCGGGGCGGCTTCGTAACCGCAGGTACCGTAGGGTGCGGGGGTTGTGATGATCGACACGGCCCTCGCACGGCGAGTCGTGGGAAGTCCTTTGCCCGGTGCCCTCTAGGGTGACGGCCGGGCAGGCGTGTCCGTGTGACTCCCCAGGGTGCTCTCCTGACTCCTGCGGGTGCCGGATTGGCTTTCCCGCCGCAGGTAGGGGCAGGATGCGTCCCTGGGCGCGAGCGCATCGGCATCGATCTCACCTCACGCCTCAATGGCAAGAAGAACACGGGAGTAACAACATGAACCGCAGTGAGCTGGTGGCCGCGCTGGCCGACCGCGCCGAGGTGACCCGCAAGGACGCCGACGCCGTGCTGGCCGCGTTCGCCGAGGTCGTCGGCGACATCGTCTCCAAGGGCGACGAGAAGGTCACCATCCCCGGCTTCCTGACCTTCGAGCGCACCCACCGTGCCGCTCGTACCGCGCGCAACCCGCAGACCGGTGAGCCCATCAACATCCCGGCCGGCTTCAGCGTGAAGGTGTCGGCGGGCTCGAAGCTCAAGGAAGCCGCCAAGGGCAAGTGACCTTGCCATCTGTCTCTCCGGTCCGTGGATGACGGGGCGTGGAGACGGGTGTCTTGGCTGTAGAGCCGTAAAAAGCGCCGATGGGGCGGTACCCGGATTGATTCGGGTGCCGCCCCATCGTGGTTGCTCTTACCCATGGCCTCAAACGCCGGCCGGGCTGGTCGGTGCCTAGCTCAGGGCCTTGCCCGGGAGTTCGACCTTCGCTCCCAGCTCGACGAGCTTGTCCATGAAGTTCTCGTAGCCGCGGTTGATCAGGTCGATGCCGTGGACGCGGGAGGTGCCCTCGGCGGCCAGGGCCGCGATGAGGTACGAGAAGCCGCCGCGGAGGTCGGGGATGACCAGGTCGGCGCCCTGGAGCTTGGTGGGGCCGGACACGACCGCCGAGTGGAGGAAGTTGCGCGCGCCGAAGCGGCAGTTCGAACCGCCCAGGCACTCGCGGTAGAGCTGGATGTGGGCGCCCATCTGGTTGAGCGCGGAGGTGAAGCCGAGGCGGGACTCGTAGACCGTCTCGTGGATGATCGACAGGCCCGTGGCCTGGGTCAGCGCCACCACCAGCGGCTGCTGCCAGTCGGTCTGGAAGCCGGGGTGGACGTCCGTCTCCAGGGCGATGGACTTCAGCTGGCCGCCCGGGTGCCAGAAGCGGATGCCCTCGTCGTCGATCTCGAAGGCGCCGCCGACCTTGCGGTAGGTGTTCAGGAACGTCATCATCGAGCGCTGCTGGGCGCCGCGGACGTAGATGTTGCCGCCCGTCGCGAGGGCCGCCGAGGCCCAGGACGCGGCCTCCAGGCGGTCCGGCAGGGCGCGGTGGGTGTAGCCGCCGAGCTTGTCCACACCGGTGATGCGGATGGTGCGGTCGGTGTCCATGGCGATGATCGCGCCCATCTTCTGCAGTACGCAGATGAGGTCCTCGATCTCGGGCTCGACGGCCGCGTTGGACAGCTCGGTGACGCCCTCGGCCAGTACGGCCGTCAGCAGCACCTGCTCGGTGGCGCCCACGGACGGGTACGGCAGGTCGATCTTCGTGCCGCGCAGGCGCTGCGGGGCCTCCAGGTACTGACCGTCCGCGCGCTTCTCGATGGTCGCGCCGAACTGGCGGAGCACGTCGAAGTGGAAGTCGATCGGCCGGCCGCCGATGTCGCAGCCGCCCAGGCCCGGGATGAAGGCGTGGCCGAGGCGGTGCAGCAGGGGGCCGCAGAAGAGGATCGGGATGCGGCTGGAACCGGCGTGGGCGTCGATGTCGGCGACGTTCGCGCTCTCGACGTAGGTCGGGTCGAGCACCAGTTCGCCGGGCTCGTCGCCCGGACGGACCGTCACGCCGTGCAGCTGGAGCAGGCCGCGCACGACCCGCACGTCACGGATGTCCGGGACGTTGCGCAGGCGGCTCGGCTCGCTGCCCAGCAGGGCGGCGACCATGGCCTTCGGCACGAGGTTCTTCGCACCGCGGACACGGATCTCGCCCTCCAGCGGGGTTCCGCCGTGGACAAGCAGGACATCGTCGTTGACGGTCATGAATCTCGCGTTCCGATGAGTGTCGGGCAGGGGTCGGCCGATCACTTTGCGCAGGGGCCGGAGAGACAGGGTAATCGCCGATCACCCCCCGCCCGTAAGCCCGAGGCCGCTACCGCCGTGTCACAACACGAACGGTTTCCTGGTGGGTACGGGGGGTTACCGGGCGGGCGGGGGCGGGGCGGCCGACGTCGGGGGCCGACGCGGGGAGGCTCGGTCGGGCGGCCGGGCCGGGTGGCGGAGGCCACTGTGCCGGGCCCGGGGCCGGGGCCGGGCCCGGCTCGGTCTCCGGGCCGGCCGGGTCGCCGGTCCCGCCGCCCGGCCGGGCGTGGCCCCTCCGTTCCGCCGGTCGCGTTCGCCGGTCGCGCTCCGCGCGCCGCCCCGGGCCCGCTCCACGCACGGGCGCGCGTCCGCCCCAGGCCCCGTGCCTGTCCCGCGTCCGCGTCAGGTGCCGTATCCCGCCGTGCCGTCCCCGCCTGCGCCGGGCTCCGCATCCGCCGGGGCCGTCCCCGCTCCGCCGCACCCGTGCCGCCCCGCAACCGCCCCGCGCCGCCCCATCGCACCCGTGCCACCCCGAGTCCGCGTTCGGGCGGGTCTGCCTCCGTCCGCGCCCCCACATTCACCCGCGCACCCGCCCGCCCGCTCCCCACGGGGCGGCGAGATGCGGGATCATGGCTGGCATGACCGAGGTGTCCTCGCTCACGGGGCGGCTGCTCGTGGCAACGCCTGCCCTGGCGGATCCGAATTTCGATCGTGCGGTGGTGCTGCTCCTCGACCACGACGAGGAGGGGTCGCTCGGGGTCGTGCTGAACCGGCCGACGCCCGTGGGGGTGGGGGACATCCTGGCGGGGTGGGAGACGCTCGCGGGGGAGCCCGGGGTGGTGTTCCAGGGCGGGCCCGTCTCGCTGGACTCCGCGCTCGGGGTCGCGGTGATTCCGGGGGACGCGAGCGGGGAGAGCGCGCCGCTCGGGTGGCGGCGGGTGCACGGGGCGATCGGCCTTGTGGATCTGGAGACGCCGCCGGAGCTGCTCGCGTCCGCGCTCGGCTCGCTGCGGATCTTCGCCGGGTACGCCGGCTGGGGCCCGGGGCAGCTGGAGGACGAAGTGGCCCAGGGCGCCTGGTACGTGGTGGAGTCCGAGCCGGGCGACATCTCCTCCCCGGTGCCCGAGAAGCTGTGGCGCGAGGTGCTGCGCCGGCAGCGCAACGAGCTGGCGATGGTGGCCACCTATCCGGACGACCCGTCGCTCAACTGAAGCGGTCCGCCTTCAGTACCCTTGGCGGTATGAGCACTCTCGAGCCCGAGCGCGGGACTGGTACGGGAACCCTCGTCGAACCGACGCCGCAGGTCTCCCACGGCGACGGCGACCATGAGCGCTTCGCGCACTACGTCCAGAAGGACAAGATCATGGCGAGCGCCCTCGACGGCACGCCCGTCGTGGCGCTGTGCGGCAAGGTGTGGGTGCCCGGCCGCGACCCGAAGAAGTACCCCGTCTGCCCCATGTGCAAGGAGATCTACGAATCCATGAGCAGTGGCGGCGACGACAAGGGCGGCGACAAGAAGTAAAGAAGTAAGGGCTCTCTCACGCCTGACATCACGAGGCTCCCGGCACGCGTGTGGACGCGTTTCCCCGGGAGCCTTCGTGTTTCCCCGGAACACACGTGTACGGCCGTCCCCGCATGTTTCGCGCGTATTACGTGTTGACCCGGTTCACACCCGAGTCGCCGCACACCGCCGTTTCGCGCGAGCCCCGTGTGAACACCATTCGCCCCCGCCCCGCCTGTTTCGCGCGCACGTTCGCAAGATCGTCGGACCGCGTGTTTCCGCGCTTTCCCGCCGAGGCGTTCCCCGGCTCCCCGAGTTTTTCGCCCCGCCCCTGGGCACCGTCCCCCCTGTGACGAGAGACAAGGGGTGGACGGAAGTGACGGATGTGATTCCCGCGCCCGTCGCCACGGCGGAGAACGGACCCCGGGGATTCACCCTCGGAGAAGGCACCGGCATCGCGGCCGGAGAGGGTGCGGGCGGCACCGAACGCTGGCTCAGGTTCACCCTCGGCGCCGCCACCGGACTCCCGCTGCCCCCGGCGGACGCGGACCGGCCCGACACCGTACGGCTCGCCGTCGACCCCGCCGTCACCGCCCGCCTCGGCCCCGAGGGCTACCGGCTCACCGTCACCCCCACCAGCGCCGACCTGCGCGGCGGCGGCCCCGCCGGGCTGTTCTGGGGTGCCCAGACGCTGCGGCAGCTGCTCGGCCCGGACGCCTTCCGCCGCGCCCCGCTCCCCGGCCGCGCCTGGCGGCTTCCGCCGGTCCGTATCGAGGACGCGCCCCGCTTCCGGTGGCGCGGGCTGCTGCTCGACGTGGCCCGGCACTTCATGCCCAAGGAAGGCGTACTGCGGCTGCTCGATCTGCTCGCCGCGCACAAACTCAACGTGCTGCACCTGCATCTGACGGATGATCAGGGCTGGCGTATCGAGATCCGCCGTCATCCGGGGCTCACCGGGACCGGCTCCTGGCGCGCCCGTACCAAATTCGGCCACCGCGCCTCGCCCCTGTGGGAACACAAACCGCACGGCGGCCACTACACGCGGGACGACATCCGGGAGCTCGTCTCCTACGCCGCCGAACGGCATATCACCGTCGTCCCCGAAATCGATCTTCCCGGTCACTCCCAGGCGGCCATCGCCGCGTATCCGGAACTCGGCAACACCGACGCCGTCGACACCGCCGCGCTCACCGTCCGGGACGACTGGGGGATCTCGCCGCACGTCCTCGCGCCCACCGAAGCGGTACTGCGTTTCTACGAGGGCGTGCTGGAGGAGGTGCTGGAACTGTTCCCCTCGCGGATCGTGCACCTCGGGGGCGACGAGTGCCCGGTGGACGAGTGGCGGGCGTCGGCCGTCGCACGGGCCCGGGTCGGGGAACTCGGGCTCGCCGACGCGGAGGCGCTGCGCTCCTGGTTCACCGGCCACTTCGGGGCGTGGCTCGCCGCGCGCGGGCGGGTGCTCGCCGGGTGGGACGAGATCCTGGACGGTCCCGTACCGGACGGCGCGGTCGTCTCCTGCTGGCGCGGCCACGCGGCCGGGGCCGTCGCCGTACGGGCCGGGCACGACGTGGTGATGTGCCCCGAGCAGCACGTCTACCTGGACCACCGGCAGGCGCCCGGCGCCGACGAGCCGGTCCCGATCGGCTACGTGCGCACCCTGGAGGACGTCTACCGCTTCGACCCCGTACCGCCCGGCCTCACCCCGGCCGAGACCCGCCGCGTCCTCGGCACCCAGGCCAACGTCTGGACCGAGGCCATGGAGGACGCCGGGCGCGTGGACTACCAGGTCTTCCCCCGCCTCGCCGCGTTCGCGGAGGTCGCCTGGAGTCCGCTGCCCGCACCCGGAGAGCGGGACTTCGCGGACTTCGAGCGCCGTATGACCGCCCACTACCGCCGCCTGGACGCCCTGGGCGTCGCCTACCGCCCGCCCGGCGGCCCCCACCCCTGGCAACGGCGCCCGGGAGTCCCGGGCAAGCCGTTCCCGGGGCCGCCGCCCACGGTGCCGCCCCCGGCGCCCCCGGCGACCTCGGCCCCGGCGACCCCGGCCCCGGCGGCCACCGGCCCCGCGCCCCTGAACCCTGCCGACTCGAACGACGTACCGACGAACACGTAATGGAAAAAGGCCCCGAGACTCGCCGAAGCGGGTCAATCGGACCAGCCGTGCGATGGCGGTGGAAACCGGGTCGTACGGCCGGGGGTGTGGCCCAACACCCCTGGCGGACCCCGGCGTCCGGGGCTTGCGAAGATGTGCCAGAGTTGCCACGTCCGCCCTGTCAGGCCGTACCGTACGGCAGCACAGGCGGGGACCAGGTGGGGCAGCGGGAAGGGGCAGCCGGTTTGACCACGCACGCACCGCAGGCGGCGCAGGCCGTCACGCTGCCCACGACACTGGACGAGGCGGTGGCGGCCCTGACCGCCATGCCGACCGCCGTCCCCGTCGCGGGCGGCACGGATCTGATGCACGCGGTCAACTCCGGCCGGCTCAGGCCCGCCGCGCTCGTCGGCCTCGGCCGGATCAGCGAGATCCGCGGCTGGCAGTACCAGGACGGCCACGCCCTGCTCGGCGCCGGACTCACCCACGCCCGCATGGGCCGCCCCGACTTCGCCGCGCTCATCCCGGCGCTCGCCGCCGCCGCGCGCGCCGCGGGCCCGCCGCACATCCGCAACGCGGGCACCCTCGGCGGCAACATCGCCTCGGCCGCGCCGACCGGCGACGCGCTGCCGGTGCTCGCCGCGCTGGAGGCCACGCTGATCATCGCGGGCCTCGACGGCGCCCGCCGCGAGATCCCGGTCTCCCACCTGCTGGCCGGGGTCGAGATGCTGAACGGCGGCGAACTCATCGGGTACGTACGCGTCCCGCTGCTGCACGCCCCCCAGGTCTTCCTCAAGGCGACAGGGCGCACCGGACCCGGCCGCGCCGCCGCCTCCGTGGCGCTCGTGCTCGACCCCGCCCGGCGCGGGGTGCGGTGCGCCGTCGGCGCCATCGCGCCGATGCCGCTGCGCCCGCTGGAGGCCGAGCAGTGGGTCGCGCAGCTCATCGACTGGGACAACGACCGCGCGCTGGTCCCCGAGGCGCTGCACGCCTTCGGGGAGTACGTCGCCGCGGCCTGCATCCCCGACCCGGCCCCCGGGCCGGACGGCACGGTGGCCGCGCTGCCGCCCGCCGTACTGCACCTGCGGCGCACCGTCGCCGCGCTGGCCCGACGAGCACTGGGGAGGGCGCTGTCGTGACCGACGACCAGCACGGAGAGGGCGCGTCCCAGGGCGGCGGCCGGTGGAACCCGCTGCCCCAGGGCGAGTACGACGACGGCGCCACCGCCTTCGTCCAGCTCCCCGAGGGCGGCATCGAAGCCCTGCTGTCCGGTGACAGCCCGCTCGCCGCGCCGGGCCACGGCTATGTGCCGCCCCGGATCGACCCCGTCCCGCCGGCCGACGGCCAGGTCCCGCCCGCCGCACCGGGCGGCTGGGGCGCGCCCGCCGACGCCCACCAGTGGCCCGTGCAGGGCGAGCAGGGCGGCGACCGCTTCACGTACGAGCCGCAGCTGACGCCGTATCCGCAGGGCGGTCACCCGGGTGCCGGGCAGCCCGCCGCCGACTACTCCGGTACGGGGCAGCACGCGGGCGCCGACCACTCGGGCACCGGCCAGTACCCGGCCGCCGACCAGCACGGCACGGCCCAGCACGGCACGGCCCAGCACCAGGTCCCGCACCAGCCCGGTGCCGACCAGCACTGGGCCGTCGAGGAGCCCGCCGCGCCCGGGCACGACGTGACCGGCCACTGGTCCGTACCTGTTGCGGGCGGTGAGCTGCCGGACGAGTCGGGCGAGTTCACCACGTCCGCGCTGGCCGAGCAGTGGGGCACCGGCGCGCCCACCACCCTGCCCGGCGGCGCGGCGGCGCCCTGGGCGACCGAGCCCGCGGGCGACCCCTGGGGCCGCCCGCAGGAGCCCGCGCAGCACACCCCGGCCGGCGGTACGCCGCTGCCGGAGGAGGCGTACGCGGGCGGCCCGGACGAGGACGCCTACGGCACCGAGGCCGACGGCACCGCCGACGCTCCCGAGGAGGCCCCTGAGGGTCCCGCTGACGGTCCGGCAGCACCCGGCGCGGCCACGGAGACCGCCCCCGCCCCCGAGGCGGCGGAGAGCGCCGGCGAGGCCGGGCCGGAAGTGGAGTTTGAACCCGAGGCGGCCGCCGAGCCGGAGGGCGACCGGCCCGAGGCCGAGGCCGACGACCCCGCAGCGGGTCAGGAGCCGGGCGCCGACCCGCTTCCGCCCCACGACGACCACCCCCTCACCTCGTACGTCCTGCGGGTCAACGGCGGCGACCGCCCCGTGACCGACGCCTGGATCGGCGAGTCCCTGCTCTACGTGCTGCGCGAGCGGCTCGGCCTCGCGGGCGCCAAGGACGGCTGCTCGCAGGGTGAGTGCGGGGCGTGCAACGTCCAGGTGGACGGCCGTCTGGTCGCCTCCTGCCTGGTCCCGGCCGTCACCACGGCGGGCAGCGAGGTCCGTACCGTCGAGGGCCTGGCCGCCGACGGACACCCCTCCGACGTGCAGCGCGCGCTCGCCCGGTGCGGCGCCGTGCAGTGCGGCTTCTGCGTGCCCGGCATCGCCATGACCCTGCACGACCTGCTGGAGGGCAACCCGGCCCCCAGCGAACTGGAGACCCGCCAGGCCCTGTGCGGCAACCTCTGCCGCTGCTCCGGCTACCGGGGCGTCCTGGACGCCGTGCAAGAGGTCGTCGCGGAGCGCGAGGCGCACGCGGCCGCCGAGGCCGAGGCCGGGGCGGACGGCGACACCGCCCGCATCCCGCACCAGGCGCCCCCCGGCGCCGGAGGCGTCAACCCGTCGGCCTTCGAGGCGCCCGGCGCCTTCGACACGCCCGGGGACCAGCACCAGCAGTACCCGCCCCAGGGTCCGTACGCCCCGCCCGAGCAGGACCCGTACGCCGCGCAGGACCCGTACTACGGCCAGGACGGAGGCCAGGCGTGAGCAACGAAGCCGCCACCGCGATCCCGGCGGCGGAAGCGGCCCCCGCTCCCGAGCCGCTGCCGCACGGCCTCGGCGCCTCCCTGCCGCACGCCGACGCCCGCGCCAAGACCGAGGGCACCTTCCCGTACGCCGCCGACCTGTGGGCCGAGGGCCTGCTGTGGGCCGCCGTGCTGCGCTCCCCGCACGCGCACGCGCGCATCGTGTCCATCGACACCACCCACGCGCGCGAGATGCCCGGCGTCCGCGCCGTCATCACGCACGAGGACGTCCCCGGCACCCCCCGGCACGGCCGGGGCACCCCCGACCGGCCGGTGTTCGCCTCCGAGGTCGTACGCCACCACGGCGAGCCCATCGCCGCCGTCGCCGCCGACCACCCCGACACCGCGCGGATGGCCGCCGCCGCCGTGATCGTCGAGTACGAGATCCTCGACCCGGTCACCGACCCGGAGCAGTCCTTCGAGGCCGAACCCCTGCACCCCGACGGCAACCTGATCCGGCACATCCCGCTGCGCCACGGCGACCCGGAGGCGGCGGGCGAGATCGTGGTCGAGGGGCTGTACCGCATCGGCCGCCAGGACCCCGCGCCCATCGGCGCCGAGGCCGGGCTCGCCGTACCGCGCCCGGACGGCGGGGTGGAGCTGTATCTGGCCTCCACCGACCCGCACACCGACCGCAACACGGCCGCCGCCTGCTACGGCCTGCCCGCCGACCGCGTGAAGATCGTCGTCACCGGCGTGCCCGGCGCCACCGCCGACCGCGAGGACCAGGGCTTCCAACTCCCGCTCGGTCTGCTCGCGTTGAAGACCGGCTGCCCGGTGAAGCTCGCCGCGAACCGCGAGGAGTCCTTCCTCGGGCACACCCACCGCCACCCCACCCTGCTGCGTTACCGCCACCACGCGGACGCCGAGGGCAAGTTGGTGAAGGTCGAGGCGCAGATCCTGCTCGACGCGGGCCCCTACGCGGACACGTCGGCCGACGCGCTCGCCGCCGCCGTCTCCTTCGCCTGCGGTCCGTACGTCGTCCCGAACGCCTTCATCGAGGGCTGGGCCGTGCGCACCAACAACCCGCCCTCCGGCCATGTGCGCGGCGAGGGCGCGATGCAGGTGTGCGCCGCCTACGAGGCGCAGATGGACAAGCTGGCCAGGAAACTCGACCTGGACCCGGCCGAGTTGAGGCTGCGCAACGCGCTCGCGACCGGTGATGTGCTGCCCATCGGGCAGACCGTGACCTGCCCGGCGCCGGTGGCCGAACTCCTGGAGGCGGTACGGGACTTCCCGCTGCCGACGCTGCCCAAGGACACCCCCGAGGAGGACTGGCTGCTGCCCGGCGGCCCCGAGGGCGCGGGCGAGCCGGGCGCGGTGCGCCGGGGTGTCGGCTACGGCCTCGGCATGGTCCACATGCTCGGCGCCGAGGGCGCGGACGAGGTGTCCACCGCCACCGTCAAGGTCCACGACGGCGTCGCGACCGTGCTGTGCGCGGCGGTGGAGTCCGGCCAGGGTTTCACCACGCTCGCCCGGCAGATCGTCCAGGAGACCCTGGGCGTGGACGAGGTGCACGTGGCGCCCGTCGACACCGACCAGCCCACGGCGGGCCCTGGCTGCCGGGGACGGCACACCTGGGTCTCCGGCGGCGCGGTGGAGCGCGCGGCCAAGATGGTCCGCACCCAGCTTCTCCAGCCGCTGGCCCACAAGTTCGGCATGTCGACCGAGCTGCTCCAGATCACCGACGGCAAGATCACCTCGTACGACGGGGTGCTCTCGACCACCGTCGCGGAGGCGCTGGAGGGCAAGGAGCTGTGGGCCACGGCCCAGTGCCGCCCGCATCCGACCGAGCCGCTGGACGGCGCCGGTCAGGGTGACGCGTTCGTCGGCCTCGCCTTCTGCGCGATCCGCGCGGTGGTGGACGTGGACGTGGAACTGGGCGCGGTCCGGGTGGTCGAGCTCGCCGTCGCCCAGGACGTGGGCCGGGTGCTCAACCCGGCCCAGCTGCGCGCCCGTATCGAGGGCGGCGTCACCCAGGGCGTGGGCATCGCGCTCACCGAGAACCTGCGCACCGCGCGCGGCCTGATCCGCCACCCCGACCTGACCGGGTACGCCCTGCCGACCTCGCTGGACGCGCCGGACATCCGGATCGTGAAGCTCGTCGAGGAACGGGACGTCGTCGCGCCCTTCGGCGCCAAGTCGGCCGGCGCGGTGCCGGTGGTGACGGCCCCGGCCGCCATCGCCTCCGCCGTCCGCGCGGCCACCGGCCGCCCGGTCAACCGACTCCCGATCCGCCCCCAGGCCGCGGTGGTGACCTCGCTGTGACGGACGAACCTCGTTACGAACCCGCCCCGAGCGTGGGCAAGTTGTTCCTGTGGGTGCTGTTGTTCATCGTGGCGGCGATCGTCGTGGTGCTGGGCGGGATCTACTTCACCTGAGGCGGCCGGCACCTCGGGTGTCGTGCGCGTCACGTCCTTTTCTCACGCCGTGACGCAACGTGCGGCGGGGGCGGGGCGTCTTTACTGGCGGCCCGTTGTCAGTGGCGCGGCGTAATGTTCCGGGTGGTGGGTGTCCCGGCCGCGCGCCGCGGATGAGCCCGGACACGTCCCGTCTCCGGGGAAGCCGCACGACGAGCCGTACGGCGACGCGCATGACGTACGACGGACATGGCGTACGACGCACATGACGTATGACGTACCGACGTACCACGTACCGATGAAGATCGCGGGGGAAGCGATGAGCACGACCGACACCGAGGTCTCGGCGATCACACTGACCGAGGCCGAGCTGGACCGCTACGTCACCCACGCGCCCACGCGCGGCCTGCTCACCGGCCCCGGACTGCCCCCGGACGCCGGGCTGTTGACCTTCGCGCCGCTGCGCACGCACGGGCTGCGCCGCCTGGCCGACGCCGCCGACGTGACCGACACCGCCGAGGGGCCCTTCCGGCTCGCGGAGGAGCTGCGGGACCGGCTGGTGATAGGCGAACTGCTCGGCCCCGCCGGTCTTGAGCAGCAGTCCATCCTGCTCGACGGGGTGACGGGCGAGCTGACGACGGCGTATCTGTACGACCCCGCCGACCCGCACCCCTTCGCCCCCTCCCTCGCGACCCTGCTGCGGTTCGCCGCCGTCACCGAGGAACTGGCGGGCCTGCGCGGCCGGTTCGCGGAACTGCGCGGGCGGTACGGCCCGGAGACGGCGGCCGAGGCGTCCCGCCGGCTCCTTGCGCTCTTCGAGGAGGGCATGGACGGCGCCGTCCCGGCCTACTGGAAGGTGGCGGCCCTGATCCGCCCGCTGTCCCTGGTGGCCGCGCCCGGCCGCTCCGGCGGTCTCACCGTCGACCTTCCCGGCCGGTTGCTGGAGGAGGAGTTCGGGTCCGGCAGGGTGGTCCGCTTCGAGGAGGTGGACTTCCCGCGCACGCTCACCCACGAGCCGACGCGCCGCTTCCTGCGGGAGACGGGGCTGCCGGAGGAGGCGGTGCTGTTCCACGCGGACGCGGACGGCCCGCTGCGCACGCTCACCGAGTACTTCACGGAGGAGGGTGCGGAGGACTACCCGCTCGACCTCCTCCCGGCCCACGCCGACCATCTGATCCGCCTCGGCCACCTCCTGGAGGTGACCAGCCTCGTGGTCGACGGTCGCACCGGCGCGGTCCTCAGCTACTCGGAGCAGGACGGCACCCTCCACCCCCTGAACACCGACACCTCCACCCTCGCCTACACCCTCTGGCTCCTCCACCACGAGCGCACGATCGACGAGCACCTCTCCCACGAGCTGACGACGGCCGCGTACGACCAGCTGGCGGCCACCATGCTCGACACGCTGGCGTCCCTCGACCCGACGGGCACCGACCCGGCGACGGACTGGCACTACTGGACGGAGCTGTTCCAGGACGAGGCGGGCGGGGCGCTCTGACGCCTCCGGCTGCCTCAGTGGGCGTCGTAGATCCCCTGGTAGTGCCCGAGGGCGGTCCGCTCGACCCGCTCCTGGCTCCATGAGCCGAACCGGTCCGGCGCCAGCCGCCCCGGATCCACGACCTCCCGCCCGGTCCCCAGCAGCATCTCCGCGAGCTGCCGCCCGACCCCACCGGCGTGCGTGACCCAGGATGCCTCGGCGAACCACAGCCCCGGGACTTTCCCCGAGGGCCCGACGAGGGGGAGTTCGTCGGGGGTCATGGCGAAGACGCCGTTGAGCCGCCTGGCGAGGGGGGTGCCGCGGAAGGCGGGGACGAGTGCGGTGGCTTCGGCGAGCGCGTTTCCGAAGTCGCCCTCTTCGAAGGGCAGTTCGGCCGAGGTGAGCCCGGAGTGGGGCGTGATCGGCAGGGGAGTGTGCGCGTAACTCCCCACCCCGTAACGGCGCCCGTGCCGACGGGTGTAGACGGAGTGCTCGGGGTACCGCACGATCGGCCCGTCGATGAACGTGTCGTCCAGCCCGGCCAGTTCACCGGTGTACGCGTACGGGTGCCGCACGGCGACCATGGGCAGCCGCACGCCGACGGACGCGGCGAGGACGGGACCCCAGATCCCGGCGGCGAGTACGACCTGCTCCGCGCGCACGAGTTCATCGCCTTCCCCGACCCGCACCCCGACGACCCGCCCCCGCTCGACCTCCAGCGCGCGCACGGCCGTACCGAAGCGGAAGCCGACCCCGGCCTTCTCGGCGTCCTCGACGAGGAGGTGCGTGAGCAGCACGGGGTCGACGGCACCGTCGGAGGGGATGTACAAGGCGCCGAGCGCCCGGTCCGGGTCCACCAGCCCGGGCGCCAGAGCCACGGCCTCACCGGCCCCGACGACCCGGGCCTCGATCCCGACCCGCCGCCCCTGCTCGACATCCCGGTGGGCCTGTTCCAGCCGGGCCTCACCGGTGGCGACCTCAAGACAGCCGACCTGCCAGAAGGCGTCCCCGCCCAGCGCCCGGTAGGTGGTGACACTGTCCCGCGCCAGGGTGGTGAGTTCGTCCGTCGCGCTGAGCTGCCCCACGAACCCCGGCGCGAGCCCGGTCGACCCCGGGAGCACCTCCCGCGCCCGGGAGTCGATCACCACGACATCGTCATGCCCGAGCCGCCCGAGTTGCTGGCCTACGGCGGCCCCGACCACCCCGGCCCCGACGACGACAACCCGCCCACGACTCATCGCGCTACTCCCTCACCGACGTGCCCGCATCCGCATCCGCCAGCCGATCATGCCGGGTGCGCCTGTGTGCACAACACCGGCTCACAGGACAGGTGTTGGCCGAGAGGTGGGTGCTCCGCGGGGGAGCGCCAAGTGGAGGCCGTGGCGGGAATCGAACCCGCGTAACTCGCTTTGCAGACGAGCCCCTGAGCCATTCGGGCACACGGCCGTGCGTCGTGGAATGAACGTAGGCGGGGGTCGGAGGGCGGGGCAAGGGACGGGGTGGGGGTGCAATGCGACTGCCATGGTGCGTTCACAGGCGTTCACGAGAGGGGCGGGAGAACTAGGGCCAAGGTCGTAGCGGGAGGGGGACCACGGACAGGGGTCAAATGGGGGAACGGGCCTTACGCTGGCGCTCATGACCGCTCTTGAGCAGCCCGACAGTGCCGTGGTGGACGCAGTCGCCGAGCCGGATGAGGGCGGCGTGCTGGGGCGGGCGTACCGGGCGCTGAGCGTGGGGGTGGTGTCCGTCGTGCTGCTCATCGCCTTCGAGGCGACGGCTGTCGGGACTGCCATGCCCGTCGCCGCGCGGGAGCTGCACGGGGTGGCGTTGTACGCGTTCGCGTTCTCCGGGTACTTCACGACCAGCCTCACCGGCATGGTGCTCGCCGGGCAGTGGGCGGACCGGCGGGGGCCGCTGGGGGCGCTCACCGCCGGGATCGGGGCGTTCGCGGGCGGGCTCGTGGTGGCCGGGACCGCGCAGGTCATGTGGGTGTTCATCGTCGGGCGGGCCGTGCAGGGGCTCGGGGGCGGGCTGGTGATCGTCGCGCTGTACGTCGTCGTTGGGCGCGCGTACTCCGAGCGGCTGCGGCCCGCGATCATGGCGGCGTTCGCGGCCGCGTGGGTGGTGCCGTCGGTCGTCGGGCCGCTGGCCTCCGGCGCGGTGACCGAGCACCTCGGGTGGCGGTGGGTCTTCCTCGGCATTCCGGTGCTCGTCGTGCTGCCGCTCGGGCTCGCCCTGCCGCAGATCCGGCGCCGGGCCGGTGGGCCCGTCAAGGCGCACGGTGCCCCGCTCGACCGGCGCCGCATCCGGCTCGCCCTCGCGGTGTCCGTCGGCGCCGGGCTGCTCCAGTACGCCGCCCAGGATCTGCGGCCCGTGTCCGTGCTGCCCGGGCTCGCCGGTGCCGCGCTGATCGTGCCCGCCGCGCTACGGCTGCTGCCGCGCGGCACCTACCGGGCCGCGCGCGGGCTGCCCGCCGTCGTACTGCTGCGCGGGGTGTCCGCCGGGTCCTTCGTCGCCGCCGAGTCGTTCGTACCGCTGATGCTCGTCACCCAGCGGGGTCTTTCGCCGACCCTCGCCGGGTTCTCGCTGGCCGCGGGCGGGGCGACCTGGGCGCTGGCCTCCTGGGTGCAGTCCCGGCCCGCGACCGCGCCGTACCGCGAGCGGCTGATGACGCTCGGGATGCTGCTGGTCGCGGGTGCGATCGTCGCCGCGCCGAGCGTGCTGCTGCCCGCCGTGCCGGTGTGGGTCGTCGCGGTCGCCTGGGGCTTCGGCTGCTTCGGCATGGGGCTCGTGATCGGCTCCACCAGCGTCCTGCTCCTCCGGCTCTCCGCCCCCGAGGAGGCCGGCGCCAACTCCGCCGCGCTCCAGATCTCCGACGCCCTGTCCAACGTCGTCCTGCTCTCGGCGGCGGGCGCGGCGTTCGCCGCGCTGGGCGGCGGCAGCACGGCGGCCTCCGCGGCGGCGCATGTCACCGGCTCCCACCCGGCCGCCTTCGCCGTCGTCTTCCTGCCGATGGCGGGGGTGGCGCTGGTGGGGGCGTGGGTGACGACACGGCTGCGCGAGCCGGAGGGGGCCGCGCACGAGAAAACCCGGTGATTCCGGGCCCTGCGGCGTAATACCTTCGGGATCATGACCGAGCGTGACCTGACCCCCGACGACCACCGGCCCGACCCGGACCCAGGCCCCGACGCGGACCCAGGCCCCGACCCGGCCCCCGCCCGGCCGGACGACGCCGAGGAGCGCGCCCGCCTCTTCGAGGAGGCCGCCGAGCACGTCCTGGCCGCCAGCGCCGAGCTCAACCGGAGGCTCGCGTGACCCGCTACCTCACCCTTCCCGAGGTGCTGGACCTCGCCCACCGGCTCGACGTCGACGAGGTGCGTGACACCGGCCTCCTGGAGTCCGCGCTCGCCCGGCCCGAGTCCAGCGTGTTCGGCCGGGACGCCTACCCGGACGTCTGGCTGAAGGCCGCCGCGCTCATGGAGTCGCACGCCCGCAATCACGCCCTCGTGGACGGCAACAAGCGGATCTCCTGGTACACGGCGTGGGTCTTCCTACACCTGAACGGGCACCCGCTCGACCCCGCGTTCGACGTGGACGAGGCCGAGCGGTTCGTGCTGGACGTGTGCCAGGGAAAGCTCGCCGTGGCGGAGATCGCGGAGGGGCTGGAGCGCTTCGCGAGGTGACTGTGACGTCGGTCCCAACCGGACCGGCGTCCGCCTCGTCCGCCGTCGCCGGGCACTCTCGCGCCGGTAGGGTGGCCCGGTTGTTCTACGTAGTCGAGCCGCCCTCAGCCCCCACCTCGGAGACCGTGACTACCACCGCCGCCTCTTCAGCCGCCTCCCACCATCTGTCCCCCGCCTTCCCCGGCCGTGCCCCCTGGGGTACCGCCAGCAAGCTGCGTGCCTGGCAGCAGGGGGCGATGGAGAAGTACATCCAGGAGCAGCCGCGCGACTTCCTCGCCGTCGCCACCCCCGGCGCCGGCAAGACGACCTTCGCGCTGACGCTGGCCTCCTGGCTGCTGCACCACCATGTCGTGCAGCAGGTGACCGTCGTCGCGCCGACCGAGCACCTGAAGAAGCAGTGGGCGGAGGCCGCGGCCCGGATAGGGATCAAGCTGGACCCGGAGTACAGCGCGGGTCCGGTCGGCAAGGACTACCACGGCGTCGCCGTGACGTACGCCGGTGTCGGTGTGCGCCCGATGCTGCACCGCAACCGCTCCGAGCAGCGCAAGACGCTGGTGATCCTGGACGAGATCCACCACGCCGGTGACTCCAAGTCCTGGGGCGAGGCGTGCCTGGAGGCGTTCGAGCCCGCGACCCGGCGGCTCGCCCTGACCGGTACGCCGTTCCGCTCGGACACCAACCCGATCCCCTTCGTGACGTACGAGGAGGGCAACGACGGCATCCGGCGCTCGTCCGCCGACTACACCTACGGCTACGGCAACGCGCTCGCGGACCACGTCGTCCGCCCCGTGATCTTCCTCAGCTACAGCGGCCAGATGCGCTGGCGCACCAAGGCGGGCGACGAGATCGCGGCCCGGCTCGGCGAGCCGATGACCAAGGACGCGGTCAGCCAGGCGTGGCGTACGGCGCTCGATCCGCGCGGTGAGTGGATGCCGAGCGTGCTGCGCGCCGCCGACCAGCGGCTGACCGAGGTCAGGAAGGCCATCCCGGACGCCGGTGCGCTGGTCATCGCCTCCGACCAGGAATCCGCCCGCGCCTACGCCAAGCTCATCCGCGAGATCACGGGCACCAAGGCAACGCTGGTCCTGTCGGACGACACCGGCGCCTCGAAGCGGATCGACGACTTCAGCGCGAGCAACGACCGGTGGATGGTCGCGGTGCGCATGGTGTCCGAGGGTGTCGACGTGCCGCGGCTCGCGGTGGGCGTGTACGCGACGACGATCTCGACGCCGCTGTTCTTCGCGCAGGCCGTCGGGCGTTTCGTACGGTCCCGGCGGCGCGGCGAGACCGCGTCCGTGTTCCTGCCGACCGTGCCCGACCTGCTGACTTTCGCCAACGAGATGGAGAAGGAGCGGGACCACGCCCTCGACAAGCCGAAGAAGGAGGGCGAGGAAGACCCGTACGCCGAGTCCGAGAAGGAGATGGACGAGGCGAACAAGGAGCAGGACGAGGACACCGGCGAGCAGGAGCAGTTCTCCTTCGAGGCGCTGGAGTCCGAGGCGGTCTTCGACCGGGTGCTGTACGACGGTGCCGAGTTCGGTATGCAGGCGCATCCGGGGAGCGAGGAGGAGCAGGACTACCTCGGTATCCCCGGACTCCTTGAGCCCGAGCAGGTGCAGTTGCTGCTCCAGAAGCGGCAGGCCCGGCAGATCGCGCACAGCCGGAAGAAGCCGGACGCGGAGGCGGACCTGCTGGAGCTGCCCGCCGAGCGGCGCCCCGTGGTCAGCCACAAGGAGATGATGGAGCTCCGGAAGAAGCTCAACACGATGGTGAGCGCGTATGTGCACCAGAGTGGCAAGCCGCACGGGGTGATCCACACCGAGCTGCGGCGGGTGTGCGGGGGGCCGCCGAGTGCGGAGGCGACGGCGGGGCAGCTGAGGCAGCGGATCGAGAAGGTGCAGGAGTGGGCTACGCGGATGAGGTGACGCTCCGCTGGGTTCGACAGAGCTTTCCCACCCGCCCGCCCGTCTCGGTCGGCTGACAACCGGACCTCACGGGGCTCCGCCCCGGACCCCGTGGGGCCTCGTCTTGGGTGCGTCCCGCCCCGGCCGCCGTGGGGCTCGTCTCGGGTCCGTCCAACCCCCAAACCCGTGGGGGCTTGTCTCGGGTCTGCTCCGCCCCGGACCCCTTACGGGCCGTCTCGGTCCGTTCCGCCCAGACCCTTCACGGCCCGTCTCGGTCCGCCCCGCCCCCCGGCCCCCGTACGGCCCGTCTCGGTCCGCCCCGCCCCCCGGCCCCCGTACGGCCCGTCTCGGTCCGCCCCGCCCCAGACCCCGTAGGGCCCGTCTCGCGTCCGCCCCACCCCGGCTCCCACCCACCCCCGCCCCCCATATCCGCGCAAACCCCCCACCTCCTGCCCGGATTGTGGACGAAGCCTTCCGCTGAGCGAACCCGCTTCGCTACTGTCCCGCTACGCATACGCCCCGTGGCAGCGCCGCCGCGGAGCGCAGCCGTGAAGCGACAGGGTCCGGAGCCGCCGGGCCGTCCTGCCGATCGGCGCCCTCGTAGCGCGTCGTCGACGGGATCCGCCCGGCGCGGGCCGCAGGGTGTCGACCTCACCGCCGAAGGAGTGGGCGTCGTGACCGCGGAGACCTCCCAGACGCTGGACCGTGGACTGCGCGTCCTCAAGCTGCTGGCCGACACGGACCACGGGCTGACCGTCACCGAGCTGTCCACGCGGCTGGGAGTGAACCGGACGGTGGTGTACCGCCTGCTCGCCACGCTCGAACAGCACGCCCTGGTCCGCCGCGACCTCGGCGGCCGCGCCCGGGTCGGGCTCGGGGTGCTGCGGCTGGGCCGCCAGGTGCATCCCCTCGTGCGGGAGGCCGCGCTCCCCGCGCTGCGCTCGCTGGCCGAGGACATCGGGGCGACGGCCCATCTGACCCTGGTGGACGGCACCGAGGCACTGGCCGTCGCCGTGGTGGAGCCCACCTGGACCGACTACCACGTCGCCTACCGCGCGGGCTTCCGTCACGCCCTGGACCGCGGCGCCGCCGGCAAGGCCATCCTCGCCGCCCGCCACTCCCGCACCGCCCACCCCGGCTACACCCTCACCCACGGCGAACTGGAAGCCGGAGCCAGCGGTGCCGCCGCCCCCCTGGTGGGCGTCACCGGCCTGGAAGGCAGCGTGGGTGTGGTCATGCTCATCGACGCCATCCCCGACCGCGTCGGCCCCCGGGTCCTGGAAGCCGCCCAGGAGATCTCCGAGGCGCTGCGCTGACCCGAGCCGGGACCGGCCCCTCTCCGGTCGCGCGTTAGATTGTGGGCGTGTTCTCTCGTCTCTCGCGTCTTCAGGCCGTTGCCGTCTGTGCTGTGCCCGTCGTCGGGCTGATCGTCACGGTGGCCGTCGCGCCGTTGCCGTTCGCGGTGGCGCAGCCGGGGATGACGGCGAACGTGCTGGGGGAGAACCGGGGGACGCCGGTGATCACGGTGTCCGGGGCGCCCGTCAGGAAGACCAGCGGCGAGCTGCGGATGACGACCATCGAGGCGACCTCGCCGGACGCGCGGGTCACCCTCGGGGACGTCGTGGACAACTGGTTCCGCACCGACCGTGCCGTCATGCCGCACGGCTCGGTCTACCCCACCGGGAACACCGTCAAGGAGATCGAGAAGCACAACTCCGCGCAGATGCGGGAGTCCCAGAACGCCGCCACCGAAGCCGCGCTGAACTATCTGCACCTGGACTCCGGCCGCGTGAAGGTCGACCTGCGGCTCGCCAACGTCGGCGGACCCAGCGCGGGACTGCTTTTCACCCTCGGCATTGTGGACAAGCTGGACGGCGACGGCAGCGGAGGCGACCTCACCGGCGGCCGTACGATCGCGGGCACCGGCACCATCGACGCCGACGGCAAGGTCGGTGCGGTCGGCGGGGTACCCCTGAAGACCCGGGCCGCCCGGCGGGACGGCGCCACCGTCTTCCTGGTGCCGAGGGCCGAGTGCGCCGACGCCAAGGCCGAGCTGCCCAAGGGGCTGCGGCTCGTCCCGGTCACCGACCTCAAGAGCGCCGTGAACTCCCTGGTCGCCCTGGAGAAGGGCACGGGGAAGATCCCCAGCTGCTAGGAAAGCCAGCTAGGTCGAAGACTCGTCCGCCGCCTGCTCCACCAGCGGAATGATCCGCAGCGGCACCGGCGTCTCCATCACGATCGTCGTCGACGCCCGCTCGATCCCCTCGAACCCCACCACCCGGTCGATCACCCGTTGCAGATCGGCGTTGGAGCGGGCGACCAGGCGGCAGAGCATGTCGCCGGTGCCCGTCGTGGTCAGCAGCTCCAGGACCTCGGGTACGCCCGTCAGATGGGCCCGTACGTCCGGGCCCCGGCCCTGGCGGATCTGGAGGGTCGCGAAGGCCGTGACCGGGTAGCCGAGGGCCGCCGGGTCCACCTGGGGGCCGAAGCCGCGGATCACCCCGCCCGCCCGCAGCCGGTCCAGACGGGCCTGGGCCGTGCCCCGGGCCACCCCGAGGCGGCGGGACATCTCCAGCACACCTATGCGCGGCTCCTCGGCGAGGAGCACGATGATCCGGCCGTCCAGTTGATCGATCGCCACGGCATCCTCCGGGATGGTCATCTTGTGCAGAAAGTCCGCCGGTACGGCCGTACGGCTGAACAGACTGTCCAGTCAATACGCGAACTATTGCGCACCTTGCGGACCGGAGCCACCCTTCGGCTATGACGCAGACCACACACCACACTCCCGACACCGCCCGGCAGGCCGACCCCTTCCCGGTCAAGGGAATGGACGCGGTCGTCTTCGCCGTGGGCAACGCCAAGCAGGCCGCGCACTACTACTCCACCGCCTTCGGCATGACCCTGGTCGCCTACTCCGGACCGGAGAACGGCAGCCGGGAGACCGCGAGTTACGTCCTGGAGAACGGCTCCGCCCGCTTCGTGCTCACCTCGGTGATCAAGCCCAGCACCCCCTGGGGCGAGTTCCTCGCCCGGCACGTGGCCGAGCACGGGGACGGCGTCGTCGACCTCGCCATCGAGGTCCCGGACGCCCGCGCCGCCTTCGCCTACGCCGTCGAGCACGGCGCCCGCCCGCTGGCCGAGCCGTACGAGGTGAAGGACGAGCACGGCACCGTCGTCCTCGCCGCCATCTCCACCTACGGCGAGACCCGCCACACCCTGGTCGAGCGCACCGGCTACGACGGCCCGTACCTGCCCGGCTTCACCGCTGCCGAGCCCATCGTCCAGCCGCCCGCCCAGCGCACCTTCCAGGCCGTGGACCACTGCGTCGGCAACGTCGAACTCGGCCGCATGAACGAGTGGGTGGAGTTCTACAACAAGGTCATGGGCTTCACGAACATGAAGGAGTTCGTGGGCGACGACATCGCCACCGAGTACAGCGCGCTGATGTCCAAGGTCGTCGCGGACGGCACCCTCAAGGTCAAGTTCCCGATCAACGAGCCCGCCGTCGGCAAGAAGAAGTCCCAGATCGACGAGTACCTGGAGTTCTACGGCGGCGCGGGCGTCCAGCACATCGCCCTCAACACCAACGACATCGTCCGCACCGTACGCACCATGCGTGCGGCCGGAGTCCAGTTCCTCGACACCCCGGACTCCTACTACGACACCCTCGGCGAGTGGGTCGGCGACACCCGCGTGCCGATCGAGACCCTGCGCGAGCTGAAGATCCTCGCCGACCGCGACGAGGACGGCTATCTGCTGCAGATCTTCACCAAGCCGGTCCAGGACAAGCCGACCGTCTTCTTCGAACTCATCGAGCGCCACGGCTCGATGGGCTTCGGAAAGGGCAACTTCAAGGCCCTGTTCGAGGCGATCGAACGGGAGCAGGCCAAGCGCGGGAACCTGTAAGCGAGTTGGGGGCCGACTCCGGAAGCCGGCCCCCGCCTACAGCGCGTCCTCCGGCAGCGTCCCGTCCTCCGGATCACCCAGCCCCGCCACCGCCTGCCGTGCCTCGGGCGCCCACACCGGCGAGAAGTACGGGTTGACCAGCAGCGCGTCCGAGAGGTGCCGCCGGGCGGGCCCCACACGGCCCAACTCCCGCTCGATCATGCCCCGGTGGAAGGCGTACAGCGCACTGCGCACCCCGCCGCCCTTCGCCTTGTCCGTCGCGACGGTGGCGTACTTCAGCGCCTCCTCGTCGTCGCCCGCCCGGTGCAGCGCCCAGCCCAGCGCGTCGGCCACATCGATGCCGGGCTGGCGCTTCCACTCCGCCCGCAACCGGGTCACCGCCTCGTCCGGGTCGCCGTGGTCCGCCTCCAGGCGGCCGGTCAGCAACTCCTCGTCGACCCCGCCGGAGGCGGCCCGCGCGGCCAGCGTCCGCACCCGCGCGTACTGCTTCTCGGCGTCCGGCACGCGGCCCAGCGACTCGTACAACTCGCCCAATTCCAGGGCGGTCCGGGGGTCCGGGTGCCCGGCCAGGGCCTCGTCGTACGCCGTCAGCGCCTGGTCGGTGCGGCCAAGGGCGGCCAGCGTCCGTGCCCGGCCCGTCGCCGCCACACCCTGCGCCGGGTCGAGCCGCAGGGCCGCCTCGAAGTGCCGGAGCGCGTCCGCGCGGTCGCCCCGCTCCCAGGCCAGCTGCCCGACCCCGGCCAGCCACGCCGCCTGCTCGGCGGGCGTACCGGCGGCCGCCGCCGCGTCCGTCAGCTGGGCCACCGCGTCCTCGCGCCAGCCCCGGTCCCGGTAGACGGAGGCCGCCCGCGCCATCACGGCGGGCCGATCCGCCGGGCCGGTGCGCAGCGCCATCAGCTTGTCGAGGGTGGCACGGGCCTTCGTGTAGTCACCGAGCCCGTTGTACGCGTCGATCAGCGGGGGATACGCCGACCAGTTCTTCGGCGTCAGCCTCAGCGCCTGCTCGCCGTACCGCTTCGCCGCCGGGAAGTCCCGGCGCGCGTTGGCCAGCGAGGTGAGGGCGCCGAGCGCCTCCGCGTTCCCCGCGCTCTTCACCTGGAGCGAGCTGTTCAGCGCCTGCTCGGCCTTCGGGAAGTCCGCCGCGTCGGCCGTCTGGCGCCCCCGCGCCACGTACGCCGCGCCCAGCGCCGCCCAGGCCCGCGCGTCGGCGGGCCGCTGCCGCACCGCGCTCTCCTGCCGCCCGATCAGCTCCGTCAGCTGGGGCAGCGCGGCCGGCAGCCCGGTGGTCACCGCCGTCAGCGCCATCGCCCGCGGGCCCGGTGCTGGCGCCGGGGGCCGCTGCTTCTCGGGCCGGGGACCGGTGGACGGCAGGGCAAGGACCGCGCCCGCCGCCGCGCCGCTCACCAGCGCCACGGCCAGCAGCCGACGGGGCCACCGCCGGGCACGGCGCGGCGCGGACTCGGCCACCAGGGACGTACCGGGCCCGGAGTGCCCGTACTGTCGCTTCTCCATGCGGCAACTGTGCGCCCATATGACGAGCACATCCGGGTGGCCCAAGGACGGCGCGTGCGGGGTTCACACCGATGGCCCCGAGTGCGACGCTCGGATCATGAGCCGTATCGAAGCGCCCCGCGACGACGACGCCGTGACCGCCGGCACTCTCACCGGCCGGCTGCTCGCGGGGCTGCCCGCCGAGGCCGTGCTGACCGACCCCGAGGTCACCGTCTCCTACGCCAACGACATGGCGAGCTTCTGCCCGGCCGGGACGCCCGCCGTCGTCGTGCTGCCCCGGACCGTCGAACAGGTCCAGCACGTCATGCGCACCGCCACCGAACTGCGCGTGCCGGTCGTCCCGCAGGGGGCCCGCACCGGCCTGTCCGGGGCGGCCAACGCCTCCGAGGGCTGCATCGTCCTGTCCCTCACCCGGATGGACCGCATCCTGGAGATCAACCCCGTGGACCGGGTCGCCGTCGTGGAGCCCGGCGTCGTCAACGCCACGCTCTCCCGCGCGGTCGGCGAACACGGCCTGTACTACCCGCCGGACCCCTCCAGCTGGGAGACCTGCACCATCGGCGGCAACATCGGCACCGCCTCGGGCGGCCTGTGCTGCGTCAAGTACGGGGTGACCGCCGAGTACGTCCTCGGGCTCGACGTCGTCCTCGCCGACGGCCGGCTGATGTCCACCGGGCGCCGCACCGCCAAGGGCGTCGCCGGGTACGACCTCACCCGGCTGTTCGTCGGCTCCGAGGGCTCCCTCGGCATCGTCGTACGGGCCGTGCTCGCCCTGCGTCCCAAGCCGCCCGCGCAACTGGTGCTGGCCGCCGAGTTCGCCTCGGCGGCCGACGCCTGCGACGCGGTGTGCCGGATCATGGCAGGGGGCCATGTGCCGTCCCTCCTGGAGCTGATGGACCGTACGACCGTCAAGGCGGTCAACGACTACGCCCGCATGGGTCTGCCCGAGACCACCGAGGCGCTGCTGCTCGCCGCCTTCGACACCCCGGACCCCGCCGCCGACCTCGCCGCCCTCGGCGCGCTGTGCGAGGCGGCGGGCGCCACCCAGGTGGTGCCCGCCGAGGACGCCGCCGAGTCCGAACTCCTCCTCCAGGCCCGGCGGCTCTCGCTGACCGCACTGGAGGCGGTCAAGGGCACGACGATGATCGACGACGTGTGCGTGCCCCGCTCCCGGCTCGGCGAGATGCTGGCCGGGGTCGAGCGGATCGCCGCCAAGTACGACCTCACCATCGGGCTCTGCGCGCACGCGGGCGACGGCAACACCCACCCCACCGTCTGCTTCGACGCCCGCGACCCCGACGAGTCCCGCCGCGCCCGCGAGTCCTTCGACGAGATCATGGCGCTCGGGCTCGAACTCGGCGGCACCATCACCGGGGAGCACGGGGTGGGGGTGCTGAAGAAGGAGTGGCTGGCGCGGGAGATCGGCCCGGTCGGGGTCGAGATGCAGCGCGCGGTGAAGCGGGTCTTCGACCCGCTCGGCATCCTCAACCCCGGCAAACTGTTCTGAACCCGCCCCGGGGGCCGGGCCGTTCACCTGGCGATTCACCTGGCGAGCAACTGGTCGAGCGCGGCGTCGATGCCGAGCTGTTCGGCCTCGGCGCCCGGCGGCACCACGCGCAGGGTCCGCTCCAGCCACGCCGAGACCTGCGGGGTGGGCGCCTCCAGAAGGGCGTCGCCGTCCGGCGAGCTGAGCGCCATCAGCACGACGCTGCGGCCGTTCACCTTCGTCGGCCACACGCGGACGTCGCCGTGCCCGCAGGGGCGGAAGACGCCCTCGACCAACAGCTCGCGGGCGAACGTCCAGTTGACGGGGGACTCGGAGTTGATGTGGAACGTGACGTGGATCGCGTAGGGGTCGTCCGAGCGGTAGCTCAGCCGGGCCGGGACGGGGATGCTCCGCTCGGGCGAAAGGATGAGCTTGAGCTCCAGTTCCCGCTCCACCACCGTGTGCTCCATGACCTGCGTTTCCTCTCTCACCGGGGCCTCCTGGGCGGGCCCACGGGAAGGGAGAGGGGGAAGGGGCCCGGGCATTACGCGGGTTCGGGAAAGTTTTTTTCCGGGATTCTCGCGGGGCCTCCTCGGTCCGTCGTCCGTCCGTCGTCCGTCCACCGTCGGTACGTCGTGAAGGGGCCCGGCATTGCCCGGAAAGGGTGGGTCCGGCCGGACTGGCGGTGCCGGGTGCCCGGGTCTGATAGATGTGGGGGTTCCTATCCCACCTCCGAGCAGATACGGGACGGACATGAGCGCCCCAACGCCGGCCCACGGTGACGACAGGCCCCGCGAGGGCTACTACCCGGACCCGTCCATCCCCGGTTACGTCCGCTACTGGAACGGCGCGGCCTGGATGCCCGGCACCAGCCGCCCCGCCCCCGCCGCCGGCGAACCGCTCACCCCGCCCCAGGGCGCCCGCCCCGCCACCCCTGCCGTGGTCGAGGAAACGGGCCCCCACTTCTTCGACGACGCACCCCCTGCGGGGAGCCCGGCGTGGGACACGGAGGCGTCCGTGGCGGACACGTTCCTGAGCCGACGGCCGACTCCGGGGCCGGGGGCTCCGCCGGTTCAGCGGGAGGCTCCGCCGGTTCACCAGGGTTCCGGCGGTGCCCAGGGTGCGGACGGCTCCGGGTTCGGGGCGCAGGGGCCCGTAGGGGCATCCCCTCAGGGTGGTGCGGCGCAGGGGCCGGTCGGTGGGGGTCTTCCGGGTGCGCGGGGTGCGGGTGTGCCCGTCGCTCCCGGCGGGCAGTTCGCCGCCCAGCAGGGCAACGCGGGCGCCTTCGGCGCGGGCGGCCCGGAGGCCGGGGGCTGGGCTCCGGCCGGTACCCCCGGTGGGGCGGGTGCGCCCGGAGCAAGCGGCCCCGCCGCATCCGGCGTACCCGGTGCCCAGGGCGGTGTGGCTCAGGGTCAGGCCGGGGCGAACAGCGGTCCCGGTGGGCAGAGCCGCCCCGCCGCGGCTGCCGGTGGTTTCGGCGCTGTCGGCGCACCCGGCGTGCAGGCCCCCGCCGGGACGGGCGGTCCTGGCGCGGCCGTTGGCGGTTTCGGTGGGCAGGCCCCCGCCGAGGCCGGGAACCTGCCCGGTGCGCAGAGCCCCGCGGGGACGGGCCACGCCGCAGGCGCACGTGGCTTCGACGTCGTCACCCCTCCCGGACCCGGTGGCCCCCTGGGCGGGTTCGGGCCCGCCGTCCCCGGGGCGCGGAGCGGTCAGGCGGGTGGCCCCGTCGCGCCCGACCTCGCCGCGCAGAACCCGGGTGGCGGGCAGGCCTCCTGGGCTCAGCAGGTGCATCAGCTGGCCGGGGGAGGGGAGGAGCAGACGGTCGCGCCGTGGAAGCCGGTGGTGGAGGACCCGTTCCTGGCCGCGGCGAGACGGCAGGCGGCGGGGCGTCCCGCGGGGCTTGGCAAGCGGCTGGTCGCCCGGATCATCGACAGCCTCTTCGTCGGCGCCGTCACCGCTGCCGCCGCCGTACCCCTGGGCGTCCGCACCGTCGACCACCTCCGGCACAAGATCGACGCGGCCCGGCTGTCCGGCCGTACCGTCACCGTCTGGCTGATCGACGGCACCACCGGCACGTACCTCGCCGTCGTCCTCGCCGTACTGCTCCTCTTCGGCGTGGTCTACGAGGTGCTGCCCACCGCGAAGTGGGGCCGTACGCTCGGCAAGCGGCTGTGCGGGATCCAGGTGCGGGACATCGAGGCGCACGAGCCGCCCACGTTCGGCGCGGCCCTGCGCCGCTGGCTGGTCTACTGCGTGCCCGGACTCCTCGGCATCGGGGCGGTCGGCGTGCTGTGGGGGCTGTTCGACCGCCCCTGGCGCCAGTGCTGGCACGACAAGGCGGCGCACACCTTCGTCGCGGACTGAAGCCGCCGGACGGTACTCCGTACGGCCGCCCGCCGGGTGCGGAGCCGGGGCGTTCGCGGTCCACTCGGGCCATGAGCAGCGAACCGCCCTCCGGCTCCGGACCGCAGCCCCCCGACGACGATCCGCTGAGGAAGCGCCCCCCGTCGGAGCAGGGCGGGGGCTCGCCGTACGACGCGCCGCACGGAGGGCAGCAGCCTCCGCCTCCCGGAGGCCAGGGCGGCCCCCAGCAGCCCGGCGGCAACCCCTACGGGCCGGGCAACCCCTACGGCGGTCAGGGCGGCGGCAGCCCGTACGGCGGTCAGGGCGGCCCCTACGGGGGCCAGGGCGGCGGCCCCTACGGAACCCCCGGAGGGCCGGGCGGCCCCGGCTACCCCGCCGATCCCCTCGCCGGGATGCCCCCGCTCGCCGACAGCGGCAAGCGCACGATCGCCCGCATTCTCGACATGATCATGGTCGGTATCGTCGTCTGGCTGGTGACCTGGGCGTTCGGGGTGCACCAGTACGACGTGAACGGCCAGAACATGAACGCCGGGAAGTCCTTCGCCCAGTCGATCATCGCCGCGATCCTGTACATCGCCTACGACACGATCCTGATCGCGAAGACCGGCCAGACACTCGGCATGAAGTGGTTCCACATGCGCGTGGCCAACCTGGACAACGGCTCCACCCCCTCCGCGCAGACCTCGCTGGTGCGCGCGCTGGTGCTGTGGCTGCCGTTCGCCTTCTGCTGCGCCTGCATCTGGACCGCGATCTGCGGTGGCTGGAGCTACTTCGACCGCCCCTACAAGCAGGGCCTGCACGACAAGGCGGCCAAGACGGTGGTGGTCAGCACGCGGTAGCCACCGGCGGGAAGAGGGCGGCGCTCACGCGGGAGAGGGGCGGTCCGGGGCGAGAGACCCCGGGCCGCCCCTCTCCCGCGCGTACGACGCGGGCGGCGAACCGCCCTCAGGAAGCGGTCCGTTGGCGTACCGGCTCGGACGCCGCCCCGACCGGCTCCCGCCGCGCGCTCTCCAGCCGGGTGGGCGCCGGCATGCTCTCCGGCGCGGCCTCGGGGCGAGCTGTCCGCGCCCGCCGGGGGTGCGGCACGGTCATGGCCACCAGGACGCCGAGGGCGAGCGCGGCCAGGGCGATCACGGCGATCCCGGGGCCGGAACCCGTCTGTGACAGCAGCAGCATGGCGAGGGTGGAGAAGATCACGGTGCAGGAACCGTAGGCGAGCTGTGCGGCGGTCGGACGAGGCATGGCAATCGTGTCCTCGGAAGATGATGTGGGGGTGCCACTGGACTCTCCCCGCGTCCATGCCCGAGTCACGCGCCGGGTAAGCGTGACCTTGCCCGGGGCGCCGGTGCACAGGGGGCGCACGGAGTCATGACCTTCGCCAACTGGGCGTATGCGCGCGCCCGTTGAGGGGACGCGGCCGTCCGCAAAGCGAACCCCCGCTCCGCATAGTGCACCTGTCCTGTACAAGTCAAGGTCTGTCTTTTCTTCTAAACCTCTAGTCAAATAACGGCACTTGACTACACGCGTTGATCGTGCGCGCACGGAATCTTCCATGAAACCGGAACCCTCCTGCCGTGCGCGCGGCGCGGGGGAGGAAATCAAGTGACCAGCAGATCCTGGACGTTCAGATCCACGGCGATAGGCGTAGCCCTCGCCGCGGCCTCCGCCACGTTCGCGACGTTCGCCGTCGCGGAGGCGAGCGCGGCGCCCCGGTCGGCGGCCGAGAACCGGCACGACCCGGCACCGGTCGCCCAGCGGGAGCACGACCTCGACGGTCCGCTGAGCAAGACCCAGCAGGCCCAGCGCCGGGAGGCGCTGACCCAGGTCATCTCGGGCAAGGCCAAGCCGGAGGACCGTCACGGCTCCAAGGTCGTCCAGCTCAAGGGCAAGAAGGGCGACAGCAAGTACGTCGAGCTGGGCCGGGAGAAGACCGACAAGATCTTCACGATCCTGGTGGAGTTCGGGGACAAGACGGACTCCCGGTACGGCGGCACCCCCGGGCCGCTGCACAACCAGATCGCCGCACCGGACCGCAAGCAGGACAACTCCACTGCCTGGCAGGCGGATTACAACCAGCAGCACTACCAGGACCTCTACTTCGGCACCGGCAAGGACACCGAGTCGCTGAAGAAGTACTACGAGAAGCAGTCCTCGGGCCGCTACTCGGTCGACGGCGAGGTCACCGACTGGGTCAAGGTCCCCTACAACGAGGCCCGTTACGGCTCCAACAAGGCCTCCACCGGCGCCTGGTACGCGGTCCAGGACGGTGTCAACGCCTGGGTCGCCGACCGTGAGGCCGCCGGTGACAGCGCCGCGGAGATCCGCACGGAGCTTGCCAAGTACGACCAGTGGGACCGTTACGACTACGACGGCGACGGCGACTTCAACGAGCCCGACGGTTACATCGACCACTTCCAGATCGTGCACGCCGGCGAGGACGAGTCCGCGGGCGGCGGCGCGCAGGGCGAGGACGCCATCTGGGCCCACCGCTGGTACGCGTTCGGCACCGACGCCGGTGCGACCGGTCCGTCCGACAACAAGCTCGGCGGCACCCAGATCGGCGACACCGGCATCTGGGTCGGCGACTACACCATCCAGCCGGAGAACGGCGGACTCGGCGTCTTCGCCCACGAGTACGGCCACGACCTCGGGCTGCCGGACGAGTACGACACCGCCGGGGGCGACAACTCCACCGGCTTCTGGACCCTGATGTCCTCCGGTTCCTGGCTGGGCACCGGCAAGGAGGCCATCGGCGACCTGCCCGGCGACATGAACGCCTGGGACAAGTTGCAGCTGGGCTGGCTCACTTACGACACCGCCAAGGCGGGCGTCTCCTCCTGGCACAAGCTGGGCCTTTCCGAGTACAACACCAAGTACCGTCAGGCGCTGGTGGTTTCGCTCCCGGACAAGGAGGTCACCACCGAGGTGGTCACCCCGGCCCAGGGCGCGACCCAGTGGTGGAGCGGCAGCGGCAACGACCTCAAGAACACGCTGACCCGGTCCGTCGACCTCACCGGCAAGTCCTCGGCCACGCTGAGCCTGGACGGCTGGTACGACATCGAGGCCGGCTACGACTACCTCTACACCGAGGTGTCCACCGACGGCGGGGCCAACTGGACCGCGATCAACGGCACGGTGGACGGCGCGGCCATCCCGGAGGACGGCTCCGGCAAGCCCGCGCTCACCGGCACGGTGGACGGCTACAAGAAGCTGTCGTTCCCGCTGGACGCCTACGCGGGCCAGAAGATCCAGGTGCGCTTCCGCTACCAGACGGACGGCGGGGTCGCGCTCAAGGGCTTCGCGGCCGACGAGATCGCGGTGACCGCCGACGGTTCCGCCGTCTTCTCCGACAACGCCGAGTCCGCGGACGCGGGTTGGGCCGCGGGCGGCTTCTCCCGGATCGGGGCGTCCTTCACCAAGGACTACCAGCAGTACTACATCGCGGAGAACCGGCAGTACGAGTCGTACGACAAGACCCTGAAGGTCGGTCCGTACAACTTCGGCTTCGCCTCGAAGCCGGGCTGGGTGGAGCACTACCCGTACCAGAACGGCCTGTTGATCTGGAAGTGGGACACCTCCCAGGCGGACAACAACACCAACTCGGCCGACGGGCACCCGGGTACGGGCCTCATCCTGCCGATCGACTCGCACCCGGCGGCGCTGAAGTGGGCCGACGGCACGCTGCTGCGCAACCGCATCCAGGCGTACGACTCGCCGTTCAGCCTCTACGGCACGGACGGCATCACGCTGCACAAGAGCGACGTCGCGACGAAGATCAAGGCGTCGAAGGGGGTGTCGGTCTTCAACGACCACGCGAGCACCTACTACGACCCGGCGAACCCGACCGGTGGCGTCAAGATCACTGACACCAACACCAAGATCAAGATCACCAAGGAGGCGACGGACGGCTCGACGATCGAGCTCGAGGTCGGCCCCGCGGTGAAGTAGTCGGCATCATCGCAGGTCACAGACGTATCGGCGGCAATCCCCTGGCGGGTTGCCGCCGATCGTGTTTAGGTGCGTCCTGTGGACGGCTTATTGACACCGGACGGAACGGGGACGTGACCGCATGGCCGCAGGAGGCTTCAGCAGACTGCCGAACGGCACGGTGGTGGTGGCTCTCAACCTGCCCCACGGCTCCGCCGGGGTCCGCGTCCTGGTGCACGCCCGCAACCGCGCCCGCGCCCTGACCCGCCTCCGCAACCTCGGCCTCCGAGCGGTGTACCTCCGGGGCAACACGGCACCCCCCACCCCGGACGAGATCACGGCAGTCCTCCACCACCCGGACGGCCTGGTCTGGCGCACGGCACCCCTGGACGGCACGTCGGCCTCCGGCCTGTGGCGCCCGATCCGCTCCTTGTTGCGACCTGCGGTGCCTTCGGGGACGTGAGCTGCGGTTCGTTGTCGGGTGCGGGCCCGTCGTGGCCGGTCGCGCAGTTCCCCGCGCCCCTTGAGTGGGACCAGTTTCCGTCGGCTGCCAAGGTGCCCGGTGTCACTAGGTGAGGTGCGTCTTCGGGTGCGGGTGCATCGTGGCCGGTCGCGCCCACGCGGCGGAGCCGCAAATCAGACACAGCCCTGCGCCCCTGAGGTGGGACCGGTTCCGTCGGCTGCGGGGTGCTCCGGCGAGTCTGCAGGCGTGACCAGCTGACCGACGTCACTGGTCCCACCTGAGACGTCACTGGTCCCACCTGAAAGGGGCGCGGGGAACTGCGCGACCAGGCACCACGCACCCGCACCCGACCCGTCACGGCCGCGCAGCGACCAGTACCGTCGGGCGCCATGAGGAGCTTCGTGATCGGTGCCTTGCGGCTGGTGGCCGCGTCCGCTGACGAGCAGGTGGGATGGGCGCGGAGGCACGGCGTGCTGACGGATGAGATTGCTCTGGATCTTGAGCATGCCACCGGCGCCGCCCCCGGGCTCGTGGCGGCGGGGGCCCTCGGCGAGGCCGTCCTCGCTGGGCTGCGGGAGATCGATGCCGTGTTCAGTGAGATGAGTGGCGATCCGGACCGGTGGAGTCCGGAGGCGCTGGGTGGGGACGAGGCGTGGGGGAGGGCGCGGGGGCTGGCGCGAGGGCTCCTTGAGGGGGAGGGGTTCGGGCTCACCCCCTTGCCGGAGATTCACGTCAGCCGCTGACCACCGGCTTGCCCGTCAGGGTCACTCCTGCCTCGCGCAGTGCCTCCAGCGCCCTGTCCGTCGTCTCCTGGGCCACGCCTGCGGTGAGGTCCAGGAGGATGGTGGTGCGGAAGTTTTCGCGGGCCGCGTCCAGGGCTGTCGCCTTCACACAGTGGTCCGTCGCGATGCCCACCACGTCGACCTCCTCCACACCCCGTTCCCGGAGCCACTCGGAGAGACCCGTGCCGTTTTCGTCGGCGCCCTCGAAGCCGCTGTACGCCGCCGAGTAGGCGCCCTTGTCGAAGACCGCGTCCACCGCGCCGGAGGCGACGGCGGGGGCGAAGTTGGGGTGGAATCCGACGCCCTCGGTGCCGGCGACGCAGTGGGCGGGCCAGGAGTGGGCGTAGTCCGGGTTGTCGGCGAAGTGGCCGCCGGGGGCGATGTGGTGGTCGCGGGTGGCCACGATGTGCCGGTAGCCCGTGCCCGCCGCCTGGCCGATCAGCTCCGTGATGGCGGCGGCCACGTCGGCACCCCCCGCCACCGCGAGGCTGCCTCCCTCGCAGAAGTCGTTCTGCACGTCTACGACGATCAAGGCGCGGCGCATGCTGGTGTCCTTCGAGTGGGATCCAAGGAATCGAGCCTAGAGACCTAGCTACCCGAGCCCAGGTGCACGTACTCCGTCGGAAGGACGGGTTCGCCCCGGGACAGCTGGGTCGCCGACAGCGGCAGGTTCGCGCGGGCCGCGAAGTGCCGGTCGCGGGCCACGTCCAGCGGCTCGCGGGCGATCACCTCGCCGCCCTTGACCAGCTCGACGAGGAGCTCCCGGTCGGCCAGGTCGTCCGGCACCGGGCCCGTGCCCACGACCTCGGCCTCCGCGACCCCGGAGCCGTCCAGCCGCCGCGCCGCCCACTTGCGGCCGCCGATGGAGGTCTTGCCCCCACTGGACTTCTTCGCCACCGGCACCAGAGGGGAAGCAGGGTCGGCCGACTCCGCACGGGCCACCAGCTTGTAGACCATCGAGCACGTGGGGTGCCCGGAGCCGGTCACCAGCTGCGTGCCCACGCCGTACGCGTCCACCGGCGCCGCCGCCAGCGAGGCGATCGCGTACTCGTCCAGGTCCGAGGTGACGACGATCCGCGTGTTCGTCGCCCCCAGCTCGTCCAGCTGCCGCCGCACCCGGTGCGCGACCAGCAGCAGGTCCCCGGAGTCGATCCGCACGGCGCCCAGGTCGGTCCCGGCCACCTCCACCGCCGTACGCACCGCCTCCGCGACGTCGTACGTGTCCACCAGCAGCGTCGTACCCGCGCCCAGCGCGTCCACCTGGGCGCGGAAGGCGTCCCGCTCGTTGTCGTGGAGCAGGGTGAAGGCGTGCGCGGAGGTGCCGACGGTCGGGATGCCGTAGCGGAAGCCCGCCGCGAGGTCGGAGGTGGTGGCGAAGCCGCCGATGTAGGCGGCGCGCGCGGCGGCCACGGCGGCCAGCTCGTGCGTGCGCCGGGCGCCCATCTCGATCAGGGGGCGGTCACCGGCGGCGGAGGACATCCGGGAGGCGGCCGCCGCGATGGCCGAGTCGTGGTTGAGGATCGAGAGGATCACCGTCTCCAGCAGCACGCACTCCGCGAAGCTGCCCTCGACCCGCAGTACCGGCGAGCCGGGGAAGTAGACCTCGCCCTCCGGGTAGCCCCAGATGTCGCCCTGGAAGCGGTAGTCCGCGAGCCAGTCGAGGGTCGCCCCGTCGACGATCTCCCGCTCGCGCAGGAAGTCGAGCATCCCGGCGTCGAACCGGAAGTTCGTCACCGCGTCCAGCACCCGCCCGGTGCCCGCGACGACTCCGTACCGGCGGCCGTTCGGCAGGCGCCGGGTGAAGACCTCGAACACACTGCGCCGCTCGGCCGTTCCGGCCCGCAGGGCGGCCTGCAGCATGGTCAGCTCGTACTGGTCCGTGAAGAGCGCCGTCGAGGGGACGTCGACCGGCAGCCCAAGGTCCGCTGCGTTCATGAGGAGGGATGGTACTCCCATTTCGTCAGTGTGACGATTTCTGGGCCACGTGGCAGCATTGCTGTGTGACGTCACCCGCTCCCGTAGAGATCGAACGCACCGAATCGGCGGAAGAGGTCTTCGCCGTACCCGAGCCCGACGTCCCCTGGGTCACCATCGTGCACAACGACCCGGTCAACCTCATGAGCTATGTGACGTACGTCTTCCAGTCGTACTTCGGCTATCCCAAGGACAAGGCCACCAAGCTCATGCTCGACGTCCACCACAAGGGCCGGGCGGTCGTCTCCAGCGGGAGCCGCGAGGAGATGGAACGCGACGTGCAGGCAATGCACGGCTACGGCCTGTGGGCCACCCTCCAGCAGGACCGGAAGTAAACCCAGAGACATGCCCGGACACTTCGAACCGCTCCCCGGCGGCGGCGCGGCCGTCGCGCTCGACGACGTCGAGATCTCCATCATCCGGTCCCTGGCCGTGCAGCTCCTGGAGCTGATCGGCCCCGGCCCCGCCGAGGACGCCTCCGCCGACCCGCTGGCCGGGCTGTTCGCCGAGGGCCCGAGCGAGCCGCCCACCGACCCGGTGCTGCGCCGGCTCTTCCCGGACGCGTACACCGACCCCGAGCGGGAGCCGGACACCGCCGCGGAGGCCGCCGAACGCCAGGAGCACTCGGCCGAGTTCCGCCGCTACACCGAGAACGACCTGCGCGCGGGCAAGCGGGAGAACGCGCTCGCGGTGATCCGCACCCTGGACGCCCCCGCCTCGGCGGCGGCCGACGAGGGCGTTGCGGTGCTGAAGCTCTCCCCGGACGAGTCCCGGCAGTGGCTGAGCGCGCTCAACGATCTGCGGCTCGCGATCGGCGCCCGCCTGGAGATCACCGGCGAGGACGACACCGACCCGCTCTACCACCTGCCGGACCAGGATCCGCGCAAGCCGATGGTGCTGGCCTATCTCTGGCTGGGCGGACTCCAGGAGACGCTCGTCTCCACGCTGCTGCCGTGACCCTGCTGGCGTGACTCTGCTGCCGCAACCCGGTTGCCATAACCCTGTTGCCGTAGCCGTTTGTAACGATCCGCCGGATTTTGTGTTCGCTCAGAGGACGCTCAAATCCGGATAACGATCGCGTCACCGTTGCGGCCTGGTTTGCGCCATTCGTGCGCTCTTTGTCCGCTTCTTCCTGTGTGGTGCGCCACACTGCCCCCCTTTGTTCATTGTTGCGGCCGTGATAAATCTTCACGACCGCCCGGCGAACACCACCCATGTTCGACCGGGTGCGCCACCGAGCCGGCGACCGTCGGCCAGGCAAGGGCGGGCTCGCAACCCGCCCAGCTCCATCAATTCCGGGGGGATCGAAACCCGATCCGAGGCCGCTGACCGGCCACGGGTCGGCATGGAGAAAGGCGCACCACCATGGCCTCTGAGAAGGTCACCGAAGCCCCTGAGGAGGGGTACGAGCGAGGACTCGGCAGCCGCCAGGTCCAGATGATCGCCATCGGCGGCGCGGTCGGCGTCGGCCTGTTCCTGGGAGCCGGGGCGAACATCGCCAAGGCCGGTCCCAGTCTGATCCTCATGTACGCCCTCGCGGGCGCGATCATCTTCTTCATCATGCGGGCCCTGGGCGAGCTGCTGCTCTACCGCCCGGTCTCCGGTTCCTTCGCCGAGTACTCGCGCGAGTTCCTCGGCCCCTTCTTCGGTTACTTCACCGGCTGGACGTACTGGCTGATGTGGGTCGTCACCGGTATGGCCGAGCTGACGGCCGCCGCGATCTACGTCAACTACTGGTTCCCGGCCGTTCCGCAGTGGGTGACGGCGCTCGTCTTCCTGGTGGTCCTGTTCGGCGTCAACCTGATCTCCGTGAAGCTCTTCGGCGAGCTGGAGTTCTGGTTCTCGATGGTCAAGGTCACGGCCCTGATCGGCATGATCGTGATCGGCCTCGGCGTGCTGACCTTCGGCTTCAGTGCCGCCGGTGACACCGCCTCCGTCTCGAACCTCTACCAGTTCGACGGCTTCTTCCCCAAGGGCATCGGCTCCTCCCTGATGACGCTCCAGGGCGTCATGTTCGCCTACCTCGCCGTCGAGCTGGTCGGTGTCACCGCGGGCGAGTCCGAGGACCCCGAGAAGACCCTCCCGAAGGCCATCAACACCCTGCCCTGGCGCATCGCCCTCTTCTACGTCGGCGCCCTGACCGTGATCCTGTGCGTGGTCAAGTGGACCGAGTTCTCACCGGGGGTCAGCCCCTTCGTGAAGGCGTTCGCGGAGATCGGCATCCCGGCCGGCGCGGGCATCGTCAACTTCGTCGTCCTCACCGCCGCGCTCTCCTCGTGCAACTCCGGCATGTACTCCACGGGCCGCATGCTGCGCACCCTGGCGGACAGCGGCGAGGCCCCCAGGGTCTTCTCCCGCCTGTCGGCCTCCAAGACCCCGGCGATCGGCGTCACCGTCTCGGTGCTCTTCATGGGCATCGGCGTGGTCCTGAACTACGTCGTCCCGGCCAAGGCGTTCGGCTACGTCACCTCCATCGCCACCGCCGCGGGCATCTGGACCTGGCTGATGATCCTGATCAGCCACGTGCTCTACCGCCGCAAGGTCGTCTCGGGCGAGCTGCCCGCCTCGTCCTTCCCGGCCCCGGGCGGCGCGGTGTGCTCGTACATCGCCATCGTCTTCCTGCTCTTCGTCACGGGCCTGATCGCGTACGATGCCGACTCCCGCATCTGCCTCTACGTGATGGCGGTCTGGGCCATCGCCCTCGGCATCGGCTGGTTCGTCATGAAGTCGCGCACGCCGCAGACCGGGGAGCGCGAGGAACCGGCTCTGGAAACGGTGGGCTGACCCCACCGGGCAAGACCATCCAGGACGCCCGGCCGTCGGGAGTACTCGTGGCACTCCCGCCGGCCGCCGCTCAGGGCGTCCGCCATGTGGGCCGTTCCGTACCGCACCTCGGTACGGGGCGGCCCATACTCCTATCCTGGCGACCATGCTGACCATCACCCAGGACCTGTACGACAGGATCGTCGCCCACGCCCGCGCGGACCACCCCGACGAGGCGTGCGGCGTGGTCGCCGGGCCGGAGGGCACCGGCCGCCCCGAGCGCTTCATCCCGATGCTGAACGCGGCCCGCTCGCCCACGTTCTACGAGTTCGACTCCCAGGACCTGCTGAAGCTCTACCGGGAGATGGACGACCGCGACGAGGAGCCGGTGATCGTCTACCACTCCCACACCGCCACCGAGGCGTACCCCTCGCGCACCGACATCGGCTACGCCAACGAGCCCGGCGCCCACTACGTCCTGGTCTCCACGGCGGACGCCGACGGCCTCGGCGACTTCCAGTTCCGTTCCTTCCGCATCCTGGACGGCGAGGTCACCGAGGAGGAGATCAAGGTCGTCGAGGCGTACTGATCTCACGCTTCGGTCGGTAATCGTCCGACATGTGGGAAGGCATTCCGGTCGGTGGACCGGGAATCGATACGATGAGCCCATGGTTCTGACCGTGGTGCGGGCCTGTTGCTGACACGCCGAGCCCGCAGGTCCGACGACACCCTTCGACAGGAGCCCGCAACCATGGCCATCGAGGTCCGCATCCCCACCATCCTCCGCCAGTACACCGACGGCCAGAAGGCGGTCGAAGGCACCGGGGAGACCCTCGCCGAGCTGTTCGCCGACCTGGAGACCCGGCACGCGGGCATCCGGGACCGGGTGGTCGACGCCGGTCAGCTGCGCCGTTTCGTGAACGTCTACCTGAACGACGAGGACGTGCGCTTCGTGGACGGCATCGACACCAAGCTGTCCGACGGCGACACCGTGACGATCCTGCCGGCCGTCGCCGGCGGGATGGTCTGAGCGGTCGTCGGGCTCCATGCGCTACGACTCCCCGCTGGCCGCGGTGGGCGACACCCCTCTGGTGCGCCTGCCGCGGCTCTCGCCGTCCCCCGACGTCCGCCTCTGGGCCAAACTGGAGGACCGCAACCCCACCGGCTCGGTCAAGGACCGCCCCGCGCTGCACATGATCGAGCAGGCGGAGAAGGACGGCCGGCTCACCCCGGGCTGCACCATCCTGGAGCCCACCTCCGGCAACACCGGCATCTCGCTCGCCATGGCAGCCAAGCTCAAGGGCTACCGCATGGTCTGCGTCATGCCGGAGAACACCTCGCAGGAGCGCCGCGACCTGCTCGCCATGTGGGGCGCGGAGATCATCCCCTCCCCGGCGGCGGGCGGCTCCAACACCGCCGTGCGCGTGGCCAAGGGGCTGGCGGCCGAGCACCCCGACTGGGTGATGCTCTACCAGTACGGCAACCCGGACAACGCGGGCGCCCACTACGCCACCACCGGCCCCGAGATCCTGGCCGACCTGCCCTCGGTGACCCACTTCGTGGCGGGCCTCGGCACCACCGGCACCCTGATGGGCGTCGGCCGCTATCTGCGCGAGCAGAAGCCGGACGTCAAGATCGTGGCCGCCGAGCCGCGCTACGACGACCTGGTCTACGGCCTGCGCAACCTCGACGAGGGCTTCGTCCCCGAGCTGTACGACGCCTCCGTGCTGACCACCCGTTTCTCCGTCGGCTCGGCGGACGCGGTGGCCCGTACCCGTGAACTCCTCCAGCAGGAGGGCATCTTCGCGGGCGTCTCCACCGGCGCCGTGCTGCACGCGGCGATCGGGGTCGGCCGCAAGGCGGTCAAGGCGGGGGAGAGCGCGGACATCGTGTTCGTGGTGGCCGACGGCGGCTGGAAGTACCTCTCCACCGGCGTCTACACGGCCGCGACCACCGAAGAGGCGGTCGAGGCCCTGCACGGCCAGCTCTGGGCCTAAGTCTCCAGGTCCGGTCCGGATTCTCCTCCGGCCGGGCCCCGCAAGGTCTCTTCCGGTCAAACCCGGGAAGCTCACAAGATCGCGTCAGCCCCCTCCTATGAGGGGGCCAACCGCTTTCTATGGCGGGGCAAAGAATTTCCTGCGGTACTGCCGGGCGTCGGCGCCCCGGAGCTACGTTCCTCCCGCGACCTGACATGTCACGCTCATCGACACGTCGGACGTCTGAGAGTGTCATGCCCATGACCGCGCGCTCTGCCGCCGCTACGCGCGTCACGTGCCTGCCAATCCAGTGCGAGAACCCCCACTTCCCCATGGAGGCAGTACCCCATGCGTGAGTCACGCACCGGCGGGCGGAGACGGAGTCTGCCCAGACTCCTCGCCGTCGCCCTCCCCGCACTCGCCCTCTCCGTCGCCGGAATGACCGCGGCGTCCCCGGCCGGAGCCGCCCCCGCGGCCCACCCGGCCCCGGCGTCCCGCGTCACCCAGAACCACAAGGCGCTGACCGACCCCGACCGGCAGACCTTCCACACCACCGGCAAGGCCGGCCAGAAGGTCCCGACCACCCATCTGTGCGCCACCGCGAAGCCCGGCCAGGTCTCCTGCTTCGCCCAGCGCCGCACCGACATCAGGCAGCAGCTCGCCTCCGCGGTCGCCGCCGCCACCCCCTCCGGCCTCTCCCCGGCCAACCTGCACAGCGCCTACAACCTGCCCTCCACCGGCGGCTCGGGCCTGACCGTCGCGGTGGTCGACGCCTACAACAACCCCAACGCCGAGGCGGACCTCGCCACCTACCGCTCCACCTACGGCCTGTCCGCCTGCACCAAGGCCAACGGCTGCTTCAAGCAGGTCTCCCAGACCGGCTCCACCACCTCGCTCCCCACCAACGACAAGGGCTGGGCGGGTGAGGAGGCGCTGGACATCGACATGGTCAGCGCGGTCTGCCCCAACTGCAACATCACCCTGGTCGAGGCCAACTCCGCGAACGACACCGACCTCGGCAAGGCCGAGAACGAGGCCGTCGCGCTCGGCGCCAAGTTCGTCTCCAACAGCTGGGGCGGCGGCGAGTCCTCCACCCAGACCACCGAGGACACCCAGTACTTCAAGCACCCGGGCGTCGCCATCACCGTCTCCGCCGGTGACGAGGCCTACGGCGCCGAGTACCCGGCGACCTCGCAGTACGTGACCGCCGTCGGCGGCACCGCGCTCACCACCGCGTCCAACGCCCGCGGCTGGAGCGAGTCCGTCTGGCACACCAGCGCCACCGAGGGCACCGGCTCCGGCTGCTCCGCCTACGACCCGAAGCCCACCTGGCAGACCGACACCGGCTGCGCCAAGCGCATGGAGTCCGACGTCTCCGCCGTCGCCGACCCGGCCACCGGCGTCGCCGTCTACGACACCTACGGCGGCTCCGGCTGGGCGGTCTACGGCGGCACCAGCGCCTCCGCCCCGATCATCGCCGGTGTCTACGCGCTGGCGGGCACCCCGGGCGCCTCGGACTACCCGGCGCAGTACCCGTACAGCCACACGGCGAACCTCAACGACGTGACCACCGGCAACAACGGCACCTGCACCACCTCGTACTTCTGCACCGCGCGCGCCGGTTACGACGGCCCGACCGGCTGGGGCACCCCCAACGGCACGGCCGCCTTCACCTCCGGCGGCACGGGCGGCGGTGGCGGCACCTGCACCCCGGCGCAGCTGCTCGGCAACCCCGGCTTCGAGTCCGGCAACACCACCTGGACCGCCAGCAGCGGTGTCATCAACACCGACAGCGGCGAGGCCGCGCACGCCGGTTCGTACAAGGCGTGGCTCGACGGCTACGGCTCGGCCCACACCGACACGCTCTCCCAGTCGGTGACCGTCCCCGCCGGCTGCCACGCGAGCTTCACCTTCTACCTGCACGTGGACACCGCCGAGACGGGCAGCACCGCGTACGACAAGCTGACCGTGACCGCCGGTTCGACCACCCTGGCGACGTACTCGAACGTCAACGCCGCCTCCGGGTACGCGCAGAAGACCTTCGACCTGTCCTCCTTCGCGGGCCAGACGGTCACCCTGAAGTTCAGCGGCGTGGAGGACTCCTCCCTCCAGACCAGCTTCGTCGTGGACGACGCCGCCGTCACCACCAGCTGAACCGCAGCACCAGCCGAACCGCACCACCACCCGGTCCCGCGCGCGGAAGCCGTCCGCGCGCGGGACGCGCGTGTTCCCCGGGAGCCGATCGCGCCGGTGGTACGTCACATCATCAGCGGTGCCGAGCGGCACCTGCCACGACGGAGAGGCGGACCCCATGCGCCGTACGACGTCCCGTGCCCTCGCGGCGACGGCCCTGCTCCTGCTGCTCGCGGGCTGCGGCGGCGAGTCCGCGCCCTCGGCCTCGACCAAGCCGTCCGCCGCACCCTCGACATCGGCCAAGCCGTCCGCCACGCCCTCCCGCTCCACCGGCTGCGCGGACCAGGTGCGGCTTACCTCCGCCGACGCCGGGAAGACCGTCTGCCTCAAGCAGGGCGGCGAGCTGCGGCTCACCCTCGACGGCACCAAGTCCCGCCCCTGGGAGCCGGTCAGGGCGAGCGGCCCCGCGCTGACCGCGATCAACGCCGGGATCGTCCTCCAGCCCGGCGACGCCACCGCCGCCTACCGGGCCGCCGCCACCGGCACCGTCCACCTGACCTCCAGCCGCCCGCTGTGCGCGCAGCCCAGCTTCCCGGGCGGCGTCTCCTGCAAGGGCATCCAGGAGTTCCTGGTCACCGTGCGGATCGGCTAGCCACCGGGAGCGGGCGCGGTCGCCGGGCGCTCTCCGGCGGGTTCCGCGAGGGTGGGGACATGGCCGTGTTCCCCCGCCCGCGCCGCCTAGTGCCGCGGCAGGCAACGTTTGCCCGTCAAGGAGCGGCGTCCGGTGCGTGCTCTCGGCGTGCCGGCCGGAAGCCCTCGTACTGGGCGTACTCGGGCTTTCGGCCGGTGCGGCGAGAGTGCGTGCCGGGCGTCGCGACGGGGCGAACGTTGCCTGTTGCGGCACTAGCGCGCCAGGTGGCGCACCTGGTCCCACAGGGCCGGGTCGACGACGCCCACCCGGCGCCGGAAGTCGCCCACGCGCACCTCGCGCAGCTCGTCGGTGCGCAGGAAGCTGGGGCGGCCCTGGGCGTCGCCCACCGAGCCGGGCGGCAGGGGGATGACCCCGGCGCGCTGGTCGTGGTACTTGCTGGTGATCTTCGCGACCGTGACCCGGTCGCCGCGCACGGACAGCACCAGACAGGGCCGGTCCTTGGACTCCGGCCGGTCCTCGTAGGGAACGTCCGCCCACCAGATGTCGCCCGGCCGCGGACGGTCCGTCAGAGTCCTTGCCCGGTCCCGGGATCGGGGCCCGGTCCGGGGCGTCGGCCGGGACGCGGGCCGGCCGGGTGGCCGCAGCCGTCGTCCGCGCGGCCGGTGACCGCGCCCCCAGCCGTCCACGAGCGTGGCGACCAGCGCGAGCAGCACCACGGCCGCGAGCGCGAGCCACCAGGACGTGTCCATGGGGACGACGTTACCGGCGCGCGCCGCGCCTCGCGCGCCCTTGGCGCATCCCAACGCGCCCCCGATCCAGCCGAACCGGTGACACCGCAGGTGAGTTCGCCCACAACGGCGCCGGGCGGAGGAGCGACCCGCGCTTTCGCGCCTTACGCTCGACGAACCGCACGCCCCGCCCTTCCGTAATCCGCCCATCCGTCCCCCGCCTACGGAGGTTTCTGCTTCATGAAGCTCACCGTCGTCGGCAGCTCGGGGTCGTTCCCGTCCGCGGAATCGGCCTGTTCGAGCTACCTCGTCGAGGCCGACGGCTTCCGGCTGCTTCTCGACATGGGCAACGGCGCCCTCGGCGAGTTGCAGCGCCACATCGGTCTGTACGACCTCGACGCGATCTTCCTCAGCCATCTGCACGCCGACCACTGCATCGACATGTGCGCCTACTTCGTCGCGCGCTACTACCGGCACGACGGCGGCCGCTGCGCCCCCATCCCGGTCTACGGCCCCGAGGGCACCGAGCACCGCCTGACCACGGCCTACGCCGACACGCCCTCGGCGTCCTCCATGAGCGAGGTCTTCGACTTCCACACGGTCAAGCCGTCCACCTTCGAGATCGGCCCGTTCACCGTGCACACCGAGCGGGTCCGGCACCCCGTGGAGGCGTACGCCATCCGCATCGAGCACGAGGGCAAGTCCCTGACGTACTCCGGCGACACCGGCGTGTGCGACGCGCTGGACGAGCTGGCCCGGGACACCGACCTCTTCCTGTGCGAGGCCGCCTTCACCCACGGCAAGGAGAACATCCCCGACCTCCACCTCAACGGCCGCGAGGCCGGCGAGACGGCGACCCGCGCGGGCGCCGGCCTCCTGCTCCTCACCCACATCCCCCCGTGGACCGACCCCCAGGTCAACCTGGCGGACGCCCGCGAGGCGTACGCGGGGCCGGTGGAGCTGGCGGTGCCGAGGATGACGTACGAGCTGTAGCCCCACACGGCGCATTCCGTGCCCACGGCATGGCGAAGGCCCCGGGACCTGAGCGGTCTCCGGGGCCTTCGGCCGTCTGCGGGGGAGGACTCACGCCTTGGTGAGGTCCTCCATCTCCTCCTCGGGCTCACGGCCCGGGGTCGGCAGGTTGAACTTGGTGATCGCGAAGCGGAAGACCACGTAGTAGACCGCGGCGAACACCAGGCCGATCGGGATGATCAGCCAGGGCTTGGTGGCGAGGTGCCAGTTCAGCGCGTAGTCGGTGACACCGGCGGAGAAGGTGAAGCCCGCGTGCACGCCCAGGGCCCAGGTGATGGCCATCGACAGGGCGGTCAGCACCGCGTGGATCGCGTAGAGCACCGGCGCGATGAACATGAAGGAGAACTCGATGGGCTCCGTCACGCCGGTCACGAAGGAGGTGAGGGCGAGGGAGATCATCATGCCCATCACGGCCTTGCGGCGCTCGGGGCGGGCGGAGTGCGCGATGGCGATGGCGGCGGCCGGGAGGCCGAACATCATGATCGGGAAGAAGCCCGACATGAACTGTCCGGCGGTCGGGTCGCCCGCGAAGAAGCGGGTGAGGTCACCGTGGACGATGTTGCCGGAGGCGTCCTTGTAGTCACCGAGCTGCAGCCAGGCGACGGCGTTCACGAACTGGTGCATGCCCACCGGGATCAGACCACGGTTGACCAGGCCGAACAGGCCGGCTCCGAAGGCGCCGAGGCCCGTCATCCACTCGCCGAAGCTGGAGATGCCCTTGCCGATCGGCTCCCAGACCAGACCGAAGACGACACCGATCAGGGTGCCGACGAAGGCCATGATGATCGGCACCAGACGGCGGCCGTTGAAGAAGCCGAGCCAGTCGACCAGGCGCTTGCGGTGGTAGCGCTGCCAGAGCACGGCGGCCAGCAGGCCCATGATGACGCCGCCGAGAACGCCGGGGTTATTGTAGGTCGCGGCGATGTCCGCGCCGTTCTGGATCTTCGCCTCGGTGACCGGGAACGCCTTCAGGACGTTGCTGTACACCAGGAAGCCGACCAGCGCCGCGAGCGCGGTGGAACCGTCCGCCTTCTTGGCGAAGCCGATGGCCACGCCGACACAGAAGAGAAGGGGCAGGTTGTCGAAGATCGCGCCGCCCGCGGTGGCGAAGACCGCCGTGACCTTCGCGGGCACGTGCAGCTTGTCGTGAATGTCGGGCTGGCCGAAGCGGAGCAGGAGACCAGCCGCCGGCAGCACGGCGATCGGGAGCTGCAGACTCCGGCCGACCTTCTGCAGGCCCTGGAACAGGCCTGATCCCCGCTTCTTTGCGGGGGCCGCCTCTGCGGTGGCGGTGCTCATACGTCCTCCATCGGTGATGGTCTACACCACTCAGTGGTGTAGACCTGTTTCTAGCACGATGGCGTCGATATAAGGAACCCGTGAGATCCGGGGGGTTTGGCGGGCGTCGGGGCCGTGGTGTAGACCAGTCTCCGGACCAGCAGCGGTTCCGGTCGGTTCCGATCGGTTCGGATCAGGGAGAAAGAACATGGCCACCAAGGCTGAGAAGATCGTCGCCGGGCTCGGCGGCATCGAGAACATCGACGAGATCGAGGGCTGCATCACCCGTCTGCGGACCGAGGTCCACGACGCCTCCCTGGTCGACGACGCCGCCCTGAAGGCCGCGGGCGCCCACGGTGTCGTCAAGATGGGCAACGCCATCCAGGTCGTCATCGGCACCGACGCCGACCCGATCGCCGCGGAGATCGAAGACATGATGTGAGCCGACCGGCTCGCCGCGCAGGGGCTCCTTCCCTCCCGACCGGGAAGGAGCCCCTCGTCGCGCCCGCGGGGGAAAGAGACCCCGCCCGCGCCCGATAGGGTCGTCCCCATGTCTCGCATCGACGGCCGCACGCCCGAACAGCTCCGCCCGGTCACCATCGAACGCGGCTGGAGCAAGCACGCCGAGGGCTCCGTCCTCGTCTCCTTCGGCGACACCAAGGTCTTCTGCACCGCCAGCGTCACCGAAGGCGTCCCCCGCTGGCGCAAGGGCAGCGGCGAGGGCTGGGTGACCGCCGAGTACTCCATGCTGCCCCGCGCCACCAACACCCGCGGCGACCGCGAGTCCGTGCGCGGCAAGATCGGTGGCCGCACCCACGAGATCTCCCGCCTCATCGGCCGCTCCCTGCGCGCCGTCATCGACTACAAGGCGCTCGGCGAGAACACCATCGTCCTCGACTGCGACGTCCTCCAGGCCGACGGCGGCACCCGCACCGCCGCCATCACCGGCGCCTACGTCGCCCTCGCCGACGCGATCGCCTGGGCCCAGGCCAAGAAGCTGATCAAGCCCGGCCGCAAGCCGCTCACCGGCACCGTCGGCGCCGTCTCCGTCGGCATCGTCGGCGGCGTCCCGCTGCTCGACCTCTGCTACGAGGAGGACGTGCGCGCCGAGACCGACATGAACGTCGTCTGCACCGGCGACGGCCGCTTCGTCGAGGTCCAGGGCACCGCCGAGGCCGAGCCCTTCGCCCGCGACGAACTGAACGCCCTGCTCGACCTCGCCGTCACCGGCTGCGCCGAACTGACTCTCCTTCAGCAGGCAGCGCTCGAAGCCACCCTGGGCGCGTAGGCAAAGCACCGGTCAAAACAGCGGGTCGCCCCGGGCAACCCCCGCTCGTCCCACGGCGTCTGTCACGGTACGGGCGCGCGGCCGAAAGACCGTGCGCCCGGCCAGCCGTACCAGGGGAGGAGCCCGACATGGCCGCCGGCCGCCGCCGTACCACCGCCATCGCCGCCGCACTGGTGGCCACCGCGCTCACCGCCGGGCTCGCCACCGGCTGCAGCGCCGTGGACAAGGCCCTGGACTGCGTACGGACCGCCGACTCCGTCGCGGACAGCGTCACCGACCTCCAGCAGGCCGTGGAGAACGCCACCAACGACCCGGGCCAGGCCGACGCCTCCCTGGACGCCATCCAGAAGGACCTCGACCGGATCGGCGACAAGACCGACGACGCCGACGTCAACAAGGCCGTCGACGACCTCGACCGGGCCGTCGGCAACGTCCGCCAGGCCATCAAGGACGGCGACGCCACCCCGGACGTCACCCCCGTGACCGACGCGGCGGGTGAACTCACCAAGGTCTGCACGCCGTAAGGGCGTTGAGCCGAGGGCCGCGGCTCGTGCCGGCCCTCGGCGGCTCAGTGGCCCCGGCGGCGCTCCCGCTGCTCCTCGCGCCGCGCGCAGCGCCGCTCGTACCGCTCCTGACGGCGCAGGTCCCGCTCCTCGCGGCGCAGTTCCTTCAGGCGCAGCCGCTCGGCCCGGGTCACCTTGCGCTCCACGCCGACCCCGCCCCAGAAGGCGAACCCGCTGATGACCACGCGTGGCGCCCCGGGCTCGCCCGGCTCGTCCCACTCGGGGTGCTCGAAGCCGCCCATCACACCGATGCCGCGCACCACCACCTCGACGCCCGGCGGCACGGTCACCTCCATGCCGCCCATGACCGCGACGCACTTGATCTCGACCTCGCGGTCCGCGAAGTACGCCTCGCGCAGGTCGATCTCGCCCCCGCCCATGAACGCGAAGCAGGTGAACTTCTTCGGCATCGTCCAGCGCCCCTTGCGCTGGAAGCCCGACATCACCGCCACCGCACCCGTCGAGGAACCCTCGCCGCCGGTGATCCGCGACGCCCAACTCCCCTCCGGAACGGACTGCTTGACGAACGACACGGGCGACGGCGTGGCCACCCCCGGCACCGGAAGGTCCCGGGTCAGCGGGGCCAGCTCGCCGTACGTACGCGCCGTGTACGCCCCCTCCAGCCGCTCCTCGAACTCCTGCATGTCCAGGCGCCCTTCGGCCAGGGCGTCGCGCAGCACCTCGGCGACCCGCTCACGGTCCGCGTCGGAGGCCCTGAGATCCGGGACGGCATCGGGGGTGCGAAGGTCCGGAACGGAGTCGTCGGTCATGACAGCAGACTACGAGACCGCCTTCTCCGCGTACATCTTGGCGATGACCGACTCGATGTCGGGTTCGCGCACCGACAGATCGACCAGCGGATAGGCGGCCGCCAGCTGCGCCACCAGCGGCGCCGCCGACTGCCCCGCCGGGAACGCCAGCCACTGCCGGGGCCCCTCCACCCGGACCACCCGGGCCGAGGGCACCTCCACCGGGGGCAGTTCCCGCTCCAGGTCCACCACCAGCGTCCGCTCGCCCTCGGCGGCCTCGTGCAGCCCGGCCAGCGGGCCGTCGTACATCAGCCTGCCGTGGTCGATCACCATCACTCGCGAGCACAACTGCTCGATGTCCTGGAGGTCGTGGGTGGTCAGCAGGACCGTGGTGCCGCGCTCGGTGTTCAACTCCTTGAGGAAACCCCGGACCTTGGCCTTCGAGACGACATCCAGGCCGATCGTCGGCTCGTCCAGGTACAGCACCTCGGGGTCGTGCAGCAGGGCGGCCGCGATGTCGCCACGCATCCGCTGACCCAGGGACAGTTGGCGTACCGGCACGTCCAACAGGTCCTGAAGCTCCAGGAGTTCGACGCAGCGGTCCAGGTTCTCGCGGTAACGGGCGTCCGGGATACGGTACATGCGGTGCGCCAGCCGGTAGGAGTCGATCAGCGGGAGGTCCCACCACAGCGTCGTGCGCTGCCCGAACACCACCCCGATCCGGTGCGCCAGGCGCGTCCGCTCCCGCGAGGGGTCGATCCCGGCCACCCGCAGCCGGCCCCCGCTCGGCGTCAGGATGCCGGTCAGCATCTTGATCGTGGTCGACTTCCCGGCGCCGTTCGGCCCGATGTACCCCACCATCTCGCCGCGCGCCACGGTGAACGAGAGCGAGTCCACCGCCCGCACCTCGTGCCGCTCCCGCTTCAGGAAGCCCGTCTTCCTGCGCACCTGGAAGACCTTCTCGACCTTCTCCAGCGCGATGAAATCAGCATCCGCCATCCGGCTAGCTCCCTGTGCTCCGATACGTACGAAGTCCCGCCCGCCAGGCCAGCCCCGCCAGCGCGCAGCAGCCCACCGCGACCGGCAGCGGCGCGAACGCCACCCACTCCGGCAGGCGCAGCGGATACGGCCGCCCGAGCAGGTAACAGGCGGGCAGCCAGTTGACGAAGGCCAGCGGCAGCACGAACGTCACCCCGCGCACCAGCTCCCGCCCGAACACCGTCGGCGGGTACTGGAGCAGCGTCGTACCCCCGTAGGTGAACGCGTTCTGCACCTCCGAGGCGTCCTGCGCCACGAACTGGAACGCCGCCCCCGCCACGAACACCGCGCAGAAGATCCCGAACCCGCTCACCACCGTCAGCGGCAGCAGGACCAGCTTCGGCGCCGTCCAGTCCACGTCGAGCCGGGCCAGCGACCAGCCGAGCACCAGCGCGCCCTGCGTCATCCGGCCGAGCCGCCGCAGCGCGAACTTGTCCGCCGCCACCTGCGCCAGGACCGGCGCCGGACGCACAAGGAGCGTGTCCAGCGTGCCGTCGCGCACCCTGCGGCCCAGCCGGTCCATCGACCCGATCGCCAGGTCGGCAAGGCCGAACGACAGCCCCGACAGGCCGTACAGGAACGCCACCTCGGGCAGCGTCCAGCCGCCCAGCCGCCCCACCCGGGTGAACATCAGCATGATCGCCACGAAGTCGAAGGAGGTCGCGGCGAAGTTCCCGAACGCGGTCATCGCGAACGAGGCGCGGTACGCCATCGTGGAGCGCAGCCACATGCCCGCGACGAGCCGATAGGCACGGACACCCTCGCGCACCCGCCCCACGGTGTCCTCAGCCACCCTGGACCACCACCCGCCGCGTCGCGGCCGACTGCAACAGCCGGCCCGCACCGAGCAGCGCCACCGCCCACGCCCCCTGGAAGAGATACGTCCGCAGCGGGTCCGCCTCTCCCAGCAGCACGTCCGCCGGGGCCTGGAGCAGCGAGGACCACGGCAACGCGCGGACGACCTCGCCGAGCGCGCCCGGGAACACGTTCAGCGGCAGCAGCATCCCCGAGCAGAACACCCCGGCCAGCCACGCCATTTGAGCCATTCCGGCCCCGTCCATGAGCCAGAACGCGCTCAGCGCCACCAGATAGCGGATGCCGAAACCCACCAGCATCGCCAGCACGATCGCCACGAGGAAGGCCAGCCAAGTGCCCACGTCCCGGGGCAGATACGCCGGGAAACACAGGATGCCCACGACGAACGGCACGAGCCCGCGCCCCAGCAACTGGAAGAACGCCCGCCCCAGATCCGCCGCCAGCCACCACAGTTGAAGATCCGCGGGCCGGTACAGGTCGATCGCGACATCACCCGTACGGATGCGTTCCATCAACTCCTCCTCGACGCCCCCGCCCCCGATCGCGAGCGTCGACAGCAACGCCTGGCCCAGCCACACATAGGTCACGGCCTGTGTCTCGTCGTAACCCCCGAGATGGGGGCGGGCGTCCCACAGAGCGCGGTAGGTGTAGACGATGATGAGTCCGAAGACGGTGTTGGTGAACACCCCTGCCGCAGTGGCGGCCCGGTAGGTCGCGTACCGTCTGAATCCCCCTGCTGCGACGGCCGCGTACAACCGTCCCGCGCTCACGTCGGTCCACCTCCTGGACTCTTCGACACCGAAGCGCAGGAGCCTAGTCCGGAGGACCGGCGGCCGGCCACGCGTTTTCCGTGACGGAAGCGTGCCTGAATCCGGGAACGGAACGCCAGGTGCGAGAGTCTTCAAACTGGGGGCGCAGGTAGGCGTACGAGGCGTACGGAAACGTACGACGCGAAACAGGAGTCCGTGCACGAGATGAGCGACGAGCAGCCGCATCAGCCGACCGAGGGCGGGGCGCCCGGCGCACCGCGACCGGCTGAGGGGCCCGAAACCCCGGGCCACCAGGCGAAGCCGGCCCCCCGGAACCCCGGGGGCGCGGGCGATTCCCGCCCTTCCGCTCCGCGGGGCGGGGCGGACGACGGGAGCCGGGCCGACGCGGGCCGGCCGTCCCGGGCCGGGGACGCGGGCCGTCCCGGCGGGGAGGCCGGGGGCGCGGGCCGTCCCGGGCAGAGTGCCGGTGCGGGCGCCGACCGTCCCGGTCAGGGCGGGCAGAGCGGACAGCCGGGCCAGGCTTCCGGCGCGGGCCGTCCGGGCCAGGGGGCCGCGCAGGCTTCCGGTGCGGGCCGTCCGGCGCAGGATGGCCGGCCGGGCCGGGACGCCCAGGGCGGTCAGGCTCCGCAGGGTCCCGGCGTGAGTGGTCCGGGGGCGCAGAGCCTCGGTGCGGGTGGTTCGGGCCGGGGCGCTCAGTTCGCCGGTGCGGACCAGGCGCGTCCGGGTGGCCGGGATCCGCAGGACTCCGGCGCCGCCCGCGCGGGCCAGGGTGCCGGTGCCGACCGTCCCGGTCAGGGAGGGCAGCCGGTCCAGGCTTCCGGTGCGGGCCGTCCGGCCCAGGGCGCTCAGGCCGGTGGCCCGGGTCGTCCGGCGCAGGGTGGTCAGGCCACCGGGGCCGACCGTTCGGGCCGGGACGCTCAGTCCCCCGGCGGGGACGGTACGCGTTCCGGCGGTCAGGCTCCGCAGGGTCCCGGCGCGGGTCGCCCCGCCCAGGGTGGCCCGGCGGCGCAGGCCGGTGGTACGGGTGGTCCCGGCCGGGACGGTCAGGGCGCTCAGTCCGCCGGTGCGGACCGGGCACGCGGTGGCCAGGCCCCGCAGGGCCAGGGCTTCGGTGCCGGCCGGGCGGGCCGGACCGACGACGCGGGCCGTCCGGGCCAGACCGACGACGCGGGCCGTCCGGGCCGGACCGACGGCGCGGGTCGCCCCGGTCAGGGCGGCCCCGTCTCCCCGTCCGGCAGCGCGGCTCGTCCAGGCCCGGGTACTCCGGCTCCCCAGTCCACCAGTGCGGGTCTTCCCGGCCAGGGCGGCCAGGCGTCCGGCGGCGCGGCGCGCTCCGGCCCGGCGTCCCAGGGCTCCGGTGCCGAGCGTTCGGCCCAGGGCGGGCAGTCCGCGCAGTTCGGTGGCGCGGGTCGGCCGGGTCAGAGCGGTCAGGTGTCCCAGTCCGCGGGCGCGGGTCGCCCCGGCCAGCCGTCCCAGGGTGCCGGTGCCAACCGGCCGGGACAGACCGGTCAGGCGCCGCAGGTTCCCGGTGCCGACCGCCCGCAGCCGGGTGCCCAGGCGCCGCAGGCACCCGGCGCTCCGCGTCGTAGCCCCGACGAGGCACGGCAGGGTGCTGCCCAGAACCCTGCTGTCCCCGGCCCCCGCTCCGAGGAGACGCCCGCTGTCGAGAGCACGCAGGTGCTCCGGCGGATCAAGGCGCCTCAGGGGGCCAAGGGTGCCGCCAAGAGCGAGCCGCCCGCCACCGAGAGCACGCAGGTGCTGCGGCGGATCAAGGACCCCAAGAGCGAGCCGCCCGCCGACGAGCACACGCAGGTGCTCCGGCGGATCAACGCCCCCCGCCAGGGGGACGAGACGCCCGCCGCCGCGGCCACCACCGTCATCCCCCGTACCCCCGCGGCCCCCGCCCCCGAGACGGCCTCCGCGTCCGGCGGAAGCGGCAGTGGCAACGGCAGCGGCAGCGGCGCAGGCGGCGGCAAGGGCAAGAAGCCCAAGCGCACCGGCTGGCGCCGCCTCGTCCCCGGCTGGCGGCTCGTCCTCGGGACCGTCGTCGTCGGCGCGCTGCTGATCATCGGCCTCTTCTTCCTCGGCTACTCGATGGTGAAGATCCCGCCCGCCAACGCCCTCGCCACCAAGCAGAGCAACGTCTACCTCTACGCCGACGGCTCCCAGCTCGCCCGCGACACCCGCGACAGCCAGGTCAACCGCGAGAACGTCAACCTCGCCGAGGTCTCCAAGAACGCCCAGCACGCCGTACTCGCCGCCGAGGACCGGGACTTCTACACCGAGCCCGCCGTCGACCCCAAGGCGATGCTCCGCGCGGGCTGGAACATGGCCACCGGCAAGGGCAGGCAGTCCGGCTCCACCATCACCCAGCAGTACGTGAAGAACTACTACCTGGCCCAGGAACAGACCCTGAGCCGCAAGGCCAAGGAGTTCTTCATCTCGGTCAAGCTCGGCCGCGAGAAGTCCAAGAACGAGATCCTCGAGGGCTACCTCAACACCAGCTTCTTCGGGCGCGGCGCCTACGGCATCCAGGCCGCCGCCCAGGCGTACTACGGCAAGGACGCCGTGGACCTCGACCCGGCCCGCGCCGCCTACCTCGCCGCGCTCGTCAACGCACCCAGCGAGTACGACGTCGTCGCCCACCCCGAGAACAAGGGCGCCGCCCTGGCCCGTTGGAACTACGTCCTGGACGGCATGGTCAAGAAGGGCTGGCTGTCGCAGTCCGAGCGCACCGGCCTGAAGTTCCCCATGCCGAAGGAACAGACCATCTCCACCGGCCTGTCCGGCCAGCGCGGTTACCTCGTCGAGGCGGTCAAGGACTACCTCACCGAGAACCACATCCTCACCAAGGAACAGATGACGCGCGGTGGTTACCGCATCACGACCACCATCCAGAAGGACAAGCAGGACGCCTTCGTCAAGGCCGTCGACGACCGGCTGATCTCCAAGCTGGACAAGAAGAACAACAAGGCCGACACCTACGTCCGCGCGGGCGGCGCGTCCATCGACCCCAAGACCGGCCGCATCGTCGCGATGTACGGCGGCATCGACTACCTGCAGCAGTACACCAACGGCGCCACCCGGGGCGACTTCCAGGTCGGCTCCACCTTCAAGCCCTTCGTGTTCACCTCGGCGGTCGACAACGGCTCCACCACCCAGGACGGCAAGCCGATCTCCCCGAACACCTACTACGACGGCACCAACAAGCGCCCCGTACAAGGCTGGAGCGGCGGCGCCTACGCCCCGGAGAACGAGGACCAGAAGTCGTACGGCCAGATCACCGTCCGCAAGGCCACCGACCTGTCCGTGAACTCGGTGTACGCGCAGATGGCCGCCGACGTCACCGGCGACAAGGTCAAGAAGACCGCGATCGACCTCGGCATCCCCGCCGACACCCCGGACATGTACCCGTCCCCGTCCATCGCGCTCGGCACCGCCAACGCGAGCGTGCTGGAGATGACCGAGGCGTACGCCACCCTCGCCAACCACGGCCGGCACGGCACGTACACCCTCATCGACAAGGTCACCAAGGGCGGCACCCCGGTGACCGTCCCGGGCGGCCAGTCCAAGCAGGCCGTCAGCCGTGAGGCCGCCGACACCACCACCTCCGTGCTGCAGAGCGTGGTCGAGACCGGCACCGCCACGGCCGCCCAGGCGGCGGGCCGCCCGGCCGCGGGCAAGACCGGCACCGCCGAGAGCGACACCGCCGCCTGGTTCGCCGGATACACCCCCGACCTCGCCACCGTGGTCGCGGTCATGGGCCAGGACCCGGTGACCGCCCGGCACAAGCCGCTCTACGGCGCGCTCGGCAACGCCCGTATGAACGGCGGCGGCCCGCCCACCGAGATCTGGGCGCAGTACACGAAGGACGCGCTCAGCGGAAAGCCCGCCGCCGACTTCGACCTGGAGCTCCAGCAGGGCGCCGAGGTCGAGGCCCCCGCCACGCTGGCCCCGACCGCACCCGCCACCGCCGCGGGCCAGACCGGCGGCACCGCCACCGGCACGCCCAGCCAGGGCGCCACACCGGCCGACGGCGGCCAGACCGGCGGCGCGGCCACCGGCACGCCCACCGACGGCGGCGTGACCGGCGGCACCCCGACCGACGGCGGCGCCGCCACCGGCGGCGCTCCCACCACCGGCGGTACGGCGACCGGCGGTGCCCCCACGACCGGTGGCACGGCCACCGGCGGCACACCCGGCGGCGCGACCGGCGGGGACGCCACGGGCGGCGGCGGTACCTCCGACGCGGGCGGCGCGGGCGGCCTCCCGGCCGGCCTCGGCGGCCCGGCATTCAACGGCCGCCAGGACTGACGGCCGGACGCACACACGACGAAGGGGCTGGTGACCAGGTCACCAGCCCCTTCGCCGTATCAGCGGGTCCTACAGGTACAGCCCCGTGGAATCCGTGGCCCCCTCGAACCGGTCGGCGGCCACCGCATGCAGATCACGCTCGCGCATGAGCACGTACGCCACGCCCCGCACCTCGACCTCGGCCAGATCCTCCGGGTCGAACAGCACCCGGTCGCCGGGCTCCACGGTCCGCACGTTCTGTCCCACCGCGACCACCGCGGCCCAGGCCAGCCTGCGCCCGACCGCCGCCGTGGCGGGGATCAGGATGCCGCCGCCCGACCGCCGCTCGCCCTCACCGGTCTCCTGCCGCACGAGAACCCGGTCGTGCAGCATCCGGATGGGCAGCTTGTCGTGGTGGGGTGTGCTCTGCTCGTCTCTGTTGGCGCTCACGCCCCCGAACCTACCTGCCGGGGCTCAGCGCCTGCGCCGCCGGGTCGAGCCGACGACGACGAGACCCACCACGCCCGCCACGATCAGGGCGGCCGGCACGATCCGCTCCATGCGGGGGGCGCCGTCGTCGTCGACGAACTGGTCCCGCACCTCGGTCATCACCCGGTTGGCCGTGACGAACGCCTGGCCGAAGACATGGTCGAGGTTGGCGACGGCCTTCGCCTTGGCATCGCCGACGATCGTCTTGGGGTGCACCCGCACCCCGATCTCGTCGAGCGTCTCGGCCAGCACTTCGCGACGGCGCTTGATGTCCGCCTCGATCTGCGCCGGTGTTCTGGTGTCCGACGTCTCCGCCACCGTACGGCCTCCGAAGTCTGCTGATGCTTTGTGCTGAACAGTCTGTCAGTTCCTGGCCGCTCCGCACGGCGAGGGCCCCCGGTCAGACCGTCCGATCGCGCTCCGGCCCCGGTTAGGCTGGCCGGATGAGCGAGCGACTCCAGCCCGGGGACACGGCCCCGGCCTTCACCCTCCCCGACGCCGACGGCAACGAGGTGTCCCTGGCGGACCACAAGGGCCGCAAGGTCATCGTCTACTTCTACCCCGCCGCGCTTACCCCCGGCTGCACCAAGCAGGCGTGCGACTTCACCGACAACCTGGAGTTGCTGGCCGGCGCGGGCTACGACGTGATCGGCATCTCCCCCGACAAGCCGGAGAAGCTGGCGAAGTTCCGCGAGGCCGAATCCCTCAGGATCACCCTCCTGGCCGACCCCGACAAGCAGGTCCTCGAGGCGTACGGCGCCTACGGCGAGAAGAAGCTCTACGGCAAGACCGTCGTCGGCGTCATCCGCTCCACGGTGATCGTCGACGAACACGGCAAGGTCGAACGAGCCCTCTACAACGTCAAGGCCACCGGCCACGTGGCGAAGATCATCAAGGACCTGGGCATCTGACCCACCCCTGCCCCCCGAACGGCCCGCACCGGCGACATCTCCGGCCCGGGCCGTTCTCCGTCTCCGCCCGTGACTGTCCGATAACCGGTTCGTTACTCCATGCGGGCGACGAACGCGTGGCCGGGACGGAGGGGCTTGATGAGGGTCGGTGCGTACACCGAGGAGTGGCTGGAGGGGGCGGACCCGTACGGCAGGGAACGGCTCGCGCGGACTGTCGCCGAGGCCCGCAACTGGGCAGACCTGATCCGACGGCTCGGGCTTCGGGTGAGCGGCGGTCAGCGGCGAGTGCTTCAGGAGAAGGTCGCCGCCCATGGTCTCGACACGAGTCACTTCGCCAAGCGCAGTCCATGGCGCAAATACCCGGACGCCGCCATCGCCGAGGCCGCGGCCTCGTCTTCCTCGCTGCGTGAGGTGGCCCTCAAGCTCGGCGCCACTCCCGCCACCGGGACGCTGTCCCACATCGCACGGCGGATCCGTGCGGCAGGGGTCGACATCCGGCATTTCGCCGGAGTGAACCGGTCCGAAGCGGATCTGCCATTCACCCCGGATGAGCTGAGGACTGCCGCGGCGGAGGCGACCAGTGTCCGTGCCGTCGCGCGGGTCCTTGGAGTGCCTGACGACGGCCGCTCGCGCGCGGCTCTGGGACGCATGTTGCGCGCCCACGGCATCGACACAGGGCACTTCTCCCACCGTCGACTGGCGATTCCCGAAGAAGGGCTCCGTGAAGTCCTTGGGCATTCCACGAGCTACGCCGACGTGATGCGGGGTCTGGGCCTGGAGGTTAATGACACCAACCACCGGCGTGTCCGGCGTGCCGCAACTCGACTGGGTCTCGATACGACCCACTTCAGGCGCCGCTCATGGGCTCGGCCGGAGAGTTCCGGGCCCCCGTCCGTCGCGCACCGAGTGCTGGTCGTTCTTCCTCCCGACGCGGGGCGAACCAACAGGACTCAACTTCACCGGGCCTTGACCGAGATCGGAGTGTCGTACGCCTGCGAGAGCTGCGGTAACGAGGGGAAGTGGCTGGGGCGGCCGATCACCTTGCAGATCGACCACATCAACGGCGACTGGCGTGACAATCGCCGGGAGAACCTGCGTTACCTCTGTCCCAACTGCCACGCTCTGACGGAGACCTGGTGTCGCCAGAAGAGGAAAGGCCCTCTCGCCGCGTGAGTGGTGCTGCCCTTACACTGAACGCTGCCGGTCGAGCGCGATGACCGTTTTTGAGCGGCCGTGATGGAATTTGGCAGTCATGCTTGGTTTAGGTCCAAGTGGGTTAACACCCGTGTGGGTTCGAGTCCCACCGGCCGCACTCATCGAAGGGGCCGCCCGGAAGGGCGGCCCCTCACCCGTGTGTCAGCCCAGCAGCTCCCGCACCACCGGCACCAACGCCCGGAACGCCTCCCCCCGATGACTGATCGCGTTCTTCTCGTCAGCCGACAGTTCCGCGCACGTCCGCGCCTCGCCCTCCGGCTGGAGGATCGGGTCGTAGCCGAAGCCGTTCGTGCCGGCGGGGGCGTGGCGCAGGGTGCCGGTCAGGCGGCCCTCGACCACGCGCTCGGTGCCGTCAGGGAGGGCGAGCGCGGCGGCGCAGGCGAAGTGGGCGCCGCGGTGTTCGTCCGCGATGTCGGAGAGCTGGGCGAGGAGCAGGTCCAGGTTGGCCCGGTCGTCGCCGTGGCGGCCGGCCCAGCGGGCGGAGAAGATGCCGGGCGCGCCGTTCAGTACGTCCACGCAGAGGCCGGAGTCGTCGGCGACGGCGGGCAGACCGGTGGCCTGGGCGAGCGCGTGCGCCTTGAGCAGGGCGTTCTCGGCGAAGGTGACGCCGGTCTCCTTGACGTCCGGCACCTCGGGAAAGGCGTCGGCGCCGATCAGCTCGTGCGGGAGTCCGGCCTCGGCGAGGATCGCCCTCAGCTCGGTGATCTTTCCGGCGTTACGGGTGGCGAGGATCAAGCGGGTCATGGGGCCAGTATTCACGGCCCGGGCAGGGAAGCCGTCCGGCCCCCCGAACCGCCCCCGAACCGCGCCCGCGCCACCCCTACAGCTCCGCCTGCCCCGCCCCCTTCAGCAGCCGCAGGTCGAACGTCTCGGCCATCTTGCGGAAGCCCAGGTCGCTGGGGTGGAGGTGGTCGCCGGAGTCGTATTCGGGGCGGAGTTTGTGGGGGGCGTAGGGGTCGCGGAGGGCCGCGTCGAAGTCCACCACCGCGTCGAAGACCTTGCCCGCCCTGATCTCGGCGTTGACCTGTTCGCGGACGATCTCGCGCGCGGACGTCCATTTCTTGTGGCCCCCGAGGGGCATGAGGGTGGCGCCGACGACCTTCAGGCCGTGGGCGTGGGCCTGGCGGACCAGGACGCGCAGCCCGTCGGTGATCTTGTACGGGTCGGCGAGGCGCGGGTTGCGCAGGATGTCGTTGATGCCGAGCTCGACGACCACCACCTTGGCGTTCGGGCGGCCGAGCACGTCGCGGTCGAACCGGCTGATGCCGCTGGGGCTGTCGGCGGCACGCTGCAGGCCGCCCACGAGGACCTGGTTGCCGCTGATGCCCTCGTTGACGACGGAGTACCGGGGCACGTCCTCCCCGCTCTGTCCGGCCGCGCGCAGCCGCTGGGCGAGTACGTCGGTCCAGCGGAGGTTGGCGTCGACCGTCGAGGTGATGCCGTCGGTTATGGAGTCGCCGAGGACGACGACCGTGCCGTTGGTGTCGTGGTTGATCACGTCCAGCGCGGTCAGGTACCGCCAGAATGGGGTCTGCTCGTCGAACGGGGTCCCGGTGGCGTCCTCGGTCCGGTCGCCCTCCGCGATGTACGAGGTCTGGCGTGCGGACTTGTGGTAGGTGACCGGCCCGGAGGATGTGGGTGAGTACGTGGTGACCAGCACGTCCGTGTCCTGCGGGATGTTCACGCGTACGGCGTCGCTGACGACTTGGCCGCCCGCCGGTATCACCACGCTGGTGGCGCCGCCGAAAGTGAGCCGCCGCATCGTTTCCGCACGTGCGGCGGCGGTGTCGTGCCCTGCGGAGACGGCGAGGGAGGCGTGCGCGATGGTCAGCGGGGACTGCCCGTAGACGTTGGAGAGGGTGATGCGGGCGCTCGTACCGCCGATGCTCACATGCACCACGTTGCGCACCGAACGCCCCGCCGTCCCGGTGGTCGCGGTGTCGGGCTCGACGCCGGAGGGTGCGGTGGCCCAGGCCCCGACCCAGGTGCCGGCGGAGGCCGGGGCGACGCCGGTGCGCCGGTGGGGTCCGTTGTCGGCGACCGTGCCGCTCGGAGTGCCGTGGTCGTGTGTGGTCGTGACGTAGATGACGCCGGAAAGGATCACGACGAGTGCGGCGAGCGCACTGAGCAGGGCATAACCGTGGCGCTTGGTCACGCTGGTGCTGATCTCCTCGGGACCTGGAGCCCGGGGCTCCGTTTCCAAAGATCCCATGATGGTGCATGGAACCGGCGGGGTTGACAGGACCCTGTCCGAACCACCCCTCGGACAGACGTGAGGAACCCGTGTTCCGTTCCGGAAGTCCCCAGGAAGGGACAATGTGTGTGCGGGATCACCGGACGGGTGGAGCGAGATGGAACACGCGGAAGCGGAAGAGGACAGGCCGGGAGACCGGGCCACGGGCGGCACGGGCGGCACGGATGGCACGGGCGGCTCGGACGGCTCGGACGGTGAGCGGGTTGCCGTCGGTACGCCGGGAACGGCCGGCGGGCAGCGCCCGGGCCGGGCGGCGGGAGTGGCTCGCGGGCGGAGGCCGGGCGGCGCCCAGTCGTACCGCACCATGACCGCTTTCACCCCCGCCGACGAGGAGCGGCAGCGCGGGGTGCGGCGTATGAAGCTCACCGCGACCGGGATGCTGGTGTTCGTCGCGGTGGTCTACGTCCTGGCCACCTGGGCGGAGCACGCGGGCGCGGGCCCCTGGTCGGGGTACGTCGCGGCGGCCGCCGAGGCCGGGATGGTGGGCGCGCTGGCGGACTGGTTCGCGGTGACCGCGCTGTTCCGCCATCCGCTGGGCCTGCCCATCCCGCACACCGCGATCATCCCCACCAAGAAGGACCAGCTGGGCGTCTCGCTCGGCGAGTTCGTGGGGGAGAACTTCCTCTCCCAGGATGTCGTACGGCAGCGGCTGCGCGCGGTCGGCATCGGCAGCAGGCTCGGGGCGTGGCTCGCGGAGCCGGAGAACGCCGACCGGGTCACCGGCGAGCTGGCGACCGCGCTGCGCGGCGCCCTGACCGTGCTGCGCGACTCCGACGTGCAGGCGGTGGTGGGCGAGGCGATCACCCGCCGGGCCGACTCCCGGGAGATCGCCCCGGCGGTGGGCAAGCTCCTTGACCGGATCGTCGAGGACGGCGGCCACCGGCGCGTGGTGGACCTGGTGGTCTCCCGTGCCCACGACTGGCTGGTACGGCACCGGGACGACGTCATGGTCGCGGTGGAGGGCGGCGCGCCGGGCTGGACCCCGCGGTTCGTGGACCGCAAGGTCGGCGAGCGGATCTACAAGGAGCTGCTGCGCTTCGTCACGGAGATGCGCGAGATGCCGACCCATCCGGCGCGTGGCGCGCTGGACCGTTTCCTCACTGACTTCGCCTCCGACCTCCAGTCCGACACCGAGACCCGGGCGCGGGTGGAGCGGCTCAAGAGCGAGGTGCTGGGGCGGAGCGAGGTGCAGGACCTGATCGCGTCCGCGTGGACGGCCGTACGGTCCATGATCGTCGCGGCGGCGGAGGACGAGCGCAGCGAGCTGCGGCTGCGGGTGCGGGCGGGGCTGATCTCGCTCGGGTCGCGGATGGCGACCGAGCCGAAGATGCAGGAGAAGGTGGACAGTTGGGTGGAGGGCGCGGCGGTGCACGTCGTCACCACCTACCGCGACGAGATCACTTCCCTGATCACCGACACCGTGGCGGGCTGGGACGCGGAGCACACGACGCGGAAGATCGAGGCGCACATCGGGCGGGATCTGCAGTTCATCCGGATCAACGGCACGGTGGTGGGGTCGCTGGCGGGGCTGGTGATCTACACGGTTTCGCGGGGGCTGGGGGCGTAGGGCTGCGCCGCTTGACGGGATGGTCGTTGCCACCGGGTGGGGCTCCCGTCGGCCGGGGCTGCCGTGCCCGGTCCCGCGGGTCGGGGCTGCCGCTGAACGGTCACGTGGGCCCGGGCTGCCGCCGAACGGGTGACCGCCGGGCCTGTTTCCCCTGGCCCGGGGAACCCGGTTCTGCACCTTCGACGAGGAGGCAGCAGCCCATGAGCCGAGCCGAGACCCCGGCGTCCCGCCGCACCGCCCCCACGATCACCACCGACATCCCCGCGCGGCTGGACCGGCTGCCCTGGTCCCGCCGGCGGTGTACCTCGCGGCGACGGCGCTGACGTCGCTGTCGACCGAGGCGTGGTGGTTCTTCCTGTTCCGCTTCCTGACGGGCTTCGGCATCGGTGGGGAGTACGCGGCGATCAACTCCGCGATCGACGAGCTGATCCCCTCCGGGCACCGGGGCCGGGTGGACCTGATCATCAACGGCCTGAACGCGGCGACGCCGACGGCTTGCTGGTGCGTGGTGTTGTTCTTCGCGTCGGCGGCCGCCTCCAGCGCGTACCTCACGGTCTCCGAGATCTTCCCCATGGAAACCCGCGCGATGTCGATCGCCTTCTTCTACGCGCTCGGCACGGCGCCGGGCGGCATGTGCGTGGCGGGGCTGGTGGCGGCGGTACTGGCGGTGAACGCGGAGCGGCGGGGGCTGGAGGACGTGGCCAGGCCATTGACGGCGGTGGGCGGGGAGGGGGCAAGGGGGAGTGAGCGGGGAGGGCCTTTGCGGCCGGAGCCTGCGGGCGTGACGTACGCCCATGCCCGCAGGCTCCGGCCCGATGGACGACCAGGTCCCCCTGCCGGTACTTAACCCCGTCGGTCCGCCACGGCCCAGGACGCGAGGGCGACGGCGCCGGCGACGCCGAAGACGGACGGCCAGGCGCCCACCTTCTTGGCCAGGGGGTGGGAACCGGCGAAGGCGGCGACGTAGGCGGCCGTCAGCCCACCGGCGACCGCGGTCCCGGCCTGCGCCTGCCACTGCCGAGCGGCAGCCGCTCCGGCAGCGGCCAGAACGACACCGCCGAGCGGCCGCTTCTTGGTCCAGCGGGCGACGCCGTACCCCCCGACCAGCCCAGCGGCGGCGATCGCCGCACTCGGAACCTTGGCCATGGATGCCTCCTGATTGTTCCCGTATGTCGTGTCCTGGCCGAGGCTAACGGGGGCCGGGGGAGTGTCCGCGGGCGGGTGCCCCCAGCCGCACCTTGGCCGAAACCGGCACCCATGCGGGCGGGAAGCCGGGGTATCCGCAGCTTCCCCACCCCATGCCGCGCAGGAGGAGCCACCGATGACCCTGACGACACCGCACCCCAGAACCACCATCCCGGCGCCCCTGTCCCTGACGGACGCGGTACGCGAGGCCGGCCGGTACGGCACCAGGACGGAGGCGGCGACCGTCACCCGAACCGTCCTGACCTCCCTGGCCGCCCACATACCGCCCGAGCACCGCGAGCCCCTGTCCGCCACCCTCCCCCCAGAAGCGGCCCGCCCTCTCCTCACCCAGCCCCCGGCCCCCCACCCCCTCACGGCCCGCGAGTTCGTCGACTCGGTCGCGGCCCGGATGGAGGTTCCCTCGGCTACGGCGCGCTGGCATGTCACGTCAGTCTTGATGGCGTTGTCCTGCCAGTCGGATGCTGTCACGACACGCCTTCTCGCTTGTCTTCCGGCGGGGTATGCGTTGCTGTTCGGGCGGGCGGAACTGGCAATGGCGACAGCGGTCTAGGTAGGGAGTCCTGGAGCCTTCTCAGCTCGCCATGATGGCCGAGTACGTCCACGCATCGGCCGGCAGTTGATGCTCCAGGCGCCACTGGATAGCCATCGGCTTGCTGCCGGTGTGCTCCACGTACGTGGCCGGGCCGAGAAGCATCCACGGCTGGGACTTGCCTATGTCGGTGTCCTTGTACCTCCGCATGAACAGAAGAACCGTGCTGCCAAGCTGCTCGTGCTGCCGATAACGCGTGCCCGTACGGGATTCGGGAGAGATCGCGTTCTGTGACTCCCAGTGGAAGAGCGTGGGGCTGAGCGCGTAGTCCTTATACCTGATCGTGGGCGAGAAGTCCTTCTCGTTCTTTTCCAGAGTGATGAGAAGGGCATCGGTCTGGAGCTCATCCACCCACTGCACACCCTGCGCGAAAGTGCGCGGCATCTGGCCACCGAAGCGGGCCACGCCGAGGGCCGCAAGGACTTCCGAGCGGTTGTAGGAGCTGTGCACCTTCAGCGGTACCTGGCTGAGTCGGCCAGAGAGTGGGATGGGGAAGTGATCAGCCCGCTCGATGACGTATGAGAGCAACTGCGTGAGTTCGTCACGGAAGGCCTTCTGCGGGCGCAGGGATTCCAACCCCTCCTGGTAGGTGGTGAATCCGCCAGCGTTGTCATAGATGTTGAAGAACAGCATCCGTGCGTATGCCTGGTTGAGCGGGCTCAACTCGTCGTAGGACGGAGCGTCGTCCTGGAGCAGACGACGGTAAGCATCCGCACGCTCAGGGTCGTCCACGTGAAGGAAGGCGTGGACCCGCTTCAGCAGTGCCGTTTCTTCGGCGGGGGCCGTTTCCTCCAGCAGGCCAGCACGGCGCAGAATAGTGGTCCAGGAGTTGTCGCTCTTGTACAGCTCCTTGATCTCCCGGCGGCTCTCGCGGAGGTAGTCGGCGAGCCGCGGCGTGGCGTAGGTCTTCACCTCCTTCACCAGCGTCTTGACCGTCGCACCGATCTGGGTGCGGATGTTGCCGAGAACGTAGTCCTTGGACTTGCCCTCCAGGATGATCTGGCAGCCGGAGGGGAGCTGGGGGAAATCGTGCTCGATGTGGTCAATGAGCCGGTTCCGTGACAGGTTCGTCATGGCGCGGAACTGCTCTTCGAAGCGGAACTCGGCCCTGTGCTGGCCGATGAAGTCGAGCACGGTGAGGACGGGCTTCGACTCGGTGCGCCTGAGGCCCCGGCCCAACTGCTGAAGGAAGACAGTGGCGCTGTTGGTCGGGCGCAGGAGAAGCAACGTGTCGACGTCCGGGATGTCCAGGCCCTCGTTGAAGAGGTCGACGGAGAAAATCACCTGGAGCTTGCCGTCGCGCAGGCCAGTGAGGGCCTGGGAGCGCACGTCAGCCGGCGAGTCGCTGTCGAGCGCAACAGCCTGAAAGCCAGCCTCGCGGAAGAAGTTCGCCATGAAGCGGGCGTGTGCCTTGGTGACACAGAATCCCAGTGCTCGCATGGCGCCGGGATTGGAGACCTTGTCCTGGATCTGCTTCACGACGATCCGGGCGCGCGCATGATTGCCCGTGTAGAGCTTGTCGAGGTCCAGGTCGGTGTACGAACCCTTCTGCCACTGTAGGTTCGTCAGATCCGTTCCATCCGGGACGCCGAAGTAGTGGAACGGGCAGAGGAGATCGTTCTCCAGGGCTTCCCAGAGACGCATTTCGGCCGCGATCCGACCGTCGAAGAACTCGTCCTGGACGTTCCGCCCATCCATCCGCTCGGGCGTGGCAGTGAGCCCCAGGAGTTCCTTGGGCTTGAAGTGGTCGATGACCCGCCGATACGTAGATGCGGTGGCGTGATGGAACTCGTCGATGACGATGACGTCGAAGTGGTCGGGAGCCAACTGCTCAAGGCGCTGCACGTTGAGGGACTGGACGCTGGCGAAGACGTGGTTCCATTCGCGCGGGTCCTGGCCGCCGTGCAGCAGCTCACCGAAGGAAGCATCGTCCAGCACCTCGCGGTAGGTGCGCAGCGACTGCTTCAGGATTTCCTTGCGATGGGCCACGAACAGGAGCTTGGGCGGCCCATCGTCCGAATTCTTCCGCAGGCCGCGGTAGTCCAGCGCCGCCATGACGGTCTTTCCCGTTCCCGTGGCGGCGACCAGCAGATTGCGGTGCCGCCCGCGCAGCTCACGCTCGACGGTGAGGCGCTCCAGCATGTCCCGCTGATGGGGGAACGGCCGTACTTCCAGGCCGGAGAGGTTGATCTTCAGGTCAGTCCCACTGCTCGTGCCACTCGCCTGAGCGAGTGCTTCGTCAAGGCGCTGGCCGTGCTGATCAGGGTCATACGTTTCGAAGGCGATGTCGTTCCAGTACGCGTCGAAGGTTGCCTCGAACTTGTCGAGCACCGCGGGTGTGGCCACGGATGACAGCCGTACGTTCCACTCGAGGCCGTCGAGCAGCGCGGCCCTCGACAGGTTGGAGCTGCCGACATAGGCCGTGTCGAACCCCGTCTTCCGCCGGAACATCCACGCCTTCGCGTGCAGCCGAGTCGAGCGGATCTCATAGTTCACCTTGACTGTGGCGCCGAAGTCGCGCACGAGGCGGTCCAGGGCGTGGCGGTCGGTGGCGCCCATGTAGGTGGTGGTGATGACGCGGATCGGTACGTTGCGTTCCTTGGCGGCACGCAGGGCGTCTTCGAGGACGCGGATGCCGTACCACTTGACGAAGGCGCACAGCAGGTCGATGCGGTCTGCCGTAGCGAGTTCGGCCCGGAGCTCGGTGCCCAGGCTCAGGTCCTCGGGCGAGTTCGTGAGCAGCGAGGCTTCGGACAGCGGCGTCAGCGGCCGGATCGCATAGGCGCCAGGCGCCTCCTGTTCGGCGAGCGCGAGAAGCTGGCGGGGTCCTTCGATGAGCGTGCTGATCGGCTCCGGGTCACCCTGGTCGGTGGTCTGTGCGGCCAACGAGGTCAGGAGCTGATTGGCGAACGGCACCCGCTTATCCGCCGGGAGCTGGTTGAGTCGCTGCGCAACCAGCTCACCGATGTGTCGGGCCAGCACATGGGGCGACGACTCCGCGCTGACCGGCGCATCGATGGCCTTCCACCCCATGGCCTCGAGCTGGCCCAGCTCCTTCTCAAAGTCCTGGGTGATCAACTTTTCGTACACCCCAGCGGACAGCTGCCCTGACTCGTGCCCCTCGGCCACCGCAAACCCCCTCAACTACCTGTCAATGTGCATCTGTTTTAACAGCAGCCACTGACAGCGATAGCTTCAGGAACTCTCAGTGTGGCCACCATGACAGTCGGTGTACGGATTTTCCGACCCACACCAACACCCCGCCCCCACCTCCGGCGGCCACTCCGCCGCCAGCCCCCGCGCCGCCAGAGTCGTCGCGTACTGCGGCAGCAGGGCCGCGTCGGACGGGGACGCTCCCTCCGATGCCGCGAAGGCCTCGTACGACGGGACCGTGCCGGTGACGATGCCGAGGTTGGGGGTGCCGGAGCCGGCGAGTTCGCGGAGGGAGGTTTCTATGGTCTGGAGGTGGTGGGTGTGGGTGGGGTATTCGGCGGTCAGGGTGGGGAACGCCGTGAGGAGTTCGGTGAGTTCGGGGGCGGGCCAGTGGAGGACGGCGACCGGGAAGGGGCGGGAGAGGGCCTCGCGGGCCGTGTCGAGTTCGGCGCGGAGGCGGGAGATCTCGGCTTCCAGTTCGGCCGGGTTGTCCGAGCCCAGGGACCAGACGCGCTTGGGGTCGTGGAGTTCGTCCAGGGAGACCGGGGAGGCGTGCAGGGTGTCGGCCAGGCCGTCCCAGTCGTCGTGGGGCAGGCCCAGCATCCGGCGGACCCGGTGACGGCCGAAGAGCAGGGCGTGCGTCGCGTACGGCGGGCGTTCCGGGCCGTTGCCCAGCAACAACCGCGCGCCCTCTGTGAACGTCTCGTGCGCCGGCTCCAGTTCGTCGTGCGACTCCAGCGACTCCGCCACGATCACCCAGGGCGCCGCGTCGCGCGGGGCGGCCAGGCGGATACCGTCGATGATCGCGCGGGCCTCCGCCTCGTGGCCGTACTCCCACAGGTTCGACGCCTTGAGCGCGCGGACCAGTTGCGGGTTGTCCAGCGGGGCGGTGCCGGACAGTAGGCGGTCGTACAGCGCGGTCGCCGCGGGGCGGTCGCCGGACAGCTCGTGGTGGGCCGCGGCGCGCAGCAGCAGCGCCTCCGCGTCCTCCGGATACAGTCCGGCGGTCCGCTCCAGGCGTGCCGCCTCAGCGGTGTGGTCGACGTTCTCGGCAGGCGTGTCGGGGCGCATGGATGACACCGTACTGCCGACCACCGACACAGGTGCAGGGTGCGTCCGGCATCGGCCTTCGGGGGAATTCCGGGATTCCTCTTCGAATCCGGAACCGGGCGCCGATCTCCCGCGTTCCAGAAAGAGAGATCAACGAATGGAGGGGGTGGTGTCCGTGCGGTCGGTCGTTCTTCCGCTCGTCTTCGTGCAGCTCCTGCTGCTCCAGGCCGCCCTCCTCGGCACCGGCGCGCTCTCCGCCGCCGTCGCCCTCGCCGCGACCACCGCGGCCGCCTCCGCGCTCGCCGTCTGCTCGCTCGTCGCCCGCCGTGTCCCCGCCGTGCCCCGCACCCGCGTCCGTACGGCGATACGCGACCGGGACCGGCGTACGGCCTTCCTGCCGCAGCGTGATCCCGACGCGGCCGGCCGCCGCCGGCCCCGGGCCCCGGGGCGCGCCCTCGCGGCGATCCACGCGTAGGGCAAACCGAGAAGACCCACACCCCGATCGGCTTCCGAGCCGGTTTCCGGCCGTCAGTTCTCGGCCGTCAGTTCTCGGGTGTCAGTTCTCGGACTCCGGTTCTCGGGGTTCCGGTTCTCGGGCGTCCCGCCCTCCCGCGTGAGTCGTCATGCCGCCATGCCATTCCGCCGCACCCGGCACGACGCACCCCACTCCGGAGGGTCCACCCATGTCCGTCTTCGCCCGGCTCGTCGAGCAGCTCGCGAGTCTGCTGCAGCCGCTCTGTCACGCCTCCGCGGCCGCCGCCGCGATCGTTCTGTTCACCGCGCTCGTACGGCTGCTCGTGCATCCGCTGTCCCGGGCCGCCGCGCGCGGGCGGCGGGCGCAGGCGGCGTTGCGGCCGCGGCTCGCCGAGTTGCGGACGCGGCACGGGAAGGACCCGGAGCGGCTGCGGGAGGCGGTGGCGAAGCTGCACGCGGAGGAGAAGGTGTCGCCGTTCGCGGGGCTGCTGCCGAGCCTGCTCCAGTTGCCCGCGTTCTTCCTGCTGTACCACCTGTTCTCCAGCACCACGATCGGCGGCGGGAGCAACGGCCTGCTGGCGCACGACCTGTTCGGTGCCCCGCTCGGCGGCCGCTGGGCCGACGCGCTCGGCGCGGGCGGGGTGTTCGGGGCGGCCGGGGTGGTCTACCTCGTCCTGTTCGCCGTCGTCGCGGCCGTCGCCACCGTCAACTACCGGACCACCAAGCGGACGGCGGCCGAGAACCCCGTCATGACGCAGGAGGCGGAAGCATCCGTTCCCGGGCTCGGTACCGTCGGGAAGGTCATGCCGTTCATGTCCTTCCTCACGCTGGTGACCGTCGCGGTCGTGCCGCTCGCCGCCGCGCTGTACGTCGTCACCAGTGCGGCGTGGAGCGCGGCGGAGCGGGCCCTGCTGTAACCGCGGTACCTCAGAAGAGGATCGAGGCCAGCCTGCGCCACGCCTCGCGCGGCAGGTCGTCGCGGGAGGCGTCCTCCTCGACGACCTGGAGGGCGACGTGGTCGGCGCCCGCCGTGAGGAAGGACTCGACGCGGTCGCGGATGCGGTCGGGGTCGCCCCAGGCGTACAGGGCGTCGATCAGGCGGTCGCTGCCGCCCTCGGCGAGGTCGGCGTCGGTGAAGCCGAGGCGGCGCCAGGTGTTGGTGTAGTTGGGGAGCTGGAGGTACATCGCGACATGGCCGCGGGCCAGCGCGCGGGCGCGGGCCGGGTCGGGTTCCAGGATCACGCCGAGTTCCGGGGCGAGCAGCGGCTCGGGGCCCAGGATGTCGCGGGCCTCGGCGGTGTGCTCGGGGGTGACCAGGTAGGGGATCGCCCCCAGGGCGCGCGTGCCGGACAGCTCCAGGGTCTTCGGGCCGAGCGCGGCCAGCACCCGGCGCCCCGCCGGGACACCAGCCTTGTCCAGCTCGTCGAGGTACGAGACCAGCGCCGAGAACGGGCGCTTGTACTGCTCCGCCAGCCTGGCGTGGCTCACGCCGAGGCCGAGCAGGAAGCGGCCGGGGTAGGTGGAGTCCACCTCGGAGAACTGGGCCGCGCTCTCCGCGGCGTCGTACTGCCAGATGCTCTGGATGCTCGTGCCGACGACCAGACGGGAGGTCGCCCCGAGCAGCGGGAGGGCGTGGCGCGGGGCGCTGCTGCCGCCCAACCAGGCGGTACCGTAGCCGAGTTGTTCCAGTTCGGCCGCCGCCTCGGCGATCGCGTCGCGCCGGTCCGGGTCCTCGGAGCGCAGTCCCACGCTCCAGACGCCGTACCGGCCGATCGCGTCCTTGGCGATGCGTTCGCTCGTCGACTCGCTCATCGGGTCTGTCCCTCCGGCTGGGTTGGTGCCGTCGATCGTCGGTACTCGATCGTCGTGCACACCGGTCCCAACCGGAGGGAGCCGCGCGGTAATCCCGGGGCGCGTGTGACGGGTGGGAGGAGTCAGCCCGTCCGCAACCGTCGGGCCGCCGACACCGGTCAGGCCGCCAGGAACCGCTCCAGCGCCTCCACCACCAGCCGGTGGTCCTCGATCTGCGGCAGCCCCGACACCGTCACCGAGCCGACGACACCCACGCCGTCGACCGTGATCGGGAACGAGCCGCCGTGCGCCGCGTACTGGTCGGCGTCGAGCCGCGAGGACTCCTCGAAGGTCGTGCCCTTGGCGCGGAAGCGGGAGCCGACCAGGTACGACGCGGCGGCGTACCGCTCCACGACCCGGCGCTTGCGGGCGATCCAGGCGTCGTTGTCCGGGGTGGAGCCGGGCAGCGCGGCGTGGAAGAGCTGCTGGCCCGCGCGGTGGATGTCGATCGCGATCGGTGCCTGGCGCTCGCGGCCCAGCTCGACGAGGAGCGAGCCGAGGGCCCAGGCGTCGTCGTACGTGAACGTACGGAACACCAGGCGCTGTTCCTGCTCCTCCAGCTCCGCGATGCTCGGGGCCGGTGCGGGAGTAGAAGTCATCAGAAGGTCACCGTCACCTTGTCGAGGGCGGAGCGGCGGGCCGCTTCCAGGACGTCGAGGGCCTCGGCGGCCTCCAGGGCGGTCACCGGGTTGGGGCCGGTGCCGCGTACGGCGGCGGCGACGGCCGCGTAGTACGCCGGGTAGTCGCCGGGCACGGTCTCCACGGCGGTGCCGCCGCCGGTCACCGGGGACTCGCCGGAGCCGAGGCGGCCCCACAGCTCCGTCTCCTCGACGCCCCAGGCGGCCTCCGTGTTCGGCCGGGCGCCGTCACGCAGCGCGGCCTCCTGCGGGTCCAGGCCGTGCTTCACGAAGCCCGCGCGCGAGCCGAGCACCCGGAAGCGGGGGCCGAGCTGGGCGGTGGTCGCGGAGACGTAGAGGTGCGAGCGGACGCCGCTCGCGTGGGTCAGGGCGATGAACGTGTCGTCGTCGGTCTCGGCGCCGTCGCGGCGGACGACCGCCTCGGCGTAGACCTCGGTGACCGGGCCGAACAGGACCAGCGCCTGGTCGACGACGTGGCTGCCGAGGTCGTAGAGCAGACCGCCGATCTCGGCCGGGTCGCCGGACTCGCGCCAGCCGCCCTTGAGCTGCGGGCGCCAGCGCTCGAAGCGGGACTCGAAGCGCCAGACGTCGCCGAGGGAGCCGTCCTCGACGAGCTTTTTCAGCGTGAGGAAGTCGTTGTCCCAGCGGCGGTTCTGGAAGACGGAGAGCAGCACACCGCGCTCGTCCGCGAGGGCGGCCAGCTCGCGGGCCTCGGCGGCGGTGCCGGAGATCGGCTTGTCCACGACGACCGGCAGGCCTGCCTTCAGGGCGGTGGTGGCGAGCGGGACGTGCGTCTTGTTCGGGGACGCGATGACGATCAGGTCCAGCTCGTCGGCGCGGGCGAACAGCTCCTCGGGCGTGGCGGCCACGCGCACGTCCGGGAACTCGGCGCGGGCCTGCTCCTGCCGCTCGGGGTTCGCGGTGACGACCGTGTCCAGGACGAGGTCGTCGGTGGCGGCGATCAGCGGGGCGTGGAAGACCGAGCCGGCGAGGCCGTAGCCGATCAGGCCGACGCGGAGTGGGGTAGCAGTCATGCCGCCCACTTTCGCAACGCTGTTGCCAAAGTGCAAGCCGCAGGGACAATGGACCCTGTGAACAGGACGAAGAGCGGCCCCGGCCCGGTGGGAGCGAACCTCCTCGCGGTGCGGTCCCACAACACCGCGCTCGTACTCGATCTGCTGCGCGGGGCGGGGGCGGAGGGGATCAGCCGCCTGGAGCTGGCGGAGCGTACGGGGCTCACCCCGCAGGCCGTCAGCAAGATCACCGCGCGGCTGCGGGACGAGGGGTTCGCGGCGGAGGCCGGGCGCCGGGCCTCGACCGGGGGCAAGCCGCGTACGGTGCTGCGGCTCGTCCCCGAGGCCGGGCACGCGGTCGGTGTGCACCTGGACCGGGACGAGCTGCGTGCGGTGCTGCTCGATCTGAACGGGAACGTGGTGGGAGAGCGGTACGGCACGGTCGGGCTCGGCGGGGGTGCGGACGCGGTGCTCGATCTGGTCGCGGCCGAGGTGTCGGCGTTGGTCACGGGGTCTTTGGGCGGGTCGTCGCCGGCTGACACCTCCACGCTGCTCGGTGTCGGGGTCGCGCTGCCCGGTCCGCTCGATCATGTACGGGGCGTACTGCACCGGGTCACCGGCTTTCCCGAGTGGGCCGGGTTTCCGCTGCGCGACGCGCTTGCCGAGCGGCTGGGGGTGCCGGTCGTGGTGGACAAGGACACGAATGCCGCCGCGCTGGGCCTCGCGGCGGCGGGCGAGGGTGGGTCCTTCGCCTACCTCCACCTCGGTACGGGGCTTGGCGCGGGGCTTGTGATCGGGGGACGGGTGCACCGGGGGGTGCGGACGGGGGCGGGGGAGTTCGGGCACCAGGTGCTTCAGCTCGACGGGCCGTTGTGTCCGTGTGGGGACCGGGGGTGCGTGGAGGCGTTGTGCCTGGCGGCCGTGGCGCGGGGGGAGACCGCTGAGGCCGCGCGGGTGCTGGGGGTTGGCGCGGGGAATCTGGTGTCGTTGCTGGACATCGACCTTGTGCTGCTCGGGGGGCGGACGGTCGCGGGTGATCCCTCGGCGTATGTGCGGGGGGTGAGCGAGGTGCTGACCGGGCGGGCTCGACGGGCTGTGGGGGCGGGGGAGGCGGCGGGGGCGGTGCCCGTGCGGGTTGCCTCCGGCGGGGAGCGGGGGGTGGCTGTGGGGGCGGGGCAGTTGTTGCTGGGGGCGATGTTCGGGCGGGGGGAGGGGTAGGGCGGGGTGTTCGGGGGTCTGCCGCCTCGGCTTCGCCTTCGGCGGCTGTTTCGTTCCCACCCGCACCGCCCGTACAACTTTCGTCGTCGAGTGCGGGTGTCCCCTGTGGGGTGTACTCGCCGTCGGCGGCCTCGGGTCCAGGGGCTGTGGCCTCCGGTTGGGGGAGTTGGGCTCCACTGATCGGGCGGAGTTGTCGTGTCGCTCGGGGGGTGGGGGCGGCCGGGTGCGCTGGGGCGGGAAGTTCATAGGGTCATGCGATCGTCTGCTTCCTTGCCTCCTCTGGTCTCCTTGCCTTCCGTTCTCTGCCTCGCCTCGGCCGTTGTCCTGCTCCCGCTGAACCCCTCCGCCGCGCACGCCGCCACCACGGCCGGGTGCGCGCCCTCCGGTGACGGGCGGTCCTTCCCGTTGGAGACCCGTATCCATGGCGGCCCCAACTCCTATGCGGCGGGCGGCGATTACGGCGTCTGGTACATCGACCTCACCAACACCACCAAGGACACCTGCACCGGAGTCCACCCGGTCGTCGTCCTCACCGACGAGCGGCGCGTGCTGAAGCCCGTACAGCCCAGGATGGATTTCTACGACGGCTCCCGGGCGTGGCCCGTACGGTTCGTGACCACCGACGAGCAGGAGCTGATCGGGGTGCTGGAGGGCGACGGGTTCGGCGGGTTCACGGTGGCCCCCGGCAGGACGGTGAGCGTCAAGGTGCGCCTCGCCCTGGCCCCCGACGCCACCCCCGAACAGGTCACCGCCAACGCCGCCGTGATCCAGCGGAAGGGCGACGACGGGGACTGGGTGGGGGAGTCCAACGCCTATCGGTTCGGCGTCACCGAGGAGGGGAGCGGGGAGGAGGAGAGAGGTGAGGAGAGCGGGGAGGGCGAGTCGCCGACGGCACCGACCGCGCCGACAGCGTCTACAGCCCCGGCGGGGATGCCCACCGGCACCGTCGGCCCCGGCACCGCCGAGACCGGAGCCGCGCGGGAGACCACCCCCGGTACCGCGAACCCGCGGACCCCCGCCGCCACCACCCCGGGCACACCCGCCCCCGCCGACACCCGGGCCACCGCCCTCACCCCGCCCGGCACCCACCCCGCCCTCACCCCGGCCCCGACCCTCACCGGCACCGAATCCCCCGGCCCCACCGTCTACCCGACCACCCCCCAGCCCACCCCGACCTCCAAAGCCCCAGGGACCCCCGAGACCTCCGTCCCCGGAACCCCCTCCACCTCCGACGACGTAACGGACCCGGAGATCACGGAAGACACGGAGGCCGCCGAGGACCCGGAAGGCTCGGAGGACCCGGAAACGCCCGCAGACTCCACCGCCCCCGCCGAACTGGCCGCCACCGGCCCCACCCCCGCCCTCCCCCTCCTCGCCACCACCACCGTCCTCCTCGCCCTCGGTGCCGTCGCGTTCCTGATCGCCCGCAGGCGTCCCCGCACGCACCCCCGCCCCCGCCCCCGCCCCTGACCCAGTCACCCTCACTACGCTGGGGTCTGCACCGCACTCAAGCCGGGAGACGGAGACCTACATGGCAGACCGCAAGCCCATCGAGTCGTGGCTCACCGACATGGACGGGGTGCTGATTCACGAGGGTGTTCCGATTCCCGGGGCCGATGCCTTCCTGAAGAAGTTGCGGGAGGCCGAGCGGCCGTTCCTGGTGCTGACCAACAACTCCATCTACACGGCCCGTGATCTGCACGCCCGGCTGCGCAGGCTGGGCCTCGACGTGCCGGTGGAGAACATCTGGACCTCGGCGATGGCCACGGCCCAGTTCGTGAACGAGCAGCGGCCCGGCGGCAGCGCCTATGTCATCGGGGAGGCCGGGCTGACCACCGCGCTGCACGACGTCGGCTACATCCTCACCGACCACGAGCCGGACTTCGTGATCCTCGGGGAGACCCGTACGTACTCCTTCGAGGCCATGACCAAGGCCGTCCGGCTGATCAACGACGGCGCCCGGTTCATCGCCACCAACCCGGACAACGTCGGCCCCTCCATCGAGGGCGCGCTGCCCGCCACCGGCTCGGTCGCCGCGCTGATCACCGCCGCCACCAAGAAGAAGCCGTACTTCGTCGGCAAGCCCAACCCGCTGATGATGCGGGCCGGGCTCAACGCGATCGGCGCCCACTCGGAGACCTCCGCGATGATCGGCGACCGGATGGACACCGACGTGCTCGCGGGCCTGGAGGCCGGGATGCGCACCTTCCTCGTCCTCACCGGCGTCACCCAGCCCGACGAGGTCGACCGCTACCCCTACCGCCCCTCCAAGGTCGTCGACTCGATCGCGGACCTGATCGACCTGGTCTGAGCAGGCGGTTCGCCCACCGCCCGCACAAGCACGCGCGTCACCAGTAGGTCCGCGTCACGGTCTCGGGTGGCCGCCCCGCGCGTTTCCACTCCTGGAACAGCGCGGCGGCCACCACGACGAAGTCCACCCGGGTCGCCGGGTCCGGGTTCTCCACGTTCCCCGAGCCCCTGCGCGCCAGCATGTCGCCGATCGGTACGGCGTCCGGTGTGCAGGGGCGGACCTCTTCGGTGTCCGTGCGGAGGAGGACATGCCCTGTGACGCTGTCGTCGATCTCCCAGTCGTAGACGATTCCCAGGGCCGCGGCAGCGCCCCGCCTGGTGATGCGCACGTTCGCCGCCATCTGTCCCCGACTCCCGGAATCCGGCCGCCGGTGGGAGGGGCCACCGGCTCGTCAAACCCGGAATCATTCCGCCCCCACCCGAACGGAGCAAGCGTCCCCCTCCCGGGGATGCGGGGGCGCTCCGCTCGGGGGAGCCTCCAGATATCTGGAGGTTCACGATGTGCTCAGCTCGCCTCACTCTCTGTGTGCCGCTCCTGGCGGCGGCCGCCCTCGCTCCCGCCGGGCTCGCCCCCACCGTGCTCACCGCCGCCCACGCGGCGGACGGCGGTGTGACCGTGTCCCCGGCCTCGCCCGCCCCCGGCACCGACGTGTCCCTGCGGGTGCGCGGCTGTTCCAGCACGCAGGGGAGCGCGGTGTCGTCCGCGTTCGTCTCCGCCGCCCGGCTGACCGGCATCGGGGGCGCGCTCGCCGGGGACACCCGGGTCCGTACGGCGCTGAAGGCGGGTGCGTACGACGTCCAGGTCACCTGTGCCGACTACGCGTTCACCAGCCGGATCACGGTGGCCGACCGGCCCGCCGGGGACGCGGGACGGCCCGTCGGTGACTCCGGTCGGGCGACCGGCCCCGACGACCCGGCGGTGGACTCCGCCGAGGAGCCCCTGACCGCCGCCTCGCCCATCGCCCCGGTCCACGCGGGCGGCGGCGGCATGGCGCAGGGCGTCACGGCCCACCGCGTCACGGCGGACGGCGACGGCGACACCCTCTTCGCCACGGTCGCCCCCACCGGCTCGGGCCCCGGCGCCGCGCAGGCGCTGAGCGGCCTGGCCCTCGCGGGCTGCGCGGCGGCCGGAGTCGTCCTGCTCCGGTCCCGCCGGAGACGCGGCACCGACTGAGGGCACGGAATCCGTCATGCCCGATGAATCCACCGCGTCCGGCGAGGGCGCGCACACCTCCGGCACCGGCCGGCTGGTCATGATCACGGCCTGGGCGGTCCTGCTCCTCGGGCTGTGGCTGTGGGGCCGCGAGGTGACCGGACTGCCGGACACCGCGGCCGGCGACCTGGCCGGGCTCGGCAGGGCGTACGACGGTACCCCCCTGCCCGCCCCGGCGAAGCCGCTGACCGCCTCCGCCCCGCAGCGCCTCGACATCCCCCAACTCGCCGTCCAGGCACCGGTGATGTCACGCGGCCTGGACAGCAAGGGCGCGATCGTCCCGCCGCCCTTCGACCAGCCCGGCGTGGTCGGCTGGTACGGCGCCGGAACCGCGCCGGGCGCCGTCGGCACCGCGCTGCTGGTCGGCCACGTCGACACCACGACCCGGGCCGCCGTCTTCTACCGGCTCAGCACCCTCAAGCCCGGCGAGAAGGTCCGCGTCGTCCGCGCGGACAACAGGGTCGCCGAGTTCACCATCGACGACGTCCAGGTGATCCCCCTGACCCGCTTCGACGCCGACCGCGCCTACGGCCCCCGCAGGCCCGGCCGCGCCGAGCTGCGCCTGATCACCTGCGGCGGCACCTTCGACCACACCACCCGGAGCTACACGGCCAACGTGGTCGTCTCGGCGTACCTCACCGCCACCGGCCCCTGACCCCGGCTGCCCGAAACCATCAACTCCCTTTCCTGGACGACCTCGTGACGTCCGGACCGGTATGCCACGATTGATACCCGACCGGATGCGCTCCAGGGGGGAATCGCATGTACGACGGCAGGGGGGACCGTCCTTCGGGACGGGCACGGATGTCCGCGGTGCTGCTGGGGGCGGCGCTGCTCGCGGCGGGGTGCTCCTCGAAGGACCCCGGGGACAAGGACGCCGGGAACAAGGACACCGGGGCCCGGATCACCCAACAGCCCCGCGCGGAAGACCCGTTCTGGGTCAACCCGGACGGCAACGCGGCCCGCCAGGTCGCCGCCTACGAGAAGGCGGGCAGAAAGACCGAGGCCGACCGGATACGCAGGATCGCCGAGCAGCCCACGGGGGAGTGGATCGGCCCGGAGAGCCCCGAGCGGGAGGCACGCGGCTTCACCGAGGCCGCCGAACGCTCAAACCGTACCGCCCTGTTGGTGCTCTACGACATCCCGCACCGCGACTGCGGCCAGTACTCGAGCGGCGGCGCGGCCGACGGCGACGCCTACCGCGCCTGGATCGACGGCGTGGCCCGGGGTATCGGGGACCGCCCCGCCACCGTGATCCTCGAACCGGACGCCCTGCTGCACCTGGTCGACGGCTGCACCCCCGCCGAGTTCCACGAGGAGCGCTACGACCTGCTCTCCGGCGCGGTGAACCGCCTCAAGTCCCTGAAGAAAACCAAGGTCTACCTCGACGCGGGCAACGCGGGCTGGGGCCACCCCGACCAGATCCACGACCCCCTCCGCCGGGCCGGCATCGACCGCGCGGACGGCTTCGCCGTGAACGTCTCCAACTTCTACTCCACCGAGGACTCCCTCACCTACGGCAAACGCCTCTCGGCCAAGGTCGGCGACAAACACTTCGTGATCGACACCAGCCGCAACGGCAACGGCCCCTACACGGGCGGCGATCCGGCCGAACGCTGGTGCAACCCGCCGGGGCGGGCTTTGGGTGCCACCCCGACCACGAAAACCGCCGACCCCCTGGTGGACGCCTACTTGTGGGTCAAGCGCCCAGGGGAGTCGGACGGCACGTGCAAGGGAGGCCCGAAGGCGGGAGATTGGTGGCCAAGCTACGCCTTGAAACTGGCGGAAGCAGCAACTCCCTAAAGGGGGGCGGGGAACTGCGCGACAAGCCACGACGAAAGCCGCACCCGTCATGGCACCGCAGTTCCCCACCAAGCCCCAGCGGCAGCGCTACGGCACCCGAACCCACCGCGCCACCGACGGAGTCCCCTGGTCGTCGTCCACGAACAGCATGTACCACCCCGACTGCACCAGATTCCGGCTCCCCGGCACCGTCACGGTGAGCCGATCCCCCGCCGTCTTGAAGTCCAGCGCGATGGACCGCTGATCCACGTCCGTGACATGCGTGGACGCGCTGGGCCGGATCAACCGCACCTTCCGGATGCTCTGCGCGTGCCGCGAGGTGAACGTCCCCGAGGCTCCCCGGGCGATGACACTGGGCCCACCGCTCAACTCCGGCCGCGCGTCCCGGTAGAGATACGGCGGGCTGTAGACCTCGACCCGCTGCTCGAACACCCCCGGCTTGGTGTTCGCCTTGTCGCCGTAGAGCGAGTCGGAGCCGAAGAACAGCACGCGGCCGTCCGGGAGCAGCAGGGAGCCGGAGTGGTAGTTCCGGCCGACCAGCGGGTCCGCGACACGGGTGAAGCTGTTGCCGTCGGGGTGGTAGAGCCGCGCCTGGTGGATGTTGGAGTCGCCGCGCCCCCGGTAGTCCTCCGAGCCGCCGGAGACCAGGACGGTGTCGTCGGGCAGGATCGAGGACTGCGGATAGCGGGTCCCCTTCTCCAGCTCGGGCCCGTCCGTGAAGCGGGGCTGCTTGGCCTTGAGGTCGATGAGCCGCGTCTTCTTGCTGGACTGCGCGGACTCGCCGACCCCGCCCCCACCGATCACCAGGAACCGCTCGTCCTGGGCCGGAGGCAGCAGCACGGTCCCCGAGGTCTCCATCCGGTCCGGGTCGCTGAGCCCCGGCAGGACGCTGAACTCGTTGCTGTCCAGATCCCACACGCCCGGGACGCGCCCCACGTCGTCGGGGCCGTAGCCCGCGTTCGATCCGGAGTAGAAGATCTTGCCGTTCTGGAGCAGGAACAGCGCCGGGTAGGTCGGGAACTGCCGGATCTTCTTGGTGTACGTCCACTTCCTGGTCTTGGGGTCGAAGACCTCGTTCTTGCCGGGGACGAGCTGGCCGATGTCGTCGAGCCCCGAGACGCTGAGGATCTTGCCGTCGGACAGGGTGGTCAGCGTCGGGTACCAGCGGGCCTCGTGCATCGGGTCGACCTTGATGTACCGCTCGGCCACCGGGTCGAACTCGTAGGCGTCGCGGATGCCCTGGAAGTCCTTCTTGTCGAGCGCGAGCTTCTGCGCGATGCCGTACGTGTTGCGCGCGTCGGTGCCCTTCAGGCCCTGGATGCGGTAGTTGTCCTGCGTACCGGTCTCGTACTTGGCGCCGCTGCGCTGCGCCTCGACGTAGATGCGACCGAGACCGGGGTCGTTGCGCAGGAACTTGCCGGTCTTGCGGTCGAAGACCTTCTTCGCGCGCGGGACGAGCACCGGGTCCTTGGAGACGAAGGTTCTGCCGTTCGTCCGCCCGGTGAACCTCGTGCCCGCGGGCACGGTCACCGGCTTGTCCGGGTTCTCGTTGTGGACGATCATCAGGCCGCCGGCCTTGGTGACGTCGCCCTTGAGCTTCTCGTACCGCTTGGTGCCGCCCGCGATCAGCAGGTTGCCGTTGGCGAGCTGGGTGTGGCCGGTGCAGAACAGGTCGCTGGGCGTGGGGATCTTCTTGATCGTGCCCTTGACCGGGTCGTAGAGCCGGGTGTCGAACTTCTTCCGGTCGAAGTTGTCCTGGTTGTTGCCCGACCCGGCGACCAGCAGCACCTTGCCGGTGTGCAGCAGCGCCGCGTGGATGGTGTCCTGGCGGTACTCCTCGGGGAAGTCGATGACGTCCCAGTGGCCGTTGGCCGCCTTGTACTCGGGCTCGTTGATCTTGTACTGGTGGTACTGCGCGGTGCCGAAGCGGTAGAGCCAGGGGCCGTTCATCCCCGCGAGCGCGAGCACGACGACGCTGCCCATGGCGAGCCGGCGGACCCGGCGGCGCCCGGTGTGGTTCCTCATTCCTTACGCCCCCCGAGTCCGCCGAGGGCGATCGGCAGGGTGTCGTCGCGCCGGCCGTCCGGTGGTGGCCCGTTCCAGACGGGCCGGGGGTGCGGGATCTGCGGGGTGCCTTCGGCCACCACCTCGACCTCGTCCGCGGCCTTGATCCCATCCGCGACTTCGACGTCGACTCCGACTCCGACTCCGGCTTCGACGTCGACCTCGACTCCGGCTTCGACCTCGGCCGGGTCCGCCGCCCGCCGCTCCCGCCACAGCGCGTACCGCCACGCGAAGACGGGCGCCGCCGTGATCAGCAGCGCGAACACCGCCCAGGTGATCATCGCCGGATGCGCGTGCCCGAGCACGAAGCCCGCGGCCAGCGACCCCGCGAAGACCGCGATGAAGAACCAGTGGATGCGGAAGGTCCCGAACAGCGTGTCCGGGCTGGCCGAATCACCCTTGGGCGTCACCACGAAGCGGCTCTTGCGGCGCAGTACGGCGTCCATCAGCGAGCGGGCGTAGACCGGCGCGGACAGTGCCGACATCACCATGCCCGCGACCCCGCCGGAGCCCTCCGGCTCGTGCGGGGAGACGTTGTGCCGCCGGTTCCAGATGTACAGGCCGATCTGGAGCGCGGAGGCGTTGCCGTAGAGCATCAGCCACACGGTCGGGTCGATGTTCACGCCCGAGGCGCCCAGGCCCAGGAACAGGGCGCAACTGAGCGCCGCCAGAATCCAGTTGAGGGCGGACATCGGGTAGAACACGATCATCATCGTGTAGTTGAAGAGCTTGCCGGGCGGCAGCGTGAACAGGCCCTTCCAGTACTGCTTGAGGATCGTCTCGTACGTGCCCCGGGACCAGCGCAGTTGCTGGGTGAAGAAGTCGGTCCAGGCGTTCGGGCCCTCGCCGACCGCGAGCACGTCGGGCGTGTAGACGGACTTCCACTTGCGGCCGGTGGCCGGGTTCTTCGTCCGGTGCATCTCGAAGCCGGTGGCCATGTCCTCGGTGATCGAGTCGTACAGCCCGCCGATCTGCCGGATCGCGCTGATGCGCACCGCGTTGGAGGTGCCGACGAACATCGGGCCGCCGTACCGGTTCCCGGCGCGCTGGATCAGCGCGTGGAAGAGGAACTGCTGCGACTCGGCGGCCTTGGTGACGAAGGTGTCGTAATTGCCGTACACCTGCGGGCCGATGACGAAGCCGACGTCCGGGTCGCGGAAGTAACCGAGCATCCGCTCCAGGTAGTTGGGCAGCGGGACGTGGTCGGTGTCGACGGAGGCGAAGAAGTCGTACTCCTCGCCGTGCGCCTCCAGCCAGGCGTTGTAGTTGCCGTGCTTGGTCTTCGCGCGGTACGGCCCCTCGGGGCGGTTCCAGCGCTCCACGCCCTTGCGGGTGAAGTGGTGGACGCCGAGGCGGGCGCAGACCTCCTTGACGGCCGGGTCGTCGCCCTCGTCGAGGAGCCAGACGTGCAGCAGGCCCTGGTGGCGCAGTCGGACGGCGGCCTCCAGGGTGCGGGTGACCATCTCCAGCGGTTCCTTGCCGGGCACGAAGGTGGTCAGGAACGCCACGCGGGTGCCGGTCTCGGGCACCACCGGCACCGGGTCGCGGGCGACGAGGGTGGCGTGCGCGTTGGACAGCACGTTCACACAGCGGAAGAACTCGATCAGGCCGATCGAGACCAGCATCACCGTGTCCAGCGCGGGCAGGAAGGCGTAGGTGGGATAGTCGCGCTCGGTCCAGTGCTCCGGCTGGAGCAGCCAGGCCAGCAGGACGAGCGAGAGCAGCGGGGCGGCGCCGAGCATGAGCGCCGCGCGTATACGGTGCGGCTCCTGCGCGAGCAGCGAGCGGTAGCGCACGGTGTAGGGCCGGCCGGGCGGCGGCTGGGTCAGTGGCCCGGCGAGGCGGCTGTAGTGCTCGTAGTCGTATCTGGGCAGGTTCCTCCTGATCCTGCGGAACTGGCCGTCCCGGTGCTGGACGGTGTGCGGCCGCGTGGTCCGCGACGGACCGTCGCTCTGGTCATGGCTCTGCCGGGCGCCCTGCGGCGTCGACGTCATGAGTGATCCCCCCACACGCGGGTCAACGCGTGTTTCGTCGGTCGTCCGCCCCGCCGGTGCCCCCTCGGCCGTCGCGGGACGGTGAACTCCGGTCAAGCGCGGCATCCCCCTCGGCGCCGCTCAGTCGGCGGGCCCCCTCCCGCCGGTCGACCATCGGTACCAAACCCCCAACTGCCGTGTTTCCACGGCATGATGGACAACAGGGTTCTACGGCGTCGAGCATGATCGCAAGATGCGAAACGCGGTGTTTACCGGTCAAAAGTGTTCATGTTCCGCACAACGCGATCAGGCCCCCCGCTTACGCGAGGGGCCTGATCGTTGTCTGTGCGCCGCCAGGGACTCGAACCCCGGACCCGCTGATTAAGAGTCAGCTGCTCTAACCAACTGAGCTAGCGGCGCCTGCTGACAGAGAAAACTCTACATGACCTGGAGGGGTACCTCCGACCACCTCCGGCCGCCCCTGATCGCTCCGCCGCCCTTCAGGGGGCCGCCGTACATCATTCGGACCGTCAACATGCGCGTCCCGCCGACAGTTGTGAGACTGATCGACGTGCACACTCGCGGACAAATCCACCCCGAATGTGAGGTAGATCGCATGATCGTTCCGGTGTTCGAGGAAATCGAGCCCGTGAGCGACTGCGACTGCCCCGGCTGTGTCCTCGGGCGGCGGACGGCGCCCCGTCCGTCGCCCGGAGGTCTCCACGGCCGCCCGGCGGCCCGCGGTGCCGCGGTCGTGGCCGCCGCGTCCGCCGCCCTCGGGGCTGCCCCGCAGGCCGTCGCCCTGGCCGCACCGCACGCCCCGGCCCGGCCCGGCGGCCCGGCGGCGGACGGCTCGGCGGCCGACGGCTCGGCCGGGACCCCGCAGGGCGGCGCGGCCCCGCTCTTCGGGACCGGCACCGCCAAGCCCCCGGCCAGCCGCTCCCCGGCGCTGACCCGGACCCAGATCATCAACCGGGCCAAGCTGTGGGTCGACGCGCAGGTGCCGTACAGCACGACCCGGTACTGGTCCGACGGCTACCGCCAGGACTGCTCGGGCTATGTCTCCATGGCCTGGGGCCTGCTCTCCAACGAGTGGACGGGCAGCCTCGCCCAGTTCGGCGTCAGGATCACCAAGGAGCAGCTGGAGCCCGGCGACATGCTGCTCTTCCACAACGCCGCCGACCCGCAGAACGGCTCCCACGTCGTGATCTTCGGCGGCTGGACCGACTACACCCACACCGCCTACACCGGCTACGAGCAGACCCCGCCGCACACCCGCCGCCAGAGCACGCCGTACCCCTACTGGAACAACACCACCAAGTACGTCCCCTACCGCTACAGGAACGTCACCAGCGGGACGTCCGGCTCGGAGCCCGCCACCGGGGGCGCGCTCACCCCCTTCCCCGGCGCCTCGTACTTCGGTCCCGGCGCCAACAACAAGTACGTCACCCAGCTCGGTCAGATGCTGATCGCGCGGGGCGGCGCCTCCTTCTACGCCAAGGGCCCGGGGCCGGTCTGGGGCGAGTCCGACCGGAAGGCCACCGAGGCGTTCCAGAAGGCGCAGGGCTGGACCGGCCCGGCCGCCGACGGGCTGCCGGGGCCGCGCACCTGGGAGCTGCTCGTCACCAAGGCCGGCAAGGACATCCCGCCCGTCAAGACGGCGCCGGGATCGGTGCCCGCCTTCCCCGGCCGGGACTACTTCCGGCCGGGCGCGAACAACGTCTACGTCACGCGGCTGGGGCAGCAGCTGGTGAAGAAAGGATTCGGCAGCTACTACGCCACCGGCCCGGGACCCCGCTGGAGCGAGTCCGACCGGCGGGCCGTCGAGGCGTTCCAGAAGGCCCAGGGCTGGCGCGGCTCACAGGCCGACGGCTACCCGGGGCCCGAGACCTGGCGCCGCCTGTTCACCTAGCCGCGCGGCCGCGGCCGCGACCGCACGGACGCGGAGCCGGACGCCCCCGGCACCGCCCGACCCGACCCCGTCACCCACCCCCACACCCACCCCCGTCACCCACCCCTTTGCAGACCCCCTAGTGCAGACCCCTTTGTCATGACGCATCTGGCGCGGAGGCTGGAGGCACCCATGAGCACGACCGCACCGCACACGCACGAGTCCGAGGAACAGCCCGAGGACGCACCGGCCCCCCTGGGCACGGCAGGACACCGGCCACCCCGGCTGATCCACAACGAGGTGACCACCGAGATTCCCGTCCATCTCCTCTTCCGCGACGACCCGGCCCCCGAACCGGTCCCGCTCAAACCCGCCGTGGTGGGCCGCAGACAGGGCACCGGCGAGCAGCCGCGCCTCTCGCAGCCGGTGCGGACGGGGCGCCCCCGCCCGGCGCCCCCGGCCGACCCGGAGCTGGTGGAGCGCCCGGCGCGGGTGCTGCCCGGCGCGGCCGGGGTGTGCGCGGGGCTCGGCGGGGCCGCCGGGTGCCTGGCCACCTCGTGGTGGGCGGGGGTGCTGCCGCCGCTCGCCCTGGAGTCGCTGCGGCTGCCGTCGTACGCGGGCGCGCCGCTCGGTCCCGCGCAGTGGGCGGCGTACGCCGGGGCCGGGGCGGTCGGGCTGTTCGGCTTCGCCGGGCTGGCCCGGGGGCGGACCGGGCGGGCCTGGGTGCTCGGGATGTTCGGCCGCTACCGGGGGACGGTCCGCCGTACCGGCCTGCTCTGGGTGAACCCGCTGCTGCGGCGGCGCCGGGCGGACGTGCGGCTGCGGCACTGGCGCAGCGAGGCGATCCCGGCGGCGGACGCGAGCGGGGTGGCGCTGCGGGTGGCGGTCCTGGTGGTGTGGCGGGTGCGGGACACCGCGCGGGCGCTGCTCGGCATCGAGGACCACGAGGGCTATCTGCGCGAGTGCGTGGAGGCGGCCCTCGCCCGGGTGCCGGTGGAGGCGCCGGGCGGCACGCGCGCCGGTGCGGACGCCTCGGCGGAGGTGCTGACCCGGCTGGTGGCGGGCGACGCGGCTCCGGCCGGTCTGGAGGTGTTCTCGGTACGGCCGCTCCGGGTGGAGTACGCCCCCGAGGTGGCCGCCGCCATGCACCGGCGCCGCATCGCCGCCCTGGACGCCCAGCAGCGGGCCACGATGCTCAGCTCGGTCGTGGACTCCGTGGAGGACACGGTGACCCGGCTGACCGTGCGCGGTCTGGTCGAGCTGGACGACTACGAGCGCAAGGCGTTGGTGCGGGACCTGACGGTGGCGTTCTGCTCGGGGCGCGGGGAGCCCGCCTGAGGTCCGCCGCCCGGAGCCCGGCGGGGTGTGCGCACGGTATGGACATGTTCAACTACCGGTAATAATCTGGCACTTGGTCTAGACCTACTGCACGGCTCAGTGAACTTCCCCCACGTTCTCCCAGGAGCGGCAGCATGAAGACCAAGTTGTCCGCCGCCCTGCTCGTCGCGGTGACCGCGGGAGCCTTCGGGCTCTCCACCACCGCGGCCAGCGGGCACGGCTACACCGACCTCCCGGTCAGCCGGCAGAAGCTCTGCCAGAACGGCACCGTGGCGAACTGCGGCGACATCCAGTGGGAGCCGCAGAGCGTCGAGGGCCCCAAGGGCTTCCCGGCCTCCGGCCCGGCCGACGGCCAGCTCTGCAACGGCGCGGTGAGCCGCTTCGCGCAGCTCAGCTCGCCGGTCACCCCCTCCGGCGCGGCCTGGCCCACCACCAGGGTCACCGGCGGCCAGTCGTACACCTTCCGCTGGCAGTTCACCGCCTCGCACGCCACCACCGACTTCAGCTACTACGTCACCAAGCCGGGCTGGAACCAGAACCACGCGCTCTCCCGGTCCGACCTCAACCTCACCCCGTTCCTCAAGGTGCCGTACAACAACCAGCGGCCGCCGTCCTCGCTCAGCCACAGCGGGACGCTGCCGACGGGGCTCAGCGGGCATCACGTCATCCTCGCGGTGTGGACGATCGCCGACACGGGCAACGCGTTCTACGCCTGCTCGGACGTCACGTTCTGACCGGCCGATCTCTGAGCTTCGCTTGAGGCCGAACCCCTTGCCGCGCGGGTACGTTCACCGCAGACCGCTCGGCAAGGGGGAACCCCATGGATGTGCTGCTCTACGTCATTCCGTCGATCATGATCGCGCTGTGCGTCTTCCTCGCGGCCAAGCTGGTGCGGCGCAGCCGCCAGGTCAGCCGGACTGGGCACACGGGCTGACCGCCGAGGGGCGCTGTCTGCACACGTACACCACGACCGGTGGCGGCCGGGACACCAGCATCCACACCACGCTGCACCACGTGTACGAGTTCACCACCCGCGAGGGGCGGACCTATCGCTTCGACGAGACGGACGGCTCCCCGACGGTCGTCGCGGGCGATCGCGTCACCGTGCGCTACCTCCCGGAGCACCCGGAGGGCGCCACCGCGCTCGCCCCGCAGCGGGGACGCCTCGCCCTGGTGACCGGGGTGGGGCTGAGCATCCTCGGCGCGATGGCCGTCGGCTGCGCCGTCTTCATGGGTGTCGTCCACGAGGTCTCCGCGAACGCGGCGAGCCTGATGCCCTGACCTATCCGTGACACGCCGAAGGCCCCCCGCTTCCGCGAGGGGCCTTCGTTCTGTGCGCCGCCAGGGACTCGAACCCCGGACCCGCTGATTAAGAGTCAGCTGCTCTAACCAACTGAGCTAGCGGCGCGTGACTCTCGCCTTCCGCTTTTCGCGGCCGGCGACAGAGAAAATACTACCCGGTCCTGGAGGGTGCTCGTGACCACCGCCGGGCCGCTACAGCGCCAGCGACAGCAGCACCGGCGCCGCGCTGCGGTGGAGCGTGTCCGCCGCCTGGCGCAGCCGGTGTGCCCGCTCCACCGGGAGTGAGACGGCGAGGCAGCCGACGGAGGCGCCCGCCGTGACCGGGACGGCAGCGCAGACCGTGCCGACCGCGTACTCCTGGAGGTCGAGGACCGGTGCCGTCGGCGGCTGGGCGGCCAGCCGGGACAGCAGCAGCTTGTCGCTGGTGATCGTGTGCGAGGTGAGCCGGGCCATCCGGTGCCGGGAGAGGTGATCGCGACGGGCGCCCGGGTCCAGCTGGGTCAGCAGGCTCTTGCCGACCGCCGTGGCGTGCGCCGAGCAGCGGAAGTCCACCCACTCGTTGACCGCCGGGGTGGCCGGTCCCGCCGCGTACTGGGTGACCCGGACCTCGCCGTCCACGTACCGGCTCATGTACACGGCCGCGCCCACCGAGTCGCGCAGCCGGTCCAGGACGTGCTGGATCTTCTCGCGCAGGGCCCGCTCCCGGCCGTGCGCCGAGGTGAGCCGGCGCAGCGCGTCCCCGGTGACCCAGGCGCCGTCGGTGAGCTGCTCGACGTACCCCTCACGGCGCAGCATGCGCAGCAGGGCGGTCAGCCGCTCGGCGTCCAGGCCCGTGCGCCGAGACAGGACGGCGTCGGTGACCCCGGCGGAGTGCCGCGCCACCCATTCCAGCACGCGCAGCGCGTCCTGGGCCGAGTGGTACGGGGCGGTCGGCTCGTGCTTCAGCGCCACGGTTTCCCCCTGCGCTCGCTTGCTTGTGGCCGCGAGGTCCGTCGGGACCGTCTCCCACGATAACGGCCAACAGGCCCCGGAGAGGAGGGGGTTGACAAACTTCCCGACGCCCCTCCCGTCCCCCTCCGAGCTGCGGCGCAGACCCTGTGGCATATGCCAGAGACATCACCCAACGCCTGGACCTCGGCTTCCCGCGTTCACCCTGTGTGCTCACAGCACCGCGCTCAGGAACTCCCGGGTCCGCGCCTCGGTGAACTGGAAGTGCTGCTGGGAGAAGAGCCGGGCCCGGCCCGGCATCTCCAGCACCGTGATCACCATCAGTATCGGTGTGTCCTTCAGCCGGCGCCGGGAAGGTCGGCCCCCACTCGGGCAGCACGTACAGGGCCCGCCAGAAGTCGTCGCGGTCAATGCCCGGGCACGTACCCCCGCTTCTTGTCCACCATGTTGACCAGCGGCCTGCCCGCCGCCCAGCGCTCGTACAACTCCACGAACTGCGTGCCCAGTTCATCGCGCCAGCCGACCGTGTCACCGGCCATGTGCGGGGAGACGAGCAGCCCCGGCGCGCTCCACAACGGGCTGTCGACGGGCAGGGGTTCGGCGGCGAACACATCCAGCGCGGCGCCCGCGATCCACCGGTTGCGCAGGGCTCCGGCGAGCGCGCTCTCGTCGACCAGATCGCCCCGGCCGACGTTCACGAACACCGCCGAGGGCTGCATCACCCCGAAGCGGCGCGTGTCGAACATGCGGTACGTCCGCTCGGTCAGCGGCGCCGCCGCGATCACCCAGTCCGCGCGGGCGATCAGCCGGTCCAGGTCGGCCGGACCGTGCACCCCCGTCCGGGGCACCCGGCCCACCAGCGCCGGGGTGACCCCGAGCGCCTTCAGGGTGCGCGCGATCGCTCGGCCGATCGGCCCCGAGCCGACCACGCAGGCGCGCGTGCCCGCGACCCGTCGCGTCTCCCGGTGCCGCCACTCGCGCCGCCGCTGGAACTCCACCGTGCCCGGCAGGTCCTTGGCGACGCCCAGCACCAGCGCGGCCACGTACTCCGCGACCGGCTGCTCGAAGACCCCGCGCGCGTTGGTCACCACCGTGTCGCTCGCGGCCAGTTCCGGGCACATCAGCTGGTCCACGCCCGCGCTCGCCGTGTGCACCCACACCGGACGGGGGCCGTCCCCCGGCCATGCCTGGCGCACGGCGGTGGACGCGAAGTCCCACACCAGCAGCACATCGGCCTCGGGCAGCAGCCCGGCCAGCCCCGCCGCGTCGGTGCGCAGCACACGCACCCGGCCGGTGAGCCTGCCCAGCCGGGGCGGCGGATCGGTGTCCAGCACCAACAGGGTGGGACGGGTCGGAATGTGCATCGGCCTCCCGGCTCCGGGGGCGCACAGGGCGTCCGGCACAGGCGGACCGACCACGTTGGCACGCCCGCCGGACCCCGTCAACGACCCGGGCCCGGCTCGGCCACGCGGGGACGGTGGTCGCCTTCACCCCATGGGCATGGCTCCGACGGGGTACGTGTGCCGTGCGGCCGCCCGGCAACCGGGGCGCCGCGCGGATGGCCGGGCACGCCACAGGACCCGGCCGGCACACGAACCCGACGGAAGGGCCGCCATGACCGCACTCGGACTGCTCTGCACGGACCACCGGGGCGAGGACGACTACCCCCGCATCGAGCAGCTCCTCGGCGCCGATGTGCGGGTGGACCTCGTACGTCTCGATCCGGGGGCCGGGATCACGGGTGCCGCGGAGGAGCTGCGGCTGTCCGGGGCCGACGCGGTGGTGCGTACGGGGGAGGGGTTCACGCACGACGCGGAGGACGAGGCCGACCGGGTGGAGGCGCTGGCCCGGCAGACCGGGATGCCCGCCTCCTCCACGGCGCTCGCCTTCGTCAACGCGGCCCGCGACCTCGGCGCGACCCGCGTCGCGGTGGCGGCCCCGGCGGGCACCCATGAGGATGCGGCCCGGCTGCGTGGCTTCCTGCGCGCGGGCGGCCTGGAGGTGACCGGCACCCACACGGCCGCTCCCGCTCCCGCCCCCGGCTCCGGCTCCGACGAGGACGCCCTGCTCGCGCTCGTGGCCGCCGCCGACACCCCGGACGCCGAGGCCGTCCTGCTCGCCGACCCCGCGCTGGAGACCGCCGCGCACCTGCCCGCGCTGGAGAAGGCCGTCGGCAAGCCGGTGCTCACCGCGAGCCAGGTCACCGTGTGGGAGGGGCTGCGGCTGGCCGAGCGCCGGGTGCACGCCCCGGACCTGGGGGCGCTGTTCACCCGGACCCCGGCCCCGGGACTCTGAGACCGGGAAATAAACGGAGACCGCCTCCTGTTAGCCCGGGGCAGGACAGCCACGCCGGACAGCAGGAGGCACCCACCGTGTCGGCAGACGAGATCCGGGGCGCCGCCCTCGGCACCGCTCCCGTTCCCCTCTCCGTACTGGACCTGGTCACCGTCGGCGCGGGCAGCACCGCCACCGACGCGCTGCGCACCAGCGCGGCACTGGCCCGGTTCACCGAGGCGCGCGGCTTCCACCGCTTCTGGGTCGCCGAGCACCACTCCATGCCGGGCGTCGCCTCCTCCTCGCCCGCGGTGATCCTCGCCCACCTCGCCGCCCACACCGACCGCATCCGGCTCGGCTCGGGCGGTGTCATGCTGCCCAACCACGCCCCGCTGGTCATCGCGGAGCAGTTCGGCACCCTGGAGGCGCTCGCGCCGGGCCGGATCGACCTGGGCCTCGGCCGCGCGCCCGGCACCGACGGGGCGACCGCCGCCGCGCTGCGCCGCAGCGACACCCTCAGCGAGGGCGCCGACGACTTCCCGCAGCAACTGTCCGAGCTGACCCGCTTCCTGGACGACGACTTCCCCGACGGCCACCCCTACGCGCGCATCCACGCCGTACCCGGCCCGGTGCAGGCCACCAGCCCCGGCGGGACGCAGTCCCCGCACCGGCCGCCGATCTGGCTGCTCGGCTCCTCCGGCTTCAGCGCCCAGCTCGCCGGAATGCTCGGGCTGCCCTTCGCCTTCGCCCACCACTTCTCGGCGCACAACACCATCCCGGCGCTGGACCTGTACCGGGAGACCTTCCGCCCCTCGGAGGTGCTGGCCGAGCCGTACGCCCTCATCGGCGTCTCCGCGCTGGCCACGGACGACGAGCGCGAGGCGGGCCGTCAGGTGCGGGCGGCCGCGCTGAACATGGTCCGGCTGCGCACCGGCCGCCCCGGGCTCTTCCCGGACCCGGAGGAGGCCGCGAAGCACGAGTTCAGCCCGATGGAGGAGGACTTCGCGCTCTCCTGGACGAAGAACATCGTGCACGGCACCGCCGAGGAGGTCCGTGCCGGACTGGACGACCTGCACAAGCGCACCGGCGCCGACGAGCTGATGCTCACCACCCACGCCCACCGCGGCGAGCTGCGGCTGCGCTCCTACGAACTCATCGCGGACGCCTACGGATTGCCCGTGGCGTAGCCGTTCCTACGGCCCGTCCGGCGGGAGGCTCAGGGCTTGCCCGCCGCGCAGGACCGTACGCCGAGCAGCTCGGAGATGCCCTCCGGCGGGACCGGACGGGAGTAGAGCCAGCCCTGCCCGGTGTCGCAGCCGATCCTGCGCAGCCGGGTGGCCTGCGCCGAGGTCTCCACGCACTCGGCGGTGACGGTCAGCCCGAGCCGGTGCGCGAGCTGGATCATCGCCTCCACGATCACCTCGTCGGCCGGGTTGGCGGGCGCGGCCGAGGTGCCGCGCTCGCCCTCGTACTGGAAGCCGCGCACGAAGGAGCCGTCCAGCTTGAGCACGGACACCGGCAGGCGGCTGAGGTACGCCAGGTTCGAGTAGCCGGTGCCGAAGTCGTCGATGGCGATGCGCACGCCCATGTCGCTGAGTGCCTGGAGTGCCTGGATGGGCCGTCCGGCCGAGCCCATGACGGCCGACTCGGTCAGCTCCAGCTGGAGCAGCTGGGCTTTGAGGCCGGTCTCGGCGAGGACCGCCGCCACGTCCGTGACCAGGTCGGAGTCCCACACCTGGCGCACGGCCACGTTCACGCTGACGAAGATGGGCGGCTCGTCCGGATGGTCGAGCTGCCAGCGCCGGGCCTGGCGGCAGGCGGTGCCCAGCGCCCAGCGGCCGAGCGGCACGATCGAGCCGTCCTCCTCGGCCAGACCGATGAACCGATTCGGCGTCAGGGTGCCGAACTGCGGGTGGTGCCAGCGGATCAGCGCCTCCACCCCGCTCAGCGCCCCGTCCTCCATGCCGACCAGCGGCTGGTACTCCAGGGCGAACTCGCCGCGCTCGATGGCGGGGCGCAGCGCGGAGGTGAGGGCCTGACGGGTCATGAGGTGCGCGTTGCGCTCCGGGTCGAACAGGGTCCAGCGGGCCTTGCCGTCGGTCTTCGCCCAGTACAGGGTGGTGTCGGCCGCCTGCATCAGACCGGTCGCGGTGGTGCCGGCCGCGTGCCGTTCGACGACGCCGACGGAAGCGGTCAGATGCAGTCGCCGGCCGCCCAGGTCGAAGGGTTCCTCCAGGGCGTTCAGCGCGGACCCGGCGAGGTCGGAGAGCTGGTCGGTGCCGGTGGAGTCCTCCACGAGCAGCGCGAACTCGTCGCTGCCGAGCCGCGCCACCAGGGGCGTACCGGCGCGGCCCTGCCCGCACTCGGCGGCCACCCGGGTGAGCCGCTCGGCCACGGCGGCGAGCAGCCGGTCGCCGACGCGGTGGCCGTGGGTGTCGTTGACGGCCTTGAAGCCGTCGATGTCCAGATGGCACAGGCCGATCCGCCCGGTGCCGCCGGTCTCGCCGGGCTCGGTCTCCAGGGCGGCGGAGAGCCGCTCGAAGAACAGCGTGCGGTTGGGTAGCCGGGTCACCGGGTCGTGCATCCGCAGATGCCGTATCCGGGCCTGGAGTTCGCGGCGGGCGCTGATGTCGGTGAGCGACAGCAGAACACCCGGACGGCCGTCGGCCAGCGGGGCTACGGTGATCCGCGCCCACACCGCCGTGCCGTCGGGGTGCTTCAGGCGCCGGGTGCAGCGCAGCCGGGCGCGGCGGCCGCGCAGCACCTCGCGGTAGGCGTGCCAGGCGCGGGCGTCGGTGGTGAGGCCGGTCAGATCGGCGGCGGAACGGCCGGTCAGGGCCTCGGTATCGGTGCCGAGGAGTCTGCCGAGGGCGGTGTTCGCGCTGACCACGAGCCCGTCGCCGTCCACGACGGCCATGGCGAGCGGGGCGGCCGCGAAGACGCGCCGATAGGTCATGTAGTCACTGTCTGTGACGGCCGACCGGTCGAGGTCTGCCGCGGGCGTCGGCCCTTCGGACGTTCCGCTCACCGCTCGCTCCCGCAGTGCACTCGATCGTTGTCCGTCGTTGTCCGTGCCGGAAAGTGTGCCGATCATAGAGGCTGGTACCGGGGCCTTCCAGCCGGTCTCCAGTGTCCCCGGCGGACCCCACGTTCCGACAGATCGTTTCTGCTCGCACCTGGACGGGTTCTTCAAGCCTCCGACCGGTTGTGACGTTGCGTGAGTGATTCGGGGTGTCGTCCGCCGGTGCACTCCGGCGCGCGAACGGGCGCACTCACCCTTCCGGTTCAGATAAACAGGGCATCTCCTGACAAACCGCCACAGGCTGGATTCGGTGTCCCGTGAACCGTGTCCGGAGGTCTGTCCGTGCCCAAGCTGCGCAGTGCCGCCGCCGTGGCCACCACGATGTCGGCGCTCGCCGCGACCTCGATCCTCGGCGGCCCCTCCGTCGCCGAACCCTTCTCCCCGGCACCCTGCGCCCTGCACCGCACCTCCGCCCACCACTCGGAGGGCGCGGACACCTGGAACCCCGCCTACGCCCGCCCCCTCGGCACCCGGAACGCCGTCCTGGTCTTCCTGTCCTTCCCCGACGCCGCCCCCCGCACCACCCCCGCCCAGCTGACGGCCGACCACTTCCCGGAGACCAGCGACTTCTACACCCGCGCCTCCTACGGCCGCTTCACCCTGCGCCCGCACCCCGTGAACCGCTGGCTGCGGATGCCGCGCCCCTCCACGTCGTACGCCATGAAGCGGGACTGGGCCGCCGCCGACCGGTCCGCCTATCTGCGCGACGCGTTCACCGTCGCCGACAAGGCGGTGGACTTCTCCCGCTACGACGTCGTCTACCTCGTCGCCGACCCGGACGCGCCCGGCGTGGACTCCGACGCGACGAAGGTCGTCAACCTGGACACGCCCGTACGGCTGGACGGCAAGGACGTACGCCGGGTCGTCACCGTCTTCGAGCAGCATCCGCCGGACCGGCTGGTCCTGGCCCACGAGACCGGCCACGTCTTCGACCTGCCCGACCTCTACCACCGCCCCCTGGACAACAAGGGCGACTGGGACACCTATGTGGGTGACTGGGACCTGATGGGCAGCCAGTTCGGCCTCTCACCGGACCTGTTCGCCTGGCACAAGTGGCGGCTGGGCTGGCTGGACCCGCGCCAGGTGACGTGCGTACGGGGCACCGGTCCGACCCGGCTCACGCTGGAGCCGCTGGAGGCCGGGCCCGGGGTGTCGGTGCCGGGTGCGGCCGGGGCGCCGGCCTTCGGGCTCGGGCGCGGTACGAAGCTCGCGGTGGTGCGCACCGGGGCGGACAGCGCGCTGGCCTTCGAGGCGCGGGCCACGGCCGGGAACGACGGCTCCGGCTGCCGGGAGGGCATCCTCGTCTACCGCGTCCACGCCGAAGCCGAGTCCGGCGACGGGCCGGTCCAGGTGATCGACACCCATCCGCACGCCTCGGCCTGCTGGGAGAACTCCGTCTACCCGACGCTCGCCGACGCCCCGCTGTCGGCGGGGGAGAGCTTCACCGTGCCGGGGGACGGTGTGCGGGTGGAGGTGGAGGACCGGACGCCGTCGGGGGCGTGGACGGTGTCGATCACGCCGCGCGCGCTCTGAGCGGTGGGCGGTGTCTTTGTGGGCCCTGTGGGCCCTGTGGGCCGGAACGCGATCAGGCCCCCCGCTCGCGCGAGGGGCCTGATCGTTGTCTGTGCGCCGCCAGGGACTCGAACCCCGGACCCGCTGATTAAGAGTCAGCTGCTCTAACCAACTGAGCTAGCGGCGCCTGCTGACGTCGTAGACCTTAGCATCCTGGTCGGCGGGAGGAAAAATCGATATCCGCACCGCGGCGCGAGCCGCCCGCACCGCCGCCCAGAGCACCACCTCGGGCCCCGGCAGCCACGGCTGCCGGGTGTCCGGCGCGACCAGCCAGCGGGAGCCTTGTGGGCCCGCGGGATCCTCGCCGTGGAGCGCCGGTACGGTCACCGCGTCCCCGGTCCCGTGGCACAGCAGCGGCGGTACGGCGTGGGTGCGCGGGCCCCACTCCTCCCAGGTCAGCAGCGAGGGCAGCCGCTGGGCCGTACCCGGCGCGGCGAACAGCAGCATCCGCCCCCGGTGCACCGCGACCGGACCCGAACCCGGCCCCTCGCCCCACAACCGGTCCAGCATCCGCCGACCGAAGATCGCCGGCGCGCTCACCACGTCGAAGACACTCCCGCACGGCAGCACCACCGGCGCACCCGGCCGCTCCTTCCACAGGGCGAGCGTGCTGCGCGGATACGTTCCGGCGGAGGCGAGCCACGCGGTGCCGTCGGCGGTGGCTGCGGTGACGTTCGGTGCGCTGCTCATGCCGACATGTCTACCGGCGGTGAGCATCTGCTCGCGCTTGGTTGCGGAAAATAGGGACAGGGGGGTGCGGGAGGGGGTATCTTGCCCGCTCGGCATATGCCAGATGGGTGGACGCGTCGCGTGCTGGCAGGGGGTCAGCGGGGGTCGACGGGTGTCCGCCCCTCCGTCTCGGCCCCGCGCATGAGATCCCGCCCGAACTCGACCATTCGCTTGGCGTAGTCCTCGGTCCACTCCGCGCGCTCGGCGAGATCCGCCGAGGTCAGCCGGTCGAACCGGCGCGGGTCGGCGAGCTGGGCCGCCGCGATGGCCTGGAACTCCATCGCCCGGTCGGCGGCCGCACGGAACGCCTGGGTCAGCTCCGTCGCCCGCGTCAGCAGCGTCCTCGGGTCCTCGATCGACTCCAGATCGAAGAAATGCTCCGGGTCGCCTGCCGCCTCGGCGGGCTCGAAGAGCAGGGGCGCGGGGCGTAGCCGCGGTTCGTTCCGACGCGGCGTGGGCTCCGCCATGTCCACATCTCCTCCTCTGCGGTTCCGGCCCTCTGGGGGTGGGCCACCGTCCATTGTCGCGCGTGGGCGCAAGGGGACGTACTGGCCCATGGTTACCCGGCGTCTGGCCCGCTCATGGCTACTGGCTCACCCGGCACCCGCCCGCTCATGGCCTCCAGCTCACCCGGTGCTCCCCCAAATGCGCCAGCACCGCATGATTCGCCTCCCACCCGTCCGGAAACTTCACCAGCGTGCCCAGCTGGACCGGTTCCGTGGAGGGGTAGTCGTCGAGGAGGGTGTCGACGCCCGCGCGGCAGACGACGATGCAGGCGTGGCGGTGGCGGGAAGCCAGGACGCAGAGGCGGCCGGTTTCGAGGTGGAAGGCGGTGGCGTCGGGGCGGCCGGACAAGGGGTGGAGGACGACCGTCACGTCGTACTCGCGACCCTGGAGGCGGTTGGCCGTGTCGACCGTGATGCCCACGACGCCCAGGTCGGACAGGGCTGTGCGGATCGCCGCCGCCTGGTCGCGGTGGGCGGTGCCCACGGCTACGCGGGCGGCGGTGAGGGGGGTCGGGTCGGGGGAGCGTTCCGAGAGGGCGGCGCCGCCTCGGTCCAGCAGGCGGCGGACCACCAGGGCCACCGCCCGGACGGCTTCCGGGTCCGTGCGCGGGGTGTGGCGGGGCGGGAGTTCCAGCAGGCCCCAGCCGGATTCCGCGGCCTCGTCGATCACGCGGTCCGGGGCCGAGCCGTCGGACGGGACCGCGAAGGACAGGCGGCGGTCGCCGTGCCCGGTGCCGCTGCGGAACGGGGTGTACGGGTAGAACGCGGCCGAGACCAGCGGGGCCGCCGAGGCCGGCAACCGCCAGGAGACCGGCAGGCGGTGCTGCGGCAGCCGGGGGTTGTGGGCCAGCAACGTGCTCACCGCAGAGGACGACGGGTCGTACGACAGGCCCGCCCACTGCTCGCCGCCCACGATCGAGAACGGGTCCAGCTGGCCCGGGTCGCCCACGAACAGCGCCCGCTCGAAGAGGCCGGCCACGGCCAGAAGGGAGTCCGAGCGCATCTGGTACGCCTCGTCGACGATCGCGTGCCGCCACGGCTCGTCCACCGTCACGTGGGCCCACTTCGCGGCAGTGGACAGCACCACGGGGAGTCCCGCGAGGTCGGCCGCCTTCGCCGAGGCGCGCACGTTCGGCAGGGCGTCGAGCGAGCGGTCGTAGGCGTCGGCGTCGCTGCTGTGCAGGCGGCCCACCGGCAGGTCGGGGTTCTTCTCCGCGAGCCGCAGGACCAGGTCGTCCACCTGCGCGTTGGTCTGCGCCACCACCATCAACGGGCGCCCCGCGTCCGCGAGTTCGAGCGCCGCGCGGACCACGAGCGTCGACTTGCCCGCGCCGGGCGGGGAGTCCACCACCACGCCCCGTTCGGTGCCGTGCAGGGTGTCGCGGAGGATCGCGTCCGTGGCGCGCCCGGCGGCGGTTCCCGGATCGAAGTCCACCGTGGTCACAGGACATCCTCCTCGGTCATGGCATCGGGCGCTTCCGGCACGGCCGCGCCGGGCGGACCGCCGTGGGTCCACGGGGTGTCCTCCTGGTCGGGGAGTTTCGGCCCGCCCCGCTGCTCGTGCTCGAAGAGCGTGAAGCAGAGCCGGTCGCCCTTCTCCGGCACCGAACCCGGCTCCGGCTCCTTGCCCCGGCCCATCTTGTCCACGATCCGCAGCACGAGCAGACCCTCCTCGGGATCGCCCTCGTACCCGGCGAACTCCGCCGACTGCGGCTTGCCGTTCAGCGAGCGGTACGCCTTCGCGCGCTCCGCCAGATGCGGCCGGTCCTCGGTGCGCACGGTCACCAGCGGGCGCGGGCTGGGCCGCTTGCCCTCGCTGTACGCCATGAAGACGTCGACGACCTCGCCCGCGAACGCCTCCCCGGCCAGCCGCCGCCCCGCCATCACCAGCGGGTCGTCCAGCGCCTCCTGCGCCTCCAGACGGGACTGCTCGCGCTCGCGCGTGGCGAGCTTGTTCGCCGCCGTCACCGCGTCGTCCCGGCGCGGCTGCGGGGGCTCGCCCGCCAGCACCCGGTCCCGGTGGCCGGTGAACGACCAGCGGTCCCGCGTCCACCGCTCCTCGACGTGCGCGCCCGCAGGCAGCGCCCGCAGCAGGTCGAGTCCGTCCCACACTGCGTCCCAGGTGGGCCGGGTGACCTGCTCCACCAGCTCGCGGACGCGCTGCTCGGCCTTGGTGACGGCGGCCGTACGGTCCTCCGCGTCCACCGGGTCCTCGGCGGCCGCGAGGGCGGTACGCGCGCGGTCGTACGCCTCGATGGCCGGGGCGAGGAGCTTGTTGTCGAACGCCGGGTCGGTGGCCGGACCGGCGGGCGGGCAGGTCAGCTGCCCCTTGCCGTCGCGCTCGCGCTCCGCGCGGAAGGCGGCCTCGGCGCCCGAACTGCCCGCGGGCGGCGCGATCCAGGACAGCAGGGCGCCCAGATGCTGGTCCTCCAGGCTGCTCTGGCCGGTGGCCCAGTGCCGGGACAGGACCTCGGTGAGGGCGAGCAGCAGCGAGGAGCCGGGTACGCGCGCCCGCTCGCCGTAGTGGGTCAGCCAGCGGCCGAGCAGCGGCACCCGGGGCGGCGCCGGGTTCGGGGCCTCCGGCTCCTGCTCGGCGGTGCGCCGGAAGCGCGTCGAGCGGCCCAGCAGGCGGACGTACTCCAGGCCCGCCCGGCTCGGCACGATCAGCTGGGGCGCGTCCGCGCACAGCTCGACCTCGACCTTGACCCGCTTGCCGGTCTCCGGGTCGGTCTCGGTGCGCTCGGCGGCCTCCACGGCCTCGGCGTGGGCGTCGACGTACGGCAGGACGACGTCGGCCAGTTCGGCGAGGAACGCGAAGCGCAGGTCGCGGTCGCGCGGCTGGGGCACGGCCAGCAGACGCGGCGCGTCCCGGTCGGTGCCGACCAGCGCGCCGAGCGGGGCGCCCGCCTCGCCGGAGGTGGTCAGCGGCACGAACACCAGGGGACGGGCTGACAGATGGCGGTGCCGGACGGTCGTGAGCGGCTGGGCCACGCCCGTGCCGACGGCCTCGAGGCGGGCGAGGGTCGCGATCAGGGACACAGGGCCACCTCCCGCGCGGCCGCCGCGTGCGCGAGCGCCTCCGCGCGCAGGGCGGCGGCCCGGCGCAGCGCGGCCACCGCCGGGTCGTCCGGGTCACCGCTCTCGCCGCGCGCCGCCGAGAGGACCTCCTCCACCGTGCGCAGACCACCCAGTTCGGCCCGCAACGGGCGGCCGAGCCGGGTCACCGCGCCGGACGCGCGCGAGCGCTCCCGGCAGTGGAAGGCCAGTTCGCAGGAGGACAGACACTCCGGCGCGTACGTCGCCGGAACCGCGTCCACGGCCGCCTCCAGCTCCTCGGGCGTGCGGTCCGGCGCGAAGCAGGTGCCCTCCGGGAGCTGGTCGGCGATCTCCTCGATCCGGGTGAGCCGGGTCAACTGCCGTGCCGTCACCGCGCGTTGACGGCGCACGTCCACCGCGCGCGCGGTGGGCAGGTTGGAGAAGTCCTTCGGGCACACCAGCAGCACCTCGTGCCGTACCCGGATCGCCGGGTCGAGCCGGGCCGCGACCTCCTCCAGGGCCAGCACGTACACCGCCGCTTGGCGGGACGCCGCGCCCACCTTCGACGGGTCGGCCGAACCGTCAAGCATCGGGAAGGACTTGATCTCCACGACCGTCCACATCCCGTCCGGGTGCACCACCACCGCGTCCGGCTCCAGGAACGCGGGCGCCCCCGCCACCTCCAGGGCGAGCATCGGGTGGTCGAGGAGCGTCCAGCCGCCCGCCTCCACGGCCTCGCGCAGCGCCAGTTCCGTACGCCCCGTACGCCCCTTGGGGCCGTCTGCGGTCAGGTCGGGTACGGCGGCGCCGGCCGGGGGCTCGGTGGCGGGGTCGAAGCAGGCGTGCGCGAGGCGCAGCAGCTCGGCGCCGCGGTCCGCCTTCACACGGGCCTCGAAGACATTGCCCCGGATCAGGGCGAACTGCGACTGGCCGTAGTCCGAGGGCGAGCCGAGGCCGGTCGCCAGGCGGGCCTTGTCCACCCCGGCGCCGTCCAGGATCGCGCGGCGGCGGCAGCCCGGGTTGGACGCGAGCGCCGCGAGGGCGCGGGCGTCCAATGCCTTGGCCGGAACCTCGGGACCGCGCAGCTCAGCGAGCCGGTGCCGGAGTGCCGTCGCCCGCTCCGCTGGGGGAGGCGTCCGGTCCTGCCGGGGGATCGAGCCGAGACTCGCGCTGCCGTGGAATTCGCTCACCCGCGGAAGTCTGGCATCCGCCACTGACAACGGGGGAGACCGCACCGGCTGGAGGGGCCCAGGCGAGGTTCAGCCGGGCCTTCACCGCGTCCGCCGCGCGCATCACGTACGGCGTGAGCAGCAGCCCGGCGCCCATCACCGCGGCGCCCGCCACCGCGTCCAGCAGATAGTGGTTGGCGGTGCCCATGACCACGAGCGCGGTCAGCAGCGGGTAGGCCACCGCGCAGACCCTGGCCAGGGAGGTGCGGCCGTAGCGCCACAGCATGACGCCGCAGAACAGCGCCCAGCCGACGTGCAGGCTCGGCATCGCCGCGTACTGGTTCGTCATGCCGCCCATGCCGCGCGGGGCGCTCGCCTGGCCGCCCCACCAGCCGTACGAGCTGTAGTACGCCATGGTGTCGGTGAAGCCGTGGCCCGGGTGGAGCAGGCGCGGTGGGCAGGTCGGCAGCAGGGTGAAGCCGATCAGACCGATGAACGTGGACGTCATCAGCCAGGTGCGCGCCGCCCGGTACCGCACCGCGTGCGAGCGGAACAGCCAGACGAGTATCGCGGGCGTGACCAGGTAGTGCAGCGAGGCGTACCAGAAGTCGGCGGGCACGCCGATCCAGGGCTCGCGGGTGAACAGGCGGTTGAGCGGGTGCTCGGCGTCCAGGTGCAGCAGCTGCTCGATGCGCAGGATCGCCAGACCGTGGTCCACGGCTGAGGAAACGTCCCCGCGCGCGAGGAGGCGGCCCGCCGAGTAGCAGCCGTAGACGAGCAGGATCAGCGGCAGCTCGGTCCACCAGCGCAACCGGGGTCGCGGCGTCGCCTCGATGCCCGGTGTCTCGGTCTGCGGCATCCGACCGCCCTCCCCCTCCTGTGCCCCTGCGCATGCGGCGTCCCCGCCGGGCGCCGTGACACTTTACGGTGTCCGCCCCCGCCCCGCGCGGACGCTTCAGCCCTGGAAGACGCCGTGGTCGCCCGCCGGGTTGCCCGTCCCACCGGTGCGCGATGATGGAAGGACCTGGGCTGTCGTTACCCCGGCGGCCACCTGGCATTCCTCTCCCGGAAAGGTCTCCCATGGCACCGCGCATCCTGCTGGCCCGGCACGGACAGACGGCATGGTCGCTGTCCGGCAAGCACACCGGCAGGACGGACATCCCCCTCCTGGAGGAGGGACGGCGCGGCGCCAAGCTCCTCGGCGAGCGGCTGCACCGCGCCCCGCTGGACGGCCTGCCCTTCGCGGAGGTGCGCACCAGCCCGCTCGTGCGCGCGAGCGAGACCTGCGAACTGGCCGGCTTCGGCGAACGCGCGCGTCCGTGGGACACGCTCATGGAGTGGGACTACGGCGCCTACGAGGGCCTGACCCCGGGCGAGATCCACGCCGACCGGCCCGGCTGGCTGATCTGGCGCGACGGGGTGCCCGGCGGGGAGAGCGTCGCGGACGTCACCGCGCGCGCGGACGAGGTCGTCGAGTGGGCCCGCTCCGCCGACCGTGACGTGCTGGTCTTCGCCCACGGCCACATCCTGCGCTCCATCGGCGCCCGCTGGCTCGGCCTGCCCCTGGACTTCGCGGCCCGCATCCGGCTGAACCCGACCTCGCTGTCGGTGCTCGGCTGGGCCTACGGCCAACCGGCGATCGAGAACTGGAACGACGTGGGGCACCTGGCGGGCTGACGGGCCCGGGGCGGCGGGCTCCCTCCTACGCGCGCGGGGCGGCGGGCTCCTGCGCGCGTGTGGTGACGGAACTCCTACGCGCGCGTGGTCGCGGACTTCGCGGAAGTCGTCGTACGCGCGCGTGCCCGTGCCGTTCAGCCCTGCCGGGGCCGGGGCACCGCCGCGTGGCGCTCCAGGAACTCCGACACGCCGGACGCGCGCCGGTGCGGCAGCAGTACGCGCGCGGTGCCCGCGAGCATCGTCTGGATGCGGGAGGACTGCACATGGGTGAGCAGTTCCAGGACCCGCAGTCCGGCGGAGGCGGCCTCGTCGGGGCGGCCGTCGCGGGCGAGGTCGTCGGCGAGCTCGGCGGTGTAGAGCGCGATGTTCCGGGAGAAGTGCGGGTCCTGGAGGTCCGCGGCGCGCCGCGCGTGCCGGGCCGCGCGCCACCAGTCGCCCAGCGTCGACCAGCACTGCGCCTCCAGGCCCTCCAGCTCGGCCTGGCCGTAGAAGCTCATCCACTCGGGGTCGGCGTCCGAGGCGCCCCGCGCGAACAGCGCCTGCGCCCGCGCCATCGCCTGGCGGCAGCCCGCCCGGTCGGCGAGCCCGGCCCAGCCGCCCGCCTCGCGCAGCGCGAGCAGCGACATCAGCCGGGGCGAGCCCAGCGGGCGCGCGGCACGCTGGGCGGCCTGCGCGGCCCGGACCGCCTCCCGCGGGCGGCCCGCGTCCCGCGCGAGGAACGCCGTGTTGCAGAAGGCGTGCGCCTCCAGGGCCGCGTCGCCGGTCATCCGGGCGGTGGCCAGCGCCTCCGCGTAGTGCGAGCGGGCGTCCTCGAAGCGGCCCGAGTCGTGGGCCAGCCAGCCGACCGAGATGGCCAGTTCACCGGCGCCCGAGTGCAGCCGGTCGGTGGTGGACTGCCGGGTGGCGCCCGCGTCGAGCAGCTCGTAGGCCAGGCGCAGCGGCTGGGCCGCGTGCCGGTACAGCCCGTCGGCGCCGTGCTTGTCGTCGAGCACCCGGATGCGGCGGACGGCCTCCTCGACGGCGGCGGCCTCCGTCGTGCCGGGGCGGCGCGGTGTCCCGGCCGCCGAGGCGTCCGTGGCGAGCCCCAGCGGGCCCAGCGCGGCGGCCGCCACCGTGGCGCCCCCGCTGGTCATGAATGCGCGACGCAGCACGTCGCTCTCCTCGTGGTTCAGTGGGTCGTTCTCGTCCGGCTCGTCCGGGCCGTACGGGTTGTGCGGGTACGGCCTGCCGTACGGGTCCCGCGGGTGCGGGGCGTACGGGCCCGGCCGGTCGTACGGGTGGCCCCGTGGGTGCTCCCGCGCGGCCGGTGCCGGGCCTGCCTGCTCCCTGGCCGGACCGGCAGGGCGTGCCGCGCGCCCGCGGACGGTCGAACGCGGTGCGAAGCCCAGGTCGGTCAGGGTGCGGCCGGGGAACATGTGCAGGAACACCCGCTCGTACGCGTAGTTGGGACAGCGGATCTCACCCGCCTCGACCCTGCCGACATAGCGCGCGTCACAGCTCACCCGCTCCCCGATCTCGCGGGCCGCGCGCCGTACCAGCGCGGCGAACTCCGCGGGGGAACGGCGGCCACGCAACTGCCGGAAGGCGGTGTTGGGCCGGGGCGGCCGGTCGGGCTGCACCGAGGTCTCGGTTGACGACGCCATGGCCGGTCCTCTCGTACGAACCGTCGAACCGTGCCGGACCCGGGGCGAATTCGGGCAGAGCTGCCCGAGTGACACCCTGGTTCCGGCGGGCACGAACGTACCGGCTGTGTCCGGCCCGACACGCAGTGTTTGGCTACAAAACGGATATCTCATCCACGATCTGCCATGAACTGCCATCCTTTGCGGCACACTTGCGCCGTAGCTGTTGACGGCATCGCGCGTTGTACCCCGTGGACTGCAACAGGGCAGCGTGGTGGAGGCCGGCATGGAGACCAGCCAGAACAACGAACCTTGTACGGCGCCGACATGGTCGCGGGCGCCGGGCGAAGCGGGGTGCGACCTGGTGACGGTGCCGACCCGGCAGGGGCTTGAGGCCGTGGACATCCTGCGCCGGGGTGCGGTCGCGGAGGTCGGACCGGTCCTGCACGACGACGGCCGCGACACCCTCGGCTTCCTGGTCCCGGCGGGCACGGCGGCGGGGTGGGACGTGCCGGGCAGTACCTGCGTCCGCACCGAGGGCCGCGGCCTGCGCCTGACCCCCGAGCCCCCGCCGGCGGGCTCCGACTGGCTCCTGCCCCCCGACGACGGGGGCCGCGCCACGGACCCGGCGGTACTGCGCCGGGCCCTGGGGGAGGCGGCCCGGCTGATCGAGGCGGCGGACAGCTGCCGGTGACGCTGCCGCTGGGCTCGGCGGAGCAGACCGAGCGCCGCTGTCCCTGCCGCGAGGCCGGGGCGGGCTGCCGCCGCTGTGGCGGTGCGCGGGGTGGGGCCGCCGCTGCGGCGTGGGGTTGACCGGAGGTGCCGGCTGCCGCTCCGACGCTCTTCCGCCGAGGCCGGTCGCGGCCGTGCGGCCCGCCGCGGCCGAGGCGGGGCCGGGACCGTCGCCTGCTGCCGCTCCGCCGTCCGGGCCGGTCGAGGGGCGCCGCTGCCACACTGCCGTCCAGGCTGGTCGACGGGCGCCCCGCTGCCGTTTCGTCGCCCGGCCCATGGTCACGCTGCCGGAGTCACCGCTCCGCCTGCCCCCGGCCCCGTCCGGCGGGCCCCCGTGCCACCTGCGAGAATGGGGCGGTGGGCAGGTCCAGGAACAATCGGCGCGGATCGGCCGCCGAGGCCGTCGTGGAGGCGGTCGACGGTGGTCTGGCCGAGCTGATCCCGGACCCGGACCGCTCCCGTGCCTGGACCCTGCTGGTCGACGGCGCGCCCCAGTCGCACGTGGACCTGGACGACCCGGCGCACCTCACCTTCGAGTACCAGCGCCGCATCGGCCACGTCATCGACCTCGCCGCACCGCCCGGCAAGCCGCTGCGGGCCGTCCACCTCGGCGGCGGCGCCCTCACCCTGGCCCGCTACGTCGCCGCGACCCGGCCCCGTGCCACCCAGCAGGTCGTGGAGCGCGACGCGGCGCTCGTCCAACTGGTCCGCCGGGAACTCCCGCTCGACCCCAACTCCCGGATACGGGTGCGCTCCGCCGACGCCCGCGAGGGCCTGGCGAAGGTGCCGGACGGCTGGGCCGACCTGATCGTCGCGGACGTCTTCAGCGGCGCCCGCACCCCGGCCCACCTCACGTCCACCGAGTTCCTGGACGAGGCCCGCCGCGCCCTGAGCCCCTCCGGCCTCTACGTCGCCAACCTCGCCGACGGTCCCCCGCTCACCCACCTCCGCGGCCAAATAGCCACCGCCGCCGCCCGGTTCGCGGAACTGGCCGTGATCGCCGACGCGGCGGTCCTGCGCGGCAAGCGCTTCGGCAACGCGATCCTGGTCGCCTCCGACCTCCCGCTTCCGGTGGCGGAGTTGACCCGCAGGGCCGCCTCCGACCCCCACCCCGGCCGCGTCGAACACGGCCGCGCCCTCCTGGACTTCACGGGCGGAGCGGCCCCGGTGACGGACAGCGCGGCCGTGGCGTCCCCGGCCCCGCCCCCGTCGGTGTTCCGCTGAACGAGCCCGCATGCAGCGGGACTCGGGGACTCAGTACGTCTGCACGTCCACATGCGGCGGCCCGTCGTGCCAGTCGCAGAAGACCGTCACGCGGTCCGTGCTGCGGCTGAACTCGACCCTGATCCAGGTCTCCGTCTTCCACACCTGCATCGACCAGCCGGTGCCGGGGGTCGCCGAGACGAGGGTCGCGCTCACCGGGCCCACGTCGAAGACGGCGCGGCCGCCGGGGGTGTCGTACGGCTTGACGTCGCTCGGCGGGGCGGGGGCGGCGGAGGCCGTGGGGGACGAAGGGGGTGCGGTGCTGGGGGAGGGAGTGGGCGTGCGGGCCGGGGGGTGGGACGGGGTGGGGGGTGCCGGGCGGGGGGAGCCGCCGGTCCGGGGGGACGGGCGGCTCGTGGCGGGGGGCGAGGGTGAGGCGTGGGCGGCGGCGGCCTCGGCGGCCGTGATCGGGACGGCGCGTGGGGGGTCGTAGGCCGTCCCGGCCATGACCGTGTGCACGCCCCACCAGGAGAGGGCGACCGCCGCTCCGGTGGCGAGCAGCCACGCCAGTACGTGTACGAGTCCTCTGCGCATCGGAGTCATACTGCCTCAGCCGTCACCGGCCGTGCACAGGGCCCCAGTTGTCCACAGGGAGTTGTCCACAGGCCAGGACCCGGCTCGGCCGCATGGCGTAGGTTGCGGCGCATGGCAAGTGTGCTCGTGGTCGAGGACGATCAGTTCGTCCGCTCGGCGCTCATCAGGCATCTGACCGACGCCGCCCACACCGTGCGCAGCGTGGGCACGGCGCTCGAAGCGCTGCGCGAGGTCGCCCACTTCCGGTTCGACGTGGTCATACTCGACCTCGGACTGCCGGACCTGGACGGCTCCGAGGCGCTGAAGATGCTGCGCGGCATCACCGACGTGCCTGTGATCATCGCCACGGCCCGGGACGACGAGACGGAGATCGTCCGGCTGCTCAACGCGGGGGCGGACGACTACCTGACCAAGCCCTTCTCCGTCGAGCACCTCTCCGCCCGCATCGCCGCCGTCCTGCGCCGCGCCCGCTCCGGCGGCGGGGAGGCGCCGCCCCCGGCCGTGCTCCGGGTCGGCGGCCTGACCGTCGACCCGCTGCGCCGCCAGGCCGAACTGGACGGTAGCAGACTCGATCTGACGCGCCGTGAGTTCGACCTGCTCGCCTTCCTCGCGGGACGCCCCGGCGTAGTCGTCCCGCGCAAGGAACTGCTCGCCGAGGTCTGGCAGCAGTCGTACGGCGACGACCAGACCATCGACGTCCACCTCTCCTGGCTCCGGCGGAAGCTGGGTGAGACGGCGGCCCGGCCGCGCTATCTGCACACCCTGCGCGGCGTCGGCGTGAAGCTGGAGCCGCCCGTCGCGGGGGAGTCGCCGCGATGAGATGGGCCCTGGTCAAGGTGTGCCTCGCGGTCACGACGATGGTCGTGGTCGCCTTCGCCGTGCCGCTCGGTCTGGTCGTCCAGGAGATGGCCCGCGACCGTGCGTTCTCCAACGCCGAGCGCGAGGCCGCCGCCGTCGCCCCCGCGCTGTCCATCACCACCGACCGGGACAAGCTGGAGCGGGTGGTGGCCGCCGCCGGGGTCGAGTCCGGCATGGCCGTGCACCTGCCCGCCGAGGAGGGGCGCGCCGCCACCGACCTGGGCCGCGGCAGGGCCACCGCCCGTGACATAGAGGCCGTGCGCCGGATGGGCCGCGCCTCCACCGCCGAGGTGCCCGGCGGCTCCGCGCTGCTCCAGCCCGTCGCGCTCGGTTCCGGGGCCATCGCCGTGGTCGAGGTGTGGGTGCCGGAGGCCGAGATGAGCAACGGCGTGGGCACGGCCTGGGCGGTGCTCGCCGCCGTGGGCGTCGCGCTGATCGCCGGTTCCGTCGCGGTCGCCGACCGGCTCGGGGTGCGCATGGTGCGCCCCGCGCGACGGCTGGTGGAGGGCGCGCGCGAACTGGGCGACGGACACCTCGGAGCCCGGGTGCCGGAGGAGGGCCCGACCGAACTCAGGCTGGCTGCCGTCGCGTTCAACTCCATGGCCGACCAGGTGGTCCAACTCCTGGCCAACGAACGCGAGCTGGCCGCCGACCTCTCGCACCGGCTGCGCACCCCGCTCACCGTGCTCCGGCTGAACGCGGCCTCGCTCGGCGCCGGGGCCGCCGCCGACCAGACCCGTGCCGCCGTCGCCCAGCTGGAGGGCGAGGTGGACACCATCATCCGTACCGCCCGCGAGGCCAAGCCGCAGACGGCCGCCGCCGGTCCGGGCACGGGCTGCGACGCCGCCGAAGTGGTGCGCGAACGCATGGAGTTCTGGTCCGCGCTGGCCGAGGACGAGGGCCGCAAGTGGCGGGTCGCGGGCGCCGAGCGTCCGGTACGCGTCCCCGTCGCCCGCGCCGACCTCGCCGCCGCCCTGGATGCCCTGCTCGGCAATGTTTTCCGGCACACCACCGAGGGAACGGCTTTCGCCGTGGACGTGCACAACGCCGACGACGCGGTGATCGTGCTCGTCTCCGACGCGGGCACCGGCATAGCCGACCCGGAGACCGCCATGGCGCGCGGCCAGGGCTCCGGCACCGCCGGGTCCACGGGCCTCGGTCTGGACATAGTGCGCAGGCTGGCCGAGTCCACCGGCGGCGACGTCCGCATCGGCTCCTCGGTCCTCGGCGGCACCGAGGTGCGCATCTGGCTCCAGCTCGACGGCCGCAAGCCGGACCGGCGCGGCCACCGCACCGAGCGGCGCCGCAGGCGCGCACCCGCGCTGCGCTGACGGGTGGGCGGCCGAGGAGCGCGCCGTGACGCCGCCGACGCGGTTGCGGGACCGCGAATCCGGCGTATTGGTCTCGACCTTTAACCGTCCCCGATCTCTTCCTTAAGCGCACCCTAAGGTCTCGAACGCCCGTCCCTATCAAGCCGATTGTCCGATTCCGCATCGGTAGCGTCTGCCTCACCACCCCCCAACCTCCCCCCGCTACGAAGGACAGGCACGCGCATGAGCAGCACGCACCGGCGCAAGATCAGCGGCAGGAACAAGGCGATAGGCGGCATCGTCGCCGCGGCCGTCGCCGGCGGCGGCGCCTTCTTCGTGACCGGAATCGCCCACGCGGCCGGTGTCGGCGCCGTCTACACCAAGAACAGCGACTGGTCCTCCGGCTACAGCGGCCAGTACGTCATCTCCAACGACACCGGCCAGACCGAGAAGTCCTGGACCCTGGAGTTCGACCTCCCCAAGGGCGCCACGCTCAGCTCCCTGTGGAACGCCGACTCCAGCGTCAGCGGACAGCACGTCACCGTGAAGGCCGCCAAGTGGGACGAGGGCATCGCCCCCGGCAAGTCCCTCACCGTCGGCTTCGTGGTCAACGGCGGCGGCGACCCCACCGGCTGCCAGATCGACGGCACCTCGTGCTCCGCCGACTCCACCGCCACCCCCGAGCCGAGCGGCCGCCCCACGGACACCCCCTCGGCCGAGCCCACCCAGCCGACTCCCACCAAGAGCGACACCCCCGCCCCCACCCAGAGCACCGGCAGCGGCACCACCAAGAGCGCGGGCTTCGCCCCCTACGTCGACACCTCGCTCTACCCGGCCTTCGACCTCCTCGGCATGGCCGACGCCACCGGCGTGAAGAACTTCAACCTCGCCTTCGTCAACGACGGCGGCGGCTGCACCCCCAAGTTCGGCGGCGTCTCCGACCTGACCGCCGACGGCGTGGCCGCGCAGATCGGCGCCCTGCGCGCCAAGGGCGGCGACGTACGGGTCTCCTTCGGCGGCGCCACCGGTACGGAACTGGGCACCACCTGCTCCTCGGCCGACGCGCTGGCGGCGGCCTACGGCAAGGCCGTCGACGCCTTCAAGCTCACCAAGGTCGACTTCGACATCGAGGGCGCCACGCTGCCCAACGCCGCGGCCAACACCCGCCGTGCCCAGGCCATCGCCAAGCTCCAGGCCGCGCACCCCGACCTGAACGTCTCCTTCACCCTCCCGGTGATGCCCCAGGGCCTGACCCAGGACGGCGTCAACCTGCTCTCCGACGCCAAGTCCAACGGCGTGCGCATCGACGCCGTCAACATCATGGCGATGGACTACGGCCCGGCCTTCAGCGGCGACATGGGCGACCTGGCCGAGCAGGCCGCCACCGCCACCCAGGCCCAGATCAAGGGTGTCCTCGGCCTCTCCGAGCAGGACGCCTGGAAGACCGTCGCGGTCACGCCGATGATCGGCGTCAACGACGTCGCCTCCGAGATCTTCAAGGTCGAGGACGCCACCCAGCTGGTGAACTTCGCCAAGTCCAAGGGCCTGGGCGCGCTGTCCATGTGGTCCGGCACCCGCGACAAGCAGTGCGACGGCGGCACCAAGCCCACCGCCGACGCCACGTGCAGCTCCATCAACCAGGACAAGTTCGCCTTCTCCAAGGCGTTCGCGGCCTACAACTGACCTGCTGATCAGGGGGGACTGATCAGAGGGGCGCCGACCGGGGGGAACCGGCCGGTGGCTGACGGCGACCGATGACCCGGGGGCCCGGCGGTGACACACACCGCCGGGCCTTCGCCGTACAGCCGTACAACCCGTCCGGAAGGACGAGCGGGGGATCAGCCCGCCGACTCCACCGCCGGCAGCACACCCGTCCGCGCCGCCTCCGCGTACCACCGCGCGCTCGACTTCGGCGTCCGCTCCAGCGTCGCGTAGTCCACGTACACGGCGCCGAACCGCTTCTCGTAGCCGTAGGACCACTCGAAGTTGTCCATCAGGGACCACAGGTAGTACCCGCGCACGTCGGCGCCGTCGGTCAGCGCCCGGCGTACGGCGGAGAGGTGGCCGTGGAGGTAGGCGACGCGCTCGGGGTCGTGGACGCGGCCGTCGGCGTCGGGCTTGTCGTCGTAGGCCGCGCCGTTCTCGGTGATGTAGAGCGGCAGCCCGGGAGCCTCGCGGGTGTAGCGCATGAGCAGGTCGTAGAGGCCGGTCGGGTCGACCGTCCAGCCCATCTCGGTGCGCTCGCCCGGGGTCTGGTGGAAGAGGACGTCGTCGGCGGCGGGCCAGGGAGAGTGCTCGCTCGCGCCGTGGCCGTCGGCGCGCGGGCCCGAGACCTCGCCGTCGACCGCCGAGACGAGGGCGGGGCTGTAGTAGTTGAGGCCGAGCGCGTCCAGCGGGGCGTTGGCCGCGCGCAGGTCGCCGTCGAGGACGAACGACCAGTCGGTGAGCCGGGCGGTCGCCTTCAGGAGCGAGTCCGGATAGGCGCCGCGCAGCAGCGGGCCGTGGAAGACCCCGTTGGCCAGGTCGTCGATGCGGCGGGCCGCCGCGAGATCGGCCGGGCTCTGCGACAGCGGGCGTACGACGGCCGAGTTGAGGCTGATCGCGATCTTGTTGCGGGCCGGCATGGCCGCGCGCAGCGCCGAAGCACCCAGGCCGTGCGCGAGGTTGAGATGGTGGGCCGCCTTCAGCGAGGCCACCGGGTCGGTGCGGCCGGGGGCGTGGACGCCCGAGCCGTAGCCCAGGAAGGCGCTGCACCAGGGCTCGTTGAGGGTGATCCAGTTCTCCACGCGGTCGCCGAGCGCCTCGCCGACGAGCTGCGCGTACTCCGCGAAGCGGTGGGCGGTGTCGCGCTCGGGCCAGCCGCCCGCGTCCTCCAGCTCCTGCGGGAGGTCCCAGTGGTAGAGGGTGACGGCGGGCTGGATGCCCTTCTCGAGCAGCTCGTCCACCAGGCGGCGGTAGAAGTCCAGGCCGATCTGGACCGCGGGGCCCCGCCCGGTCGGCTGCACGCGCGGCCAGGAGACGGAGAACCGGTAGGCGCCCAGGCCCAGGTCCGCCATGAGGGCCACGTCGTCGCGGTAGCGGTGGTAGTGGTCGACGGCGGTGTCGCCGGTCTCCCCGCCGGCCGTCCTGCCCGGCGTATGGCTGAAGGTGTCCCAGATCGACGGCGTACGGCCGCCCTCGCGCACCGCCCCCTCGATCTGGTACGCGGAGGTCGCGGCGCCCCAGAGGAAGCCGGGCGGGAAGGTGACCGGAGAGGTGGTGGAGGAGGTGACCGGAGAGGCGGTGGGGGAGGAGTCGGGCATGGAAGCGCTCCCATCGAGAGTCGGGAAGACCTTGGGGGACCTTGGGGACCTTGGGGAAGGGGCGAAGGGGCCGGGGCGACACTGACCCGGCCCCCTGACGGAACCGGTCAGCCCTTGATCGCGCCCTGCATGATGCCGCCCACGATCTGCTTGCCGAACAGCAGGAAGGCGATCAGCAGCGGCAGCGTGCCCAGCAGCGCGCCCGCCATGATCACCGCCTGGTCCGGAACATAGCCGGTGCCAAGCGAGTTCAGGGCCACCTGCACGGTGGGGTTCTGCTGGTTCAGGGCGATGATCGGCCACAGGAAGTCGTTCCAGGCGAACACGAAGGTCAGCAGGCCGAGTACCGCCATCGCGGGCCGCGCGGCCGGGAAGACCACGTGCCAGACGATCCGCAGGCTGCTCGCCCCGTCCACCCGCGCCGCCTCGATCAGCTCCGAGGGCAGCGCCTGCACCAGGTACTGCCGCATGAAGAACGTGCCGAACGCGGTCACCAGGCTCGGCAGGATCACCGTCTGGAGCTGGTTCGACCAGCCGAAGTCGCTCATCCACAGGTACAGCGGGACGACCGCGAGCTGCGGCGGGATCATCATCGTGCCCACGGTCAGCAGGAGCAGCAGCCCCGAGAAGCGGAACCGCAGCTTGGCGAAGGCGAACCCGGCCAGCGTCGCGAAGACCACCGTGCTCACGGTGATCGTGCTCGCCACCAGCAGCGAGTTGAGCATCGCAGTGCCGAGCCCGGCCTGTTCCCAGGCCGCCTCAAGGTTCTTGAACAGATTGCCGCCGAACCACAGCGGCGGCGGGGTCTGTGCGAGCCGCCCGCCGGTGCGCGAGGCCGCGACCGCCGTCCACACCAGCGGAGCCAGCGAGATCAGCGCGAACACGGTGAGCGCCACGTACGTCACCGGGCCCGCGTGCAGCTGCTTGCCCGCGCCCGTGATCCGGCGCCGCCCGGGCGCCCGCAGGGGCTTCGCCACCTTCGTCACGGTCAGTTCACTGGTGGTCATTGCGTTTTCCTCAGCCATCGGGTGAACAGCAGGTTGACCGCCGCGACGATCAGCAGGATCAGGAACATCGACCATGCGATGGCGGACGCCTTGCCGAGGTTGCCGATGATCCAGCCCTGGTCGTACATGTACAGACCGAGCGTCTGGTACTGGTGCTCCGAGCCGCCCTTGGACCCGCTGACCCCGCCGAACAGCAGCGGCTCGCCGAAGAGCTGGGTGGAACCGATGGTGGAGACCACGATGGTGAACAGCACCGTCGGCCGCAGCTGCGGGATGGTCACGTGCCGGAACTGCTGCCAGCGGTTGGCGCCGTCCAGCGCCGCCGACTCGTACAGGTCCGCCGGGATCGCCTGCATCGCGGCCAGATAGATCAGCGCGTTGTAGCCGGTCCAGCGCCAGATGACGATCGTGGACACCGCGAACTGCGAACCCCAGTCGGACTCACGCCAGTTGACCGGGTCGACACCGACGAAGTGGAGAATCCAGTTCACCATGCCGCCGTCCCACGAGTACAGCAGCGTGAAGACCAGCGTCGCGGCCGCCACCGAGGTCGCGTACGGCGTCAGCATCACCACGCGCCACATGGTTGAGCCGCGCAGCCGGTAGTTCAGCATGTGGGCCAGCCAGAGCGCGGCCAGGAGCTGCGGGACCGTGGAGATCACGCCGATGGTGAAGGTGTTCTCCAGCGCGTTCCAGAAGAACTCCGAGGACAGCAGGTTGCGGTAGTTGCCGAGGCCGGCCCAGCTCTGCTGGTCGAGCGCGGAGAGCTGTACGTCGTGCAGCGAGTACCAGGCCGTGTAGAGCAGCGGGACCAGGGTGAAGGCCGCGAACAGCAGGAAGAAGGGGGACACGAACGCGTACGGGGACGCCTTCATGTCCCAGCGGTAGAGCCGGCTGCGCCAGGGGACGGGCGCGGCCGGCGCACCGCGACCCCGAGCGCCCCGGGCCGCGCCCGGCGGGGTGCCGGGCGCGGCCTCGGCGCTCGACGCGGGATGCGCGAGAGCCTCTTTGGACGTCACTGGCCGAGCACGTCCTTGATCTCGGCGGACGCCGCCTTCCAGCCCTCGGCCGGGGACTTGCCCTTCTGCTCGACCTGGAGGATGCCGATGTCGCTGATCGCGGCGTCGATCGGCTTGTCCTTCGGACCGAGCGGCTGGGCCGGGATGGTCTTCGCGGCGTCGGAGAAGATCTGGGTGAGCGGCGCGCCGGAGAAGTACGCGACGGTGGCGGGCGCGGGCTTCAGCCCCGCGTACGCCGCCGGGGTCGACGGGAAGCTGGCCTGCTTGGCGAAGACCTTGGCCTGCTGCGCGGGCGCGGTCAGCCACTTCGCCAGCTCGACGGCCTCCTTCTGGTGCTTGCTGGAGGTCGGCACGCCGAGGAAGGAGCCGCCCCAGTTGGACGCGGCCGGGGCCGCCGCCACGTCCCACTTGCCGCTGCCCGAGTCACCGGACTTCTCCTGGATGTAGCCGATCATCCAGGCCGGGCAGGCGACGGTGGCGAAGGTGCCGTTGGCGAAGCCGTTGTCCCAGGTCGGGTCGAACTGCTTCAGCTTGGCGGACATGTCGCTGGTCGCCACCGTCATGGCGGCGTCCCAGGACGCCTTCACACCGGGGGACTTGTCCCAGACGACCTTGCCGTCCTTGTCGTAGTTGCGCACGGAGGCGCCGCCCAGGGCCGCGTTGTACACCGAGGCCGCCGAGTCGACGTACTTGGTGCCCTTCGGCGCCTTCTTCATGTACTGCTTGCCGAGGTCGACGTACTTCGACCAGTCGCCCTTCCACAGCTCCGCGAGCTTGGTGCGGTCGGTGGGCAGACCGGCCTTCGCGAAGAGGTCCTTGCGGTAACAGACCGCCATCGGGCCGGTGTCGGTGCCGAGGCCGATGAGCTTGCCGTCCTTGGTGGTGGCCTGGGCGAGCTTCCAGTCCAGCCACTGGGACTTGTCGACGTCCTTGCCGAGGTCGACGAACTTGCTCGCCTGGGTGTCCACGGCCTCGGTGATGTTGCCGACCTCGATGGCCTGGATGTCGTCGGCGCCCGCGCCCGCCTGGAGGCGGGTGAGCACCTTCGGCCAGTACACGTCGGTACGGGTCGTGACGTTCTCCTTGATGGAGATGTCCGGGTGGAGCTTCGTGTACTCGTCGTACAGGCCGGCCTGCTTGTAGCCGAAGACGCCGAAGGTGCCGACGGTCAGCGTGATCTTGCCGTTGCCGCCGTCGTCCGCGTTCGACGAGCCGTCGTCCGAGTCCTTGGAGCAACCGGCCAGCAGCCCCGTGGTCAGCGCGGCGGCGGCCATCAGGGCCACCGTTCCGCGAGACCTGCGGATGCTCGTGCGCATTGCGTCCTCCTGTTGCCTGACGTGCCGACCCCCCGGCCAACTGCATGGAACTACTGCTGGAGCTGGGCCCGTTCGTACGCGCTGCGGCTCGGGCGGGGAACGTGCGGGATGTGTAGGTGTCAGGTACCGTGGGAGCGCTCCCACGAGTGATGTGTTGAAGGGTCGTCCGTCCGGCGCGGGGTGTCAAGGGAGTGCGCACTCCCAAGTCCCTTCAGTTATCGGGCTGTTAATTAGTCTCGGGACGGCCGCGTGGAACGCGGCTGGTGGCGGTGGTGCGGGGCACTGTTAGATTCCAGGCCAGGGGCGGGAACGACCCGCGGTACGGGTGCGGGCGGCGGCGTGAGCCGCCGATGGATGTACGGATACGGGTACGGGTGCCGGCGGGAAAGGCGGAGTCCATGGCGAGCCACGGAGCGCGGGGCGGCCGGAGCGGGGGACGGCCCACGCTCGAGGAGGTTGCCGCCCGTGCCGGGGTGGGCCGGGGCACGGTCTCCCGGGTGATCAACGGCTCCCCCCGGGTCAGTGACGCGACCCGCGCCGCCGTCGAGGCCGCCGTCGAGGAGCTGGGCTACGTCCCCAACACCGCCGCCCGCGCGCTGGCCGCCAACCGCACCGACTCCATCGCGCTCGTCGTCCCCGAGCCGGAGACCCGCTTCTTCGCGGAGCCGTACTTCTCCGACATGCTGAGCGGCGTCGGCGCCGAACTCGCCGACACCGAGTGGCAGTTGCTCCTCATCTTCGCGGGCAGCGACCGCAAGCGGCAGCGCCTCGCGGACTATCTCTCCGCCCACCGCGTCGACGGCGTCCTCCTGGTCTCCGTCCATGCCGACGACCCCCTCCCCGACCTCCTCGACCGCCTGGAGATCCCGGCCGTGATCAGCGGCCCCCGCTCGGTGGGCGAGACCCTCACCTCGGTCGACTCCGACAACTACGGCGGCGCCCACTCGGCGGTCTCCCACCTCCTCGCCCGGGGCCGCCGCCGCATCGCGCACATCACCGGCCGACCGGACGTGTACGGCGCGCAGCGACGCGTGGACGGGTACCGGGACGCGCTGCGGGGGGCGGGGCTGGAGGTGGACGAACTCCTGGTGGAACCAGGTGACTTCACCGAGGACGGAGGCCGGAGGGCGATGACCGCGCTATTGCGGCGGCGCCCCGACCTCGACGCGGTCTTCGCGGGCTCCGACGTCACGGCGGCGGGCGCCCGCCAGATCCTGCGCGAAGCGGGCCGCCGCATCCCGGACGACGTGGCGCTGATCGGCTACGACGACTCCGCCATCGCCCGCCACATGGACCCACCCCTGACCAGCGTCCGCCAGCCGATCGAGGAGATGGGCCGCGCGATGATCGGCCTGCTCCTGGAGGAGATAGCGGATCGCCGTCCGGCGGCTGCGCGGGGGTTGGAGCGGAGGCATGTGGTGCTGCCTACGGAGCTGGTGGGGCGGGAGTCGGCGTAGCGGGGTGTACCCGGGTTGCCGCTGAGCCGAGTCCGACGACGATCAGGCCGCGGCGCTATTTCTGTGGAGTCGCCCTGCTGCCTGTGGGAGGGTCCTGCATGTGATCAGTCAGGATGCTGCCCGGGTCCGCGAGTTCGTACTCGGTGACGGAGTTCGCCCGGCGGACGCCGCGCGTGTTCATCGCGCAGCACTTCACGTGCTGCGTTCGAGCATCGACGCGGCCCACGTCGACGCCTACAGCGACGACTCCTGGCCGCCCGAGGTCCTCGCCTCGTACGAGCGCGCCGTGTCACTGGCCCAGGAGGAGGTCGCACGAGGCAGCCGCTCCACGCGCTCCGACCTCCGGATGGGCATCGACATCGACGTCCGTGACGACGGCCAGTTCGAAGTCCTGTCGGACCTGGCCCCCTGCACGATCCACGCCGAAGCCCGGCAGGACGGCCGCCTGATCTTCAGCGCCGGCGACTCGGGAACCGCCCTGTGGTTCGAGGTCACGCCGGAACAGGAAACGGCGCTGCTGTCCCGGCTGGCCCTGCTGGGAATCCCCTCCGGCGTGCTCACCGTTCTGTCGCCGTCCGGGCGCTGAGATGACACCCAACCCTGTCGCCCCGGCGACGCTCACCCCGGAGATGGCTGCCCAGATCCGCACCTGGCGCTGCGACGAGGACCACTCCTGGCGCGCTGTGGCACAGGCCGCGTCCGACCTCTGGGGTTCCGACATGGGCAGCAGCCAGATCTTCGGCAGGAACCTCTGCGTGGCCGCGGCGCGGCTGCTGGGCGAGGATCCCTGTCGGGAGCCCTGGAACTGACGTTCCTCTCAGGCGGTCGATGCGGCGTTCGACGGTGTTGCGTCGGCCTCGCGGTCCTGCATGTCGCAACAGATCCGGCTCATTCGTCGTCGCTCTCTTTCACCACGGCGGGCTGTTCCTCCGTGGTCCCGCCGATGAGCGTGTGGCGCTTGCGGACGCGCTCAGCCGCGGCGAGGAGCCGTGCGGCATTGGCGTGGGACCGCAGCAGGCAGTCGGTCTCCTCCATCGATTCGACACCCTTGGCGGTCACGAGTTCGACGTCGCCTTCCTCGGAGAGGATCTCGACCGGCTTGCGGGCCTCGCCGGAGCGGTACGACATATGACCCTCCCCGCAGCGATATCGCAGCACGGTACCCGGCCGCGGTGTCGCCTCCGGCGGATCGGGCGCCGCACGTCGAGGGTCGTCAGCGTCGTCTTCTCGCGGGAGCGCACGGCTCGCGGTGGCGGTACGCGTCCGGGGCGATGCCGGTGCCGGACTCGACGGGTACGACGTCGTAGGGCTCGCCGGGCTGGAAGTGGTGGCCGCAGCGGGCGCAGGCAGGGGTGATGTACGACGGCGGCGGCTCGGAGTTGGGGTTCACTTCCGCCCCTCCCGGTCCATCCGCGCGCGCTCGGTCCGCTCGCCGGTGCAGGGGCGGCAGGCGCGTGGGAACCAGCGCTGGGGCGTGGACAGTTGGCCGAAGTCAAGGAATGCGGTCTCGGTGGTGAGCGGGGTGCCGCACCAGACGCAGGTACGGCCCCGTAGACGGTCGTCGGGCAGGGTGTCGGGCGAGGGGAGTTGTCGCGCGAGCGCACGCAACGCTTCCGCTTTTCCGGTGTGCTGCTGCCCCAGCTCCCGTCGGCCGTGGGCGATGAGAGCCAGCACGTCCTCGGCGCGGCACAGGTGGTGTCGGCGGCGGGGCGGCGTCACCCAGAAGGAGCCGGGCGGTCCGCTGACGGTGAGGTCGGGGACGCCGAGGTAGGTGCCGTGGCTGAGGAGCGGGGCTTCCGGTTCGCCGGGCCAGCCGTCCTGGTGGGGGACCAGGGCCCAGTAGGTGGGGCCGAGGGTTCGTACGTCGTGGATGACGGGGCCGTTGAGGGGGTCGCCGACGTCTCCGCTGCCGACAGCGGCGTGGAGGAGATCGCCGGGAATGCGCACGGCGTCGAAACGGGGGCCGAGCGGGAGCAGCGCGATGCCACACCTGGTCCATTCCCGCCGGGCCTGCTCGGGAGAGGGGTGCGCACCGGCTAGCCAGTCCCGGCCGGCATCGGGCGGATCGCTGCGGGAGGGGAGGGCGGCGGGCTGGGCGACGTGGCCGTTGTGCATACGGGGCTCCCTCGGAGTCGGTGGTCCCCGGTGACGCCAGGAAGGCGGCACATTGCATGGCCAATGATGTGCATGTTTGTGCGCGACATTCGCTCTTCCGTGTGCTTCCATGCCCAGGCCGTCTTGACGAGCCGATGCCCCGACTTCATCGTGATGCACAGTCCTGCACATCCCAGTCGAGGAGCCGGTCCTCCATTACCGGGTCTGCGACACCGAGGCCATGGCCGCACAGCTCGGCTACCTGCTCACCGCCGGCGCCCTCCCGCAGGTCTCGCTCGGCATCATCCCCACGAACACGGCGGCCGGACAGCAGTGGCCACGCGAGACGTTCCACGTCTACGACGACCGCCTCGTCAGCGTCGAGCTGGTGTCCGCCCGCGTACGGATCACCCAACCGTCGGAGATCGACCTCCACTTGACGGCATTCGAACAGCTCCGCTCCATGGCCGTCTACGGCCCCGATGCCCGCACCCTCGTCCGCCGGGCCATCGAGGCGCTGGACCACCAGAGGAACTGAGTCGACACGCCTTCCGAGTCGCGCCAGACTCCCCCGATGACTCCACGAACCGACACGCCCCCCACCTGGGACGAGCGTGCGCAGCTCACCACCTTCCTCGACTACGCCCGGGACACCGCGCGAGCCAAGTGCGAGGGGGTGTCGGCCGAGGATGCTCGCAGGGCGCCGCTTCCGGGGTCGCCGTTGATGACGTTGTGCGGGTTGATCAGTCATCTGCGGTGGGTGGAGTACTACTGGTTCCAGGTGATGTTCCTGGGGGAGGAGCTGGCGGGACCGCTGGCTGGGGCCACCGACGACGATCCGGACCCGGAGATGCGGACGGCGGTCGAGGTCCCGTTGCCCCGCCTGCTCGCCGAGTACGAGGAGCAGAGCGCCCGTTACCGCCGTCTGGTGTCCGAGCACGAGCTGGACGCGAAGGCCGAGCGACCCATCGGGGACGGGCGGCACGTCGATCTTCGCTGGGTGATCCTTCACCTCATCGAGGAGACGTCCCGGCACAACGGTCACCTCGATGTCGTACGGGAACTTGTCGACGGGCGGACCGGCGCCTAGCCGGTCTCGTCCACGTGGGTCAGCCAGCCGTCGACCAGGTGCCAGTACCGCTGGTGGCGGGTCAGACGCCAGGTTTCGGTGGCGGTGAGGCCCTGGGTGATCCAGGCGTGGAGCTGGGGGAGGGCCTGGTCGCGGAGGACCAGGCGGGTGGCGGCGCGCTCGGTGGCGGGGACCGTGTGGACGTCCACGGAGAAGCCGACCGAGTCCGGGTGGACGCCGCCGCCGTAGGTGCGGGAGGCCGGGGCCACCCAGGACGCGCTCAGGACGATGGTCCCGCTGTCCAGACCGGTGAGGAAGTCCAGATGTCTGACCTCACTCATGAGCGGGCCCAGGTGCTCGGTGATGTCGGTCGTGGTCAGCGGCCAGGCGCGCCCGCGGGGCAGGCGGCGATTTCGTGCGGACATGACAGGGAGGGTGGCAGGAGGACTTCCTGTTCCGGAAACGAATTAGGGCCGATCCGTCGAAACGGATCGGCCCTAATTCCATCAGGGTGAGTGACGGGACTTGAACCCGCGACATCCTGGACCACAACCAGGTGCTCTGCCAGCTGAGCTACACCCACCACGACCGGCGGTTGAACTTGTCGTTCCCCGACCGGCCGAGAAGAAGTCTACAGGGTTCTCGGGGGTGCTCGCGCACACGTTTCCGTGTGGGGGTTACTGCGGGGGCAGGACGTACTTCGCGGCGATCGTCCGGGCCGTCTCGGAGTCCGGGCCGGGCTGGGGGACGAAGACCGCCTCGCGGTAGTAGCGCAGCTCGGCGATGGACTCGCGGATGTCGGCCAGGGCGCGGTGGTTGCCGTTCTTCTCCGGGCTGTTGAAGTACGCCCTCGGGTACCAGCGCCGGGCCAGCTCCTTGATCGAGGAGACGTCCACGATGCGGTAGTGGAGGTGCGCCTCCAGCGTGGGCATGTCGCGCAGCAGGAAGCCGCGGTCGGTGCCGACGGAGTTGCCGCACAGCGGGGCCTTGCCCGGCTCCTTGACGTGCTCACGGATGTACGCGAGCACCTGCTCCTCGGCGTCGGCCAGCGTCGTGCCGCCGGCCAGCTCCTCCAGCAGGCCGGACGCGGTGTGCATCTGGCGCACCACCTCCGGCATCGTCTCCAGCGCGGAGTCCGGCGGACGGATGACGATGTCCACGCCCTCGCCGAGCACGTTCAGCTCGGAGTCGGTGACGAGGGCGGCCACCTCGATGAGCGCGTCGTCGGACAGCGAGAGGCCGGTCATCTCGCAGTCGATCCACACCATGCGATCGTTCATGTGTCTCACCTTACGGTGAGCCGACCCCAGCTGAACCCGGCCGTGCGCGAGGTATGGGGGAGGGGAGGAGGCGTGTGACTTCCGCCTCCTCCCCTCCCTCCGATATCCCTACGGGAACCCGTACGGCATCCCCTGCGGTCAGACCCCGCCCCGCGCCCCCGGCAGCAGGCTCACCGCGCCCGCCGCGTGCCTGCGGCTCTGGAGCGGGACTCCCCCGTCACGCTCCGAACGCTCCGAGTGCAGTACGGCGGGCACCTGGCCGACCACGCCATGGCCGGCCAGACCGACCGGCCCGGCGCCGGACACCCCGGGCGGCGGCAACGGCGACTCCTGCTCGACCGGCCGTTCGCCCTGCGGCCTGCGGGCCCGGTAGGCGGCCCGGTAGGCGGCGGGCGACGAGCCGAGCTGGCGGCGGAAGTGCCCGCGCAGCGCGACCGGTGAGCGGAAGCCGCACCGGCCCGCGACCTCGTCCACGGAGTAGTCCGAGGTCTCGAGCAGCCGCTGTGCCTGGAGCACCCGCTGGGTGATCAGCCACTGCAGCGGCGCGCTGCCGGTGAGCGAGCGGAAACGGCGGTCGAACGTACGGCGGCTCATATAGGCGCGTGCCGCCAACGTCTCCACGTCGAACTGCTCGTGGAGGTGTTCCAGCGCCCAGGCGACGACCTCGGCCAGCGGGTCGGCGCCGATCTCCTCTGGTAAAGACCTGTCGAGATAGCGCTCCTGACCGCCACTGCGGCGCGGCGGGACCACCAGACGCCGGGCGAGCGCGCCCGCCGCCTCGTTGCCGTGGTCCGTCCGCACGATGTGGAGACAGAGGTCGATCCCGGCCGCCGTCCCCGCGGAGGTCAGTACGTCGCCGTCGTCCACGAAGAGTTCCCGTGGATCGACGTGCACCGACGGATAGCGCTTGGCCAGCGTCGGCGCGTACATCCAGTGGGTGGTCGCGGGTCGGCCGTCCAGCAGGCCGGCCGCCGCCAGGACGAACGCCCCGGTGCACAGGCCGACGATGCGGGCCCCCTCCTCATGCGCGCGGCGGAGGGCGTCGAGCGCCTCCTCCGGCGGTGGTGAGGTGATCGAACGCCAGGCCGGTACGACGACCGTGCCCGCACGGGAGATCGCCTCCAGGCCATGCGGCGCGGTGAGTTCCAGGCCCCCTGTGGTCCGCAGCGGGCCGTCCTCGCCCCCGCACACCAGCAGTCGGTAGCGCGGTACTCCGGCGTCCTGGCGGTCGATCCCGAACACCGAAAGCGGTATGGAACTCTCGAAGATGGGGCCGCCGCTGAACAGCAGCACCGCGACGATCTCCTTGCGGCGTCGCCCGGCGAGCTTCCGGGCCGCGGCATCCGGCGCTGCGGTGGAGTCGTGGCTCATACTGCTAAGCCCCCCTCGGTGGTCGCGGCTCCTCGGTTGTGTCGCAACTGCACGTTTCCCCTTGGTCCTGCACGAGTCCCCCGCCGTAAGACAGTCAAGATCGAATCTACTGGCTGCCGTGGTCTGCCGGTGGCCAGTTCTCCACGTCACGCATTGTCGACATGACAACTTGGCGTGAAGCATTCGATCACGAAGGGTTGCACTCGTGGGCCGCGCAGGGAAGTGCGCCTCGGCGTGGTGGCCAAACCGCATAGGGTGCGTGGGGTCTCGTGGACCCTGTTTGTGCAGGTGGAACGGGGGATGAGGGGTGGTTGCGCCCCCTCCGGAGCGATATTCAGAAGTTGGCTGAAAAGCAGCGTTCCGAGGCGCGGAAACCGGTCAGTCAACCGGTGTCTGTCGTTCCGCCTTCGCCGCGGCCCGCTCGAAGTGGCGCAGCAGCGCCCAACACGTTCCCGTCACGGCGGTGAGGCCCAGACCCGCGCCGGCGGCGGTCACCGGCGCGCTGCCGCACCACAGCAGGACGACGGGGACGAGCAGACACCCGAACACACCCCAGCCGATCACGTCACGCACCGTGTCCGACGCGGGCGGAGCGGAGGGAGTGGACGGAACGGGCGGAGCCGACGACTCGGCGCGCGGTGCGGCGGTGGGCCGGGGTGCGGGCATCGGGGCTCCCTGGGGCGGCGGGTTCAGGGGGTTCAACGCGGCCGGGCCCGGTCGGTCACCGGGCGGGCCCGGATTTCCGTACCGCGGGCCCGGATTTCCGTACAACGGTCACCGACCGGCCCCGAACCGGTCCCGCCCCGTCCAGCAATCCCGTACAAAACCGCGTGTACGGGGCAGCGACCATTGCGCCCCGCGCGCCGCTCGTGCATTCTCCGGGGAACCCCCCGGGCACCCCGGAGGGCCGCTCACGGAGCGTGCGGGAGATCTGGGCCCGGGAGGCGTGCCGCCGTACCCTTGGGGGTATGGGCTTGGGAAGACGAATCCCGGACACAGCTCCGCCGCACGATGTCCCCCTCCCATAAAAGGATCACAACGCCGAGACAGCCATGGCCGGTCACGAATTCTTCGAACCCGCGGACCGCAAGCGGCCGGTTGCCGAACCGACGGCGGCCGACCCCCTGGCGGCGGAAGAGACACGCCCTTCCTGCGATCCAGCCTTCCAGCACGGAGTGGTCGTCGGCTTCGACGGCTCCACCTCCAGCGAGCGCGCCCTCGCCTACGCGATCGGCGTGGCCCGGCGATCCGGCTCCGGCCTGATCATCGTCCATGTGGCCAACCGGCTGCCCACCACCGTGTGGGCGGGCTGCGAGCCGCCCGTCTTCGTCGACGTTCCCGACCATCGCACCGAGGTGCTCGGTCTCGAGCTGGCCTGCGCGGAGCATCTCGCCGAGGTGCCCTGGATCCTGGTCGAGCGCGGCGGCGACATCTGCCACGAACTCGAGGAGGTCGGGCGGGAGTACGAGGCGGACGCGATCGTGGTCGGCTCGACCCACGGCCTCGTCGGCCGGCTCTTCGGCTCGGTGGCGGGACGGCTGGCCAAGCGGGCCCGGCGTCCGGTGATCGTGATTCCCTGAGGTCCTCCGAGGTCCTCTGAGTTCCTCCGAGGGGCGCGTTCGGCAGCGCGGAACGCTCAACGCGCCTGTCGGTGCGCCCAGTTGACCCTTGAATCAGGTGTCCGGAAGCCCCCGGCGGGGCATGTACCCCGCCGGGGGCTTCGGTGCGTGTCGCAGCCGGCGGGTGACGGCCGTCGGCGAGGGGGCGGCACATGAATGGACCCCCACGTGGGGCACGTAGGGGTCCGTTCTCCGACAGCGGGGGTGGACTACTCCACCGTCACCGACTTGGCCAGGTTGCGCGGCTTGTCGATGTCGCGGCCCAGGGCCTTCGCCGTGTGGTACGCGAGCAGCTGGAGCGGGATGCCCATGAGGATCGGGTCCAGCTCGTCCTCGTTCTTCGGGACGATGATCGTCTGGTCGGCCTTCTCCTGCTCCTGGTGGGCGACCGCGAGGATCTTGCCGCTGCGGGCCTTGATCTCCTCCAGGGCGGCGCGGTTCTTCTCCAGCAGGTCGTCGTCCGGGACGATCGCGACCGTCGGCAGGGCGGGCTCGATCAGGGCCAGCGGGCCGTGCTTGAGCTCGGAGGCGGGGTAGGCCTCGGCGTGGATGTACGAGACCTCCTTGAGCTTCAGGGAGGCCTCACGCGCCACCGGGTAGCCCCGGACACGGCCGATGAAGAGCATCGAGCGGGCGTCGGCGAACTGCTCCGCCAGCACCTTGATCTCCTCTTCCTGCTTGAGGATCTCGGTGATCTGCTGGGGCAGCTTGCGCAGGCCCTCGATGATCCGCTTGCCGTCGCGCACGGACAGGTCGCGGGTGCGGCCGAGGTGCAGGGCGAGCAGCGCGAACGCGACGGTCATGTTGGTGAAGCACTTGGTGGACACCACGCAGACCTCGGGGCCGGCGTGCACGTACATGCCGCCGTCCGCCTCGCGGGCGATGGCCGAGCCGACCACGTTGACGACGCCCAGGACGCGGGCGCCCTTGCGCTTCAGCTCCTGGACGGCCGCGAGCACGTCGTACGTCTCACCGGACTGCGAGACCGCGATGTAGAGGGTGTCGGGGTCCACGACCGCGTTGCGGTAGCGGAACTCGGAGGCGGGCTCGGCGTCGGCGGGGATGCGGGCCAGCTCCTCGATCATCTGGGCGCCGATCATGCCCGCGTGGTACGAGGTGCCGCAGCCGAGGATCTTCACGCGGCGGATCTGGCGCGCCTCGCGGGCGTCCAGGTTGAGGCCGCCGAGGTGCACGGTGGAGAAGCGGTCGTCGATGCGGCCGCGCAGCACGCGGTCCACGGCGTCGGCCTGCTCGAAGATCTCCTTGTGCATGTAGGTGTCGTGGCCGCCCATGTCGTACGAGGCGGCCTCCCACTCCACGGTGGTGGGCTCGGAGCTGGTCCGGGTGCCCTCGGTGGTGTAGGTGCGGAAGTCGTCGGCCTTGAGGGTGGCCATCTCGCCGTCGTCCAGGGTGACGACCTGGCGGGTGTGGGCGACCAGGGCGGCGATGTCCGAGGCGACGAACATCTCCTTCTCGCCGATGCCGAGCACGACCGGGGAGCCGTTGCGGGCGACCACGATGCGGTCGGGGAAGTCGGCGTGCATGACGGCGATGCCGTAGGTGCCCTCGACGACGCGCAGCGCCTCGCGGACCTTGTCCTCCAGCTTCTCGGCCGTCGAGCGGGCGACCAGGTGGACGAGGACCTCGGTGTCGGTGTCGGAGAGGAACTCGACGCCGTCCGCCTCCAGCTTGCGGCGCAGGTCGGAGGCGTTGTCGATGATGCCGTTGTGCACGACGGCGACCTTGCTGTCCGCCGACATGTGCGGGTGGGCGTTCACGTCGGACGGGGCGCCGTGCGTGGCCCAGCGGGTGTGGGCGATGCCGGTGGTGCCCTTGAAGCGCGCGGGGACCTTGGCCTCCAGGTCGCGGACCCGGCCCTTGGCCTTGACCATCTTCAGGGCCGGAGCCTTGGGGGAGCTGACGACGACGCCCGCCGAGTCGTAGCCCCGGTACTCCAGGCGCTGGAGGCCCTCCAGGAGCAGGGGAGCTACGTCACGCCTACCGATGTATCCGACAATTCCGCACATATGAAGTCTTCCCTCGCCCTGGAGTTTCTCAGCCGTAGACCATGCGGCGCAGTTGCCTGAGCGTCAGCTCCGGCGGTGCCACGGCCCGGTATTTCAGGTCCGCCTCGATCCGGTCGAAGATCGCCGTGTTCCGCAGGCCCTCGGCCTGCAGTTCACGGTGGCGGCGACGGACGTACTCCTGAGTCGTCTCGTCGAAGTAGGCCAGCACGTCCTGGATCACCCGCAGCGCTTCGCCCCTGTTCAGCGGGGTGGAGCGCGTCAGATGATCGACAAGTTCCTCGTGCACCCGGTAGATCCTGGGGCACGGCGGCGACTTTCGCAAGAATCTTGCCCGAAATCGGGCAAGCGCCTGTTGGGGCTCCGATGGGGTGCTGTTAGCCGGAAATCCACTCCGCGTCCTGGGCGGCGTCGCCCGCGCCGGGCACCTTTCGGTGACATGGACATTCCTCGTATGGGCGTACCCGAGAAGCTGGCCGAGCGCATGAGCATGGCCGAGCGGCACGAGTATCTGCGCGCCAGATTCTCCCGGCGGAACATGATCAGAGGCGGCGCCGTGACCCTGGGCACCGTCGTCGGGGGCGCGTTCGTCTCCGGCACCCAGGCCGCGGCCGCCGCCCCGGCCACCGCCGCCACGATCCCCGCCCACCGCCCCGCCGAGACCGTCGACGGCGCCCTCGTCGCCCCCTTCGGACGCCATCTGGCCTGGGGCAACGACCCGCGCACCGAGGTCACCGTCTCCTGGCAGGTGCCCGTCGCGGTCAAGCGGCCCTTCATCCGGATCGGCGCCCACCCCTGGGACCTCTCCCGCAAGATCGAGGCCGAGGTCCGCACCCTGCACACCCCGGCCGGGGTCGGCGCGAGCGGCGACCACACCCAGTACTACCTGCACGCCAGGCTGACCCGTCTGCGCCCCGGGCAGACCTATTACTACGGCGTCGGCCACCAGGGCTTCGACCCCGCCGCGCCCCACCTCCTCGGCACGCTGGGCACCTTCACCACCGCCCCCGCCGGGAAGAAGCCCTTCACCTTCACCGCCTTCGGCGACGAGGGCGTCGGCTACCACGGCCTGGCCAACAACGCCCTGATCCTCGGCCAGAACCCCGCCTTCCACCTCCACGCGGGCGACATCGCCTACGGCGACCCCGCCGGGGCCGGAAAGACCACCGACACCGGCTTCGACTCGCGCACCTGGGACCAGTTCCTGCACCAGACCGAGTCCGTCGCCAAGCAGATCCCCTGGATGCCCGCCTACGGCAACCACGACATGGAGGCCTGGTACTCGCCCAACGGCTACGGCGGCGAGGAGGCCCGCTGGACCCTCCCCGACAACGGCCCCGACCACCGGAACCTCCCCGGCGTCTACTCCTTCGTCTACGGCAACACCGCCGTCATCTCGCTGGACGCCAACGACATCTCGTACGAGATCCCGGCGAACCTCGGCATCTCCGGCGGTACCCAGACCACGTGGCTGGAGACCCAGCTGAAGAAGTACCGCGCCGCGAAGGACGTCGACTTCGTCGTGATCTTCTTCCACCACTGCGCCTACTGCACCTCCACCGCCCACGCCTCCGAGGGCGGGGTGCGCGAGGAGTGGGTGCCGCTGTTCGAGAAGTACACCGTGGACCTGGTCATCAACGGCCACAACCACCAGTACGAGCGCACCGACGTGATCAAGGGCGACAAGGTCGTCAAGAAGCTCCCCGTCGGCGGCACGGCCTACCCGGAGACCGAGGGCGTCGTCTACGTCACGGCGGGCGCGGCCGGGCGGAGCCTGTACGCCTTCACCGCGCCGGACTCCTACGAGGGGCACGAGCACGAGGTCGAGTCCGTGGCCTCCTTCGTCAACCTCAAGGACGGCAAGCGCAACGAGTCCGTCACCTGGTCCCGGGTGCGCTACCTCGACTACTCCTTCCTGCGCGTGGACGTCACGCCCGCGCCGAAGGGGCGCACGGCCACGCTGACCGTGTCGGGCATCGCGGAGACCGGCGAGCGGATCGACCACTTCACGGTGGCGCGCAAGGCCAAGTAGGCCGGGGAGTACGGGAACGGGCACCCCGGAGGACCGTACTCCGGGGTGCCCGTCGTTTCTGTGCCCTGATGGGCGCCCTCAGCGCCCGGCGAGCGGGTTCTCCAGGGTGCCGATGAGCTGGAGCGCGCCGGAGGGGTCGGCGAGGTCCACCATCTGCTTGTTGTTCCGCAGCTGGAGCCGGTTCAGGCAGGACAGCGCGAACTCCGGCGCGAACATGTCGTACTGCGCGAACTTCTCCGCCAGCTGCGGGTTCGCCGCCTGGTACTCGCGGGTGATCTCCGCGACCGTGCCCCAGAAGCCGTCCTCGGAGAGGACGCCCTCGGCGGCCAGGTCGGACGCGAGGAAACGGAAGAAGCAGTCGAAGACGTCGGTGAAGACCGACAGCAGCTTGGTGTCCTCGGGCACCTCGACCCGGATGCGCCGGACCTCGGGCGGCAGCACCGCGTCCGGGTCCATGACGGCGATCTCCTCCGCGATGTCCTTGTACACCGCGCGCCGGACCGCGCCGTCCTCCAGGACCAGGATCACGTTCTCGCCGTGCGGCATGAACACCAGGTCGTAGGCGTAGAAGCTGTGCAGCAGCGGCACGTAGTAGGCCCGCAGGTACTCCCGCAGCCACTGGTCGGGCGCGAGCCCGGACCGCTCGATCAGCGCGGCCGCGAAGGAGGCGCCCTCGTGGTCGGTGTGGAGCAGCGACGCCATGGTCGCGAGCGACTCGCCCTCGGCGAGCGAGGCCACCGGGCTCTCGCGCCACAGCGCGGCCAGCATCTTGCGGTACGGCGAGTAGCGGTCGGTCGCCCGCTCGTACTCCAGGTGCCGGTAGCCGACGGCCGCCTGCTCGCGGATGATCGTCAGGCCGGTCTCCCGGAGCACCGGGTCGCTCTCGATCAGCTGCGTCAGCCAGTCGTTGATCGCCGGGGTCGCCTCCATGTAGGCGGCCGACAGGCCCCGCATGAAGCCCATGTTGAGGACGGACAGGGCCGTCTTCACGTAGTGCTTCTCCGGGTGCGAGGTGTTGAAGAAGGTCCGGATGGACTGCTGGGCCAGATACTCGTCCTCGCCCTCGCCCAGGCACACCAGATGGCGGCGGGCCACCTCGGCGGCGAACGTCACGCTGAGCTTGTTCCACCACTGCCAGGGGTGGACCGGGATCAGCAGATAGTCCTCCGGGTCGAGGCCCTGTCCGGTGAGGACGCCCCGGAACCGCTCCAGGGTGGCCTCGCCCAGTTCCCGCCGGAAGAACTCCTCGTACTCGACGCCCGCCCCGGCCGTGAACGCGGCACGCGAGCGGTGCGCGGCCAGCCAGACCAGTTTCACCGGGCTCGCGGTCTCCGGCGCGTACGCCAGATACTCGTGCACACCGAAGCCGAGCCGCCCGTTGTTCGCGACGAAGCACGGGTGGCCCTCGGTCATCCCGGTCTCGATCTCCTGGAACGAGCCGGCCGCCAGCTCCTTCGCGGTGACGCGGGGTTTGGTGAGCTTGTAGCAGGTGCCGGACAGGGTGGAGGAGATCTCCTCCAGGTACACCGGCAGGATCTCGTCGCTCAGGCCGAGCGACTCCTTGAACTCGATGAAGAAGTCCAGGGCGGCGAGCGGGAGTTCGGTGCCCTCGCGGTCACGGGTGATCGAGTCGGTGTCGATCTGCCAGTGGTCCAGGCCCCGGCGGACGGCCGAGAAGCGGTACGCGGTGAGCTTGTCGTCGCTGCGGACGACGTATCGCTCCCCGGCCGCCCCGGCCTCCCCGCCCTCCTGGGGCGTGAGCAGCCGCTCGTGGGCGAACTCGGAGAGGGCCTTGCGGATCAGCAGGCGGTTGGCCTGGTCCCAGCGCTCGGGGGAGAGGTGCGCGACGGAGTCGGCGAGGGTCATGCGGCCACCCCCGTCGCCGCCTCGAACCGCTCCCGCGTGCAGAAGCTCAGCAGGGCGCGCTTCTCCGGCTTCTCTATCTCGCGTTCGGCCTCGAAGCCGACGGCCTCGTTGAGCACGTGCACGGCCTTGTTCCGTACGTCCGGCTCGACGACCACGCGCCGGGTCGCCGGGGCCGCGAACAGATGCGCCATCACGGCCGTGATCACCGACCGGGTGAAGCCGTGCACGGGCGTGTCCGTGGGCGGGACCAGGAAGTGCATCCCGACATCCCCCTCCTCCGGCTCGTACAGCCCGACCAGCTCCCGGTGGGCGGGGTCGTAGCTCTCCATCAGGAAGACCGGCGTCCCGGCCTCGTCCAGACCGAGGAAGGCGTGGTGGTGCGCGTCGGCCGCGATCTCCATGTAGGCACGCTCGACGTCCACCAGGCGCGCGTCCTGCATCATCCAGAACGCGGCCTTCGGGTCCGTGACCCAGCGGTGCACGAGACGCGCGTCCTTCAGGGGGTCGAGAGGGCGGATCGTGAAGGTCATACGGCGAACTCCTGGAAGGCGATGGTCTTTTCCACCGGGTAGATCTCCCTGCCGAGCATCTCCCGGATGATGGAGGCGTTCCGGTAGGGGCCCATGCCCAGGTCGGGGCTGGTGACGCTGTGGGTGTGGACGCCGGCGTTCTGGAGGAAGACGCCCCGGCCGGTGACGTCGATCGCGTAGTCGCGGCCGATGGCGAAGTTGCCGTGGGAGTCGTAACGCAGGCGGTCGCGGACGGGCTTGAGGAACTCCGGCTCGCGGTACCGGTAGCCGGTGGCGAGGACCAGGCCGTCGCTCTCCAGCTCGAAGTCCTTGCCCTGCTCCTCCTGGCGGAAGGCGAGGGTGTAGGTGCCGTCCTCGTAACGGGCGCTGGTGAGCGCGGAGTTGGTGAGCAGGCGGGTGGGGACCGGGCCGCCGAGGTTCTTCTGGTAGAGCAGGTCGAAGATCTCGTTGATCAGCTCGCCGTCGATTCCCTTGAACAGGCCCTTCTGCGCGGTGGCGAGCCGGTAGCGGGTGTCCTCCGGGAGCGCGTGGAAGTAGTCGATGTACTCCGGGGAGGTCATCTCCAGCGTGAGCTTGGTGTACTCCAGCGGGAAGAAGCGCGGGGAGCGGGTGACCCAGTTCAGCCGGTAGCCGTGGACGTCGATCTCGCTGAGCAGGTCGTAGTAGATCTCCGCCGCCGACTGGCCGCTGCCGACCAGGGTGATGGAGCGCTTCTTCTGCAGCTCCGCCTTGTGCTGGAGATAGCGGGAGTTGTGCAGGAAGTCGCCGCCGAGGTCCTGGCACGCCTCGGGGATGTACGGCGGGGTGCCGGTGCCGAGGACCAGGTGCTTGGCGCGGTAGGTGTCACCGGCGTCGGTGTGCACGGCGTACACGCCGTCCTCGTAGGTGACTTCGGTGACCGTCGTGCCGAAGCGCACGCTGGTCAGCTTGTTGGCGGCCCAGCGGCAGTAGTCGTCGTACTCGACCCGAAGCGGGTAGAAGTTCTCGCGGATGTAGAACGAGTACAGACGGCCCTTCTCCTTCAGGTAGTTGAGGAAGGAGTACGGCGAGGTCGGGTCGGCCAGGGTGACCAGGTCCGACATGAACGGCGTCTGGAGATGGGCGCCGTCGAGGAACATCCCGGCGTGCCACTCGAAGTCCGGCTTGGAGTCGAGGAAGACGCCGTTCAGCTCTTCGACGGGCTCGGTGAGACAGGCCAGGCCGAGGTTGAAGGGACCGAGGCCGATCCCCACGAAGTCGAGGACGGGGCTGGCTTCAGGAAGCGCGGTCAAGGGACTCTCCCAGGTACTGCTCGGCGTGGCCGGCGATCAGATCGAGGACGGCGGCGATGTCGGCCGCGGTGGTCTCGGGGTTGAGCAGGGTGAACTTCAGGTAGTGGCGGCCGCCGACCTTGGTGCCCGCGACGACGGCGTCACCGGAGGCGAACAGGGCCTTGCGGGCGTAGAGGTTGGCGCGGTCGATCTCGGCGGGGTCGGTGACACCGGCGGGGATGTAGCGGAAGACGAGCGTGGACAGGGACGGCGCCACGACCACGTCGTAACGCGGGTCCGTCGCGAGCAGCTTCCAGCCCTCCTGGGCCAACTCACAGACCTCGTCGAAGAGTTCACCGATGCCGTCGGCGCCCATCACGCGCAGCGTCATCCACAGCTTGAGCGCGTCGAAACGGCGCGTGGTCTGGAGGGACTTGTCGACCTGGTTGGGGATGCGCTCCTCGACCATGCGGCGCGGGTTGAGGTAGTCCGCGTGGTAGGTGGCGTGGCGCAGGGTGGCCACGTCGCGTACCAGGAGGGCGGACGAACTCACCGGCTGGAAGAAGGACTTGTGGTAGTCCACGGTGACCGAGTCGGCGCGCTCGATGCCGTTCAGGCGGTCGCGGTGCTTGAGCGAGGTGAGCAGTCCGCAGCCGTAGGCGGCGTCCACGTGCATCCACACGCCGAACTGCTCGCACAGCGCGGCGATTTCGGGGAGCGGGTCGATGGAGCCGAAGTCGGTGGTGCCCGCGGTGGCGACGACGGCCATCGGCACGAGGCCGTCTTCGGCGCAGCGCTCCAGCTCGTGGGCGAGCGCGACGGTGTGCATCCGCTTGTCGTGGTCCACGGGGATGGTCACCACCGCGTCCGGGCCGAGGCCGAGCAGTTTCGCGGACTTCTTCACGCTGAAGTGACTCACCTCGGAGGTGAACACCCGGAGTTTGTCCAGGGATTCGGCCTTGGTCTCCTCGCGGGCGAGCAGCAGGGCCTGGAGGTTGGACTGGCTGCCGCCGGAGGTGAAGACCCCGTCGGCGTTCTCGCCGAGGCCGATGCGCTCGGTGGTCCAGTCGATCAGTTTCCGCTCGATGAGCGTGCCGCCGGCCGACTGGTCCCAGGTGTCCAGCGAGGAGTTGACGGCGGAGAGTACGGCCTCGCCGAGCACCGCCGGGATGACGACGGGGCAGTTGAGGTGGGCGAGGTAGCGGGGGTGGTGGAAGTAGACGGCGTCGCGGAGGTACAGCTCCTCCAGTTCGTCCAGGACCGCGGCGGTGTCGCCGAGCGGGCGGTCCAGGTCGACGGCGTCGATGCGGGGGGTGAGCTCGTCGACGGTGACGCCGGTGAACGGACGTTCGGTGGTGGCGAGTTTGGCCGCCACCCGCTCTACTCCTTCGGTCACGGAGCGGCGGTAGTGCTCCGCGGTGAGGCCATTGAGCAGGTGCGAGCGCATGTGGGGGTCCTCCGAGGGGACTGTCCGTGCGGGAACATCAACTTAGGTTAGCCTAACCTAAGTTGGCTCGGAAGTGATCACGGGGGTGTGGTGACGGGGGTCACGTGAGCGCTGCGCTCGGCTTCGACGGATGAGGCGTCGGTGGCGGGGCGTCCGCGGCGGGGCCGGCTATGGCCTGGTGGGGCGGTTGTGGCGGGGCCGGTGATCGGGGGGTGAGGGGCGGGCCGGTGGGGTGTTCGGCGTCGGCGGATGCCCGGTGGGGGAGGGGGTGTGGCTGTTCGTGTGCGCCCGTGCGGGGAGCGGCGGAGAGCCCGGGGGCGTGGGCGCCTCTGCGGGCTCGTCCAGGGAGGTGCGCGCGGTCGTCCGAAGCCGGACGGGCGTGGGGCCGGGTGGGGTCGCCGGTGGTCGCTCGCACGGGAGTTGGGATGCGGGTTTCTGCGCCGACGCTGCTCGGCGGAACCTCCCGGGCGCCGGGAGGCGGGGGTCCGTCCATGGTGCGCCGTGCTGCGGGAGGTGCGTCATGATCGCTGCCCGTGGTGGGCCGTGTGAACCGGTGAGAGGCGGGCGCGGGCCGGGTGCCGCCGTCTCCGTCCGGGGTGCGGGGGCGGGTCGTCCGGGTGGGCTCCGGTGCCGTCGCCCGTGCGTGACTGCGGTGTTCGGGCCTCCCGGCCGCATCAGGGACGGGGTGTCCGACCTGCCCCGCCTCGGCGGCGATGCGGTGTCCGGCCCGTTCCGCCCCGGCGGCGAGCCGTCCCGCACGCGACCCCGGCCGCCTTCTCCGTGAAGCCTGGAACGCGCTTCGGGGTCGGGCGGCCGGGGCCGTCGTCATGCGGGGCTCCTGAAGGTCAGGAAGAGGAGGGTCAGCCGACCTTCTTCGCCGTCTCGATGGCCTTCGCGAGGTTCTCCAGGAGCGGGGCGCACTTGGCGTAGGACAGGATCGGCTCGGCGGAGCGCGGGATGACCTGGCCGGCCTTGACCGCGGGCAGCTTCTTCCAGGTGGCCTTGGTGATGTCGGCGGGCTGGAGGGCCGAGGAGCGGTCGTCCATCATGATGATGTCGGCCTTGTACTTGTCGACGTTCTCCCAGCTCAGCGTCTCGAACCAGCCGCCGGTGGCCTTCTTGGCGGACTCCGAGGGCTCGACGAAGTTCACGCCGAGGGACTTGAAGTACTCCAGGTCGGCGGAGAGGTTCGTGCCGGAGACGTAGAAGACGGTCGGGGCGGCGGAGCCGGCCATGACCTTGATCTCCGGGCGGGACTTCGCGGCCTTGCGCAGGCGCTCGGAGGCGGCCTCGAAGCGCTTCTTCGCGGCGGTCACCTCGGCGGCCTTCATATCGGCGCCCAGCGACTCGGCCAGCTCCCACACGCGCTGCAGCGGCTGGGACAGCGGGCGGTCGAAGACGGAGACCGCGACGCTCGGGGCCAGCTTGGCGATCTTCGCGGCGGACGCCTGGGGCACGTACCAGAGGGTGCCCTTGTCGTCGAAGGTCGTGGAGATGAGGACCTGGGGGCCGAAGGCGGCGTACTTCTCGATGTTGAACTGGTCCCAGACGTTGCCGAAGACCGTCAGCTTCTTGACGTCCAGGTCGCCGGCCTGCACGTCGGCCTTGCCGTCCTTCGTCGTGGTCGGGCCGAAGACGCCGTCGACCTTGATGCCGTAGTCGTGGAGCGCGGCGGCGATGCCGGTGAAGGCGACGATCTTCGTCGGGACGCTGTCCAGCTTCACGGTGGTGCCGCGGTCGTCCTTGTAGCTCCACGCGCCGGACTTGGCGGGCTTGGCCTGCCCCGCGGTGCCACCGCTCTTGCCCTTGTCGTCCCCACAGGCGGCGAGTGCGACGCCGAGCCCGAGAGCGCCGCCCGCAGCGAGCAGACCGCGACGAGTGAGGGTGGTACGCGTGTGGGACATGGAGTGACTGCTTTCGACCGGGGCTGATCGCCCGCCGGACTGGTTCGGGGCAAGGTTAGCCTAACCTTGCCCATTGTCCAGGGGGTAACAGAGGCGGTCCGGTGCGGAAGTGATGCCCGAGGGGCCGTCAGAACCTGTGATTCGTGACGACGGCATGGCCGTAGACGTCGTAGACGGAGACGAATCCGGCCGCGGAGTCCTTCCATGAGGAGAACGCCTCGGCGATGGCGTCCGCCGCCCCCTGCGGGTCCGCGACCGGGGTCCGGCCGCCGCCGATGTCCGTGGAGACATAGGCGTTGCCCGCCTGCGCGTCCCAGGTGCCGATGACGCGGTCCACGCGGGCGGCGGCGGCCTTCTGTGCCTCGGTGCCGTGCGTCTCGGTCCAGGCTCGGAACGCCTGGGCGTTCTCCTTCGAGCGCGCCCGGTCCCGGTCGGCCGGCAGCTCCGCCGCCGCCCGGGTCGTACCGTCCGGCCGCGCGGTGTCCTCCAGCACCGAACAGCCGGTGCCGCCACCGGCCAGGAAAGCGGCCAGGGTGAGGGCGGCGACCGCTCGCGAGCGGAGGCGTGCGGGGCGTACGGGGCGAGGTGTCATGTCCCCAACTCTATTGAGAACGGCGCGAGTTGACGTGACATCAGGTGAGCGCGGGGGTGGGATGCGTCACCCCCGCGGATCACCTCGGCCTCCCTTGCGTGCCGGACCGTCTCCTCAGCCCGTCAGCCCCAGTTCCCGGGCGATCAGCATGCGCTGGACCTCGCTCGTGCCCTCGCCGATCTCCAGGATCTTGGAGTCGCGCCACATGCGGGCGACCGGATACTCGTTCATGAAGCCGTAGCCGCCGTGGATCTGGGTGGCGTCGCGGGCATTGTCGACGGCGACCGTGGAGGAGTACAGCTTGGCGATGGCGGCCTCCTTCTTGAAGGGCTCGCCGGCGACCAGGCGGGCGGCCGCGTCGCGCCAGGCGAGGCGGGCCGTGTGGGCCTTCATCTCCATGTCGGCCAGCTTGAACTGGATGGCCTGGTTGGCGCCGATGGGGCGGCCGAAGGCGTGCCGCTCCTTGGCGTAGCGCACCGACTCGTCCACGCAGCCCTGGGCGAGCCCGGTGCCCAGCGCGGCGATGGCGATGCGGCCCTCGTCGAGGATGCGCAGGAACTGGGCGTAGCCGCGGCCCTCCTCGCCGAGCAGGTTCGCGGCGGGGACGCGGACGTCCTGGAAGGACAGTTCACGGGTGTCGGAGGCGTTCCAGCCGACCTTGGAGTACGGCGCCGCGACCGTGAAGCCCGGCGTGCCCGAGGGGACGATGATCGAGGAGATCAGCGGCTTGCCGTCGGGCTTGCGGCCGGTCACCGCCGTCACCGTGACCAACCCGGTGATGTCGGTGCCCGAGTTGGTGATGAAGCACTTGGTGCCGTTGATCACCCATTCGTTCGTGTCCGGGTCCAGGCGGGCCGTCGTACGGGTCGCGCCCGCGTCCGAGCCGCCGTCCGGCTCGGTGAGTCCGAACGCGCCCAGGATCTCGCCCGCGCACAGCCGGGGCAGCCACTCGGCCTTCTGCTCCTCGGTGCCGAAGAGGTGGATCGGCATGGCGCCGAGCGAGACGCCCGCCTCCAGGGTGATGGCCACGGACGAGTCCACCCGGGCCAGCTCCTCCAGCGCGATGCCGAGCGCCAGATAGTCGCCGCCCATCCCGCCGTACTCCTCGGGGAACGGCAGCCCGAACAGGCCCATGCGGCCCATCTCGCGGACGATCTCGTACGGGAACTCGTGCCGCTCGTAGAAGTCGCCGATCTTCGGCGCCACGACGTCGTGCGCGAACTCCTCCACCGTGCGGCGGAGTTCCTCCAGCTCGGGGCTGAGACGGTGGTTCATCGGAGTCCTTTCAAGGGCCCCACCGGCTTCAGCCGGTGGGGGAATGGAATCGGAAGCCGCGCTGCGGGGCAGTGCAGCGTCCGGTTCCTGAACCTGATCCGCTGTCAAAATTGGTAGCATCTTGGTTGTGGCTAGGGGTGATCGCCGGGAGTCGTTGAACCTTCGTGTTGCTCCCGAGTTGAAGCGGCAGGTTGAGGAGTACGCCGAGCGTGTCGGCATCTCGATCAATGCGGCCGCGTGCGTTCTCCTCGCCGAGGGTCTCCGGGTGGAGCGGAGGCGGGACCGGTGATCCGCGCGTACAAGTTCCTCCTGCGTCCCACGGTCCGTCAGGCGACTGCGCTGGGTGAGATGCTGCGGGATCACTGCTCGCTGTACAACGGCGCGTTGCAGGAGCGCCGGGACGCCTACCGGCACACGTCGAAGACCTCGATCAAGTACGGGGACCAGTCCGCGCAGCTCAAAGAGATCCGCGCGTTCGACCCGGAACGTCAGGGCCGCTGGTCGTTCTCGTCCCAGCAGGCCACCCTGCGCCGCCTCGACAAGGCGTTCCAGGCGTTCTTCCGCCGGGTCAAGGCCGGGCAGACTCCGGGCTACCCCAGGTTCAAGGGCGTCGGACACTTCGACACCGTCACCTTCCCCAGGGACGGCGACGGCTGCCGCTGGGACTCCACCCCGCACGACACCCAGACCCGCCTGCGTCTCCAGGGCGTCGGCCATGTCCGTGTGCACCAGCACCGGCCCGTGCGGGGCCGCGTCAGGACGATCTCGGTGAAGCGTGAGGGGAACCGCTGGTACGTCGTCCTGGCCTGCGACGAGGTGCCCGCCGAGGAGCTTGCGCCCACAGGGGCGGTCGTCGGCATCGACATGGGCGTCACCCATTTCCTGACCACCTCGGACGGTGAGCACGTCGCCAACCCGCGCTTCCTGAAAGCCGTGGCCGGCGAACTGGCCGAAGCGCAGCGGCACCTCGCGACGTTCCCCAGGCGCACCCGGCGGCGCACCAAGGCACATCGGGCCGCCGCCCGGAAGGTCGCCAAGCTGCACGGCAAGATCCGGCGGCAGCGCGCCGACTTCCACCACAAGACCGCCCGCGCGCTCGTCACCGGCCACGACGTGATCGCGCACGAGCGGCTGAACACAGCGGGCATGACCAAAAGCCCCGCACCCAAGGCCGACCCCGAGCAGCCCGGCGGCTTCCTGCCGAACGGTGCCGCCTCGAAGGCCGGACTCAACCGCAGCATCCTCGACGCGGGCTGGGCGCAGTTCCTCGGAATCCTGGCGAACAAGGCTGAGAGTGCCGGTCGCCTGGTGGTCCCGGTGGACGCGCGCAACACCTCCCGCACGTGCCCCGAATGCGGGCATGTCGCGAAGGAGAACCGCGTCACCCAGGAAAGGTTCCAGTGCACGGCGTGCGGGTACACCGCGAACGCGGACCACGTCGGCGCGACGAACGTCCTCAACAGGGCCGGGCCGGCCCTCTGCGCGGCGGCTTAGCCACCGACACAGGAAGCCCGCGCGTTCACACGTGGGTGGAGTCACGCTGATCACTGGTCCTTATTGTCGGGCTGAGTCGTTTTGCCGAGGGCACGGACGGTTCGGGAGGGGCTCGGGCGGCCCAGTTGCTCGGCCATCCACACGCTGGTCGCGGTCAGGCGGCCGAGATCGACGCCGGTCTCGATGCCGAGGCCGTGCAGCATCCAGACCAGGTCCTCGGTGGCGAGGTTCCCGGTGGCGGACTTGGCGTAGGGGCAGCCGCCCAGGCCCCCTGCGGAGGCGTCGACGGTGGTCACGCCGTGCTGGAGAGCGGCGTAGGTGTTGGCGAGCGCCTGGCCGTAGGTGTCGTGGAAGTGCACGCCGAGGGTGTTCGTCGGCACCCCCGACTCGTTGAGCAGGGCGAGCAGTTCGAGCACATGGCCCGGGGTGGCGACGCCGATGGTGTCGCCGAGGCTCAGCTCGTCGCAGCCCATGTCCCTGAGCGCCGTGCACACCTTGACGACCTGGTGGAGCGGGACGGCGCCCTCCCACGGGTCGCCGAAGCACATCGACACATAGCCGCGTACGTGCGCGCCCGCGTCCTTGGCCTGGCGCACCACCGGCTCGAACACGGCCAGCGACTCGTCCACCGTGCGGTTGAGGTTGGCCTTGGCGAAGGACTCGGTGGCGCTCGCGAACACCGCGATCCGGCGGGCCCCGAGCGCGAGGGCCCGGTCCAGGCCGCGCTGGTTGGGCACGAGTACGGGCAGGTCCACCGCCAGATCGCCGACGAGCGGGAACAGCTCCTCCGCGTCGGCCAGTTGGGGCACCCACTTGGGGTGCACGAAGCTGGTCGCCTCGATGGTGGTCAGGCCCGCGTCGGCGAGCCTGCGGACGAACTCCGCCTTCACCGCCGTCGGTACGGCCGTCTGCTCGTTCTGCAGGCCGTCGCGCGCGCCCACCTCGTGGATGCGCACCCGGGCCGGGAGATCCGGCGCCGGTACGACCATGGGCAGCCCGTCGGTGCTCACTCCGCCGCCTCCTTCGGCTCGATGACCGCCAGGACCTGGTCCATGGCGACCGTGCTGCCGGGAGTCACGTCGAGTTCGGCGACCGTGCCCGCGTGCGGGGCGGAGACGACGTGCTCCATCTTCATCGCCTCCACCACCAGCAGGCTCTGTCCGGCCTCCACCTCGTCGCCCACGGCCACCTTCACCACGGTCACCGTGCCGGGCATCGGCGCGGTCAGCGAGTCGGCGCCCGCGTGCGCGGAGCGGGTGAGCGAGGCGGCCACCGGGTCGTGGTCGCGGATCTGCCAGGCGTCGCCGTCGCGGCCCAACCAGGTGCCGTCCGGCGGTGCGGCGAAGGTGTGGGACACCCCGTCCAGCTCGAACGCGAAGCGGTGCCCGTCCGCCGAGAATGCCCCCGGAGTCGCTCGGAGCGGGGCAGTGGCGCCGTCCGGCAGCAGTTCCAGCCCGCCGTCGGCGGTGCTCCGCACCCGCACGGTCACCGGCTCGTGGCCGGGCACGCGAAGGGGGTGTGGTGTCCACGCCCGCGCCCCGCCGAGCCGCCAGCCGTCGGCTGCGCCGAACGGGTCCACCCATCCGGCCCCTGCCGCCGGGGCGAGTGCCGCCTGGCGCAGCAACGCCGCCGCCGCGTACACCTCCGGCGGAACCCCGGCGGTGACCAGCTCGTCCACCACCCGCTCCACCAACCCGGTGTCCAGCTCGCCCGCCACCACCGCCGGATGCGCCAGCAGCCGCCGCAGGAACCCCGCGTTGGTCGGCACGCCCAGGGTGACCGTCTCCGCCAGGGCGCCGCGCAGCTTCCGCAGGGCCGTCGCGCGGTCGGGGCCGTAGGCGATCACCTTGGAGAGCATCGGGTCGTACAGGCTGCCGACCTCAGTGCCCTCGGAGAGGCCGGAGTCCGTGCGCACCCCGTCGCCCTGAGGCTCGCGGAGCAGCAGGACGGTGCCGCCGGAGGGGAGGAAGCCGCGCGCGGGGTCTTCCGCGCAGATGCGGGCCTCCACCGCGTGCCCGGTGAGCGTCACGTCCTCCTGGGCGAAGCCCAGCGGCTCACCGGCGGCGACCCGGAGCTGCCACTCGACCAGGTCCAGGCCCGTGACGAGTTCGGTGACTGGGTGCTCCACCTGGAGGCGGGTGTTCATCTCCATGAAGTAGTACGAGGAGGGGTCGCCTCCCGGCACGATGAACTCCACCGTGCCCGCGCCCCGGTACCCGCACGAGCGGGCCGCCTGCACGGCCGCCTCGCCCATCGCGGCGCGGGTCGCCTCGTCGAGCAGGACGCTGGGCGCCTCCTCGATGACCTTCTGGTGGCGCCGCTGGAGGGAGCACTCGCGCTCGCCGAGGTGGACGACGTTGCCATGGCCGTCGGCCAGGACCTGGATCTCGATGTGCCGGGGGCGGTCGATCCACCGCTCCACCAGCAGCGTGTCGTCGCCGAAGGAGGCGCGGGCCTCGCGGCGGGCGGCCGCGATCTCCTCCTCCAGGACGGAGACGTCCCGGACGAGACGCATCCCCTTGCCGCCGCCGCCCGCCGAGGGCTTGAGCAGCACGGGGGTGCCGATCTCGCGGGCGGCGTCGGCCAGTTGGGCGTCGGTCAGCCCGCTGCCGCTGGAGCCGGGTACGACCGGGACCCCGGCCGCCGCCACCGTCTCCTTGGCGCGGATCTTGTCGCCCATGAGGGCGATGGCGTCGGCGGACGGGCCGATGAAGACCAGGCCCGCCTCCTCGCAGGCGCGCGCGAAGCCCGCGTTCTCCGCGAGGAAGCCGTAGCCCGGGTGGACGGCCTGGGCGCCGGTGCGGGCGGCGGCCTCAAGGAGCCGCTCCACCGAGAGATAGCTCTCCCCGGCGGGCGCCGGGCCGATCCGGACCGCCGTGTCGGCCTCCCGGACGTGCCGCGCGTCCGCGTCGGCGTCGGAGAAGACCGCCACCGAGCGCACGCCGAGCGCGCGGAGCGTCCGGATCACCCGGACGGCGATCTCGCCCCGGTTGGCGACCAGCACTGTGTCGAACACGATTCCCCTCCCTCTCACATCCGGAAGACGCCGAACCGGGGCTCTCCCAGCGGCGCGTTGGCACAGGCCGTCAGGGCGAGGCCCAGGACCTGGCGGGTCTCCAGCGGGTCGATCACGCCGTCGTCCCAGAGGCGGGCGGTGGCGTAGTAGGCGCTGCCCTGGCCCTCGTACTGCGCGCGGATCGGCGCCTTGAAGGCGTCCTCGGCCTCGGCGGACCACTCCTCGCCGCGCGCCTCCAGCTGGTCGCGCTTGACCGTGGCGAGCACCGAGGCGGCCTGTTCACCGCCCATGACGGAGATCTTGGCGCCGGGCCACATCCACATAAAGCGGGGGGAGTAGGCGCGGCCGCACATCGAGTAGTTGCCCGCGCCGTACGAACCGCCGACCACGACCGTCAGCTTCGGTACGCGGGTGCAGGCGACCGCGGTGACCATCTTGGCGCCGTGCTTGGCGATGCCGCCCGCCTCGTAGTCCCTGCCGACCATGAAGCCCGAGATGTTCTGGAGGAAGACCAGCGGGATGCCGCGCTGGTCGCACAGCTCGATGAAGTGGGCGCCCTTCTGGGCGGACTCGGAGAAGAGGATGCCGTTGTTGGCGACGATCCCGACGGGGTGACCATGGATGCGGGCGAAGCCGGTGACCAGGGTCTGGCCGAACTCGGACTTGAACTCGCTGAACCGCGAGCCGTCCACCACGCGGGCGATGATCTCGCGGACGTCGTAGGGGGTGCGGGAGTCGACCGGGACCGCGCCGTACAGCCCGAAGGGGTCGACCTTCGGCTCGACGGCCTGGATCACCTCCCAGGGAGCGTCCTTGCGGGCGGGGAGGGTGGCGACGATGTTCCGCACGATCCTGAGGGCGTGGGCGTCGTCCTCCGCGAGGTGGTCGGTGACGCCGGAGACACGGGAGTGGACCTCGCCGCCGCCCAGCTCCTCCGCGGTGACGACCTCGCCGGTGGCGGCCTTCACCAGCGGGGGGCCGCCGAGGAAGATCGTGCCCTGGTTGCGGACGATGACCGCCTCGTCGCTCATCGCCGGGACGTATGCGCCGCCGGCCGTGCAGGAGCCGAGGACGGCGGCGATCTGCGGGATGCCGGCCGCGGACATGCGGGCCTGGTTGTAGAAGATGCGGCCGAAGTGGTCGCGGTCGGGGAAGACCTCGTCCTGCATGGGGAGGAAGGCGCCGCCGGAGTCGACCAGGTAGATACAGGGGAGGCGGTTGTCGAGGGCGACCTCCTGGGCGCGGAGGTGCTTCTTCACCGTCATCGGGTAGTAGGTGCCGCCCTTGACCGTGGCGTCGTTGGCGACGATCACGCAGGTGCGGCCGCTGACCATGCCGATCCCGGCGATGACTCCGGCGGCCGGGGCCTGTCCGTCGTACATCCCGTCGGCCGCGAGGGGGGCCAGCTCCAGGAAGGGGGAGCCGGGGTCGAGCAGTGTGTCCACCCGGTCCCTCGGCAGCAGCTTGCCGCGCGCGGTGTGGCGGGCGCGCGCCTTCTCGCCGCCGCCGAGGGCGGCCTGCGCGAGCTTGGCGCGCAGCTCCTCGCCGAGGGCGAGATGGGCCTGTTCATTGGCCCGCCAGGCCTCCGACGCGGGATCCGCCGCGCTCGTCAGCTCCGGTGCCTCGTGCATCCTGCGAACCCCTCACCTTGTTAATGAGCGTTAACGCATTTCCCTCAGGTTAACGACCGCTAACCTCGCTGTCTAGAATGAACCGCATGGCCAGCAGAACCGACGCCCCGACCCGGCGCCAGCAGATCCTCAGAGAGGCCGCGCGCCTGTTCGCCGAGCGCGGCTTCCACGGCGTCGGCGTGGACGAGATAGGAGCGGCGGTCGGCATCAGCGGCCCCGGTCTCTACCGCCATTTCCCCGGCAAGGACGCGATGCTCGCCGAGCTGCTCGTCGGCATCAGCGGCCAGCTGCTGACCGGCGCCCGGCGCCGCCTCTCGGAGGCCGACGGCCGCGCGGACGCCTCCGCCGTCCTGGACTCCCTCATCGAGGGCCACATCGACTTCGCCCTCGACGACCGCCCGCTGATCACCCTCCACGACCGCGAACTGGACCGCCTGCGCGAGAGCGACCGCAAGCTCGTCCGCCAGCTCCAGCGCCAGTACGTCGAACTCTGGGTGGAGGTCGTCCGCGCGACCCACCCCGCCCTGACCGAACCCGCCGCCCGCTCCGCCGTCCACTCCGTCTTCGGCCTCCTCAACTCCACCCCCCACCTGGGCCGAGCGGGCACGCTCCCCGGCCGGGGGGCCACGGCAGCGTTGCTGCACCGGATGGCGCGGGGGGCGTTCGCGGCGGCGGGTGCGTGACGGCTCCGCCGGTACGCTGCGGCCGTGGACTATGCCGGGATGCGCGTGCTCGCCGATGAACTGGGCGCCTTCGCCGAGGGACTCGAAGGAGCGTGGCGCGTCGAGATCGGGCCCGAGGGCCCCTCGCTGGCCCTGAGAAGCCGCCCGAAACGCCACGCGGGGATCGTCCGCAGACTGCGCGAGCAGGTGGACCGGCAGCTCCGCGCGACCCACCCGGACCACATCTGCGCGTCCCCGCACATCGAGCACCCCGCACTGGGCCGGATGCTCCACCCGGACCTGGCGGTCGTCCCCGGGGTCGCCCTGGACGAGGACGGCCCGGCGGTGGACGCCTCGCACGTGCCGGCGTCCGCCGAAATCGCCACCCTGGCAGAGGGGAACGCCGCGAGGCCGACCGCCTTTGCCGCGATGGGCATCGCCCACCACCTGACCGTCGACCCCCGCACCGGCACGATCGAGGTCCACTCCGACCCCTGCAAGGGCCGCTACGCCCGCAAGGACGCCTACATCTTCGGTGACACGGTCCCCTTCGGCCCCTGGCTGATCGACACCGGTGACTTCCGGCGGTACGGCAAGGCCGGTAGCTGACCCTCGTCGTCGTTCGGGGTGGGGAAGCTCACCCTGGACGGGTCCTCGTACTCGCCGGTATCTTCGGTTGAGCAAGCGCTTAGACATGCCCGATGTCATGCCGAGGTACGTGGAGGTGGCGGCGTGCGCCGTACGGTTTTCAATGAGGATCACGAGGCGTTCCGGGAGACCCTGCGGGCCTTCATCGAGGCCGAGGTCGTGCCCGTCTACGACGAGTGGTTCGCGGCCGGTCAGGCTCCGCGCGACTTCTACTACAAGCTCGGTGAGCTGGGCATCTTCGGGATCAATGTCCCCGAGGAGTTCGGCGGCGCGGGCATGGACAGCCACAAGTTCGAGGCCGTCCTCTACGAGGAGACCGCCCGCGCGGGCGTCCAGTTCGGCGGTTCCGGCGTGCACGTGCTGCTCGCCCTGCCGTACATCAAGATGCTGGCCACGGACGAGCAGAAGAAGCGTTTCCTGCCGAAGTTCGTCACCGGCGAGGAGATGTGGGCCATCGCGATGACCGAGCCCGGCACCGGCTCGGACCTCGCGGGCATGAAGACCACCGCCAAGCTCTCCGAGGACGGCACGCACTACGTCCTCAACGGCGCCAAGACCTTCATCACCGGCGGTGTGCACGCCGACAAGGTCATCGTCTGCGCCCGCACCTCCGCCCCGAAGGAGGACGACCGCCGCTTCGGTATCTCCCTCTTCGCCGTGGACACCAAGTCCGAGGGCTACTCCGTCGGCCGCAAGCTCGACAAGCTCGGCCTGAAGACCTCCGACACCGCCGAACTCGCCTTCGTGGACGTCAAGGTCCCCGTCGAGGACCTGCTCGGCGAGGAGAACAAGGGCTTCTACTACCTCGGCCACAACCTCGCCTCCGAGCGCTGGGGCATCGCCTTCGGCGCCTACGCCCAGGCCAAGGCCGCCGTCCGCTTCGCCAAGCAGTACGTGCAGGACCGCACGGTCTTCGGCAAGCCGGTCGCCCACTTCCAGAACACCAAGTTCGAGCTGGCCGCCTGCCAGGCCGAGGTCGACGCCGCCGAGGCCGTGGCCGACCGCGCCACCGAGGCGCTGGACGCCGGCGAGCTGACCCCCGCCGAGGCCGCCTCCGCGAAGCTGTTCTGCACCGAGGTCGCCCACCGCGTGATCGACCGCTGCCTCCAGCTGCACGGCGGCTACGGCTACATGAACGAGTACCCGATCGCCCGCCTGTACGCGGACAACCGCGTCAACCGCATCTACGGCGGCACCAGCGAGATCATGAAGACGATCATCGCCAAGGACATGGGCCTGTAAGGCCCCCGCAATGACTGGCCGATACAACTACACGTCATGAGCCAGGCACTTCAGGACCTCCTCGATCTGCTCGACCTCGAGCGGATCGAGGAGGACATCTTCCGCGGGCGGTCCCGCTCCGCCGTCGTCCCCCGCGTCTTCGGCGGCCAGGTCGCGGCCCAGGCGCTCGTCGCCGCGGGCCGCACCGTCCCCGCCGACCGTCACGCGCACTCCCTGCACGCCTACTTCCTGCGCATGGGCGACCCCGGAGCGCCGATCGTCTACAGCGTCGACCGCATCCGCGACGGCCGCTCCTTCACCACCCGCCGCGTGGTCGCCGTCCAGCACGGCAAGCCGATCTTCCATCTGTCGGCGTCCTTCCAGACGTTCGAGGACGGCCTCGACCACCAGTCCGCCATGCCGGACGCGCCCGACCCCGCCACGCTGCCCACCTCCCAGGAGCGGCTGCGCGGCTACGACCACCTCGCCCCCGAGATCGTCGAGCGCTTCCTGGAGGCGCGCGAGGCGATCGACCTGCGCTACGTGGACGAGCCGCCGTACGGCGAGTTCGGCACCCCGCGCGAGCCGCACAGCCAGGTCTGGTTCCGCACCAACGGCAAACTGGACGACGACCCCCTGCTGCACGTCGTCCTCGCCACCTACGTCTCCGACATGACCCTGCTCGACTCCGTGCTGCTCGCGCACGGACGCGGAGGGTGGGCCGTCGGCGACGTGGTCGGGGCCTCGCTGGACCACGCGATGTGGTTCCACCGCCCCTTCCGTGCCGACGAGTGGCTGCTCTACGACCAGGAGTCACCGTCCGCGCACGGCGGCCGGGGCCTCGGTCAGGCCCGTATCTTCACCCGCGACGGACAGCTCGCGATCTCGGTCGTCCAGGAGGGTGTCGTCCGCGTCCCGCACTGAAACGGCGCCGTCAACAACCTTTTACCAAAGGGGACTTGACGGTTCAGTCAGATACATGGTTGCTCGAAGTGACGAGTGGCGCATGGGGTACTAGGCTCTATCAGTGAAAGCCGCAACGCACGGTTTGCCCGGCCGACGAGCTTCCGGACGCCCGGATCCTCAGCCGCAGCACCCGATGACGCACAGCGTACGGATGAGACGCACAGCGTACGGATGACTGGCAGGCGTCGGTGGTCCAACATCGTGCCGCTCAGACATTGCGGTGACATCTGAAGACCGCGCCGCATCTTCCTGTTCGCGGCGACGGCCATCCACCTCGCCCCCAGCCTGGGGACACGCGAGAGACGATGGAGATGGAAGGTATTCCCATGCGATCACAGCGCACGAGGCGCCTCGTCGCGATGTCCGCCACCGGCCTGCTGCTGGCCGGAGGAGCCGCGATAGGCACCGCGGGCACCGCCTCTGCAGCCCCGTCCCACAACAACGACCGCAGCTCCTACGGCAGTGACTGGGGCGGCAGGAACCACAACGGCTGGAACAACGGCTGGAACGACAACAACTGGGGCAACAACTGGGGCCGCTACCACCACAACAACTGGTGGAACGACAACGACTGGGGCTGGGGTAACTGGGGCTACGGCCACGGTCACGGCGGCTACGGTCATGGCGGCTATGGTCACGACGGTTACGGTCACGGCGGCTACGGCCATGGTGGCGGGCACGGTGGCTACGGCCACGGTGGCGGCCATGGCGGCGGTCACGGCGGCGGTCACGGTGGCGGCCATGGTGGCGGTCACGGACGCTGACTCACTCACCGCGATCTGAGCGCGATGTGCGGCCCTTCGCGGGGCCGTGCATCGCGCTCGGCGCGTTACAGCCCCGCTTCTGCCAGGAGATAGGCCGTCATCGGGTCGTAGAAGCGAGGGCTCATCACATGGTCGTCGAGCGGCACCGCGACCTGGAGGGTGCCCTCGGACTCGGCGAGGAAGAGCGCCGGGTCGTTGCAGTCGGCGTAGCCCATCGCGTCCACGCCGTGCTGCGCGGCGTAACCGGCCCAGCCGTGATCGGCCACCACGAGATCGGGCAACGGGCGCCCGGCGCGCTCGAGTCCGGTGAGGATGGCGCGCATCGGCTCCCCGGAGTGGGTGTGCCAGAGCGTCGCGCCGTGCTCCAGGACGGCCACGTCCGCGAACTGCATGACGTACCCCTCCTCCGTCGTCAGTCCGTCGGGGATGACGACGATCTCGCAGCCGGCGGCGCGCAGCGCGGCGGCCGTGGCGCGGTGCACGTCGAGCAGCCCGCCGGGGTGCCCGGTCGCGAACAGCACCCGCTGCTCGCTCCCGGCCGCCTTGCGCAGCCGGGCCGCCATGCGGTCCAGCGCGTCCACGGTCAGCTCGGGGTCGATGGTGTCCTGGCCGTAGCGGTGCCCGGGATCGTCGTTCACACCGACGCGTTCGGCCATCACCGCGAGCACGTCCTGCTCGTCGGACCAGCGTTCGCCGAGCTCCAACCCGAGCCAGAAGTTACGGTCTCCGTTGGCGAGCCTGCGGTAGTGGGAGAGGTTGTTCTCGCGGGGCGTGGCGACGTCGCCCGCGATACGTGTTCTCACCAGATGCTCGACCAGCTCGGCGCGGCTGGGTGTCCCGGGTATCGGCATTCCCCCATTGTGGGGCAGCGGGCCGGGTGCCGTCTCCGGCATTCGGCGAGCGCGGGCCTCAGCCGCGGCGCAGCGCGAACCACAACTCCATCCGTACGTCCGGATCGTCCAGATCGGCCCCGAGCAGGGCCGCGCAGCGGGCGATCCGCTGGCGCACGGTGTTGCGGTGGACGCCCAGCGCGACCGCCGTACGGTCCCAACTGCCGTGCAGCGAAAGCCAGGCGCGCAGTGTCTCGGCGAGCGCGGGTCCGGCGGCGAGCGGGGCGAGCAGGGCGCGGGCGTGCGCCTCGGCGTCCGCCGGGGGCACCAGGTCCGCGAGCCCCGGCCGGGCACCGTGCCGCACCAGCGCGGTCCGGGTCGCGCGGGCGCGGGCCAGCGCACGGGCCGCCTGCGCGTCGGCGGCCGGCCAGCCCGCCGGCCCTGCGGGCGCGCTCACCCCGAGCGTCCACCCGGGCTGCGGCTCCGGCTCCCGCCCTCCGGGCACCAGCACCCGTACGACGTCCCGCGCGAGGTCGGTCAGCGGCGAGCCCAGCGCCGCCCCGAGCGCGGCGGCGGCCACGGCATCGGGCGCCCGCCCCTCCGGTCGCGCGTGCACGACGACCCACGGCTCCTCCCGCCCCGGCCGCAGCAACGGCACGACCTCCTCGGCCCCTGCCCCGAGCAGCATCCGCACCAGCGCCGAGGACCGGTCCGCCCCGGCCCCGCTCTGATGCTCCCCGGTCAGCAGCGAGAGCAGCACGGCGGCGACGGACGCGATGGTGTGGTCCCCGGGGGTCCGCCGCGTGGCCGCGACGCCGAGCACGAACCCGCCGCCGGTGCCGAGGGCGTAGGCGGCGAGGTGGGTGCCGCGGTGGGTGTCGGTGGCGGAGGTGGGGGTGGGGCGGGGTGTGGGGGCGGTGCCCGGCTGGGCTTCGGGTGTGCCCGTGGGCCCCTCCGCGTGGGTCTCTCCGCCGGTGGACCGCTCCGCGCGGGCGTCCCCGCCCGTGGACCGCTCCGCGCGGGTGCTCCCACGAGCCGTTCCGGCAGCCGGGCGCTCCCCGCCCTCGCCCTCCGGCGTCGCCGGGCCCGGCAGCGGCCGTACCACCGACGCCAGCCGGTCCAGGGCCTCCCGCGCGCCCGGGGTCGCCGGGACGCGGCCCGCCGTGGCGATCGCCGTGCCGTCGGGGCCGTACAGCACCGCGTGGCCCGAGAGGCGCTGGGCGAGTTGGCGGAGGACGGAGGGGACCGGGTCGGGGCGGGAGGCGGCGGCGGCCAGGCTCTGCTGGGCCTCGGTGACGCGGCGGAGTTCGGCGAGGCGGGCCTGCGCCATCAGCTGCCAGACGGCGCGGGCGATGCCGGAGAACGTCGTGCGCGGGGGCACCTCCAGGAGGGGCAGTCCGTGCGCCTCGCAGGCGGCGACCAGCGCGCGCGGCACCGTGTCGTGCACCGGGGCGAGGCCGAAGCCGAGGGCGGCGCCGCCGGCCGCGACGATCCGGGAGACGTAGTCGTGGAAATACGCCCCCAAGCTCTCGACTTCGCTCGAGCAGGGGGTGCCCCCATCCGAGCCCGCCGCCTCCGGCACGTGCACCCCCGCCGTGAGCAGCAGCTCGCCGCCCAGGAGATAGGGGTACGGGTCCGCCATCTCCGAGGTGTGCGCCCAGTGGATCACCGTGTCCGGGTCCTCGGGGCCCGCGATCTGCCGCAGCCCCAGGTCCTCGCGCGCGAGCAGGGCGGAGAGCGGCACGGGCGGGGTCGGCGGCACGGCCGGGGCGATCGGGTCCGTCATGATGTGCGATTCCTCCGTACCACCCCGTTCGAGTGGATGAAACGTACACTTCGCAGTCGCTTTCCGGCCACCTAATGTCTAGGCGGAACGGCAGCCACGGGTACGGGCGGATGTCCCCGTGAAGCCGCTGCCGTCGCACCCCCACGACACCGCACGACACGCCACCGGACTGCGCGCGAAGGAGGGCCCCGCTCATGGCCGTCGACTACACAGTGATCGTCGTCTATCTCGTCGGAATGCTGGCCATGGGCTGGTGGGGGATGCGCCGGGCCAGGTCGAAGAGCGAGTTCCTGGTGGCGGGCCGCCGCCTGGGCCCCGCGATGTACTCCGGCACCATGGCCGCGATCGTCCTCGGCGGCGCGTCCACCATCGGCGGTGTCGGCCTCGGCTACAAGTACGGCCTCTCCGGCGCCTGGATGGTGTTCGCCATCGGCCTCGGCCTGCTGGCCCTCTCGGTGTTCTTCTCGGCCCGTATCGCCCGCCTGAAGGTCTACACCGTCTCCGAGATGCTGGACCTGCGCTACGGCGGCCGGGCCGGTCTCATCTCCGGCGTGGTCATGTGGGCGTACACCCTCATGCTCGCGGTGACCTCGACCATCGCCTACGCCACGATCTTCGACGTGCTGTTCGACATGAACCGCACCCTCGCGATCGTCCTCGGCGGCTCGATCGTCGTCGCGTACTCCACCCTCGGCGGCATGTGGTCGATCACGCTCACCGACATGGTGCAGTTCGTGGTGAAGACCATCGGCGTCCTGCTCCTGCTGCTGCCCATCGCCGTGGTCAAGGCGGGCGGCTTCTCCGAGATGAAGGCCAAGCTCCCCACCGCGTACTTCGACCCGCTGGGCATCGGCGGCGAGACGATCTTCACCTACGTGCTGATCTACACCTTCGGCATGCTGATCGGCCAGGACATCTGGCAGCGCGTGTTCACCGCCCGCGACGACCGCACCGCCAAGTGGGGCGGCACCGTGGCCGGCACCTACTGTCTGGCCTACGCCGTCGCGGGCTCGGTCATCGGCACCGCCGCCAAGGTCCTCTACCCGAAGCTGGCCAACCCGGACGACGCGTTCGCGACCATCGTCAAGGACGAACTCCCCATCGGCGTACGGGGCCTGGTGCTGGCCGCCGCCCTCGCCGCCGTGATGTCCACCTCCTCCGGCGCGCTGATCGCCTGCGCGACCGTCGCCAACAACGACATCTGGTCGCGGCTGCGCGGCCTGGTCCGCCCGGGTTCCTCTTCGGACGAGCCGCACGACGAGGTCAAGGGCAACCGCGTCTTCATCCTGATCATGGGCCTCGCGGTGATCGGCACCGCCATCGCCCTGAACAACGTGGTCGAGGCGCTGACCGTCGCGTACAACCTCCTCGTCGGCGGTCTGCTCGTGCCCATCCTCGGCGGCCTGCTGTGGAAGCGCGGCACCGTGCAGGGCGCGCTGGCCTCCGTGATCGTCGGCGGCCTCGCGGTGATCGGCCTGATGGCCTCCTACGGCATCCTGGCCAACGAGCCCGTCTACTACGGCCTCCTCGCCTCCCTCGTCGCCTACGTCGTCGTCTCGCTGGCCACCAAGCCCACCGACGAGCGCGTCCTCGCCGTCTGGCGCGACCGCCTCGCCGGGAAGTCCCCCGAACTCGCGTCCGAACCGGTACCGGCTCACCAGTAGAGTCGTACGGAAAGCAGTACATGCGCGACGAAGCGCAGGAAAGAAGGCATTTCACGATGAGCAGCTCCGAGACGCCCCGCGGGCCCGTCGACTCCTCCCGCGTCCCGCGCTACGCGGGCCCCGCGACCTTCGCCCGGCTGCCCCGCCTCGACGAGGTCGGCCGCGCCGACGTCGCCGTGGTCGGCGTGCCGTTCGACTCCGGCGTCTCGTACCGGCCGGGCGCCCGCTTCGGCGGCAACGCCATCCGCGAGGCGTCCCGGCTGCTGCGCCCGTACAACCCCGCGCAGGACGCGTCCCCCTTCGCCCTCGCGCAGGTCGCGGACGGCGGCGACATCGCCGTGAACCCGTTCAACATCAACGAGGCCGTCGAGACGATAGAGGCCGCCGCCGACGACCTGCTCGGCACCGGCGCCCGTCTGATGACCCTGGGCGGCGACCACACCATCGCGCTGCCGCTGCTGCGCTCGGTCGCCAAGAAGCACGGCCCGGTCGCGCTGCTCCACTTCGACGCGCACCTGGACACCTGGGACACGTACTTCGGCGCCGAGTACACCCACGGCACGCCGTTCCGCCGCGCGGTCGAGGAGGGCATCCTCGACACCTCCGCGCTGTCCCACGTGGGCACGCGCGGCCCGCTGTACGGCAAGCAGGACCTCACGGACGACGAGAAGATGGGCTTCGGCATCGTCACCTCGGCGGACGTCTACCGCCGGGGCGCCGACGAGGTCGCCGACCAGCTGCGCCAGCGCATCGGGGACCGCCCGCTGTACATCTCCATCGACATCGACTGCCTCGACCCCGCCCACGCCCCCGGCACCGGCACCCCCGAGGCGGGCGGCATGACCTCCCGCGAGCTGCTGGAGATCCTGCGCGGCCTCGCCTCGTGCAACCTGGTCTCGGCGGACGTGGTCGAGGTCGCCCCGGCGTACGACCACGCCGAGATCACCTCGGTCGCGGCGTCCCACACCGCGTACGAACTCACCACCATCATGAGCCGTCAGATCGCGGCGGCCCGGAAGGACGCGTAACCCCAGTGACGCACGACCACGACCTGGTACTCCGCCCGACCGAGGCACAGACCGAGGCGGCCCTGAATCCCCCGCCCGGCCGCAACGGCGGCGACCTGGTCGTGGAGACACTGGCCGGGCTCGGCGCGACGACCGTCTTCGGCCTGCCCGGCCAGCACGCGCTCGGCATGTTCGACGCCCTGCGCCGCTCCTCGCTGCGCTACATCGGCCTGCGGGTGGAGAACAACGCGGGCTTCGCGGCGGACGCGTACGGCCGGGTCACGGGGGAGGCGGCACCGCTGCTGCTCTCCACCGGTCCGGGCGCGCTGACCTCGCTGGCCGCGCTCCAGGAGGCGGCGTCGGCGTCGGCGCCCGTCCTGGCGATCAGCAGCCAGATCCCGACGGCGGGACTCGGCGGTGGCCGCCACGGCTATCTGCATGAACTCCCGGACCAGTCCGCCTCGTTCCGGGGCGTGGTGAAGTCGGTTCACACGGTGCGCTCGCAGTCGCAGATCCCGTCGGCCATCGCGGAGGCGTGGCGCTCCGCGCTGACGGCCCCGCACGGCCCGGTGTGGGTGGAGATCCCGCAGGACGTGCTCCTGGCGGAGACCTCGCTGCCGGTGGTGACGGCGCCGGACGCGACGCCGGAGGAACTGGTCCCGCGCGTCGAACTCACGGCGGTGGCGGCGGACTTGCTGTCGCGTGCGGAGCGTCCCGCGATCATCGCGGGCGGCGGAGTCGTACGGTCGGACGCCTCGGGCAAGCTGCTTCAGCTGGCGGAGGCGCTTCAGGCCCCCGTGGTGACCACCTTCGGCGGCAAGGGTGCCTTCCCCTGGGAGCACCCGCTGTCCCTCCAATCCTGGCTGGAGGACCGGCACACGACGGACTTCCTGGAGGACGCGGACGTCCTGCTGGTCGTCGGCTCCGGCCTCGGTGAACTCTCCTCGAACTACCACACGTTCAAGCCGCGCGGCCGGGTCGTCCAGATCGAGGCGGACCTCGGCAAACTGGAGTCCAACCACCCGGCACTGGGCATCCACGCGGACGCCCGCCTGGCGCTCCAGGCGCTCCTTGAGACGGTGGAGGAGCGGACGGACGCGACGGCGCCGGAACGGGTCCGTGACGTACTGTCCCGAGTCGCGGCGCGCATCGCTTCCCAGGAACTCACCCTGGAACAGGACGTGTTGGCGTCGGTCCGCAGGGCGCTTCCCGCGGGCTCCCCGTCCTTCTGGGACATGACGATCCTCGCCTACTGGGCCTGGTCCGCCTTCGACCCCCGCGGCGCCAACACCATGCACTCCGCCCAGGGCGCGGGCGGCCTCGGCTACGGCTTCCCCGCCGCCCTCGGCGCGGCGGCGGCCGACCCGGGCCGCCCGGTCCTCGCGGTGTCGGGCGACGGCGGCGCGCTGTACTCCATCGCGGAACTGGCCACGGCCCGGCAGTACGACCTGCCCGTCACCTGGCTGATCGTCGACGACGGCGGCTACGGCATCCTCCGCGAATACATGACGGACGCCTTCGGCGAACCGACGGCCACGGAACTGACCCGCCCGGACTACGTCGCCCTGGCGGAGTCCTTCGGGGTACCGGGCGTCCTGACCTCCGCCGAGACCCTGGAGGCGGACCTGTCGAAGGCGCTGGCCTCGCCGGGGCCTTCGGTGGTCGTGCTTCCGGCTGTGCTGCGGATGTTCGCGCCGACGCATCTGGACTGACCGGTGTAGCGGGAGGCGGGCTCCCGGGGAGTTCCTGAAGGCGCCGGTCGACTGCCACTCCCCAGGGGCGCGGGGAACTGCGCGACCGGCCACGGCGGACCCGCACCCCCACGGCGGGATCCCGCGAAAACACCCTGCGCGACTCGTTGCACCCGGGCGAAAGCGCCCATGCCCGCCCCTCCAGACCGCCTCACGCCCCAGGCCCGTCTCCCGCCACTGACGTCCGCCCGGAACCGCCCCGCAGGAATACCGCGCTGGTGAGCACCCCCAGGAGCACGAGCGCCGAGTTCACCGCGATCGCCGTCTTCAGGCCGGTCAGAACCGCGAGCGTGCCCGTGCCGGTCATGGCGCCGGTGGCGATCGCGCTCATCACCGGGGTGCCCATCGTGATGCCGATCTGCTGGGTCATGGTCGCGAGGCCGGTGGCGAGGCCCTGTTCGCCGTCGGTCAGACCTGACGTGGCGGTCACCATGAAGGCGACGATGACGAGCATGTTGCCGACACCGCCCGCGAAGGTGGCGACGAGCAGCGGCCAGAGCGAGGCGTGAGACGTGCCGAGGCCGAGCAGCGCGGCCGTGAACACCGCCTGGACGACTCCTCCGACGATCAGCGTCCGCCGGCTGCCGATCCGTCCGATGACCCTCGGCGCGAGGGTGCCACCGGCGACCGTGCCGACCCCGAGCACGCCGAAGGACAGTCCGGCGGCCAGCGGGGAGAAGCCGAGCACCTTCTGGAGGTAGAGGGTCAGCAGGAAGACGAGGGAGGTCTCGGTGAGGAAGGCGACGAGACCGGCCAGGTTCCCCCAGGCGACGGTGCGCTTGCGGAGGACGCTCAGCGGGACGAGGGGCTGGGCCACCCGGTGTTCCACGGCACCGAAGACGAGCAGGAGGGCAACTCCCGCGCCGAGGGTGCCCAGTGCGTACGGCGAACCCCAGCCGTGCTCGCCAGCCTGGGTGAGGCCCAGTACTACGGCCAGCAGACCGAGGGTGACGGTGAGGGCGCCGGGGAGGTCCAGCCGGGGGCGCTCACCGCCGTCCCGGGACTCGGCGATGACCGCCGGGGCGATCAGCAGGACCACGAGGGCGACGGGCACGTTGACGAAGAACGCCCACCGCCAGGACAGCAGATCGGTGAGGACGCCGCCGAGGATCGCGCCCGTGGTGAACCCCGCCGACATCAGCGCCCCGTTGAGCCCGAGCGCCTTCTCCCGCAGCGGGCCCTCCGGGAACGAGGTCGTCAGCAGCGACAGCCCCGCCGGAGTCACGGCCGCCGTGGCCAGCCCCTGCAGCACCCGGGCGGCGAGCAGCATCTCGGGGCTGCCCGCGAGACCGCCCGCGAGGGAGGCGACGGCGAGTACGGCGAGGCCCCCGAGGAACAGCCGACGGCGCCCGAAGAGGTCCGCGACGCGGCCGAACAACAGCGTGAAGCCCGCCGCGCAGAGCGCGAACGAGGTCCCGATCCACTGGAGTCGGCCGAGCGGGAAGCCGAGCCCCTGTCCGATCACGGGAAGCGCGACGTTCAGGATCGAGAAGTCCACGGCGAGCATGAACTGCGCGGCGAGGAGGAGGACGAGGACGAGACGGAGGCGGGGGGTGAGGGTGGTGATGGCCGGGGGTGGGGTTTCGGTGAGCGACATGGCGCGGGTTCCCTTCGACGGGGCGGCTGGGCGAAGCCAGGCTCGTCGGCAGGGAAGGGGGCAGCCAGAACCCCGATCCGGGCAGTCACCGGGAGGGTGGTCATGACGTGACCACCCTGAACGGGCGCCATGCGCGCCAACGGCGGCCATCATGGAAACCCCGACCCGTGGAGGCAGCGATGGACGTCCCGTCCGAACTGGGCGACTTCCTCAAGTCCCGTCGCGCCGCCCTGCGTCCGGAGGAGGTGGGCCTCACCCCGCTCCCGACCCGCCGCCGGGTCACCGGGCTGCGCCGCGAGGAACTCGCCATGCTGTCCGGCGTGAGCATCACCCACTACACCCGCCTGGAACAGGGCCGCGCGGCGGGCGCCTCCGACTCCGTACTGGAGGCGATCGCCCGCACACTGCGCCTCACGGATGACGAAACGGCCCACCTGAAGGCACTGGCCCGCCCGGTACGGTCCCGTACGGCGCCGTCCCACCGGGAACAAGCGAGCCCGTCCGTACGCCAGTTGCTCGCATCGATGCGGGAGATCCCGGCCTTGGCCCTGGACCGCCGCAACGACATCCTGGCCTGGAACGCGCTGGGCCACGCCCTCCTGGCCCCCCACCTCCCCGTGCGGGCACCGGAGTTGCCCGCCGACCGCCCCAACCTGACCCGCATGCTCTTCCTGGACCCCGACTATCGCGGCCTGTACCGCGACTGGCCCTCAGAGGCCGTCCTCGCGGTGGCCTCCCTGCGTCAGGTGGCGGCCCGCCACCCCGACGACCCCGGCCTGACCGACCTGGTGGGCCACCTCACCATCAACTCGCCCGACTTCACGACCCACTGGAACCGCCACCCGGTCCGCACATGCACCTCAGGCACGAAGCGCCTGCGCCACCGCGTGGCGGGTGACGTGGACCTGGCCTTCGAGACCCTGACGTTGTCTTCTCCTGAGGGGCAGCGCCTGATCACCTACACGGCCGAACCGGGGTCGGCCTCGGAAGCGGGGCTGCGGGGCTTGCTGGAAGCGACAGCGTCCGGCCAGGGGCTTGCGGTGGCCCGATAGAGCGGATGTGCCGAGCCTCCGCCAGGCTTCACGGGAGACGGGGAATCAGAGGCAGCCACGCGGAGAGTTCCCCGCGCACCGGGGCATCCGAGGGCAGCACATCCACGATCCTCTGCAACGGAGTCAGCAAGTTCTTCGCATACCGCAGGCGCAGCATCCGTTCCTTGGGAAGGGTCCGCCAGTCGACCGATTCGGCGGACAGCTCCTCCCGCGATTTCCCGATTCCCTGGTAAACCGTCTCGCACAGTTGGGCGGCATCGCGCATCTCATCGCCCGGCAACGGGCCGAACTCCCGAATCGCGTAGACCCGAAGGTTGACCTCATCGGCCAGTGACTTGACCGGGTCGAAGCCGGAGGACGCGCTCTTCCGGCGGCAGGCCGTCATTCCCAGACGTACCCACCGAAGCCGGGTCTCGATGTCCTGGCTCTCGTCACGCATCCGGCCGACCGCCAGATCGCGCAGTGCCTCCCATGTTTGCCAGGCGGTGGAATCGGCGGCGAGTACGGCCATGTGCTCCAACTCCTCCACGGTCCTGCTGGAGAGGTCGATCGCGCCCAGGCCTGCCATGGCCGGGTCCGGTTGCTCACTCGAGGAAGATGATCCCGGCACGCTCGAACGCGTCCTTTCCGGTCTGCAGGCTTTCCAGTGAGGGTTTGTAATGCCCGCTGTTGTTGTTTATTTCCATTCCGAAGTAGCTTCCGTCGCCACCGGCGATCTCGGCTTCGCCCGCGGATTGCACGGGGCCGCCTCGGGTGAGGACGGGATGTTTGAGTTCAATACCGTCAACGTGTTTCGGGATGACCAGGAGTTCACCATTCTGGTCCACTGCCCACTTGACAGTTCCCGAATTGATTGCCTCGTCAAACCCGGCGCCCCCCACTCTCAGTGGGGTCACTCCCAGCCGTTCCGCGTCGGCCAGCTCTCTTCTCAGCTCCCCTGGCAGCTGGTTCTCGTAATGCGGGGCAAGACCGAGTGGGTCCGTGATGCGAGCGGGGTTCGGTACGTACGTCGCTGGGTTCGGAGCCGCCCAGAGCCCCAGCGGGTCGGCTGAAAGATAGCGCGCCGTCTCCGGATCATAATGCCGAAAATAGTTGTAATGCAGCCCCGTCTCGGGGTCGTAATACTGCCCAGGGAAGCGCAACGGTGTGTACGCCGTGCTGTTCGCTGCCCAAGCCGTCGTCCCCCACAGCGTGCTGCGGGTGCGCCACGCGATCTCGCCCTGTTCGTCGACCAGTTCGTTGGGGGTGCCGACCAGGTCGGTGACGATGGCGAAGAAGCGGGAGTCGATCTCGGATTGGGGGGCGTCCGCCGCGGTGATGCGTTCGGTCTGGGACAGGGGGCGCAGGCCCTGGTGGTCCCAGGTGAGGGTGACCGGGTGGGGGAGGTCCGCCGAGGTCGTGGTCTGTTCGCAGAGGGTCGTTCCGTCCCAGGTGAAGGTCACCTCTTCCAGGACGGTTTCGCCGTTGGACGCCAGGCGGAGTTTCGCCGTGCGGCGGCCCAGGGGGTCGTAGGTGTAGCGCCAGCGGGTGCCGTCGGGAGTCACGACCGAGGCCAGGCGGTCCTCGGAGTCCCACGTGTAGCGCCAGGTGTCCGGCATGCGGGACAGACGGGTCTTCTGGCGGAGCACGATGCGGCCCAGCGCGTCGTGCTCGTAGCGGACGCCGCCCGCGCGGGTGATGCGGGTGCCGCTGTACGAGCGCGGGCCGAGCGCTTCCGCGCCGGGGTGGTTCGCGGGCCAGGCCGCCTCCGTCTGGTTGCCCGCCTCGTCGTAGGCGTACCGCTCCGTCCAGCCGGCCGCGTGCACCGCCGTCACCCGGCCCGTCGCGTCCAGGTCGAAGCGGCGGGTGCCGGAGAGGAGGTCGTCGATGCCTGTGACGTTGCCGTCGGGGCGGTAGGTGTAGGAACGGTGCTGGATCGTCTCCCCGTCGGCGCCGGTCACCGACTGTGCGGTCAGACGGCCGAGCGCGTCGAAGGCGTGGTCCAGCGAGACCGCTCCGCCCACCTGACGGGAGAGTTCCCGGCCCGCCTCGTCGTAGGTGAAGTCGATCGCCCGGCCCGAGGCCACCATGCCGGTCCGGCGGCCCGCCGCGTCGTACGACCAGGTGGTCGTGGCGCCCGTGGGCGTGGTGCGGCCGGTGCGGCGGCCCAGTGTGTCGTGGGTGTACGTGACCGTCCGGCCGTCGACGGTCTCCGTGCGGAGACGGCCGTGGCGGTCGCGCAGCAGCTCGACCATGCTGCCGTCCGGGCCGGTGGCGTGGGCGAGTTGGTCGGTGAAGTCGTAGGCGTACGTCGTGACCGCGCCCGCCGCGTCCTTGGCGGTGACCCGGCCCAGGGCGTCGCGTTCGAAGGTGATCCGCGTGCCGAGGGCATCGGTGCGGCCGGTCAGGCGGCCCGCCGCGTCGTACGTGTAGGTCAGCGCGCGGTCGTCGAAGTCCGTCTCCGATACCAGCCGCCCGACCGCGTCGTACGAGTAACTCCACGTCAGACCCTGCGGGTTGGTGACCTCCGTGAGGCGCAGCTCGGCGTCGTGGCCGAAGGTGTAGCGCACCCCGTCCGGTCCCGTGCGGGCCGCCAGGAGGTCGAAGTGGGTGTACTCGAAGCGCGAGACACCGCCCAGGTAATCGGTGTGCGTGACGCGGTTGCCCTCGCCGTCGTACGTCCACGACTCCGTCGTGCCGTCCGGCGCCGTGCGGCGGGCGAGCTGCCCCTCCACGGTCCACTCCAGGCACGTGGTCGCCCCGGTGGGATCGGTGATCGCCACGGGGCGGCCGAAGGCATCCCGGGTGTAGCGGGTGATCGCGCCGAGCGGGTCGGTCACCTCGACGGGGAGGCCCGCGCGGTCGCAGCGGACGGTCGTGGTGTGCCCGAGCGGATCGGTCACGGACGAGAGGTGACCGGCCTCCGTGTAGGTGAAGCGGGTCTCCCCGGCCGCCGGGTCCGTGACGGAGACGCGGTTGCCCCGCTCGTCGTAGGTGCGGTGCCGGGTGATGCCGTCGGTGCCGGTGATCCGGACCGGCAGTCCGTGGCCGTCGTACTCGGCGCGGGCCTCGCGGCCGTCGGGGCGTACGACGGCGACGAGGTCGCCCGTGTTGTCGTAGCGGCGGCGCGTGGTGTGGCCGAGCGGGTCGGTCACGGAGAGCAGACGGTTGTGGCGGTCGCGGGTGAAGTGGGTGGCGGCGCCGAGCGGGTCGATCTCCGTCACGACCTGGCCGTGGGCGTTGATCAGATAGCGGCGGGTGTGGCCCTCGCCGGTGACGGTGGTGGTGACGCGATGACCGGTCGCCGGGTCGGTCTCGTCGTACGACAGGCGCAGGCTCATGTGCCCGTGCGAGCCGCCCTCCTCCACGCAGCGGTCCTGGTCGTCGTAGACGTACGTGTACGAGCGGTCGTTGGTGTCGGTCCAGGAGGTGACCCGGGCCGACTCGTCGTAGGTGAACCGCAGGGGCAGGCCGGAGGAGTTGACGACCTCGGTCAGATGGCCCCCGGCGGAGTAGCCGTAGCGCTTGACCTCCTGGTCCGTGCCGTCCGGGGCCGCGCCGGCGAGGTGCAGGGCGGTGACGCGTCCCGCTCCCACCGTCACCTTCAGACGGTGGCCGCCGGACGAGGCGATCGCGAGCGGCGTCCCCTCGGCGTCGTACTCGAAGGCGATCCAGTTGCCGTTGCGGTCGTCGATCTGCTCGATCACGGCCCGCCCGTCGCCCTGGTCGGCGAAGTGCCACACGCGGCCGGAGCGGGGGTTGGTGACGGTGTAGCCGCCGCCCACCCGGTCCAGCGGCCAGCGGCGGCTGCCGTGGTCGGGCAGCGTCGGGGCGCCGGGGCCCGGGTGGGGGTAGCTCAGGAGCAGGCCGTCCTCGGTGACGAAGACGACGCCCTCGGCGTCGACGGCCAGATGCTGGTCGAGGGTGGAGGCCCAGGACGGACCGAACCAGCGACCGAGGTGGTAACCGGACTCCACGCGCCGGGTGAAGACCAGCGGCAGCGCGCCGGGCAGGGTGAGGTCGGTCTGCGGCAGGTACATCTTGCCGGTGACCAGGTCGACCGGGTCGGTGTTGTCGTCCTGGACCTTGTTCCTCGGGTTCTCCGCCGCGCCCTCGGGGTCCTTGCTCGCGGCCTGGCGGGCGGCACTGCGTGCGTCTCCGGCCGCGGCCCCTTCCCCGCCGCGCAACCCGGCTCCCATGCCGTCAAGTTCGGTCGGTAGCAGGCGGGTGCCGGGAACGGCGACCCCGTCCAGCAGGGCGCCGAAGCCGCCCGCCTCCCCGGCCGCTCTCACGACAGCTCCTCCGCCACCGAGGGCACCGCCGAACGCCATCCCGGTCAGCGCGGAGTCGCTCGCCTCGTCGAGGCTGAACCCCTTGCTCTCCCCGGTGGAGATGGCGACGGGCTGGGCGACGGCCAGATCAACGGTGACCGACTCGATGCCGCCGATCGCGGCGGTGGCCAGGGTGGTGCCCGCGATCGTGGCGACCTCGGTGGAGACGGCGACGCCCAGGGTTCCGGCGAGTTCGACGACGGAGGCGGTGGCCGCAGCAGCGGCGGCCTCGGAGATGCCGGCGGTGAAGATGGCGAGCGCGGTGCCCGCGACGATGGTCGCGCCGACGATCTCCAGCTCGTGTTCCAGGTGCTTGACCGCCTTGTGGACGGCGTCGGCGTACTTGTCGAGCGCCTTGGCCATGTCCCGGGCCCCGTCGGCCATGTCCTTCAGCCAGCCGTGGCCGCCGTGGTAGTAGTGCCGCCAGTAGGGGTCGTCGAAGGCGGAGATCGCGACGCCCTTGTTGTTCTCGATGATGCCGCGCGCCGATTTGTTCGCCGCGGCGGCGATGTCGTCCAGGTCGTCGGCGAAGTCCCGCCAGGCCTTGGCCGCGTCCCGCAGCCCGTCCTCGTCGGCGTCCGGCCACCACATGCCGGTGAGATCCTGGACGATCTCCTTCGCCTTGTCGGCCGCGCTCACCTGGCCGGGCCCCCGTCGCCGTGCTGGTCCTTGATGTGGACCCTGCTGAACATGGAGCGGACGAGTTCATCGTTCTCTATGTGGCCGTCCGCCATGTCGCTCATCGCGTCGTGGATGCTGGCGAGGCCCTCGGAGAGGACCGACGCGGCGTGCTCGATCTTCGTCACGAGTGGCCCGTACGCCTGGTGGAACTCGTGCCCCTGCTTGTCGTCGCCCCAGGGCGAACCGGCGGCCCCGAGAGTCGTCTTGAGCTTGGTGAGGGCCTTGGCGAGGTCCTGGCTGTGCGTGTGGAAATGCGGAGCGGTTCTCTTCAGGTCATCGGTCTTGATGTCGAGTATCTTGCCGTCTCCGTCTGCGCCGCTCATGGTGCCGCTCCCGTTCCCTCCGTCGGCTCATCAACCCGAAGACCCTAGTTCGGAGGCGCCGTTCGCAATCGGAAGCAACATCAAGTACCAGCAAAGAACCCGTCAGGATCGGGCAAGCTGTGAGAAGAAGTCGCCCGTATCGGAACGCCTTCCGTGCAACTTTCGCGCACGTGCGCTAGTCAACTGATGCATGACTTCCCGGACTCCACGTCGTACCGGAGCGCTCGCCGCCGCGGTCGGCGCTGCGTTGCTCATACCAGCCGTGGCGGCCACTCCGGCCTCCGCGGCCTCGGCCGTCAGTTGTACGTCGGCCAAGGCGGGGCTGGCGGACAGGCTGACGAAGGACATCACCGCGGCGCTCGCGAAGCGGAAGGGTTCCGTGGCGCTCGGTGTGTACGACCGCTCGACCGGTACCACCTGCACGCTGCGGGCGACCAGTGCGTACGACTCGGCCAGTACCGTCAAGGTCACCGTGCTCGCCACGCTGCTCTGGGACGCCAAGAAGCACAACCGGTATCTGACGAGCACCGAGAGCACGCTCGCCAAGGCGATGATCACGCAGTCGGACAACACCGCCACCAGCAAGCTGTGGAAGCAGCTCGGCCTGACCAGGATCAAGGGCTTCCTGGCGGCCGCCGGGATGACCAAAACCACGCCGGGGGCGAACGGTTACTGGGGCCTGACCCAGATCAACGTCACCGACGAGCAGAAGCTGCTCAAGCTCGTCACCGCCAAGAACAGTGTGCTGAGCGACAGTTCCCGTGCCTACATCCTCAAGCTGATGGGCCAGGTCGTCTCCTCCCAGCGCTGGGGCACCCCGGCCGGCGCCCCCTCCACGGTCGCCGTGCACGTCAAGAACGGCTGGCTCCAGCGCGCGACCCACGGCTGGCGCGTCCACAGCCTCGGCACCTTCAACGGCGCCGGTCACGACTACATGATCACCGTCCTCACCCAGGACAACAGCACCATGGACTACGGCGTCACCACCATCCAGACCGTCGCCAAGGCCATCCACAAGGACCTCGTCCCGACAGCCGCCAAGTCCGCCGTCTACGTCCCGACCACCACCCCCCGCGAGGCCTTCGTGGCCACACCGCCGCAGGGCTGACACCCCTCATGGGCCCGGTCTCCTTCTCCGAGGAGCCGGGCCCGTACTCTGCCCCCGTGACCACGACGGCCGCGATTCTCGCCCAGTTCGACCGCTGCGCCGACGACGCCGTCTTCCCCGACCCGGACAACGGCTACTACCAGCCGGTCGACGCCCGCATGTCCCTCTTCCACGGCGCGGGCAGCTGGGCCATGGTCGTGGAACTGCTCGGCTACGTCCCCCGCGCCCGCCGACTCACGGACGTACTCCACGTCTTCGGCAACTGTCTCACCAGCGGCGAACCCGGCTTCGGCGACGACGACTTCCTCGACCGCGTCGAGAACATCCCGGACCTCACCGAGAACGGGGACGGCCGCACCTGGCGCGGCGGAGGCTGCGTCCGCGTACGAGGCCGGGATCTGCCCCTCGCCGAACCGGCCGCCGCCGGTACGCCCCTCGTCGACGTACTCCGCTCCCTCGTACCCACCGCCCGCCCCCTCTTCCTCGCCGACGACCGCGAACTCCGCGCCAGGCTCCCTGCCGACCTCCCCCTCGTCCTCCAGCTCGACGCCTGGACCCACCCCACCGACCTCGGCGACACCCTCCCCGGCGACCACGAGACCTTCCGCCGGATCGCCGAAGTCCTCGCCACCGGCGACCCCCGCCACTACCGGCCCACCACACCCCCGAACACCCACTGGTCGTCCTGGCCGGACGCCGGGACGCTGTGAAGTCCATGACCCGCCCAGGAAGCCGAGCAACCAGGAAGTCGAGCAACCGGCAAGTGAACGTCCGCCGCCCCATCGCCCCCCTCCCCGCCCGGCTTCTCGCCACCGTCCCCGCCCCGCTCGGCCCCGCCGCCGACGTGCCGCAGGTGCTGCCGTCGCCCGGAGGCGGGCTCCTCGTGCAGCGAGGGGACGCCGAAGTGGTCGCCGTCGAGCTGGGCCCGCGCCACGACCGCCCGCGCGAGGTCCGCTTCCCCGCGCCCTGGCCGCGTTCCTACGGCTCCGTGACCGTGTCGCCCGAGCGGGACGTGGCCGTGTTCGCCGGGCTGCACGCGGTGCGGGCCGTGGAGGCGAGCGGGGTCGTCCGGTGGGAGGTGCGGCACGGCTGCTGGGCCGGTTGCGCCCAGGCGCACGGGGCGTTCGACGCATACGCCCACGACGAGAAACACCTCTACGCCGACAGCGGCTCCGTGGCCTTCAACGCGGACGGCACGCTCCTCTGGGCCCACGTCCCGGGCCCGCTGGACGGATCGCGGGAGGCCGAGGAGTGCTGGGCGGTGCTCGACGCCTCCGACGGCAGGGTCCTGGGGCAGGTCGTCACCGGCACCGTCGCCTCCGCCTCCGCGCACACCCCGCACCCCGATCCCGCGCGGATGACTCTCAGCGTGGGCGAGGGCGAAGAAGGCTCGCCCGTGCTGTACGGACGCTGGGACGGGCGTCGGCTCGCCGTGGAGCGGATCGGGGACGAGCGGGTTCTCGCCGCAGTCAGCCCGTCCGGCGAGCGTCTCGTGACCGTCCCCGTGGGGCAGTGGTCCCTCTCCCTCCACCGGGCGGCGGACGCCTCGAACGTGGAGAAGAAGCTGGACGCGCTGGATGTCCTGCCCCCGCATCCGAACCTCGGCGCCGGTCAACACCAGCGGCCGTACTGGGACTTCGACGCCGCCTTCCTCACCGACGCCACCCTCCTCGCCGGAACATCAGAGTCCGACGCCCCCCACGGCCCGCCCCGCCACTGGCTCGTGGACACGCCCGGCATGATCCTGCGGGGCGAGATCTCCTACCCTCTGCCCGTCTCCGGCCCACCTCGGCCGGCGGGCGGCGGCACCTGGTCCACCCTCGCCAACGACCGCACGACCACGCACCTTTGGGACCTGGCGCCCACCCCCCCTACCGTGACCCCCATGACCCCGCGCAAGAGAACCCGCCCCGTCCTCTCCGCAACCCTCGCCGCCGCCTTCTGCCTCGCGGCCCCCGGCGCGGCCGACGCCAACTCCCCGGGCACACACGCCTGTTCCCCCGTCGTCACCCTCGACCGCTTCTCCGACGCCCTCGACAAGACCACGTACGACGGCGGTTACGTCGGCAACCTCTCCGCCCTCGCCGTGGACCGCGACGGATCGCTCGCCGCGCTCGCGGACCGGTCCACGCTGTTCCGGCTGGACGCGAAGACCCTGCGGCCCACCGAGGCGCTGCCGCTCGCCGACGAGAGCGGGAAGGAGCTGGACTCCGAGGGGCTCGTCGTGGACCGGGACGGTACGCGGCTGGTCAGCTCCGAGACCGAGCCGTCCGTGCGGCGGTACTCGCGCACCGGGAAGCTCCTGGAGCGGCTGCCCGTGCCCGAAAACCTGCGCGTCGCCCCCGCCGGGCGTGCCACCGCCAACCAGACCTTCGAGGGGCTGACCCTCCTGCCCGGCGGCCACACCCTGCTCGCGTCGATGGAGTACGCGCTCGCCGGGGACGACCCCGGCACCGTCCGCTTCCAGACGTGGACGCGGGAGCACGGGAGGTTCCGGCTCGGGGCGCAGTACGCGTACCGCACGGACAGCCCGGAACTCGGTGTGCCCGAGGTGCGGGCCACCCCCGACGGCCGCCTCCTCGTGCTGGAGCGCGGATTCACGGCGGGCGTCGGGAACACCGTCCGGCTCCAGCTGGCCGACCCGCGCCACGCCACGGACACGTCACGCGTCGAGCACCTCACCGGACAGCCCGGCGTACGCCTCCTGCGCAAGACCCCGCTCGCGGACATCGCCGACTGCCCCACGCTCGGCGCGACCGCCCGCCAGCCCCAGCCCAACCCGCTGCTCGACAACATCGAGGGCATGACGGTCACCGGGCGGGACGGAACGGGCCGGCTGAAGGTGCTCCTGGTGAGCGACGACAACCAGAACCCGGCGCAGACGACCCGCCTCTACTACCTCCGGGTGCGGACCTTCGTGTAAAGCCGCTACGACTCGCTGAGGCTCCCGTCCGGATTCCAGTCGTCCGGGATCTCCGACGACAGCCCGAGCGCGCGGGCGCGGTCCATGATGTGGCGGCGGATCGTGTCGTGCGGGTCGCGGCGGCCCCGGCCGACCGCGTGGATCGCGCGGCGCAGATCCTCCGCGCCGTGCAGGTCCGCCGGGCGGACGGGGTAGCCGCCGTCCGGCAGCGCCCAGCCCTCGGCGGCGCTGTGGCGCCGGGCGGCGGCGTCCAGGTCGGCGGCGTCCGGTGTGTCGATGTTGCCCTTGTCCATGCGTGCGCCTCCAGCGGTACTCCGGCGGGTGGGTCTCCGCGCCGCGACGCATTCCGGCACGGATGACGCATTCCAGCACGGATGAGGACACCCTGCCCGGCGGGCGCCACCCGCGGTACGACACCTCGTACGGAATACCCCCCATCCACCCCGCGTTTGTGCCTCACGGAAGATCAGGCCGACAAACGGAGGACACCCGCGTGGGACCGCAACGGGGATGGGCACGGCGACTGGCGGGATACGCCTGGCGGTATCCGAAGGACGTCGTCCTCGCCCTCGGCTCCTCGCTCGCCGGAATGGCCGTCATGGCGGTCGTCCCGCTGATCACGAAGGTGATCATCGACGACGTGATCGGCGGGCACACCCGCGCGATGGCCCCCTGGGCGGGCGCCCTGGTCGGCGCCGCGCTGCTGGTGTACGCGCTCACCTATGTCCGCCGCTACTACGGCGGCCGGGTCGCGCTCGACGTCCAGCACGATCTGCGGACCGAGATGTACCGCACGATCACGCGGCTCGACGGCCGCCGTCAGGACGAGCTGTCCACCGGGCAGGTCGTCGGCCGGGCGACCAGCGACCTCCAGCTGATCCAGGGCCTGCTGTTCATGCTCCCGATGACCATCGGGAACGTGCTGCTGTTCCTGATCTCGCTCGGGATCATGGCCTGGCTGTCGCTGCCGCTGACCCTGGTCGCGCTCGCGGTCGGACCCGCGCTCGGCTGGATCGCCCGGCGCAGCCGGAGCAGGCTGCACCCCGCCACCTGGTACGCGCAGGCGCAGGCCGCCGCCGTCGCCGGAGTGGTGGACGGCGCGGTCAGCGGCGTCCGCGTGGTGAAGGGGTTCGGGCAGGAGGAGCAGGAGACCGGGAAGCTGCGCGAGGTCGGCCGCAGGCTGTTCGCGGCGCGGCTGCGGACCATCCGGCTGAACAGCAAGTACACCCCCGCCCTCCAGGCCGTACCCGCCCTCGGCCAGGTCGCCATGCTGGCCCTCGGCGGCTGGCTCGCGGTGGGCGGGCACATCACGCTCGGCACCTTCGTCGCGTTCTCCACCTACCTCGCCCAGCTGGTCGGCCCGGTGCGGATGCTCGCCGTGGTCCTCACCGTCGGCCAGCAGGCCCGCGCGGGCACCGAGCGCGTCCTTGAGCTGATCGACACCGAGCCGACCATGAAGGACGGCACCAAGGACCTGCCCGCCGACGCGCCCGCCTCCGTCGAGTTCGACGACGTGTCCTTCGGCTACGACGCCGACCGGCCCGTCCTCAAGGGGCTCAGCTTCGAGATCCGGCCGGGCGAGACCCTGGCCGTCGTCGGCACCTCGGGCTCCGGCAAGTCCACCCTCTCCCTGCTGCTGCCCCGCTTCTACGACGTGAGCCGCGGCGCCGTCCTGGTCGGCGGCCACGACGTGCGCGAGCTGACGACGGACTCGCTGCGCGCCGCGATCGGCCTGGTCCCGGAGGACTCCTTCCTGTTCTCCACCTCCGTCCGCGAGAACATCGCCTACGGCCGCCCCGACGCCACCCAGGAGGAGATCGAGACCGCCGCCCGCGCCGCCCAGGCACACGGGTTCATCGGCGAGCTGCCCGACGGCTACGACACCAAGGTCGGCGAGCACGGCCTCACCCTCTCCGGCGGCCAGCGCCAGCGCGTCGCGCTCGCCCGCGCCCTGCTCACCGACCCCCGTCTGCTGGTCCTGGACGACGCGACCAGCGCCGTCGACGCCCGGGTGGAGCACGAGATCCACGAGGCGCTGAAACAGGTGATGGAGGGCCGTACGACCCTGCTCGTCGCCCACCGCCGCTCCACCCTCAACCTGGCCGACCGCATCGCGGTCCTGGAGGACGGCCGCCTCGCGGACATCGGCACCGACGCCGAGCTCCAGGAGCGCTCCGCGCTCTACCGCAGGCTGCTCACCGACCCCGACGAGCTGGGCGGGGTTTCCCCGGGCCACGCCCGCCCCGCCGAGCCGCGCGAGGACACCACCGTCCGCGACGAGCTGGACGCCGAGTTCGACGCCGAGCGCGGGGTGACCCCGAGGCTGTGGACCGGCGACCGCGCGCCGAGGGACCGGGCGCTCGCCGGCACCCCGGCCACCCCGGAACTCCTCGCCAAGGTCGAGGCGCTGCCCCCGGCCACCGACACCCCCGGCGTGGACGAGGCCCGCGCGGTCCGCCCCGAGGACTCCTACGGGCTGCGCCGACTGCTGCACGGCTTCGGGCGCCCCCTGCTGATCAGCCTGCTGCTCGTCGCCGTCGACGCGGGCGCGGGCCTGCTGCTCCCGGTGCTGATCCGGCACGGCATCGACCAGGGTGTGACCCGCGCGGCCCTCGGCGCGGTCTGGGCGGCCTCGCTGCTCGGCCTGCTGACCGTGCTCGTGCAGTGGGTGGCGCAGTACGGCGAGACCCGGATGACCGGCCGCACCGGCGAGCGGGTGCTCTACGCGCTGCGGCTGAAGATCTTCACCCAGCTCCAGCGGCTCGGCCTCGACTACTACGAGCGCGAGCTGACCGGCCGCATCATGACCCGGATGACCACCGACGTGGACGCGCTGTCCACGTTCCTCCAGACGGGTCTGGTCACCGCGTTCGTCTCGGTCGTCACCTTCTTCGGGATCATGGGCGTGCTGCTGGTGCTCGACGTCCAGCTCGCGCTGGTCGTCTTCGCCACGCTGCCCCCGCTGATCGTCGCCACCTTCTTCTTCCGCCGGGCGAGTGTGAAGGCGTACGAGCTGGCCCGTGAGCGGGTCTCGGTCGTCAACGCCGACCTCCAGGAGTCGGTGGCCGGGCTGCGGATCGTGCAGGCGTTCCGGCGCGAGGGCGACGGCGGGCGCCGGTTCGCCGCGCGCAGCGACAGCTACCGGCAGGCCCGCATCCGGGGCCAGTGGCTGATCTCCATCTACTTCCCGTTCGTCCAGCTGCTCGCCTCGGTCGCGGCGGCGGCCGTGCTGATCGCGGGCGCCGGTCGGGTGGAGGCGGCCACGCTGACCACCGGCGCGCTGGTCGCCTACCTGCTCTACATCGACCTGTTCTTCGCCCCCGTCCAGCAGCTCTCCCAGGTCTTCGACGGCTACCAGCAGGCCACCGTCTCCCTCGGCCGCATCCAGGAGCTGCTGCGCGAGCCCGCCTCCACCGGCTCCGCCGCCGAGCCCCTGGAGGTGCTCTCGCTGCGCGGCGACATCGCCTTCGAGGGCGTGTCCTTCGCGTACGGCGACGAGGAGGAGGCGCTGACCGGCGTCGACCTGACCGTCCCGGCCGGGCAGACGGTCGCCTTCGTCGGCGAGACCGGCGCGGGCAAGTCCACGCTGGTCAAGCTGGTCGCGCGGTTCTACGACCCCACCTCGGGCCGGGTCACCGCCGACGGCACCGATCTGCGCGACCTGGACCTCACCTCGTACCGGCACCGGCTCGGGGTCGTGCCGCAGGAGGCGTACCTCTTCCCCGGCACGGTCCGCGACGCCATCGCCTACGGCCGCCCCGACGCCACCGACGCCGAGGTGGAGGCGGCCGCGCGGGCGGTCGGCGCGCACGAGATGATCGCCACGCTCGACGGCGGCTACCTCCACGAGGTCGCCGAGCGCGGCCGCAACCTCTCGGCCGGTCAGCGCCAGCTGATCGCGCTCGCCCGCGCCGAACTCGTCGACCCCGACGTCCTGCTCCTAGACGAGGCCACCGCCGCCCTCGACCTCGCCACCGAGGCGCAGGTCAACCAGGCCACCGACCGCCTCGCGGGCCGCCGTACGACCCTGGTGGTCGCCCACCGGCTGACCACGGCCGCCCGCGCCGACCGCGTGGTCGTGATGGACCACGGGCGTGTCGCGGAGGACGGCACCCACGACGAACTCCTCGCCCTGAACGGCCGGTACGCCCGGCTGTGGCGGACCTTCGTGGGGGAGGCGGAGCCCGAGGAGCCGGTGGGCGTGACGGGCTGAACCCGGCGCCCGGCGGGAGGAAGGCGGGCGGAGGCGGACGGAAGGCGGGCGAAGGCGCGCGGGGAGGGAGCGCGCGCCGGGGCGCCCGCGCCCCGCGCGTTTCGCTGACGGTCGTGCAACCGTCCGGCACATCCCACGCGTCCGTACACCAGTACGTACATCGACGGCGTATGCCCAAGGGCGCGGGGGAGGCACGGGAGTGGGCGGTGACGCGATACGCCGGCTGGTGGCGGTCGGTGCGGCCGTGCTGACGGTTCTCGGAGTGCTCGTCCTCGCCGCACCCGGCGCCGGGGCCGCCCCGCGCCAGGACTGCCCCGGACGCCAGGTGCGCGTCCTGCCGTTCGGCACCGGCGCCGTCCGGCTCTACAAGTACGGGGGCTATGTCTGCGCGGTCACCGTCGCCGAGGCCGCCGCCCGGCCGGGCGTGATGTCGGTCAGCGTGCAGGCGCGCGGCAACCGGCCGGTGACCGACCGGGGCCGCTACCGCCATCACGCGGGCCCGGTCATCGTGCACGCCGGACACCGCTGTGTCTGGGTGCGCGGCTCGGTGGGGCGCCGCTCGGTCAGCTCGGGCTGGATTCTCTGCTGATTGCCCTGCGGCAGACCCGCATTGATCGTCCGATACCCCAACACCCTCTGGTGTCACGGCAGTTGCTCGGATAACTTCCGGCGCACATGTGTCTCACAGGGGAGAGTCGAATGCGCAAGGCCCTCAGATGGCTGCTGGCGTTCACGGTGCTGCTCGGCACCCTGGGCGCGGCAGGCAGCGCGGGGGCGGCCACCGCCGCACCCGCCGACATCAAGGACCGGCTCCTCGCCATACCCGGCATGAGCCTGATCGAGGAGAAGCCCTACACGGGCTACCGCTTCTTCGTCCTGAACTTCACCCAGCCCGTGGACCACCGGCACCCGGACCGCGGCACCTTCCAGCAGCGGATCACCGTGCTGCACAAGGACACCAGCCGCCCGACCGTCTTCTACACCAGCGGCTACAACGTCTCCACCAACCCGTCGCGCCGCGAGCCCACCCAGATCGTGGACGGCAACCAAGTCTCCCTGGAATACCGCTACTTCACGCCGTCCCGCCCGGCCCCGGCCGACTGGTCCAAGCTCGACATCTGGCAGGCCGCGAGCGACCAACACCGCGTCTACCAGGCCCTGAAGAGCGTCTACTCCGCCAACTGGCTGGCCACCGGCGGCTCCAAGGGCGGTATGACCGCCACCTACTACGAGCGCTTCTACCCGCGCGACATGGACGGCGTGGTCGCCTACGTCGCCCCCAACGACGTGGTGAACAACGAGGATTCGGCCTACGACCGCTTCTTCACCACCGTCGGCACCAAGGAGTGCCGCGACCGGCTGAACGCCGTCCAGCGCGAGGCCCTGGTGCGCCGCGAGCCGCTGGAGAAGCGGTACGCGAAGTTCGCCGCCGACGGCGGCTACACCTTCGACACCGTCGGCACCCTGGACAAGGCGTACGAGGCCGTCGTCCTCGACTACGTCTGGGGCTTCTGGCAGTACGGCGGCCCCGACTGCGACAGCATCCCGGCCGACGCCGCGCACGCGAGCGACGACGCCATCTGGGACTCGGTGGACACCGTCTCCGGCTTCTCCGCCTACACCGACCAGGGCCTGGAGCAGTACACCCCGTACTACTACCAGGCGGGCACCCAACTCGGCTCGCCCACCATCCACTTCCCGCACATCGAGCGCGGTCTGATCCGCTACGGCTACCAGCCCCCGCGCAACTTCGTGCCGCGCTCGATCCCGATGCGCTTCCAGCCCGGCGCCATGCGGGACGTCGACACCTGGGTCCGCCACCACGCCCGGCACATGCTGTTCGTCTACGGCCAGAACGACCCGTGGGGCGCCGAGCGCTTCCGCCCCGGCGCGGGCGCCCGTGACTCCTACGTGTTCACCGCGCCCGGCATGAACCACGGCGCCAACGTGGCCGGTCTGGTCGCCGACCAGCGCACCCTGGCCACCGCCCGCATCCTCGACTGGGCCGGGGTCGCCCCGCAGGCCGTCCGGTCCGACCCGGCGGCGGCGAAGCCGCTGGCCCGCTTCGACGCGCGGCTCGACGTACGCGACGTGGAGCGCGAGCCCGCGCTGCGGCCGTAAGGCGCGGACGGAAGCAGAACCACGCGAGGGCGCCGACCGGACGGGAACCGGTCGGCGCCCTCGCCCGTCCAAGCCCCGAACGCCGGACGAGTCCGTGGTGCGGTGTCGGCCGGGTCCGCAGACCAGGAACCGACATCACCCTCCCAAGCCGCACCGCGACCGGCGTCACCGCCACCGGCGCGCCCCCCTCCCATGCGCCGGTGGCGGCCCCTTTTCCCGGCCCGGTGAGCCGGTCCCGTTCGCTCCGGCGACCCGCCCTGTGCGTTCCCTTGACGGAAAGAAACTTCCCGGATATTGGTGATTCCTCGGAAGTTTCCTTCAGTGACTCACCTCCGGAAGGGGCGCACGTGCCCGACACCCGCACGGCAAGCACGGGAAACACGGGAAACACCGCACGGCCGTCCAGACGCGCCGTCCTCGCCGCCACCGCCGGGCTCACCGCGGCACTCGCCGCGCCCGCCCCGGCGGCCCACGCCACCGCCACGCCGGACGACCGGGCGCTGCGCGCGCTGATCGCCGCCATGACGCTGGAGGAGAAGGTCGGCCAGCTCTTCGTGATGCGGGTCTACGGCCACTCCGCCACCGCCCCCGACCAGGCCGACATCGACGCCAACCGCCAGGAGCTGGGCGTCGCGACCGCCGCCGAGCTGATCGCGAAGTACCGCGTCGGCGGCATCATCTACTTCACCTGGGCGCACAACACCCGCGACCCGCGGCAGATCGCGGACCTGTCCAACGGCATCCAGAAGGCGTCCCTCGGCCTCGAGCGCGGGCTGCCCATGCTCATCGCCACCGACCAGGAGCACGGCGCGGTGTGCCGGGTGGGCAAGCCCGCCACGCTGTTCCCGGGCGCCATGGCCGTCGCCGCCGGGCGCTCCTCGTACGACGCCCTCGCCCTCGGCCGGATCTCCGGGACCGAGCTGCGCGCGATGGGCATCAACCAGGACTACTCGCCCGACGCGGACGTGAACGTCAACCCGGCCAACCCCGTCATCGGAGTGCGCTCCTTCGGCGCCGACCCGGCCCTCGTGGGGCGCATGGTCGCCGCCGAGGTGAAGGGCTATCAGTCGGCCCGGGTCGCGGCGACCGCCAAGCACTTCCCCGGCCACGGCGACACCGCGACCGATAGCCACACCGGCTTCCCGGTCATCACCCACACCCGGGACCAGTGGGAGGAGCTGGACGCGGTGCCCTTCCGGTCCGCGATCTCCGCGCGCATCGACTCGATCATGACCGCGCACATCCAGTTCCCCGCGCTCGACCCCTCGGGCGACCCGGCCACCCTCTCCCACCCGATCGTCACCGGCATCCTGCGTGGCGACCTGGGCTACGACGGTGTGGTCATCACCGACTCCCTCGGCATGGAGGGCGTGCGCACCAAGTACGGCGACGACCGGGTGCCGGTGCTCGCCCTCAAGGCGGGCGTGGACCAGCTGCTCAACCCGCCCTCGATCGACGTGGCATGGACGGCCGTACGGGACGCGGTGCGCGGCGGCGAGCTGACCGAGGCCCGCCTCGACGAATCGGTTCTGCGCATCCTGCGGATGAAGGCCCGCCTCGGCCTGTTCGGCCACGCGTACACCACCCACGCCCGGGTGTCCTCGGCCGTGGGCACCAGATCCCATCTGGCCACGGCCGACCGCATCGCCGAGCGCACCACCACCCTGCTGGTCAACGAGGGCCGGACGCTCCCGCTCGACCGCCGCCGCACACCCCGTGTCCTGGTGGTCGGCGCCGACCCGGCCTCCCCGTCCGGCACCACCGGACCGCCCACCGGCGTCATGGGCGCCGCCCTGAGGGAACTCGGCTTCACCACCACGGTCCTGTCCACCGGCACCGCACCCTCCACCGCGACCATCGGCAACGCGGTGACGGCGGCCGGGCAGGCGGACGCGGTGGTCGTGCTGACGTACAACCTCACCGCCACCGACCCCCAGCGCGCCCTGGTCGAGAAGCTGCTCGCCACCGGCCGCCCCGTGGTCGCCGTGGCCGTCCGCAACCCCTACGACGTGGCCCGGCTGCCCGCCGTCAAGGCGTATCTGACGTCGTACGGCTGGACCGACGTGGAGGTGCGCGCCGCCGCCCGGGTCGTCGCGGGCAGGGTCGCCCCGCGCGGCAAGCTGCCGGTGCCGGTGCAGCGGGCGGACGACCCGGCGCAGGTGCTGTACCCGCTCGGCCACGGGCTGACGTACTAGACATACGTCACGCACCGGGCAGGACACCCCCGAAGGGCGGAAAGCACCCCTGTCGACTGGCGCGGCGCCCGTGCGGGGCGTCACGCTGGGCGGGGTCTTCGGGGGGAGTGCGATGCGCGGGAACGGTGCCGTGGGCACGGCGGCACGGCTGTCGTCCGCGTTACTGCCGACACTGGCGGGGCTGCTGCTCGTGACGGGCTGTCAGAGCGTGGCCCCCTCGGCAGGGGTCCGTCCCTCCTCGGCCCCGCCGGCGCACGACGCCGGATTCCTGGCCATGGGCGAGTGCAGCTCCTTCGGCCCGACCAGCTTCACCGAGGTGCCCTGCTCGGGGGAGCGGGCCGCCGCCCGGGTCGTCGCCCGCCACGACGGCCCGGTCACCGACGGCCCGCCCTGCCCCCCGGCCACCGACTTCGTCCTGCACATCGGCGGCGGCACCCCCGCCACCGGCCGCACCACGGCCCCCGCCGTCCCGCAGGGCTACGCCTGCATGCGCGATCTGCAGCCCCCGCACCCCGGCGACCCCGGCAACGGCGGCGGCCCGCGCACCATCGCGGGCGACTGCGTGTACGACACCGGCGGCGGCCAGGTCCGCGAGACCGCCTGCGACGGCTCGGGCCCGCACAAGCCGCGCTACCAGGTCACGGACACGGTCCCGGCCCGCCGCGCGTGCCCCCCGTCCACCGCCCTGTACGTCGAGGTGGGCGGGCCGAATCCGGTGGGGTGCGCGCGGCGGCTGTGAGGTGCCGCCGCGCGCGTGTACTCGCGTCACTGCGGGCAGGCGTCCTGGGTCACCTTGCCGCCCGAGGCGGCGGCGGTGGCCGGGTCCATCGAAAGGCACTGGTGGGTCCAGTAGTTGATGAACATGTAGGCCGGCCTGTATCCGTTGGCGGTTCCGACCTTGGTCGGGATGATGTTCCACATCTGGTTCTCCGAGAACCAGCGGGACTCGCAGCCCCACCAGAACAGCTGGGTCCCGGCCGACGGCGGAGTGCCGTTGTTGTAGGGGACGGTCAGGCACTTGCCGTTGGCGGCCTTGATCCAGTAGTAGCCCTTGCCGTCGAAGGTCGTCGGCAGTTCCGCTCCCCACTGGTGGCTGCTGGGCGGCGACGACTGGCACGCGTGCTGGGTGACCAGACCGCCGGTCTTGGAGCTGTCGAACTCCGGTCCCCGCACCATGCACCGGTTGTACAGGGTGTTGACGTACGTCTTGTCGGAGTTGACCACCCAGATCGCCCGGTCCCCGCCCTTGACCACGTAGTTGGCGTTGCGGGAGATGATGTCGTCCACCAGGGCCCAGCCGGGGAAGTCCATCATGACGATGCCGAGGTGGCCGTTTCCGCCGCCGCTGTTGAGGTACTGCATCAACAGGTAGTTGATGTAGGCGGCGTAATCGGACGGAAGCCGGACGAGGCCGTTGGACGCGGAGGTGTACGTCACGTACAGGTCACCCTTGGTGTCGCCGACCGCCTGATCGATGTTCGCCTTGACGTCGTTCCACTTCTCCGGAAGGCCGGACGGGGCCCAGTTGTCCTCCTTGTGGCTGTTGAAGGTCTGGATGCCGAACTTGCCACTGTCGTTGCCGATGTTGTCGAAGCTGCCCAGCACCAACTTGCCGCGGACCTGCCCGAGGGTGGGAATCATCGCGCTCGTGGGCCGGTTCGTCGAAGGGGTGTAGAAGAGGCCGGGATAGTTCGCCACGTAATCGGCGAAGATTGATTCGACCCGCTGTGGAGTGATGTTCAGCCCGTCGTTCACGCAGTCGCCGATGCCGGGTGACGTGTCCGAGTAGACGCACTCGGCCCGCAGACGCATGACGACGGTTTCGCTCGGGTGCTGCTTGAGGAAGGCCTGCGTCTTGCTCAGGACGTCGTCGAAGTTGGCCTGCTGGTAGATCGGTCCGTGGTGGATCGCGAAGTACTTGCTGTCGGTGACGCGGACCCGGATGTCGATGGCGCGGATGCCCCGCTGGAGTTGAGCCGTCAGGGTGTCCGCGCTGTCGCCGAAGTCCTCCTGCGTCTGCGCGATGGCGCCGCCGTGGAGGGCGAGCGTGTCATGGGTGCCGGGCAGGGACATCGCCGCCAGCCAGGTGTCGCTCGCGACGTCCTTCATCCAGTCGGACCGGGTCGCCGCCCCGAGGTTCCGGTAGGCGTCGTCCTTGTCCACCCCGGCCGCCCCGGCGGTGGTGACGGGCGTGAGCAGGGCCGCGCTCAGCGCGAGACAGGCCGTCGTCAGGCGCGCCAGGAAGCGCAACCGGCGGCGCGGTGAGGTGATTTGGGACATGGGACTCCTGTCCGAGTTCGCTGGGTCGTCTTCAGCCAACCCGACGGAACATGGCGGGACCACGAACTCCCACCGGCAAAAATGAGGTCGCACATACTTCTGCCGGTGAGGTGCGTGGTCGCGTCGTGACGGGACCGCGTCTGCCAGAGGGGACACGTTCGGCATGGACAGCGGTACACCCGCCACCGGTGACTTCGCCGTGCGCTTACGCGGTCTGCGCACGAGGGCGGGGCTGAGTCAGGAGGAGCTGGCGGAGGCCGCGGGGGTGAGCGTGCGGGCGCTGTCGAACATGGAGCGCGGACGGTCCAGGGGGCCGCAGCGCCGTACCGTGCGGGCCCTGGCCACCGCCCTGCGCCTGGACCCCGACGGCGCCCGGGAGCTGGAGCACGCCGCGAGCCTGGGGCGCTCCCGCCCGTCCACGAGACGCACCGGCAGCACCGGAGAGGCTGACGGACCCGGCGCCGGGACGAAGGCGGGACCGAAGGCGGGACCGAAGGCGGGACCGGGGGCGGGACCGGAGGCGGAGGCCGCCGAAGGGCACACCCCGCACCACACGCTCGCCCTGCCCCGCGACCTCCACGACTTCACCGCCCGCGGCCCCGTCCTGGCCCGGCTGCTGGCCCTGGCCGGGGAACCGGACCCGGCCCGCCCGCCGGTCGCCCTGATCTGCGGTCAACCGGGCCTGGGCAAGACCGCGTTGGCCGTACACACCGCCCACACCCTCGCGGCGCGTTTCCCGGACGGCCGGTTCGCCGTCGACCTGCGCGGCATGGACCCGCGGCCCACCCGGCCGCGCGACGCGCTCGCCCGGCTGCTGCGCGCCCTCGGCGTGGCCGACAGCGCCGTGCCCACCGGCACCGACGACCGTTCCGGTCTGCTGCGCTCCGTCCTCCACGACCGGCGCGTCCTGCTCCTGCTGGACAACGCCGCGGACGAGGACCAGGTCCGCCCCCTGCTCCCCGGCACCGGCGCCTCGCTCACCCTCGTCACCAGCAGGCACACCCTGGCCGGACTCGAAGCGGTCCACCGCACCGAACTCGGGCTGCTGCGCCGCGAGGAGGCGGTCGAGCTGCTCACCCGCATCATCGGTCCGGAACGGGTCGAGCGGGAGAGCCAGGCCGCCCGCGATCTGGGGGAGCTGTGCGGGCACCTGCCGCTGGCCCTCCGCATCGCCGCGCAACGCCTCGCCGCCCGGCCCGGCGAACGGATCGCCAAGCTCGTCACGCGGCTCACCGAGGAGGAGGACCGCCTGGACGCCCTGCAAGCGGGGTCCTTGCAGGTGAGGGCCGCCTTCGCCCTGTCCTACCAGCGGCTGGACCCGGCCGACCGGACCGTCTTCCGCCGCGCCGCGCTCGCGGACGGGCCGGACCTCAGTCCCGAGACCGCGGCGCTCCTGGCGGACCTGCCGGTCCGTCAGGCCGCCCGGTGCGCGGAGCGCCTCGCCGATGCCGGACTGCTCCAGCCCCACCCCACCGCCGACCGCTATCGCTTCCACGACCTCCTCCGCCTGTTCGCGGGCGAACAGCTGGCCGAGGACGACGAGCCCGCGCAGCTCTCCGCCGCCCAGGACCGGGCCGACCGATGGACGCTGCGCCGGGCCACCGCCGCCGCGCTGCTCTTCGACGCCGACCACGACCACGACCGCGGCCCGGCCGACGGCGGCGGCGACCCCGACCCGGCCACCGCGCCCGCCGGACGCGAACAGGCCCGGACCTGGCTGGAGGCCGAACGCGCCCAGTGGCTCGCCGCCCTGGGCCGCACCCAGGCGGCCGGACACCACCAGCGGGTCGTCGACGCCGCCGAGGCCATGCACTGGTTCTCCGACCGCTGCGGGCACTGGGAACTGTGGGTGGAGGTGTTCCAGCGGGCCGTCGACTCCGCCCGCGCCCTGCGCAGCAGACGCGACGAGGCCGTCCACCTCAACTACCTCGCCTGGGCCTACAACACCTGCCTCTACGACCACACCGCCGCACTGGCCACCGCACAGGCCGCCCAGGAAGCGGCACAGGAGGCCGAGGACCAGCTCCAGGTCGCCTGGGCACTGAGCTATGGCGCCGGGGCACTCCAGCGGCTCGGACGCGTCGGGGAATCCATCACCCGGCTCCGTACGGCGGCCGAGCTCCTCGCCGGCCAGACCTCTCCGCAGAGCCGCCTCGCCGAACTCACCACCCTCAACACCCTGGGCCGGCAGCTGCGCGAGAGCGGCCACGCCGACCAGGCCCTGACCGTGCACCGGCGCAGCGAGGCCATCTGCCGGGCCGGAGTACCCGGTCAGCGCCCCGAGGTGGTCGGCCTGTACCTCGCCTCCAGCAGCCAGCACATCGGCAACGACCTGGCCGCCCTGCACCACTGGACCGATGCCGAAGCCCCGCTGCGCCACGCCGTGGCCGCCTTCGAGGCGGCGCACATGCCGTCCTGGAGCGAACCCGCCCGGCTCGACCTCGGGATCGTCCTGCGCCGTCTCGGCCGTCACGCCGAGGCCCGCGAGACGCTGACGGCCGCTCACGACGGGCTGCGCGGGATGAACAATCCGCGCCAGTCGGAGGCCGCCGCCGAGCTCCGCGCACTCGACGGACTCACCGGTGACTGTCGCACCCCACCGGTACCGTCGGACCATGGCACAGCAGGCGGCGACGCAGACCGGCGAACGACGGCTCGCCACGCTCGAAGGGGTGCTGGAACGCATCACCTACGCCCATGACGAGACGGGCTACACGGTCGCCCGCGTCGACACCGGCCGGGGCGGCGCCGATCTGCTCACCGTCGTGGGCGCGCTGCTCGGCGCACAGGTGGGGGAGTCGCTGCGGATGGAGGGGCGTTGGGGCTCCCACCCGCAGTACGGCAAGCAGTTCCAGGTCGAGAACTACACGACCGTGCTGCCCGCCACCGTCCAGGGCATCCGGCGCTACCTCGGCTCCGGGCTCGTCAAGGGCATCGGCCCGGTCTTCGCGGACCGCATCACCCAGCACTTCGGGCTCGACACGCTCACGATCATCGAGGAGGAGCCCAAGCGGCTGATCGAGGTCCCCGGGCTTGGACCCAAGCGGACGAAGCGCATCGCCGACGCCTGGGAGGAACAGAAGGCGATCAAGGAGGTCATGCTCTTCCTCCAGACCGTCGAGGTGTCGACCTCCATCGCCGTGCGGATCTACAAGAAGTACGGCGACGCCTCGATTTCGGTCGTGAAGAACCAGCCCTACCGCCTCGCCGCCGACGTCTGGGGCATCGGCTTCCTCACCGCCGACAAGATCGCCCAGTCCGTCGGCATCCCGCACGACAGCCCCGAACGCGTCAAGGCAGGCCTCCAGTACGCCCTTTCGCAGTCCACCGACCAGGGCCACTGCTACCTCCCCGAGGAACGCCTCATCGCCGACGCGGTCAAGCTCCTCCAGGTCGACACCGGCCTGGTCATCGAGTGCCTGGCCGAACTCGCCGAGCCGTCGGAGCAAGGTGAGGAGCCCGGTGTCGTACGGGAGAAGGTCCCCGGGCCCGACGGTGGCGAGGAGGTCACCGCCGTCTATCTCGTCCCCTTCCACCGCGCCGAACTCTCCCTCGCCGCCCAGGTGTTGCGCCTCCTGCGCACCAGCGAGGACCGGATGCCCGCCTTCCGTGACGTGGCCTGGGACAAGGCGCTCGGCTGGCTGAAGGGCCGTACCGGCGCCGAACTCGCGCCCGAGCAGGAGGCCGCGGTACGGCTCGCGCTCACCGAGAAGGTCGCCGTGCTGACCGGCGGCCCCGGCTGCGGCAAGTCCTTCACCGTGCGCTCGATCGTGGAGCTGGCCCGCGCCAAACGCGCCAAGGTACTGCTCGCCGCCCCCACCGGACGCGCCGCCAAGCGGCTCGCGGAGCTGACCGGCGCCGAGGCGTCCACCGTGCACCGGCTGCTGGAGCTGAGGCCCGGAGGCGATGCCGCCTACGACCGCGAACGCCCGCTGGACGCCGACCTCGTGGTGGTCGACGAGGCGTCCATGCTGGACCTCCTCCTCGCCAACAAACTGGTCAAGGCCGTACCCCCGGGTGCCCACCTCCTCTTCGTCGGAGACGTGGACCAGCTGCCCAGCGTCGGCGCCGGAGAGGTGCTGCGCGATCTGCTCGCCGAGGGCGGCCCGGTGCCCGCCGTACGGCTCACCCGGGTCTTCCGCCAGGCCCAGCAGTCCGGCGTGGTCACCAACGCGCACCGGATCAACGCCGGGCAGCATCCGCTCACCGACGGCATGAAGGACTTCTTCCTCTTCGTGGAGGACGACACCGAGGAGGCAGGGCGGCTCACCGTGGACGTGGCAGCGCGCCGCATCCCGGCCCGCTTCGGGCTCGACCCGCGTCGCGACGTGCAGGTGCTCGCGCCGATGCACCGGGGCCCGGCGGGCGCGGGCGCGCTCAACGGCCTGCTCCAGCAGGCGATCACGCCCGCCCGCCCCGAGCTGCCGGAGAAGCGGTTCGGCGGCCGGGTCTTCCGCGTCGGGGACAAGGTCACCCAGATTCGCAACAATTACGACAAGGGCGAGAACGGCGTCTTCAACGGCACCGTCGGCGTGGTCACCTCCCTCGATCCGGTCGAGCAGCGGCTGACGGTGCGCACCGACGAGGACGAGGAGGTGCCGTACGACTTCGACGAACTCGACGAACTGGCCCACGCCTACGCCGTGACCATCCACCGTTCGCAGGGCAGTGAATACCCGGCGGTGGTGATCCCGGTCACCACCAGCGCCTGGACCATGCTCCAGCGCAACCTGCTCTACACGGCCGTCACCCGGGCCAAGCGGCTGGTCGTCCTGGTCGGCTCGCGCAAGGCGATCGGGCAGGCCGTGCGCACCGTCTCGGCGGGACGGCGGTGCACCGCGCTGGACTTCCGGCTGGCCCCACGAGCCGCCCGCGAACCCGCCCCTGAACCCGCCCGCGAACCGGCTCGCGAACCCGTCCCGGAAAAATGATCGATCAAATGAGTCACGAAGGTCACAGAGCACTTCCGGAAGGTCCGGCGAGGCGGCAGGATGTGCAGGTTGACGGCACTGAGTGCCGCCAGCGGGCCAAGTGGCGACCCCGAGTGCACTCTCCTGAGCCAAATGGGGGATGGTAGAGACAGTCAGGGCACCTCGAAGATGAGGCACTAAGTCGGTGAGGGAAGACGTGAGCGACAACTCTGTAGTACTGCGGGTCGGCGACGGCGAGTACACCTATCCGGTGGTCGACAGCACCGTCGGTGACAAGGGCTTCGACATCGGGAAGCTCCGCGCCCAGACCGGTCTGGTCACCCTGGACAGCGGCTACGGCAACACGGCCGCGTACAAATCCGCGGTCACCTACCTCGACGGCGAGGCGGGCATCCTCCGCTACCGCGGCTACCCGATCGAGCAGCTGGCCGAGCGCTCCACCTTCCTCGAGGTGGCGTACCTGCTCATCAACGGCGAGCTGCCCACCGTCGACGAGCTGACGACGTTCAAGGGCGACATCACGCGGCACACGCTGCTGCACGAGGACGTCAAGAACTTCTACCGGGGCTTCCCGCGCGACGCGCACCCGATGGCCATGCTGTCCTCGGTCGTCTCGGCGCTGTCCACCTTCTACCAGGACAGCCACAACCCGTTCGACGAGCAGCAGCGCGACCTCTCCACGATCCGTCTGCTCGCCAAGCTTCCGACGATCGCGGCGTACGCGTACAAGAAGTCGATCGGTCACCCGTTCGTCTACCCGCGCAACGACCTCGGCTACGTCGAGAACTTCCTGCGCATGACCTTCTCGGTCCCCGCCCAGGAGTTCGAGCTGGACCCGGTCGTGGTCTCCGCGCTCGACAAGCTGCTGATCCTGCACGCCGACCACGAGCAGAACTGCTCGACCTCCACGGTCCGCCTGGTCGGCTCCTCGCAGGCCAACATGTTCGCCTCGATCTCGGCCGGCATCAGCGCCCTGTGGGGCCCGCTGCACGGTGGCGCCAACCAGTCGGTGCTGGAGATGCTGGAGGGCATCCAGGCCAACGGCGGCGACGTCGACTCCTTCATCCGCAAGGTGAAGAACAAGGAGGACGGCGTCCGTCTGATGGGCTTCGGCCACCGGGTCTACAAGAGCTTCGACCCGCGCGCCAAGATCATCAAGGCCGCCGCGCACGACGTCCTCTCCGCTCTCGGCAAGTCGGACGAGCTGCTCGACATCGCCCTGAAGCTGGAGGAGCACGCGCTCTCCGACGACTACTTCGTCTCGCGCAACCTCTACCCGAACGTCGACTTCTACACCGGTCTGATCTACCGGGCCATGGGCTTCCCGACCGAGATGTTCACGGTCCTGTTCGCCCTCGGCCGGCTGCCGGGCTGGATCGCCCAGTGGACCGAGATGATCAAGGAGCCCGGCTCCCGCATCGGCCGCCCGCGCCAGATTTACACGGGCGTGGTCGAGCGCGACTTCATCCCGGTGGAGGAGCGCTGATCTCAGCGCCGTAAGGCTTCGGACTCCGGGGTGCCGCACGGCGCCCCGGAGGCGAACCGAGCCTCAAAAAGGCAGAAAAGAAGAAGGCGCCCTGGCGCGTCGGTCCCCCCACGGGCCGACGTCCAGGGCGCCTTCCCATGCCCCGGTGCGGATTCCCCCCACGGGATCCGGGCCGGGCGCTCGGAGAGGCAGCGCCTGAATTCGCTGCCTGAACACGACGGGCGAACCCACCGCGCTCCAGTGATGCACAAACGGTTGCGGTCTGCCGGGACAGCGCACGCTGGGAGGGCCGCTCAAAGCTTCCCGGTGTACGTGCCCCGGCAACGCATCTCTGAGGCAGTCCCCCAAGACAACCCCAGATGCCAGCCGGCGCCCCCCAAGACGCTGGACTGACACCGCCAACTTAGACCTTCGAACCCCTTCGATGGTTACGTTCGCATCACTGTGATCTGCGTCTCTTGCATATGTCCTTTAGGTGCACAAGGGCCCCGATACGGTGATCGGGTGCCCAAGCGTAAGGATGATGCGCGAGCCTTGTGAAGAGCTTATGTGAGGCGCGGGCCCGACTCTAGGGGGACTCTTACTTCTCCCGGCCCGAACCGCCGGTAACCGGGGGGTATTTCAGGCAAAGCGGCGCAGCCGCAGACTGTTCGTGACGACGAACACGGACGAGAAGGCCATCGCGGCCCCGGCGATCATGGGGTTCAGCAGCCCCGCGGCGGCCAGCGGCAGCGCGGCGACGTTGTAGCCGAAGGCCCACACCAGGTTGCCCTTGATGGTGGCCAGGGTCTTCCGGGACAGCCGGATGGCATCCGCGGCCACCCGCAGATCGCCGCGCACCAGGGTCAGATCGCCCGCCTCGATGGCCGCGTCGGTCCCGGTGCCCATGGCGAGTCCGAGGTCGGCGGCGGCGAGGGCGGCCGCGTCGTTGACGCCGTCACCGACCATGGCAACGGTCCGTCCCTCGCGCTGGAGCCGTCGTACGGCCTCCACCTTGTCCTCGGGGAGGACCTCCGCGATCAGCTCGTCGATGCCGACCTCGCGCGCGACCGCCTCGGCGACCGTGCGGTTGTCGCCGGTGAGCAGGACCGGGGTGAGGCCGAGGGAGCGCAGCTCGCGCACCGCCCCGGCGCTGGTCTCCTTGACCGCGTCCGCGACGGCCAGCACCGCGCGGGGCCGCCCGTCCCAGCCGACCACGACGGCCGTACGGCCCGCTTCCTCTGCCGTGGCGCGGGCGGCTGCCAGCTCCTCGGACAGCTCGTCGCCGAACCGCCCCGCGGTCACCTCGTGGCCGTCCACGCGGCCGCGTACGCCCCGTCCGGGGACGTTCTCGAAGTGCTCGGCCGGCGGCAGTGTGCCGACCCGCTCCTCGGCCCCGGCGGCGATCGCGCGGGCCACGGGGTGCTCGGAGGCGTGCTCCAGGGCGCCCGCGAGGCGCAGCACCTCCTTCTCGTCCTCGCCGGGGGCCGCGTACACCTCCTGGAGGGCCATGTGGCCGGTCGTGACGGTGCCGGTCTTGTCCAGCAGGACGGTGTCGACGCGGCGGGTGGACTCCAGGACCTCGGGGCCCTTGATGAGGATGCCGAGCTGGGCGCCCCGCCCGGTGCCGACCATCAGCGCGGTCGGGGTGGCGAGGCCGAGGGCGCACGGGCAGGCGATGATCAGGACCGCGACGGCGGCGGTGAACGCGGCCGCCGTGTCCCCGGTGACGCCGAGCCAGACGCCGAAGGTGCCGAGCGCGATCAGGATGACGACGGGTACGAACACGGCGGAGATCCGGTCGGCGAGCCGCTGCACCTGGGCCTTGCCGTTCTGCGCGTCCTCCACCAGGCGGGCCATCCGGGCGAGCTGGGTGTCCGCGCCGACCCGGGTCGCCTCGACCACCAGCCGGCCGCCGGCGTTGACGGTGGCGCCGGTGACCCGGTCGCCGGGGCCCACGTCCACCGGCACGGACTCGCCGGTCAGCATGGAGGCGTCCACGGCGGAGACGCCCTCGGTCACGGTGCCGTCGGTCGCGATCTTCTCGCCGGGCCGTACGACGAACCGGTCGCCCACGGCCAGCGAGGACACCGGCACCCGCACCTCGCGCCCCTCGCGCAGCACGGCCACGTCCTTGGCGCCCAGCTCCATCAGCGCCCGCAGCGCGGCACCGGCACGGCGCTTGGAGCGGGCCTCCAGATAGCGGCCGAGCAGGATCAGCGCGACGACGCCGGAGGCGACCTCCAGATAGATCGCGGAGGCTCCCTCGGTGCGCGAGACGGTGAAGCGGAAGGAGTCGTGCATCCCGGCCATGCCCGCGTCGCCGAAGAACAGCGCCCACAGCGACCAGCCGAACGCGGCCAGCGTGCCCACCGAGACCAGGGTGTCCATGGTGGCCGCGCCGTGCCGCAGATTGGTCCAGGCGGCCCGGTGGAAGGGCAGCCCGCCCCAGACGACGACGGGCGCCGCGAGGGTCAGCGAGAGCCACTGCCAGTTGGTGAACTGGAGCGCCGGGACCATGGCGAGCAGGACCACCGGGACGGCGAGGACGACGGAGACGAGCAGCCGCTGCCTGAGCGCGGCCGACTCCGGGTCGCGCTCCTCGGCGCCCTCCCCGGTGTCCTCCGCCGGCTCGGGCTCCGGGGGCGGGGGCTCCTCGGCGGTGTAGCCGGTCTTCACGACGGTGGCGATCAGGTCGGCGACCTGCACGCCGGGGCCGTAGCTGACCTTGGCCTTCTCCGTGGCGTAGTTGACGGTGGCGCTCACGCCGTCCATGCGGTTGAGCTTCTTCTCCACCCGGGCGGCGCAGGACGCGCAGGTCATGCCGCCGACGAGCAGCTCGACCTGCGAGGTGGCGCCGTCCGCCTGCCGTGTCTCTTCGGTGGTGCTGGTCATGTCCGGACTCCAGACATCGGACCGGGCCGTACGGAATCCAGTATGAGCTGGTCGGTACGGCCCGGTCGGGGAAGGTGTTTCGCCGGACCCGCGCGGGTGCGGGCCGGAAGCGTGACCGGTGCCGTCAGGCGCGGCCGGCCAGCTCGAAGCCGGCCTCGTCGACGGCGGCGCGGACGGCCTCCTCGTCGAGCGGGGCGGCGGAGACGACCGTGACCTCGCCGGTCGAGGCGACGGCCTTGACCGAGCTGACGCCGGGGATCTCGGAGATCTCGGCGGAGACGGAGCCCTCGCAGTGGCCGCAGCTCATGCCGCTCACCTGGTAGACGGCGGTGACGGAGCCCGGGGTGTCGGTCTGGGCGCTCATGTCGTTCTCCTCGTCGGATGTGCGTGGGGCGGGGCCGGTGTGGCCGGTGGGGTCCTCGGGGGAGCCTCACCTCTGTCAACACTATACCCCTAGGGGGTATTCCCCAAGGGCTCCCCGATGATGGGTGAATCCTCCCGCACCCTATGTATACGCGCGCTTTGTCGCAGTACGGGGAACGCCCGCACACTGCCCTCCGAGGGGCGGGTGCGGGCGTTCGTGGGACGCGGTGGTGACGGAGGCTCAGTCTCTGCGGCCGCGGTTGCCGGGGCGCGAGGCGACCCAGGCGCGCACCGTGTCGGCGTACCAGTAGGGCTTGCCGCCCTCCACGAGGTCGGGCGGGGGCAGCAGGCCGTGCTTGCGATAGGACCGCACGGTGTCCGGCTGCACCCGGATGTGCGCCGCGATCTCCTTGTAGGACCAGAGCCTTCGGTCGGTCATGAGTCGCACCTCCCTGCGCGCGCGCCGCGGGCACGGCCGGGGGCGGCCGTCGGGGGACCGGGCGCAGCGCTGGTGATCACAAGCCTGTGCCGACTCAACGACACAGAGTGACCATCGGGAGGGGTTTGTGGGACGGGTGTGACGGAGGACCCGCGTAAGCGCGACGTATGTGACAGGAGGGGCGTATTCGTGACAGAACCGCAGCCGATCAGTATGACGAGCGGCGGGCGTGGCGCGTTGACGCGGACGGGGCCGGGGGTCCCGGACCGCTCCGGGCGTCAACCTCCGCGTACGTCATACCCCCTGCGGGTTCCGGCGTACGTCATGCCCCCTGCGGGTTTCCGGCGTGCGTCATGCCCCGCACGAGCGCAGGAACGCCCGGGTCCGCCGGGCGATCGGCAGCGGGCGGTCCGGCTCGCACGGGTACATGTCCTGCTCGACGATCGCGAACAGGTCGGTTTCCAGCCGCGCCGCCGCCTCCAGGACCGGGCCGAGCGCGGGCACCCCGGCGGGCGGTTCGCACATCACGCCCCGCGCGACCGCCGGGCCGAACGGCGTGCCCTCGGCGCGCACCCCGGCCAGGATCTCCGGGTCCACCTGCTTGAGGTGGAGGTAGCCGATCCGCTCGCCGTAGGTCTCGATCAGCTTGACGCTGTCGCCGCCGCAGTAGGCGTAGTGCCCGGTGTCCAGGCAGAGCGAGACCTCGGCGGAGTCGGTGCCGTCCAGGAAACGGGTGACGTTCTCCTCGGTGTCGATGTGGGTGTCGGCGTGCGGGTGGACGGCGATCGTCAGGCCGTACCGCTCGCGCACCTCGCGGCCCAGGCGCTCGGTCAGCGAGGTCAGGTTCCGCCACTGCTCCGCGGTCAGTTCGGACGGCTCCAGCACCTCGCCGGTCTTGTCGTCGCGCCAGAAGGAGGGGATGACGACCAGATGGCGGGCGCCCATCGCCCGGGTGAGGTCCGCGATGGCCGAGACGTGCTCCCAGGTCTTCTCCCAGACCGCCGGGCCGCGGTGCAGGCCGGTGAAGACCGTGCCGGCGGACACCTTCAGGCCGCGCCGGGCGGTCTCCTCGGTGAGCACGGCCGGGTCGGTCGGCAGATAGCCGTACGGGCCCAGCTCGATCCACTCGTACCCGGCGTCCGCGACCTCGTCGAGGAAGCGTCGCCAGGGCACCTGCCGGGGGTCGTCCGGGAACCACACACCCCAGGAGTCGGGGGCCGATCCGACGCGGATACGGGACAGTGGGGAAGTCGGCAGCGACGTCATGGGCGCCAGCGTGGGCGTCCGCCGGAAGGGGTGTCAATACCTGGTCCGAATGTCCGGACAAAACATTGACAGGGCTCACCGGACCGGACTAGAACACCGGGAAGAGACCCGGCGCGAAGGGGAGTCGATGGTGTACGACCTGATCACCATGGGGCGGATCGGGGTGGACCTCTACCCGCTCCAGACCGGCGTTCCGCTGGCCCGGGTGTCGTCCTTCGGCAAGTTCCTCGGCGGCTCGGCCACCAACGTCGCGGTCGCCGCCGCCCGGCTCGGACTCCGCACCGCCGTGATCACCCGTACCGGCGCCGACCCCTTCGGCGACTACCTCCACGAGGCGCTGCGCGGCTTCGGCGTGGACGACCGCTGGGTCACCCCGGTCCCCGGACTGCCCACCCCGGTCACCTTCTGCGAGGTCTTCCCGCCGGACGACTTCCCGCTCTACTTCTACCGGCTGCCCAAGGCCCCCGACCTGGAGATCCGCCCGGACGAACTCGACCTGGACGCGATCCGCGCGGCGCGTGTCTTCTGGGTCACGGGTACGGGCCTGAGCGAGGAACCGAGCCGCAGCGCCACCCTCGACGCCCTCGCCCACCGCGCCCGCTCCGGTGTGACCGTCTTCGACCTCGACTGGCGCCCGATGTTCTGGGGAGACCCCGACACCGCCCGCCCCTACTACGCCGAGGCCCTGCGGCACGCCACGGTGGCCGTCGGCAACCTGGACGAGGTCGAGATCGCCACCGGCGTCCGCGAACCCCACGCGGCCGCGCGCGCGTTGCTGGCCGCCGGAGTGGAGCTGGCCGTGGTGAAGCAGGGGCCCAAGGGGGTGCTCGCGGTGAGCCGGGACGGGGAGAGCGCGGAGGTGCCCCCGCTGCCGGTGACCGTCCTCAACGGACTCGGCGCCGGGGACGCGTTCGGGGGCTCGCTGTGCCACGGGCTGCTGGCAGGGTGGGACCTGGAGACGGTGATGCGGCACGCCAACGCCGCCGGGGCCATCGTGGCCTCGCGCCTGGAGTGCTCGTCGGCGATGCCCACGCCTGACGAGGTGTCGGCCGCGCTGGCGGCGGGAGCGGTGCGGTGAGCGCGGGCCGGACCGCCGACGGTGTCCGGGTGGACGTCTCCACCCTCGTCCACCTCCGCACCCGTCACCCCGAGGCCGTCGCCGAGGCGGCCGCCCGCCGGGTCCGCCGTCCCCTGCTCCGGGCCAGTGAGCGGCTGCTGATCGTGGCCGCCGACCATCCCGCCCGGGGTGCGCTCGGGGCCGGTGGGCGGGAGTTCGCCATGGCCAACCGGGCCGATCTGCTGGAGCGGCTGTGTCTCGCGCTGTCCCGGCCGGGGGTGGACGGGGTGCTGGCCACCGCCGACATCCTGGACGACCTGCTGCTGCTCGGGGCTCTCGAAGGCAAGGTCGTGCTGGGTTCCATGAACCGGGGCGGACTCCAGGGCGCCGACTTCGAGCTGGACGACCGCTTCACCGGGCACCGCCCGGAGGACATCCGGCGGCTGCGGTTCGACGCGGGCAAGCTGCTGCTGCGCATCGACTACACCGACCCGGGCTCGCTGGCCACCCTGGAGAGCGCGGCCCGGGCCGTGGACGCGATGGCGGAGCGCCGACTGCCCGTGTTCATCGAGCCGTTCCTCAGTGGACGCGGCCCGGACGGGCGGCTGCGCAACGATCTCTCGGCACAGGCCGTCACCCGCTCCCTCGCCATCGCCTCCGGGCTCGGCGGCACGTCCGCCTACACCTGGCTGAAGGTGCCCGTCACCGAGAACCCCGACGACATGGCCGAGGTCATGGCCACCACCACCCTGCCCGCCGTGCTGCTCGGCGGCGAGACCGGGGGATCGGTCGAGGAACAGGCCGCCGCGTACGAGAAGTGGCGCGGCGCGCTCCAACTCCCCACCGTGCGCGGCCTGGTGGTCGGCCGCTCGCTGCTGTACCCGGCGGACGGCGACGTGGCCGCCGCCGTGGACACCGCCGCCGGACTGCTGTGAGGGGCGCATGACGACCAGCAACGGACTGCATCTGTCCGCCGGGACCGCGGCGAACGGCCCGTACGCCCTCGACATCGGCCCCGGGCGCCCCGGCTGGGCCCACACCGCCCTGCGCGTCGTCCACCTCGACCCCGGTGCCGCGCACGTTTTCGACACCGGGGACGCCGAATGGATCGTGCTGCCCCTGCAAGGTGCATGTACCGTACAAATTGACGAGACCCTCTATCAGATCCAGGGCCGGGAAAGCGTGTTCGCGCAGGTCAGCGACTTCGCGTACGCACCCCGTGACGCCCGGGTCCAGATCGCCTCCGGCGCGGGAGGCCGCTTCGCCCTGGCAGGAGCGAAGTGCGAGCGACAACTCCCCGCCCGCTACGGCCCCGCGCCGGAGGTCCCCGTCGAAGAACGCGGCAGCGGCACCTGTGCCCGCCGGGTACGCAACTTCGCCGCCGCCGGCACCTTCGACTGCGACCGGCTCATCGCCGTCGAGGTGATCACCCCCGGCGGCAACTGGTCCTCGTACCCGCCGCACAAGCACGACGAGCACCTGCCCGGCGAGGAGTCGGAGCTGGAGGAGATCTACTACTTCGAGATCGAGGACGGCGGCCTCGGCTACCAGCGGGTCTTCCCCTCCCGCGAGGGCGGTGCCGACGTGCTCGCGGAGGTCCGCACGGGTGACGCCGTCCTCGTCCCGGACGGCTGGCACGGCCCGTCGATCGCCCAGCCCGGCCACGCCATGTACTACCTCAACGTGATGGCGGGCCCCGGCGCGACCCGCGAATGGCGCATCCGCTTCCACCCGGACCACACCGAGGCCACAGGGGGCTACCGATGACCACCGTCCGCCTCACGGTCGCGCAGGCGCTCGTCCGCTTCCTCGCGGCCCAGTACACCGAGCGGGACGGAGTGCGACGGCGGCTCATCGGCGCCACCTGGGGCATCTTCGGCCACGGCAACGTCGCCGGACTCAGTCAAGCCCTCGTGGAATACCGGGAGTTGATGCCGTACCACCAGGGCCGCAACGAACAGGCCATGGTGCACGCGGCCGTCGGCTACGCCCGCCAGTCCAACCGCCTCTCCACGCACGCCGTCACCACCTCCATCGGCCCCGGCGCCACCAACCTCGTCACCGGCGCCGCCCTCGCCACCATCAACCACCTCCCCGTCCTGCTCCTCCCCGGCGACGTGTTCGCCGGCCGTCCCGCCGATCCCGTCCTCCAGCAGCTCGAAGTCCCGTACGCGGGCGACGTGTCGGTGAACGACACCCTGCGCCCGGTGTCCCGCTGGTTCGACCGGATCACCCGCCCCGAGGCCCTGATCCCGGCCGCGCTCCAGGCCGTACGCGTCCTCACCGACCCGGTCGAGACCGGTGCCGTCACCCTCGCGCTGCCGCAGGACGTGCAGGCGGAGGCGTACGACTGGCCCGAGGAGTTCTTCGCCGAGCGGGTGTGGACCGTACGGCGTCCGGGGGCCGACCCGACCGAACTCGCCGAAGCCGTACGGGTGATCAGGGAAGCCCGGCGGCCCCTCGTGATCGCGGGTGGCGGGGTCCACCACAGCCGCGCCGAGACGGCCCTCGCGGAGTTCGCCTCCGTCACCGGCATCCCGGTCGCCTCCACCCAGGCGGGCAAGGGGTCGCTGGCGTACGACCACCCCCAGGACGTGGGCGGGATCGGCCACACCGGCACCGCCACCGCGGACGAACTCGCCCGCGCCGCCGACCTGGTGATCGGGGTCGGCACCCGGTACACCGACTTCACCACCGCCTCCGGCACCCTCTTCGAGCACCCCGGCGTGCGCTTCCTCAACCTCAACATCGCGCCCTTCGACGGCCACAAGCTGTCCGGACTCCCGCTGGTCGCGGACGCCCGCAGCGGGCTCGGCGAGCTGACCGAGGCGCTTCAGATGCACGACCACCGGGTGCCGGAGGAGTACATCGCGGCCTACACGGCGGCCAAGGCCGACTGGGAGCGCCGGGTGGACGCCTGTTTCGCCGCCGCCGACCCGGACGCGGTGCCGACCCAGCCGCAGGTCGTCGGCGCGCTGGACGCCCTGGTGGACGAGAGCGACATCATCGTGAACGCCGCCGGCTCCCTCCCCGGCGACCTGCACAAACTCTGGCGCACCCGCTCCCGCGACCAGTACCACCTGGAGTACGGCTACTCCTGCATGGGCTACGAGATCCCAGCCGCCCTCGGCGTGAAGCTCGCCGCGCCCGAGCGGAACGTCTGGGCGCTGGTCGGCGACGGGACGTATCTGATGATGCCGACCGAGATCGTCACCGCCGTGCAGGAGGGCGTGGCGCTCAAGATGGTGCTGATCCAGAACCACGGCTACGCCTCCATCGGCGGCCTCTCGGAGTCGGTCGGCGCCGAGCGCTTCGGCACCGCCTACCGCCACACCGCCCCCGACGGCACCTACACCGGTGCCCCGCTCCCCGTGGACCTCGCCGCCAACGCGGCCAGCCTGGGGATGCGGGTGCTGCGCGCGCGGACTGTGGGCGAGCTGCGGGACGCCCTCGCCGAGGCGCGGGCCGCCGACACTCCCACATGTGTCTACGTGGAGACCGAAACGTCCGACAGTGTGTCGGGAGCGCCCCCGGCCGCGGCCTGGTGGGATGTTCCCGTGGCCGAGACCGCGACCAGGCCGTCCGCGGTCAAGGCACGCGAGCTGTACGAACGGCACCGGTCGGCCCGCCGCCGCCATCTGTAGAAGGAGCCCGAGGACATGACGAAGACCGTCAACCACTGGATCGGCGGCAAGACCGCCGAGGGCGCGTCGGGTACGTACGGGCCGGTCACCGACCCGGCGACCGGCGAGGTCACCACCCAGGTCGCGTTCGCCACGGCCGAGGAGGTGGACGCGGCGGTCGCGGCCGCCAAGGACGCCTTCGCGACCTGGCGCCACTCCTCGCTGGCCCAGCGCACCACGATCCTGTTCAGGTTCCGCGCGCTCCTCGACGAGCACCGCGACGAGATCGCCGCGCTGATCACCGCCGAGCACGGCAAGGTGCACTCCGACGCGCTCGGCGAGGTCGCGCGCGGCCTGGAGATCGTGGACCTGGCCTGCGGGATCACCGTGCAGCTCAAGGGCGAGCTGTCGACGCAGGTCGCGACGGGCGTCGACGTGGCCTCGCTCCGCCAGCCGCTCGGTGTCGTCGCGGGCATCACGCCGTTCAACTTCCCGGCCATGGTGCCGATGTGGATGTTCCCGATCGCCGTCGCGTGCGGCAACACCTTCGTGCTGAAGCCGTCGGAGAAGGACCCGTCGGTCTCTCTCAGGATCGCCGAGCTGCTGGCCGAGGCCGGGCTGCCGGACGGCGTGTTCAACGTCGTGCACGGCGACAAGGTGGCCGTCGACCGGCTCCTGGAGCACCCGGACGTACAGGCTGTGTCGTTCGTCGGCTCGACCCCGATCGCCCGCTACATCCACACCACCGCCTCCGCCCACGGCAAGCGCGTCCAGGCGCTCGGCGGCGCCAAGAACCACATGCTGGTCCTGCCGGACGCCGACCTCGACGCGGCGGCGGACGCGGCGGTCTCGGCGGCCTACGGCTCGGCCGGCGAGCGCTGCATGGCCATCTCGGCGGTCGTCGCGGTCGGTGCCATCGGCGACGAGCTGGTGGAGAAGATCCGCGAGCGCGCCGAGAAGATCAAGATCGGCCCCGGCACCGACCCGTCCTCCGAGATGGGCCCGCTGATCACGGCGGCCCACCGCGACAAGGTGGCCTCCTACGTCTCCGGCGCCGCCGCCGAGGGCGCCGAGGTCGTGCTCGACGGCACCGGCTACACCGTCGAGGGCTACGAGGACGGCCACTGGATCGGCATCTCCCTGCTGGACAAGGTGCCGGTCACCGCGAAGGCGTACCAGGACGAGATCTTCGGCCCGGTGCTGACCGTGCTGCGCGTGGACAGCTACGACGAGGGCATCGCCCTCATCAATGCCTCCCCGTTCGGCAACGGCACCGCGATCTTCACCCGCGACGGCGGCGCCGCCCGCCGCTTCCAGCTGGAGGTCGAGGCCGGCATGGTCGGCGTCAACGTCCCGATCCCGGTCCCCGTCGGCTACCACTCCTTCGGCGGCTGGAAGGACTCCCTCTTCGGCGACCACCACATCTACGGCAACGACGGCACGCACTTCTACACCCGCGGCAAGGTCGTCACCACCCGCTGGCCCGACCCGGCCGACGCCCCGGCGGGCGTGGACCTGGGATTCCCGCGCAACCACTGAGTCGTGACCGTCCGCCTCTGAGCCGAGCCGCGTGAACGGCCGGGTCCCGTCCTGCGGGCCCGGCCGTGCAAAACCCTGTGGCATCCCTGTCAGCGGTGCTGTTTATGCTGCCCCCGACGATCACCGGGACCAGGGGAGGGCGCGGCATGTTCGGCAAGCTGTTCGGGGGCGGGAAGAAAGCGGAGGCGAATCCGTTCGCGCTTCCGGCCCCGCGCGGGAACCGTGTGTACGCGCTGGACGCGCTCGGGGACGTACGGGTGCTCGCGGCGGTGCAGGCCGCCGAGGAGGGGGACTGGGAGGCGGTCAAGGGGGCGCTGGTCCCGTTCGACCTCGGCCGTGACCACCAGGTCCTGAGCGAACTGGCCGCCGTGGACGGTGTGCAGGACTGGATCGGCCGGGCGGTCGAGGAGGACGAGGAGCACCGGGCGACGGCCCTGCTGATATCCGGGGCGCGGCACGTCCTGTGGGGCTGGGAGGCGCGCACCAGCGCACGGGCCAAGGACGTCACGCGGGAGCAGTGGCAGGTCTTCCACGAGCGGCTCGAAACGGCGGAGGAACACCTCCTGGAGGCGGCCGAGGCACGGCCCGAGTGGGTCACGCCGTGGCGCCGCCTCCTCACCTCCGGGCGTGGCATCTCGCGCGGCCGGGCAGTCAACGAGGTCCGGCTCGGCGCCGCCCTGCGCCGTGACCCGCTGGACCTGGAGACCCACATCGAGTGGGTGTCGTATCTCCAGCCCCGCTGGAACGGCGAGCCGGGCCAGGCCCTGGCGTTCGCCCGCGAGGCGTTCGGCGGCGCACCGGACGGGCATCGCCTCGGGTGCGTGATCCCCATGGCGCACATCGAGGACTGGGTGGAGTCGGAGAGCAAGGACTCCCTCGACACCCCGGAGATCCAGGCCGAGTTGAGGGACGCGGCCAGGCGCAGCATCCTCCACCCCGACTACGAGCGGCGCCCGGGCTGGCAGGAGGACTTCAACATCTTCGCCATGGCCCTGGGCCTGGCCGCCGAGACCATCGTGGCCCCGCGCGTCTTCCACGAGCTGGGCGGTGCGTACACCCCGTGGCCGTGGAAGTACATGGCGCGGCCGGAAAAGATGTACGCCTGCTACCGCCGCCACGCCTGAGCCGCGGCCTGCCGGCCCGCACGCACCCCGCCCACCCGAACACCCCACCCCGGACTCCGCGATGACCAAGAACGCTCCCTTCCCCACCCCCGCCGACCGCACCTTCCAGGTGGACCTGCGCGGCCTGGTCGACCTCCTCTCCCACCACCTCTACTCCAGCCCCCGCGTCTACCTCCGCGAACTCCTGCAGAACGCGGTGGACGCGCTGACCGCCCGCCACACCCTCGAACCGGCCGCCTCCGCAGGCGACTTCGGCATCCGGCTGTACGCCGACGGCTCCTCCGTACGCGTCGAGGACGACGGTGTCGGTCTCACTGAGGCCGATGTGCACACCTTCCTCGCCACGATCGGCCGCAGCAGCAAGCGCGCCGAGAAGATCGCCGAGCAACGCGCCGACTTCATCGGCCAGTTCGGCATCGGGCTGCTCTCCTGCTTCCTGGTCGCGGACGAGATCCACGTCCTCAGCCGCAGCGCCCGTACCCCCGACGCACCCGCCGTGGAGTGGCGCGGGCGCGGCGACGGCAGTTACAGCGTCCGTACGCTGCCCGCCTCCGCGCGCCCCCGGCCCGGCACCACCGTCACCCTGACCCCGCGCGCCGACGCGCGCGAGTGGACCGCACCGGCCCAAGTGTGCGCGCTCGCCCGGCACTTCGGTTCCCTGTTGCGCCACCCGGTGACCTTCGACGACGGCAGGGGCGACCCGGCGCCGGTCAACCCCGAGCCCGCGCCCTGGGACCGTCCTCACCCCACGCCGGGAGCCCGGCGCCGTGAACTCGCCGCGTACGGCGAGGAGGTCTTCGGGTTCACCCCGCTGGACACCATCGAGCTGGACCTGCCCGCCGTGGGCCTGAAGGGCATCGCGTGCGTGCTGCCCGAGACCGTGCCCGCCGGGCGCCGCCACGGCCACCGCGTGCACGTGAAGGGCATGCTGCTGTCCGAGCAGGCCGAGGAGATCCTGCCCGAGTGGGCGTTCTTCGTCCGCTGCGTGATCGACGCCGAGAGCCTGCGCCCGACGGCGTCCCGCGAGGCGCTGTACGAGGACGACACGCTCGCCGCCGTCCGCGACGCCCTCGCCGAGCGGCTGCGCGCGTGGCTCGCGAGGACCGCCGCCAGCGCCCCCGAGCTGCTCGGCCGCTTCCTCCAGGTCCACCACCTGGCCGTGAAGTCGCTCGCCGTCCACGACGACGAGATCCTGCGGATGCTGCTGCCCTGGCTGCCGTTCGAGACCACCGACGGGCACGCCACCCTGGACGAGTTCGCGCGCACCCACCGCACCGTGCTCGTCACCTCCAGCGTGGAGGAGTTCCGGCAGGTCGCGGCCATCGCCTCGGCCGCCGGGCTCGGCGTCGTCAACGGCGGCTACACCTACGACCGCGAACTGGTCCACCGGCTGCCCGAGATCAGGCCCGAGGTCACGGTCGCCGACCTCGACCCGGCGACCCTCACCGCCCACCTCGACCCGGTCGACCGCGCGACGGAACTCGCCGCCGCGGCCTACCTCACCCAGGCCCGCGACGCCCTCGCCGTCTTCGACTGCGACGTGGCGCTGCGCACCTTCCACCCCGCCTCCGCCCCCGCCCTGCTGATCGACAGCCGCGAGGCCCGCCACGAGCGCACCCGCTCCCAGCTCGCCCGCGAGCAGGAGGGCGGCCTGTGGGGCGACATCCTCGGCCATCTGCGCCAGGAGGCACCCCGCGCCCAGCTGATCCTCAACCAGCTCAACCCGCTGGTCCGCACCGCCGTCGCCATCGACGAACCCGAACTGGCCCGCACCAGCGCCGAAGCCCTCTACGGCCAGGCCGCGATGCTGTCCCGGCGCCCGCTCAGGCCCGCCGAGTCGAGCCTCATCAACCGCTCCTTCCTCGACCTTCTCGCCCACGCCCTGCGCAAGGACAGCTGACGATGCCGACCGCACCCCAGACCACCGACGAGCTGTTCCAGGCGCTCCGGGACAACCGCGAGCGCCCCTACGGCCGCACCCGCACCGTCACCGCCGAGGAACTCGCCGAGGCCGCCGAGCAGTTCGCCGAGCCCCTCGCGCTCTTCCGCGCCCTCATGGAACTCCAGGAGGCGTACACCTACGGCTCCGAACCCCGTAAGTCGCCGGTCGTCTTCGCCCGGCTGCTCAACCTCTACGACGAGCAGCCCGACGTCTTCGACGACCGCATGCGCCACACGCTGTTCTGGCGGTTCAAGTGGGTCGCCAACGCCCTGCGCGCCCTGCCCGAGATCCCGCTCGCGAGCCTGCGCCAGTGGCTGACGGAGATGCGCGACCGGTACGAGAAGGCCGACTACGACCTCCAGCCGTACTACGGGCAGCGCTATCAACTCGCCGCCCACACCGGGGAGGACACCGACCTCGCCTACGAGCTGTGGGCGGCCCGCGCCCGTGGCCCGCTCAGCGACTGCGAAGCCTGCGAGATCTGCGAGCGGGCGCTGTACCACCTGGAGCGCGGCGACGACGAGCGGGCGCTCGGCGTCTGGGAGCCCGTCCTGGAGGGGAAGGAGTCCTGCCAGGAGGAACCCGCCCGCTCGATCTCGTACGCGCTGCTGCCCCTGCTGCGCACCGGACAGGCCGACCGGGCCCGCACCCTGCACCTCGCCGGGTACCGCGCCTGCCGCCGCAACCCCTCGATGTCCCGCGAGGTCGGCCGCCACCTGGAGTTCTGCGCCCTCACCGGCAACGAGGCGCGTGGCCTGGAACTCCTCGCCGAGAACCGCAACCTGTTCGAGGAGGTGGACTCGCCGCTGGACCTGTACGACTTCCTCACCGGCGTGGAGGTCCTCCTCCGGCGCGTCGAACTCCTCGGCCACGGCGAGCTGCCCGCCGCCGGATACCCCGGCCGCTCCTGGACGGTGGCCGCCCTGCGCGCCGAGGTGCGAGGCCGCGCCGACGACCTCGCCGCCCGCTTCGACGACCGCAACGGCACCACCGCCCACACCGACCGCCGCAGGGCCCGCCTGGAGCGCGCCCCGCTCGTGGACGCCCTCGAACTGACCCTGCGCACCCGGGCCCTGGACGACGTGGCCCCGGCGGCGCCGGTCACCGCGCCCGCCGCCCCGGCCGGCCTCCCCGAGGCGCTGCCCGAACTCGTCCTGCGGGCCAGGGAGCTGGACACACAGGGGCACCCGGACTCCCTCGCGGCCTGGGCCCGGCTGCGCACCCTGGTCGCCGCCCCCGGCTACGTCCACCCCGACGACCCGGCCGTGGGCCCGCTCGTCCGGCTGCGCGCCGACCTGCTCGCCGACGAGGCGGACCGGGCGGCCGCGAAGGACCGCTTCGCCGACGCCGCCGACCTCCAGGACGAGGCCGCCGCCCTGTACGACGAGGCGGGCGAGCCCGGTGACGCGGCGCTCTCCCGGGCCAGTGCCCTGCTCGCCCGCGCCCAGCTTCCCCCGCAGGACACCACCGACCCGGCCGCGGAGCGGACCGCCGCGCTGACCGCCGCCCACGCGGGCGTGGTCCGCCTCCACGAGGAGACGGACGGCCTCGCCCCGTACCAGGAGGCCCGGCTGCTGCGGCTGCGGGCGACCCTGCTCGGGCTGCGGCTCCAGACCTCGGGCGACGAGGAGCACGTCGCGCCGCTCTTCGCCGAGGTGGACCTGCTGTACGCGTTCGCCGACCGGCACGACATCGCCGGACAGCGCTCCGGCGCCCTGCTGCTGCGGGCGAGCACCCACGCCCTCGCCGGTGACGTGCCCACCGCCGTCACCGGGATCGACACCCTCCTGGAGCGGCTCAGGAAGGACGGCCCCGGCTGGCATGTGCCCCGCGCGCTCGCGCTGCGCGGCCGCTTCCAGCTCGGCCTCCACGACGCCGAGGCCGCCCACGAGAGCCTGGCCGAGGCCCTGCGCCTGGGCGCCGAGTGGCCCGCCGACACGGCCCACACCATCCGCGTCCACACCGATCTGGCCCAGGCGTGTCTGCACCTCGGCCGCCCCGGCGAGGCGCTGCGGCACCTGACCCGCTCGGCGGAGCTGGGCCTGCGCGACGGCGACCGCACGGACGCGTTCTGCGCCTACATGGAGGCGGCCCGGATCAGCCTGGAGCTCGGCCGCGCCGAGGACTGCGTCTCCCTGGTCGACTCCCTCCTGGCCGAACCGGACGTCGCGGCCGGGGAGATGAACGACCGGATCGTGGCCCAGCTGCGCCTGACCCGTGCCCGCGCGCTGCACGCGTTGGACGACCTCAAGGCCGCCACCGTCGAGTTCGTCGCCCTCGCGGCGGAGTCGGCCGGCTGGGAGGACGACGAGCGCGCCCACGCGATGATCGCCGCCGAGACGGCCGTACTCCTCGCGGAGGCGGGCGAGTTCGGCCGCGCCCGCGAGGTCGCGGAGCAGGTGCGCGCCGTCCACGCCCGCTCCCCGCGCTACGACCAGCTCAGCGGCGTCCTGCGCGAGATCGCCCTCCTCCAGGTGAAGCGGGAGGGCGCCGACGGCCTTGACGACGCCCTCGCCCTCCTCGCCGACGCGGGCCGGATCGCGGAGGAGGCCGCCGCCGCGGGCCACCGGGGACGGCCCCGCTCCCTGGAGACCGCCCTGGCCTACGAGTCCGGCCAGGTCTACGCCTACGCCGGGGACAACGAGAGCGCGCTGGCCTCCCTGGAGAAGGCCGTCGCCCTCCTCGGCGACCCGGGGGAGGACGCCGACCACGCGGCCGAGTGGGCCGAGTGCGTGCGGCTCGCGGGTGTCGTGGAGGGCATCTTCCTGGAACGCCCCGCCCCCGCCCGTACCCGTCTGGAGGCCGCCGCCACCCGGCTGACCGCCCTCGGCCACACCGAACAGGCCGACGAGCTGGCCCCCCTCGCGGCCCGGCTGCGCGACGAGGAGTGACCCGAGGCCGTACCCACCCGGGGCCCGGAAGCGAGCGAACCGCTTCCGGGCCCCGGTTTTTTTGGCGGGGCACCTGCGGTTCCCGTACCGGTGACAAGCGTGGAACCACCCGCGAGATGCCGCTGTATACGTGGCGACAGGCCGGGTTTGCCTACGGAATCCGTAGCCGAACACCCATTGACGCGCCGGTTTTCGTCGGTGTTCGATGCGCGCCAGGAGCGAGAGACATGACGTACGCCACGAACCGCCGGAGGCGATAGCGCTCCCTTCCGAGCCCGCACGAGTCGATCGGACCGCCGCATGACCGACACGCTCCGCCCCGCCGAGGACGCCGCCCCCGGGCACCCGTCCGACAGCCCCCAGAAGCTCAAGCGTTCCATCGGCGTCGTCGGCGGCACCCTGCTGACGCTCTCCTGCGTGACCCCCGCCTCCACCCTCTTCGTCGTGGTCCCCGACCTCTTCGGCACCCTCGGCACCGCGACCGCGCTGACCATCGCCATCGGCTCGCTGCTCTGTATCGCCGTGGCGTTCTGCTACGCCGAGCTGGGCACCCTCATCCCGAGCGCGGGCGGCGAGTACGCCATGGTCTCCACCCTCGCCGGGCGGCTCACCGGCTGGCTGGTCTTCGTGCTCTCCCTGCTGGTCGTCATGATCGTGCCGCCCGTCATCGCCATGGGCACCGCCGACTACCTCGCCCCCGTCGTCCACCTGGACCCCTCGCTCACCGGCGCCGCCGTGATGCTGCTCGCCACCCTCGCCGGACTGCTCGACCTGCGCGCCAACGCCTGGATCACCGGGATCTTCCTGGTCCTGGAGGTCATCGCGGCCGCCGTCGTCGCCGTCCTCGGCTTCACCCACGGGCACCGGGGCCTCGACAGCCTCGTCTCGATGCAGGTCGCGGACGCCCACGGCCACACGGACGCCGTGACCGGGGCGCTGGTCGTCTCCGGACTCGCCATCGCCCTCTTCGTCACCCAGGGCTTCTCGACCGCCGTCTACCTCTCCGAGGAACTGGAGCACCCGCGCCGCGACGTGGCCCGCACCGTCCTCGCCACCCTCGCCATCTCCACGGTGGTCATCCTGGTCCCGGTCGCCGCCGTCACCCTGGGCGCCACCGACCTCACGGAGCTGACCGGCGGCGACATCAGCTCCATGGTCACCGCCTGGTCCAACACGGCCGTCGGCACCTTCGTCAGCCTCTGCGTCGCCCTCGCCATCGTCAACGCGGGCATCGTGATGGTCATCCAGAACTCCCGCGTCCTGTTCGCCTCCGCCCGCGACAAGGCGTGGCCCACCCCGGTCAACAGCCTCTTCTCCAAGCTCGGCCGCTTCGGCTCCCCCTGGGTCGCCACCCTCGCCGTCGGCGTCCCCGGCGCGCTGTTCTGCTTCGTCGACCTCGACACCCTCTACGGCGTCACCGGCGTCTCCGTGACCGCCATGTACCTGCTCGTCGCCGTCGCCGCCCTGCTCGGCCGCCGCGACCCCCACCGGCACACCCCCGCCTGGCGGATGCCGCTGTGGCCCGCGCTGCCGATCCTGCTCATCGTCGTCCTCGCCTACGTCCTCACCCAGCAGGACGTCGACTATCTCCTGTGGACCGGCGGCATCACCGCCGTCGCCACCCTCTACTGGGCGCTCTACCTCCGCCCCCGCGCCGCCACCCACTGGCTCGTCTCCCTCCCCGAGGACACGCGCCCCTGACACACCCCTCCCCGCGCGGTGTACCGCACTCGCGGTACACCCGGCCGGGCGCGTACTCCCCGGGGAGGGGCGGGGGTTCAGCCCGGCGGCGCCGTCCGCCGCAGCTCCGGGCCCTTACGGTGGGGTCATGGATCTTCGAGTGCCCCTGGCGCGGCTCCTGAAGGGGCCCCGCCGGGCGGCCGCCGCCCTCTCCGCCGCCGCGCTGCTCGCGGCCGCCGGAACCTGGACGGCGACCGCCTCCGGCGACGACACCCCCCGGGTGCACCAGGTCGACCAGAAGCTGACCACCGCCGACGGCACCCGCCTGACCACGTCCTTCTTCACCGACGGCCGCCCCGGCCGCCGCCCCGCCGTCCTGCTCGCCCACGGCTTCGGCGGCAGCAAGAAGGACATGGTCGGCCAGGCCCAGGACCTGGCCCGGCACGGCTACGCGGTCATGACCTGGTCCGCGCGCGGCTTCGGCCGCTCCACCGGCGAGATCGGCCTGAACGACCCCGAGCACGAGGTCAAGGACGTCTCCCGGCTCATCGACTGGCTCGCGGGGCGCCCCGAGGTCCGCCTCGACGCCCCCGGCGACCCCCGCGTCGGCATGGCCGGAGCCTCCTACGGCGGCGCCATCTCCCTGCTCGCCGCCGGGTACGACCACCGCGTCGACGCCATCGCCCCCGCGGTCACCTACTGGAATCTCGCCGACGCCCTGTTCCCCGACGGCGTGTTCAAGAAGCTGTGGGCCGGGGTCTTCTTCAACTCCGGCGGCGGCTGCGAGGACTTCGAGCCCGCCCTGTGCCGGATGTACCAGCGCGTCGCCCAGTCCGGCATCCCGGACGCCGACGCCCGCCGCCTGCTGGAGGAACGCTCCCCCTCCGCCGTCGCCGCCCGCATCAAGGTGCCCACTCTCCTCTTCCAGGGCCAGACGGACTCCCTGTTCACCCTCGCCCAGTCCGACGCGGCCGAACGGGCGATCAAGGCCAACGGCGCCCCGGTCAAGGTCGACTGGATCTCCGGCGGCCACGACGGCGGCGACGAGGAGACCGACCGCGTCCGCGCCCGGATGCGCTCCTGGTTCGACCGCTACCTCAAGGACGAGACCTCAGCCGCCACCGGCCCCGCCTTCCGCGTCACCCGCACCGGAGGCGTCGACTCCACCGACGGCGCCGTCCAGTTGCGCGGCGCGAGCGCGAACACCTACCCCGGCCTCCACTCCGACCGGCACACCGTGCCGCTCACCGGGGGCGCCCAGCACGTCGCCAACCCGGCCGGCGCGGGCCCGCCCGCCGTCTCCGCGCTGCCCGGCCTCGGCAGCCTGGCCCGGCTCTCCGCCCTCGGCACCGGCGTCTCCCTCGACTTCCCCGGCCAGAACGCCCACTTCGACTCCGCCCCGCTGCGCTCCACCCTCCGCGTCACCGGCTCACCCACCGCACGCGTCCACGTGCAGGCCACCTCCGACGACGCGGTCCTCTTCGCCAAGCTCTACGACGTCGGCCCCGGCGGCACCCGCGTCCTGCCCTCCCAGCTGGTCACACCCCTGCGCATCACCGGCGCCCGCGCGGGCAAGGACGTCACGGTCACCCTCCCGGCCGTCGACCACGAGATGCAGAAGGGCCACCGGCTCAGCCTGGTCCTCGCCTCCACCGACCTCGCCTACGCCTCCCCGACCGCCCCGGCGACGTACACCGTCTCGCTGAAAAGCGCCCTGAGCGTGCCCACGGCCCCGGGCGTCACCACCGCCCGGACCCCGCTGCCCGCCTGGGTCTGGTGGCTGCCCCTCGTGGGCGCCGCCCTCGCCGCCGCCCTGCTGCTCACCGCCCGCCGCCCCACCAGCGCCCCCGCCCCCGACCCGGAACTGGCCGAAGTCCCGCTCGTCATCGGCGACTTGAGCAAGCGCTACGCGGGCTCCGCCGACCGGTACGCCGTACGCGACCTGTCCTTCCGTGTGGAGAAGGGCCAGGTCCTCGGACTGCTCGGCCCCAACGGCGCGGGCAAGACCACCACCCTGCGGATGCTGATGGGCCTCATCCGGCCCGACGCGGGCGAGATCCGCGTCTTCGGCCACGCCGTACGCCCCGGCGCCCCCGTCCTCTCCCGGGTCGGCGCCTTCGTGGAGGGCGCGGGCTTCCTGCCCCACCTGTCGGGCCGGGAGAACCTGGAGCTGTACTGGCGCGCCACCGGCCGCCCCGCCGAGGACGCCCACCTGGCCGAGGCCCTGGAGATCGCGGGTCTCGGCGACGCCCTCGACCGCGCGGTCCGCACCTACTCCCAGGGCATGCGCCAGCGCCTGGCCATCGCCCAGGCCATGCTCGGCCTGCCCGACCTGCTCATCCTGGACGAACCCACCAACGGCCTCGACCCGCCGCAGATCCGCGAGATGCGCGAGGTGATGATCCGCTACGCGGCGGCCGGACGCACGGTCATCGTCTCCAGCCATCTCCTCGCCGAGGTGGAGCAGTCCTGCACCCACCTCGTGGTGATGGACCGGGGCCGGCTGGTCCAGGCGGGCCCGGTCCGCGACATCATCGGCTCCGGCGACACCCTCCTGGTCGGCACCGGAACCCCGGTGCGCGAACCGCTCGTGGAGAAGGTGGCCGCGCTGCCCGGTGTCGCCTCCGCCGTACGCACCGAGGACGGACTGCTCGTCCGCCTGGAGCCCGGCGCCACCGCCGAGGCCCTGGTGGTGGACCTCGTACGCCTGGAGGTGCCCGTCGCCTCCGTCGGCCCGCACCGGCGCCTGGAAGACGCCTTCCTCACCCTGATCGGAGGCACCCCGTGAGCACGCTCACCCCGGGCGCGGACACGGCACCCGGCTACCGCCCCGTCCGCACCCTGCCCGTGCGCGTGGAGCTGATCCGCCAGCTCAAGCGCCGCCGCACGCTGGTCATGGGCCTGCTCCTGGCCGTGCTGCCGTTCGTGCTCCTCGCCGCCTTCGCCATCGGCGGCAAGCCCGGCGGCCGCAGCTCCCGGATCACCCTCATGGACACCGCCACCGCGTCCGGCGCCAACTTCGCCGCCGTCGCCCTGTTCGTCTCGGCGGGCTTCCTGCTGGTCGTCCCGGTCGCGCTGTTCTGCGGGGACACGGTCGCCTCCGAGGCCAACTGGTCCTCGCTGCGCTATCTGCTCGCCGCGCCCGTGCCCCGGGTACGGCTGCTGTGGTCGAAGCTGGTCGTGGCCCTCGGGATGAGCCTGGCCGCGATGGTGCTGCTGCCAGCCGTGGCCCTCGTCGCGGGCACCGCCGCCTACGGCTGGGGACCCCTGCGCATCCCCACCGGGGGCGCGCTGGAGCCGGGCGTCGCACTGCAGCGCCTCGCGGTCGCGGTGGCGTACCTCTTCGTGTCCCAACTGGTCACCGCCGCCCTCGCGTTCTGGCTGTCGACCCGTACGGATGCCCCGCTCGGCGCGGTCGGCGGCGCGGTGGGCCTGACCATCGTCGGCAACGTCCTGGACGCCGTCACCGCCCTCGGCGACTGGCGCGACTACCTGCCCGCGCACTGGCAGTTCGCCTGGGCGGACGCCCTCCAGCCGCACGCCGAGTGGGCCGGGATGATCCAGGGCGCCTCGGTCTCGGTGGCGTACGCCCTCGTCCTGTTCGCCCTGGCATTCCGGGGCTTCGCCCGCAAGGACGTGGTGTCGTAGGGCACTTGGGCGTCAGGACGACGAGGCGTCCGGACACACGAACGGCGGGCCACCGGGAGAACCGGTGGCCCGCCGTCGCGGTTCTGGCTCGGTCAGCGGTTGGCGGCGCCGTTGCCGGACAGGGCGGAGATGTCGTCCAGGATGTGCGACAGCGGCTCGTCGCCCTTGGCCTGGGTGGAGTTCTCCACGCACTGCTGGTTCTGCGGCGAGGACAGGATCGGGATGTCCTGGACGCCGACGTTGATGAGCGCGAGCACCGACTGGGCGTTGACCTTCGCGGGCAGGCCGATGCAGGGCTTGTTCAGCGAACCCTGGACCAGCGCGAGCTGCGGGCTCATGTCACCGAAGGTGGCCGAGTTGCCGAACGACTGCGAGGCGCCGTTGCCGCTGAACGAGGTGGTGCCGTGGTCGTCCCCGATGGCGAGGGCCTGCGGGGCGGCCACGCCCGCGAGACCGGCGACGGAGGCGGCGACAGCCGCGGTTGCCCACAGCTTCTTCATGTGCGTTCCCTTTCGAAAGGCGGACTCCGGGGAGGAGTTGCGTGATCGTCAACGGGTCGGCGGACACCGGGGTTGCGGTCTGTGCCCCTATCGGGGCAGCGCAGTGCGATGAGTTCACAAGCGCCCCCTCGTTCGTGGAGCCGCGCGTTCGTGGAATCCCGTCCAAGTCCTCTGACTCACACGCCAGTTCACCGCTCCCCGGACATGCCGACGGGCCGCCGAATCGCTCGGCGGCCCGCTGGGGAGGGGCCCGCGAGGGGCCCCTCACATCTCCGGATCAGTGGCTGATCAGTTGTTGCCGGCGCCGTTGCCGGACAGGGCGGAGATGTCGTCCAGGATGTGCGACAGCGGCTCGTCGCCCTTGGCCTGGGTGGAGTTCTCGACACACTGCTGGTTCTGCGGCGAGGACAGGATCGGGATGTCCTGGACGCCGACGTTGAGCAGGCCGATCAGGGACTGGGCGTTGACCTTCGCGGGCAGGCCGATGCAGGGCTTGTTCAGCGAACCCTGGATGAGCGCCATCTGCGGGCTCATGTTGCCGTAGGTGGCGGAGTTGCCGAACGCCTGCGACGCACCGTTTCCGCTGAACGACGTGGTGCCCGTGTCGTTGCCGATGGCCAGGGCCGGCGACGCGGCGGCGGCGGAGACACCGACAACGGAGGCGGCGACCGCGGCGGCGGCCAGAACCTTCTTGATCACTTGCGATTCCCTTCTGGAGAAACCCCGTCACCGGAGTGCCCGGCTCAACTGCCCCGCCCGCCGCGGGGTTCCTCTCGTTCACTCCGATGGCCCACACGGGATACGCCCGAAGGCCCGATTTCCCAAGGGAAATTCGCATCCACTCCGCGCCGCGTCACGATCCGATCGGGTGACATACCGCAACCATTTCGCCGCCCCGGGGTTGATGCCGGACAGGAACGTGCGTCTTGGCGTGGAGCCAGGGAAAGAGGAAAGCGAAATGCTGAAGAAGGCAATGGCCGCGGCCGCGGTCGCCGCGTCCTTCATCGGGGTCTCGGCGGCTGCCGCCCCCCAGGCTCTCGCCATCGGAAACGACACCGGCACCACGTCGCTGAGCGGCAACGGCGCCTCGGAGGCGTTCGGCAACAACGTCACGGGCGGCAACCTCAGCCCGCAGGCCACCCTGGTCCAGAGCTCGCTGAACAAGCTCTGCGTCGGCCTGCCCGTCAAGGCCGACGTCCAGTCGGTCCTCGCGCTGATCAACGTCGGTGTCCAGGACATCCCGGTCCTGTCCTCGCCGCAGAACCAGCAGTGCGCGGAGAACTCCACCCAGGCCAAGAACGACGAGCCGCTCTCCCACCTGGTGGAGGACATCTCCGTCCTCGCGGGCAACGGCGTCGGCAACAACTGACGCCCGCGGGCCGGTCCGCCGACCCGCTCCGAAGGCCGCCCTTCCCGGGGCGGCCTTCGCCGTTTCCCGGTGATTTACGCGATTTCCGTCCCCTGTCGAATCCTCCCCGACTGCGCCAACCTGTCAATTCCGTGGAGGCGTTCGAGTGAATTCAGGGGCGACGCGCGTTCCACGGTTTCTTCGGCTGTCTATCCCTCGTTTCACAGCCTGCCGGTCATGGTGCGAGCCGTTCAAGTTGTGCTCGCTCGGTTTCGGCCGACATAAGGACATGACCGCAGAGAAGGGAAACACCATGAAGAAGACCGCTGCTGTCGTCGCCGGCGCCATCCTGGCCCTGGGCGGGGCGGCCCCCGCCTTCGCCGATGCCGGTGCCGAGGGTGCGGCCGTCGGTTCGCCGGGTGTCCTGTCGGGCAACGTCATCCAGATCCCGGTGCACGTGCCGATCAACGTCTGCGGCAACTCGGTCAACGTCATCGCCCTGCTGAACCCGGCGTTCGGCAACGCCTGCGTCAACGGCTGACGCCACCGCCGCAAGGCACCAGCCGTACGGCTGCGTTCAGGCCGGCCCCGGACCGTCGATCCCTTCGAATCTGCGTTCCGGGGCCGGCCTTCCCACTTCTTCGAGCAGGAAGACCACGAGATTGAGACAGACCCTGAGCAAGGGCATCGTCGTGGCCGCAGCCGCGGCCGCGACCGGCGTGCTGTCCTTGTACGGCAGTCAGGCGCTCGCCGATTCGGGAGCGCAGGGCACGGGACAGCGCTCTCCCGGCGCCCTGTCCGGCAACACCCTCCAGGTACCGGCCCACGTCCCGGTCACCATCTGCGGCAACACCGTCGACGTGTCCGCCGCGCTGGACCCGGCCATCGCCGAGTCCTGTGTCACCGGCAAGAGCGCCCGCCACCACGACTCCTACGGTGACGACGACTCCGACGACGCCGACGACTCCGGCTACGGCTCCGGCGGCCACACCACCCCGCCGCCCGCCTACGGCCACGAGACCACGGCACCCGCGACGACCCCGCCCGCGTCGTACGGCCACGACGAGACGACCGCTCCCGCCTCGTACGGCGACGACGACGACGAGGACGAGACCCGGCCCCCGTCGTACGGCCACGACAAACCGACCCGGCCCGCGTCCTACGGCGACGACGACGAGGACGAAACCAGGCCCCCGTCCTACGGCCACGACAAGCCGACCCGGCCCGCCTCGTACGGCGACGACGACGAGGACGAGACCACCCCGCCCCCCGCCTACGGGGACGACCACGAGACGAAGCCCCCCGCGTCCTACGGCGACGACGAGGACGAGACGACCCCGCCGCCCGCGTACGGCGGCCACGAGACCAAGCCGCCCACGTCGTACGGGGACGACGACGAGACCACTCCGCCCTCGTACGGCGACGACGACGAGACCACGCCGCCGCCCTACGGCGGTGAGGAGACGACACCTCCGCCGCACCACAGCACTCCGCCGCCCTACGGTGGCGAGGAGACCACGCCTCCACCGCATCACAGCACTCCGCCTCCGTACGGCGGTGAGGAGAGCACTCCTCCGCCGCACCACAGCACCCCGCCGCCCTACGGTGGCGAGGAGAGCACTCCGCCGCCGCACACCCACCCGCCGCACACGTCGCCCCCGCCGTACACGCACCCCCCGCACACCCACCCGCCGCACACGCGGCCGCCCCACGGCGGACATCACCACCCGCACAAGCCGTCCCTTCCGGACACCGGTGGGCAGGAACGTCTCCTGCTCGGCGCCTCGGCCGCCGGTGCCGTGCTGATCGCGGCCGGTGCGGTGCTGTACCGGCGAGGCCGGGCAGCGTCCCGTCGGTAGTGCGCCGGGTGCCGGACCCGAGCGCCCGGCACACCGGCGACACGCGGCGCCGTACCGCCACGGCGCCGTACCGAATCCTTCAGCGCCGGACATTCCCCGGCGCCTCGCCACGCCGTCCGGCAGGTTCCGGCCAGCCTGCCGGCCCCTTTGTGTGACAGACGTCGTTCACCCGAGTGGCAGGGGGCGGCCACCTGAAAGCCCCACCGCACTGGCGGAGGCCCGCTCCCTGTGACTGGGTGTCGGGTACGGCCGGCGGAGAGAAGAGAGGGGCGGTCATGGACGCACCGCGACGACGGTTCCGGCGCGGCCGGCTGACGGCGGCCGTGGCCGCGGTCGCCGCCTCGGCCGCGCTGCTGACCGGTTCCGGGTTCGCGGCGCGGCAGGAGCCGGTCCCTCTCGCAACGAGCGTGCAGGCGCCCGCCTTCGGGGCCTTCCTCGACTCCGGGCCGCTCGGGGTCGCCCGCATGGCCGGGCTGAGCCGCTGGCTCGGCGGGGCCGAGCTGAAGGTCGCCCACACCTATCTGCCCGGCGGCCGCTGGAGCGACATCGAGGGCGACCCGGGGTTCCTCGGCCCGTGGGCGCACTGGCGCCGCGCCAGGGCCGACCGCACGCTCGTGCTCAACGTGCCGCTCCAGGAGCGCAACGAGGACCACCTCTCCGACGCGCAGGTGCGGCAGTTGCTGCGGCAGGGCGCCGACGGGGAGTTCGACCAGCACTTCCGCACCCTGGCCCGGCATCTGGTGGACTTGAAGGTCCCGGACACCGTGCTCGTGCTCGGCTGGGAGATGAACGGCATCACCTACACCCACCGCTGCGGGCCCGATCCCGAGGCGTGGAAGGCGTACTGGAACCGGATCGTCGCCGCGATGCGGTCGGTGCCGGGCCAGCGGTTCCGCTTCGACTTCGCGCCGAGCCGCGGCCGGGACGCCGTCCCGTGGACCGAGTGCTACCCCGGCGACGACACCGTGGACATCATCGGCATGGACTCCTACGACCAGCCGAGTGGGCTCTCCTTCGGCGAGCAGGTGTCCGAGCCGTACGGCCTCCAGGCGCACGTGGACTTCGCGCGCGCTCACGGCAAGCCGGTCTCGTACCCGGAGTGGGGGCTCTTCCGCAACGGCGACAACGCCGCGTACATGCGGGGGATGCTCGCCTGGTTCGACGCGCACAGGCCGCTGTACAACACGCTCACCGACTACTGCCCGCACGGTGTCTGGCAGTGCTCGGCCAACCCGAGGGCGGCGGCGGTGTACCGGGCGGCGCTGTCGGGCGGGGCGGGGCAGCCGACGCCGACGGTGACACCGAGTGGCACGCCGACGCCGACGGACTCACCGAGCCCCTTGCCGGCTCCCACCGGCTCTCCGGAGCCGCCGTCCCCCGCCCCCGAACTCCCGGACGGTTGTGACCCGTTGCTGCCGGACAGCTGGGTCCGGGAGTGGCTGGGGGAGGGGTTCTGTCTTCCGGCCACTCGGTGGCGGGGGATGCGCTAACCGCGCCGGAGGTCCTGCCAGCGGTGCAGGACCTTCTTGCCGTGCCGCCGGGCCGCCACGTCGTACAGCGCGGCCGTCAGCAGCGGGACGGTGCGGCGGCGGGCCAGGAGGAGGCGGACGCTGGGGACGGGGTCGGGGCGCCAGTGGTGCTTGTACGGCTCGTCGCCGCGCATGAGGCTCAGGGTGCGGTGGGCGCCCGTGGCGGCGCGGTCGGCGCAGGCGTCCAGCAGTATCACCGCGACGTCCGCGCGCAGGTCGCGCAGTTTCGGGTGGGCGCCGTAGAGATAGCCGCCCGCGAGGCCGGGGGAGAGCAGGGTGACGTCGACGGCGACCACCTCCGTGCCGAGCAGGAACTCGGTCACCACCGCGTCCCCGGAACGGGCCATCGCGCCGACCGCGCGCAGCAGGTGCTCGCGGAAACGCGGGCGCAGATGCTCGGACGTCACCTTGCGGTCGGACCACTGGAGCCGGTGCAGCTCCAGGAGGCGGCGCAGCGCGCGGTCGGTGTCGTGGGGACCGGCGATCCGGCGGGTCACGCCGAGCGCGGTCAGCTTGCGGAGCTTGGCGCGGACCCGCTGGGCCTTCTTCGACGGCAGCCGGGCGATCAGGTCGGCCATGGGGGCGGCGGGCAGTTCCAGACACAGGGAGTCGGGCACCCGGCGGCGCGGTCCGGGCCAGCGGTCGTAGATCCGCTCGGCGGCGCCGCCGGGCCGTACCTCGCGGAGGTCGATCAGCGCGGTACGGGCGGCGAGGGAGAGTTCGCGGGTGAGGGCGTCGGCGGCGCGGCCGTCGTCGGAGTCGTCGAGGAGGATGTCGCCGTAGTCGCTGATCGCGCCGCCGAGCGGTACGAGGGCGGTGAGCGGGCTGCGGACCAGGGTCAGCGGGGCGGCGGCGACCAGGTCGGGACCCGAGCGCACGAGGAGCAGCCGCAGTCGTCCGGGGCGGCCGTAGGAGCGCCACCAGGAGTGCAGCCAGGCGTGACTCTGGAACGGGGTGGCGGTCGCGCACCGGCGGTGGAGCCGGGTCCAGGCCGGGGCGAGCGCGGCGAAGACGTCGGGGTCGGTGACCAGTTCGGTGGTGAGCGCGGGGCGGACGGTGCGGGCGGGGCGCGCCGCGTAGGTGGCCGTCACAGCAGGCCGGCGGCGTCGGCGGTGGCCGGGGCGGGCAGCGTGGCCGGGCGGCCGGGTTCCGGTTCGGTCCTTCGGCGCGGCCGGACCAGCAGGGCGAGGCCGCCGAGCAGGCCGCCCGCGCTCGCCCCGACCAGGCCCGTGACGGCGGCCGAGGGCGAACTCGGCTCGGTGGGTGCGACCGCCCGCGCGAACGGGCGCAGTTCCACATGCGTGTCGGCCGCGGCGGTGCCCGCCTGCGCGGTGAGCGCGTCCGCGACCGCGTTGGCCATGGCGGCCGCCCGCGCCGGACGGGCCGAGGTGGCGGAGACGGCGACCATGGGCGCGTCCGGCGAGGTCGCCGTGCGCACGCTCTCCCGCAGGGTGTCCGTGCCCGCCCCCGCCTTCGCCTGCGCGGCCGCGAGCACGGCGGGCTGGGTGGCGATACGGCCGTACGCCTGCGCGAAGCCGAGCGCCGCGCCGGGGTCGGACCGCTCGGTGGGCACGGCGACGACATAGCTGGTGGCGGTGTAGGCGGGCGGCTTCACCATGCCGTACGCGCCGCCGAGCAGCCCGCCCGCGACGACCCCGGCCGCCACCAGCGACCAGGACGGCAAGCGGGAGATACGGGGACGCCGGTGTGGGTTCTCGGTCATGAGGGGCTGCCTCCCAAGGGGGTGCGGGACGAGGGGACGAGTGCCGCCGCGTAGACGTTCATCAGCCGGGCGGCGCTGCGGGTGACGCAGTAGTGGCGGGCGGCCTCGGGCGCGGTGCGCGGGCCGGGTCCGGCGGCGCGGACCCCGGCGAGCGCGGCGGCGTACGCCTCGGGGTCGCAGGGGATGCGTACGGCGTCCGGGGCGGCCCCGGACGGCAGGTCCTCGACGGCCGGGCAGGAGGAGTGGCGCACCGGCAGCCCGGCCGCAAGCCCCTCCACGACCGCCAGACCGAACGCCTCCTCCGGGGACGGCGAGGCCAGCACGTCCATCGCGGAGGTCAGCGCGGGCAGGTCGGGACCGTCCGATCCGTCGGGCAGATAGGGCCGTTCACCGGCGAACACCACCCGCTCCGCCACCCCGGCCCGCTCGGCGAGGCGGCGCAGGGGGCCCTCCTCGGGGCCGCCGCCGACCAGCAGCAGTCGTGCGTCGCGGGGGAGTTGGGCGAGGGCCTGGACGAGTACGTCGAAACGCTTGCCGGGGGCCAGCCTGCCGATCCCGCCGACGACGAACGCCTGTTTCGGAAGCCCGAGTTGGTCCCGGGTGCGTTCCCGTGCGGCCGGGTCGTGGCGGAAGCGGTCGAGGTCGATGCCGTTCGGTACGACCGCGATGCGCGGCTCGGGCACGCCCCAACGGGCCAGTCGCGCGGCGACGGTCGGAGACACGGCGACGGTCGCCCGGCCCAGTCGTTCCCCGGCCAGATACAGCGCGCGCACACCGGAGTTGAGCGGGCGCCCCTCCATCTGCGAGTCACCCAGGGAGTGTTCGGTCGCCACGATCGCGCGCACTCCCGCGAGCCGGGCGGCCAGCCGGCCGTAGAGACAGGCCCGGTAGAGGTGGGTGTGCACGAGGTCGTAGCGACCGCGCCGGATCAGCCGGGCCAGCCGGGGCAGTGCGGCCAGGTCGCGGTTGCCGGCCATGGCGAGGTCGGTCACCCGGACCCCGTCGGCCCGCAGCCCGTCGGCCACCGGGCCGGGGTTGGTCAGCGTCACCACGTCGCACTCGACCGGCAAGTGACGGAGCAGCAGCCGCAGTTGCTGTTCGGCGCCACCCACGCCCAGCCCGGTGATGATGTGCAGCGCCCTCATCGCGGGCCCGGTACGGGACGGCGGCGCAGCCGGTGCAGCCGGTACTTCAGGAACAGGCGGGCGGCGGTGTCGTTCTCCCCGATGTGCACGCGGGGGAGGGCGTACGGTCCGGTCAGCGCGCCGGGGTCGATGGCGCAGGCATACCCGTAACCGGCGGCGCGCACGGCGTCGCGCACCCGGCGGTCCACGGTGCCGTACGGATAGCAGAAGCCGTCGGCCGGGCCGTCGGTCAACTCGGCCAGCAGCTCCCGGCTCTGGGAGATCTCCTCGGTCAGGGTGCGGTCGTCGGCGCGGGTGAGGTCGAGGTGGGTCAGGCCGTGCGAGCCGATCTCCATCCCGGCGCGCCGGGCCTCGCGTACGGCGTCGGCGGTGAGCAGCGGCTTGCGCGGGCCGGGCCGGTCCCAGGAGTTGTCGCCGCCGAACCTGCCGGGCAGTACGAACAGGGTGGCCGTGCACTCCCAACGGGCCAGCACCGGAAGGGCGTCGGTGAGGAAGTCGGCGTACCCGTCGTCGAAGGTGAGACCCACCAGACCGCGCCCCTCGCCCCGCGCGCGGGCCGCCAGCAGCTCGGCCACGCCCACCCCGCGCAGTCCCCGTCCGCGCAGCCAGCACAGCTGCCGTTCCAGCCGGGCGGGTGTGACGGTGACGCGGTACGGGTCGTCGGAGCGGTCGCCGACCGAGTGGTACATGGCGATCCACGGGACCGGGCCGGGTCTGGCCCGCCCCGGAGAGCGGTCGCGGGGCAGGGAGACGGACTCAGCGGAAGACGGCATGGGCAAGCCTTCGGGTGTGGGTGCGTACGGAACGGAGGACGGGTGCGAGGCCCGGGGCGCCCCGGGGCAGGCCGAGCAGGACGTACACGGCGGCGACGGTGACGGACCCGGCCGCGAGGCCGCCGAGCGCGCCGCCGGGCAGGCTCGCGGCGAACGCCCCGGTGGGCGCGGCCACGACGGCCCCGCGCAGCGGGCGGCTCAGTTCGGCCAGTACCCCCCGGACCCGGACCGGCACCCCGCGCCGCACACCGCGTCGCCGCGCCCGCATCCCGCCGAGCAGCAGGGCGGCGGTGAGCGTGATGCCGGTGGCGTTGGCGGCGGCGATCCCGGTCACGCCCCAGGTGCCGACCGTCGCCGAGCCGATCCAGGCGGTGACCGCGACCCCGGCCGCGATGGCGCCGACCGGGTACCAGGCCGCGCGGCCCGCCGAGAAGTAGGAGCGGACCAGGACACCGGTCAGCGTCTGGCCGAGCAGTCCGGCCGCGTACACCCGCATCACGCCCGCCGTCGCCGCTGTGTCCTCGGCGGTGAACGCGCCTCGCTGGAAGAGGAGTTGGACGATCTGCGGCGCGCAGGCCAGCACCGCCGCCGTGCCGAACAGCACCAGTGTGGCGGCCACCGCGAGGTCCCGCTCCACCCGGACCCGGGCGCGCTCGGTGTCGCCCTCGGCCAGCGCCCGCGCGACCACCGGGAAGGTGACCGTGCACAGCATCATCGACATGGTCATCGGGATCTGGGCGATTTTTTGGGCGTAGTTGAGGTGCGAGATCGCCCCCGACGGCAGCCCCGAGGCGAGGAACCGCTCGATCAGCACCTGCGACTGGCGGCACAGCGCGAACAGCAGCACGGTGGCCATCAGTTGGAGGTCGACGCGCTGGGTCCGCGGGGCGGGGCACGGTTCGGCGGAGAGGGGGGCGGCGGTCTCCCGGGTGCGTAAGCGCCGTACGAGGAAGGGCAGTTGGAGGAGCACCATCAGAACTCCGCCCAGCGCCACCCCGAACGCGGCCGAGCGCACTCCCCACGCGCCGCCGAGGGCGAACATGGCCGTGACGATGCCGGTGTTGTAGGCGACGTAGATCGCCGCCGGGGCGAGGAAGCTGCGGTGGGCCCGCAGGGCGGCGCTGCAGTACCCGGCGAGACCGAAGCTGACCACGCAGGTCGCGGTGAGCCGGGTGCAGTCCACGGCGAGGGCGGGGTGGGGCAGCCCGGGCGCCAGCACCGCGACGAGTCCGGGCGCGGCCGTGGCGAGCAGCACGCCCACCACCGTGAGGGCCAGGGCGAGACGGGGCAGCGTACCGGCGACGAGCGAGCGCACCGGGTCGCCCGGCGCCCCGCGCGCCCGGCGGGCCAGCGCCATGCTGAACGCCGGGATCAGCGCGAACGCCAGCCCGTCCTCGATGAGCAGCGTGGCCGCGAACTCCGGCACGGTCCAGGCGACCAGGAACGCGTCGGTGTCCAGCCCGGCCCCGAACAGCCGCGCCAGCGACTGGTCCCGGACGAGCCCGAGGACGGCGCCCGCCGCGGAGAGGGAGGCGGTGAGGAGGGCGGCACGGGCGAGGAAGCGGGGGGTGGTGGCGGGGGGTTCCGGCAGCGGGGCGGGAGCGGCGGGCCTGACCGGACGGGGCGGGGCGGGAGCCGCCTTCGGCACGGGAGGCATCCCCGGCACGGGGGCCGTCTTCGGCACAGGGACCGGATCGGTCTCCGGTACGGGCTCGGGGAGCGGGGTGATGGTCACAGGACTCCGGCTTCCCTCGCCACCGGGACGGCGGGTACGGCCTCGGCCGCGACCCGAGCGGGGCGCCCCCGCTCCGCCCCGCCGACCAGCGCCCACCACGCCACCAGCCCCAGGGCCACCGCCGTCAGCACGGTGGAGGGGCCGCCGATGTCGGCGTACACGAAGTCCACCAGCAGCCAGATCAGCAGGCCGCAGCCGATGACCCCGTACTCCCTGCCCCCGGCCGCACGGGCCGTACGGGTCGCCCACAGCCCCCGCAGCCCGAGCACCAGCAGCGCCAGCCAGGAGCCCGCGAGGCACAGCAGGCCGGTCAGGCCCTGTTCGCCGAGGACCAGGAGGTACATGTTGTGCGGGGAGAGCAGCGGCTGCCGGCGGAAGCCCGCGCCCGCGCCCGCCGTGTCGCTGCCGGAGGACAGGGCCAGCGAGGCGTGCCCGTCGCGGTACTCGGGAAAGCCCTTCAACCCCACGCCGGTCAGCGGCTGTTCGCGCCACATGCCGGTCGCCGCCGCCCACATGGTGTACCGGTCGGTCACCGACTGGTCCGGCGCGTCCGCCACCTGCGTGATGCTGCCCAGCCGCTCCTGGAGCATCGCCGTACCCACCCCGAGACCGCCCACCAGCACCACCCCGGCCGCCAGCGCGACCGCGCCGACCTTGAGCGCCCGGCGCGGCCCGGACAGCGCCAGCTGCACGGTGAGCGTCAGAGTGGTCGCGATCCAGGCGCCCCGGCTGAAGGACAGCGCGAGCGGCAGCAGGAGGGCGAGGGCGCAGACTCCGGCGATCACACGCTCGCGAACGGGAGCCGAAGCCGGGCCCGTGCTCCGGCTCAGCGCCACCCCCGCCGCGCAGATCAGCCCGAACGACACCACCGTCGCCATCCCCATCACGTCCTGCGCCCCGAAGGTGCCGACCGCGCGGATGTCCTCGCCCTGGTAGGAGGCGCCGGTCGCCGTGACGTACTGCTTCACCCCGACCGCCCCCTCCCACAGCGCGAGTCCGATCAGCGCCCAGATCAGCAGCCGGGCGTCGCGCCGGTCGCGGACGAGCAGCATCACGGCCGCCGGGACCAGGACGAAGACCTGGAGGTAGCGGCCGAGACCCGCGAGGCCCGCGCCGGGCGAGACCGCGCCCATCGCGGCCAGCGCCGTACCGGCCACCGGCAGCCCGAGGACCACCGCGGCCGTACGGGACAGCGGGCGCCGCCGCTCGCGCAGCAGCCGCAGGACGCAGTACCCGACGACCAGCGCGGAGGCGGCGTCGGCCGGTCCGGCGCCGCCGTCGTCGCCCGACAGGGGGAGCGCCAGGAGCGCCACGACGGCGAGCACCGGCAGAACCGGGCGGCGCGACAGCCACAGGGCGAGGCTCATCGTCAGCTCCCGGTGGAACGCACGAGCACGGCCGCGGTGCGGAGCAGGATGCAGACGTCCTGCCACAGCGACCAGGTGTCGATGTACGCGTTGTCGAAGCGGGCCCGGTCCTCGATCGAGGTGTCCCCGCGCAACCCGTTGACCTGCGCGAGCCCGGTGACGCCGACCCGCATCCGGTGCCGGGCCGCGTAGCCGGGGTGGAGCTGGCCGAACCGCGCGACGAAGAAGGGGCGTTCGGGGCGCGGTCCGACCAGGCTCATGTCGCCCCGGAAGACGTTCCACAGCTGGAGCAGCTCGTCCAGCGAGGTCCGGCGCAGGAAGCGGCAGAAGGCGCTCATCTCCGGCTCGCCCGCCACACTCCAGCGCGTCGCGGACTCGCGCTCGTCCACCGGGCGGTGCGTGCGGAACTTCAGCAGTGTGAAGGGGCGCCCGTCCTTGCCGATCCGCTCCTGCCGGAACACCACGCCCGGCCCCTCGGTCAGCCGCAGCACCGCCGCGCACACCAGCAGCAGCGGGCCGCACAGCACCAGTAACGTGCCCGAGACGGCCACGTCCACCAGCCGCTTGGCGAGGCTGTCCGGCAGTTGCGCGCCCGCGTCGACACGGCGTACGGCGAACCCGGCCAGCCGCTCGCGCACGCCGTACGCCGGACCGTCCGCCGCCACCTCCCAGAGGGCGCAGCCCGACTCGGCGAGCGCCCGCAGCAGCGGGGCCCGTTCGGCGCGGGTCGCGGGGCCGACGACGAGGACGGTGCGCACCCCGTTCCGGATCAGGGCCCGCTCCACCTGCTCCTCACCGGTCAGCACCGGCAGACCGTCGCTGCCGTCCGGGTGGTCCGCGACCACACCGACCGGCCGCACCCCGCAGCGCGGGTGCCTGAGCAGCGCGGCTGCCACCCGCTGGGCGGTCGCGGCGGGGCCGACCACCAGGGCCGCGCTCGGCCGCCGCAGCCGGGCCGCCGCACGCCTGCCGCGCACCAGGCCCCGGCCCGCGCAGGCCACCGCCGCGTGCAGCGCCCAGCCGAGCAGCAGGGTGGACAGGGGCAGCGCGTGGGCCGGTTCGCGGGCCGCGACGAGCGCGGCGAGCGCGAGCCAGCCGACCGCGATCCGGCCGCAGACGGCGGGCAGTTCGTCCAGCACGCCGGACATCGCGGGCCGGGGACGGGGGCGGAGCAGCAGGGCGCCGCACAGCAGCGCCGCGATCAGCAGGGGGTGGTGCGCGGCCGGGTCCAGCGCGGCGGCGCCCACGAGCGCTCCGGCGAGGTCGGCCGCGAGCAGCGGCAGGGGAGAGGCGGCCCGGGCGGGCGGGCGCCGTACCGGGAGCCGGAAGCCGCGCGCGGCGCGGGCCCGGACCAGCGGGACCTGGCCCGTGGCCCGGTCCCGGGGGTGCGCGGTGGGGGCAGTGCTTTCCGTGGTCACGAGAGAAGGGACTCCCTGCGCTCGGCGGACACGGGCGGCCGGGCGCCGAGGAGTTCGCGGTAGACGCCCGCGATCCGCTCGGCGGTGTGCCGCACGTCGTGGGTGGACAGGACGTGACGGCGCCCGGACTCGCCGAACTCCGCGCGCAGCGGCGCGTCGGTCAGCAGTCCGGCGACGGCGGCGGCCAGCGCGGCCGGGTCCTCGGGCGGCACCAGACAGAGCCCCGCCGACGCGGGCGGCAGGCTCTCCCGCGCACCGTCCACATCGGCCAGGACCACGGGCCGCCCGCAGGCCAGCGCCTCCAGCGGGGCGAGCGCCATGCCCTCCCAGCGCGAGGGCAGCGCCACCAGATCGGCGGCCCGGTACCAGGGCCGTACGTCACTCACCGCGCCCGGGAACAGCACACCGGGGCCCGCCACCGCGCGCAGGGCCTCCCGGTCCGGGCCGTCGCCGACCAGCGCGAGGCGTGCCCGCGGCACCTCGGCCCGCACCCGCTCCCAGGCGCGCAGCAGCACGTCCTGGCCCTTCTGCCGGCAGAGGCGTCCGACGCACACGACGAGGGGATCGGTGCCGAGGTCCACCCCCAGCTCCGCCGACAGGGCGGCGCGGGCGGGTCCGGCCGGGGCCGGGCAGAAGCGCACCGGGTCGACCCCGTTGGGGATCACGGCGTACGCGGCGCGCACCCCGGCGCGCAGCCCCCGCTCGCGCTCCGCCTCGCTGACGCACACCACACGGTCGGCCCAGCGGGCCCCGAACCGCTCCCAGCGCCGGGCGAGCGCGCCGGTGATCCCGCCCGCCGCCTCGAACGACCAGGCGTGCGGCTGGAAGACGACCGGAACACGGCCGCGCAGCGCGAGCCGTGCGGCCAGCCCGGCCTTCGCGCTGTGCGCGTGCACCAGACCGGGCCGCGCCCGCGCTATCAGACGCCCGAGCCGCCGCACCTCGCCCCGTAGCTCAGGACCGGGTGACCGTACGGCCGGCCACTCCCACACCTCGGCATCCAACTCGCGCGCCCGCTGAGCGAGTTCGCCTTCGGGGCAGCCGACGGCAACCCGCAGTCCCGTGGCGAGCTGGGCCCGTACGAGGTCCAGGACGACCCGGGCGACACCGCCGTCGACGGGTTGCGCGAGGTGCAGGACCCGGGGCCGGGAGTCGGGGGGTGGCTGGTGCATTCGCGGACTACCTCGCTGCTCATGGAAGGGGGCGCTCGGGGCTGCGGTCGCAGCGGGGGCGCCAGGGGCCGGGGTCGGGAGCGCGCCGCGCTGCCGGGCGCCCCTCGCGGAGCGGAACCCACCGGTCCTCGTCGCGTCCCCGAGGGGAACGAGAGGAAAGCCCCGCTGGTCACCGCCGTGCGGCCGGGCGTGTCCGAGACCCGACAGGTGCGACCCGCACCCCTCGGGCAACAGCCGTATCCATCGCTCGACCCGGGGCAGTACGGCCCCGCCGTGCCGGTCGTGCGCGCACTACGCCATTCGGGGGAGAGAGCAGGTCGCGCCCGCGCCCGGCGCGCGACCGCGCCCCGGGGGAGAGCGCACGCGGCTCGCCCTTCTCCCACGGCCCTTCCCGGGCCGGAGATCAAGTTGTTGATCGAGTCATCAATAAGGCGAATCAGGACAACTGTGCCGGATCGGCGAGAGTGCCCCGCGCGCACTTCACTCCTTTGGCGGCACAACCCCCGGGGATGCCACGCGTTGACACAGCGTCGGGCATCCCCGCCCGGACGTTTGTCTCGATTTGCAAGGAGCACTTCTCCATGTCGCGTATCGCCAAGGGCCTGGTCCTGACCTCCGCCGCCGTCGCGGCCGTCGCCGGCGGTGCCGGTGTGGCTGCCGCCGACGCCGGTGCCAGCGGTGTCGCCGCCGGCTCCCCCGGCGTTCTGTCGGGCAATGTCATCCAGGTCCCGGTCCACATCCCGGTCAACGTCTGCGGCAACACCATCGACGTCATCGGCCTGCTGAACCCGGCCTTCGGCAACACCTGCGTCAACGACTGACCTCACGGCGCACCCCTTCGGCCGGCCGTCCGCCCGCGCATCGACCGCGGGCGGGCGGCCGGTTTCAGTGAGTTGCCGTAGAGAGGAACCAAGATGAAGTCCCTGAAGGCCGCCGCCGTGCTCGCCGGTTCCGTCGCCCTCGCCGGCGCCGCCGCGCCCGCGTTCGCCTACACCGGCGATCTGACCCCCTCCAGCCTCAACGGCGCCGTGGACCAGGTCGCCAAGGGCGGTCTGACCGTGCGTGACGTGATGCCGCTCCAGCACCAGTCGAACGCCCTCGACACCGAGAACAAGGCGTCCGCCCTGAACGCCGTCAACGGCGCCACGACCGCGCTCAACCAGCCCGACCAGCTGCTCGGCGGCCTGCCCCTCAAGGGCTGACCCGGTACCGGAGACGCGAGAGGGGCCGGTCCCGTAGGACAGGGGGACCGGCCCCGTGGTGTCGGCGGGTTCCCGTGCGTCCGCCGGTGGTTCGGGTCCCTGATGTGGCTGCCCCCTGATGTGCCCCGCCCTCCACCGTGTTCGAGCCCGCTTCCCTCATTCGTGTGGAGCACCCCCGCGCGCTCCTCCGGAAGGGTGAGAAGCCGCCCGTACCCGTCCCAACCCGTCGATAGGGTCGCGCGGTGACCTCAACCTCAAGCGACGCCCCCGCCTTCCGCGGCACCGACCTCGGCACCCTGGTCCTGCTGGCCTGGAGCGGCGAGGCCCCCGACGGCTACGACATGCCCTATCTGCTGGCCTACTCCCTCGGGGACGCGGCCGGCGGCCCGCTCGTCACCGCCGCCGCGGTCCACCAGCTGCTCGCGCTCAACGGCCTGCCCGTCGGCAGCGAGGTGATCGACGGCACCACCCGGCCCAGCCTCCCCGTCACCCTGCTCGTCGAGGCGGGCCAGGCCGTCGTCAACATGCCGCAGCTCGTCGCCCAGGCCGACGCGCCCCCGGAGTGGCTCGCCGCCGTCGCCCAGCGCGGCTACGCCTACCTCGTCTTCACCACCCGCGCCTGGCCCGGGGGCCGCCCCGGGATGCCCGTCACCCCGGCCGCGCTGGCCGCCTTCGCCGGAGCCGACGAGACCCTGCACGCGGCCGCGCACGTCATGCTCCCGGCCCGCACCCTGCGCGGCTGATGCCACCGGCCCGGGCGGGCGGCCGGGGCCTCGGACCGCTGTTCGTGCTCACCGGGGCGGCCGGACTGCTCGCCTCCTGGGTCATCACCCTGGACGAGTTCAAGCTCCTCAAGGACCCGTCCTTCACCCCTGGCTGCAGCCTGAACCCGGTCGTCTCCTGCGGCAGCGTCATGAAGAGCGCGCAGGCGTCCGTCTTCGGCTTCCCCAACCCGATGCTGGGCCTGGTCGCCTACGCCGCCGTCGTCTGCGTGGGCACCGGTCTGCTGGCCGGTGCCCGCTACCCCGGCTGGTACTGGCTGACGTTCTGGGCCGGGTGCCTGTTCGGCGTCGGGTTCGTCTCCTGGCTCCAGTTCGAGTCGCTGTACCGCGTCAACGCGCTGTGCCTGTGGTGCTGTCTGGCCTGGGCGGCGACGATCGTCCTCTTCTGGTACGCCACCTCGCTCGTCGTCCGGCAGGGCCACCTGCCCGCGCCGGACCCGGTCGGGGCCTTCCTCGCCGACTTCACCTGGCTCGTCGCACTGCTCCACCTCGGCGTCGTCGGCGTTCTCGTCCTCACCCGCTGGTGGGACTTCTGGACCGGCTGACCAGGGCCGTCCTACCCGGATGGCCCTGCGGCGGTGACTACGCGCGGGCCGCGCCGGTTACCGGTACCGACATCCGATCCGCGACGAGGAGTTGAGACATGGCTGTCGGTGCCGATGGTGCGGCGGTGGGGGCGGGAACGCCGCTCGGAGCGGGCACGGCGAGAACGTCACGGCGGGACATGGTGCGGGGGCTGCTGGCCTCCGCCGCCGCCCTCGCCCTGGCCCCGGTGGTCGCCGCCTCCCGCCCGCTGCCCCCGGGCGACCCCTCGGACACCGTCTTCGACGAGACCTACCGGGGCCGCCACATCCAGGGCTACGCCGTCCCCGCCCTCACCCGCCACACCGGCGGGGGCGACTGGCAGATCACCGTGGACGGCAGTCCGCTGCACCTCATGCGGCGCGCGGACGGCACCTGGATGAGCATGGTCGACCACTACACGTCGTACCCCACCCCCCTGGAGGCGACCCGCGCCGCCGTCGACGAGATGGGCCCCGGCCGGCATCTGCGCGACCTGGCCCCGGGCCCGGCCGGCGGCCACATGGGCCGCTCGGGCGGGACCATGGACGAGATGGCGGGGGGTTCGCATGGCGTACACGCGTAAGAACGTCACGGCGCTCACCGCGAGCGAACGCCGCCGGTTCGTCAACGCGCTCCTCGAGGTGAAACGGCGCGGCGAGTACGACGAATTCGTGCGCACGCACATCGACTACTACACCTCCGACGGCGAGAAGGGCCTGCGCGCGGCCCACATGTGCCCGTCCTTCCTGCCCTGGCACCGCAGATTCCTCCTCGACCTGGAGAACGCCCTGCGCCGGGTCGACTCCTCGGTGACCCTGCCGTACTGGGACTGGACCAAGGACCGCGCGACCACCGCCGCGCCCTGGACCGCGGACCTGCTCGGCGGCAACGGTCGGCGCTCCGACCGGCAGGTGACCACGGGTCCGTTCGCCTACGGCACCGGGCACTGGACCCTCAAGGTGAACGTCACCGACGGCAAGGCCCTCACCCGCGACCTCGGCCGCGCCGCCAACCCCATCCAGCTGCCGACGAAGAGCGAGCTCCAGTCCGCTCTGGACGACCCGGTCTACGACGCCTCCCCCTGGGACTCCACGGCCACCCGGGGCTTCCGCAACAAACTGGAGGGCTGGGGGACCGGCAGCGGCAGCGTCTCCTGGCGCAACCACAACCGGGTGCACCGCTGGGTCGGCGGCGAGATGCTCGGCGGCGCCTCGGTCAACGACCCGGTGTTCTGGCTGCACCACGCCTTCGTCGACTACCAGTGGTACCACTGGCAGCGGGCCCACGCCGGTCACCGCTACCTCCCCGCCGACCCGCCCGGCGCGGGCGACAAGCAGCAGGGCCGGATCGTCGCCCGCCTCCAGAAGCTGCCGCCGTGGAACGTCACACCGGCCTCGCTGGAGGACGTCAGCGGGATCTACCGGTACGCCTGAGCCTCGGAAACCTCGTAAAAGGGGGCGGGACGCGGACAGGGAAGAGCCCCGGCGCACGGTGTGCCGGGGCTCTGCGCGGTGCGCGCGGGTGACCGCGGGTGGCTCAGTTGCCGTAGCCGGAGTTGCCGTAACCGCCCGGGGTCTCGGGGGTCTCGGGGGCCGCCGGGGTGGTGGGCGGGGTCTGCTCGCCGACGTTGGCGCAGGTGTTGCCGAACGCCGGGTTCAGCAGGCCGACCACGTTGACGCTGTTCCCGCACAGATTGACGGGGACGTTGACCGGAACCTGGATCACGTTGCCGGACAGCACGCCCGGCGAACCGACCGCGGCACCCTGGGCACCCGCGTCGGCCAGCGCCAGGCCGGCCCCGCCGACCACCACGGCGCCGGTGCCGAGGGCGACGACGGCTGCCTTCGCGATGCGAGACATCACGTTCTCCTTTTGTTGCTCGGGGAAGCGCGGTCGGCAGGACCAGCCGCCGCACTTCCCGTTCAACGGCCCCGGTCGGGGCGGGTCACGGGCGACAGGGCAGAGATCCCCCTTTTGCGGCGAAACGGGTCAAGGGGGCGGGTCGTGCCCGGTGGCGGCGCGGCTGATGCCGTCCGCTGATCCCGTCCTGGCTCAGGGGAGCCGTCGTACGGGCGCGCCCGCGAGGTACGCCTCGATGTCCTCCACCGCGTGGCCGTAGTACGTGGCGTAGTTGGCCCGCGAGACATAGCCGAGGTGGGGCGTGGCGAGCAGGCGGGGCGCGGTGCGCATCGGGTGACCGTCGGGCAGCGGCTCGATGTCGAAGACGTCCACGCCCGCACCGGCGATACGGCCCTCGCGCAGCGCGGCGAGCAGGGCGTCCTGGTCGACGATCGCGGCGCGGGAGGTGTTGACGAGGTAGGCGGTCGGCTTCATCAGGGCGAGTTCGGGGGCGCCGAGGAGCCCGCGCGTGCGATCGCCGAGGGCGAGGTGAACCGAGACGAAGTCGCTGTCCGCGAGCAGTTCCTCCTTGCTCGCGGCAAGCTCGACCCCCACCTCGGCGGCGCGCTCGGCGGTGAGGTTCTGACTCCAGGCGCCGACCCGCATCCCGAAGGCGAGCGCGACCTGGGCCACCGTCGCCCCGATCTTCCCGAGCCCGAGCAGCCCGAGCCGGGCACCGTGCAGATCGGCCCCGACGGTCGACTGCCATGGCCCGCCCTCCCGCAGCGCGGTGCTCTCCTGGACGACCCCGCGCGCGAGCCCGAGCAGCAGCGCCCAGGTCATCTCCACCGGCGGCGTCGACGAACTGGCCGTACCGCACACGGTGACGCCGTGCGCCTGCGCGGCCTCGTAATCGATGACGCTGTTGCGCATCCCGGAGGCGATGAGCAGCTTCAGCCGGGGCAGCCGGGCGATGAGCGACCCGGGGAACGGCACCCGCTCCCTGAGGGTGACGACGATGTCGAAGTCCCCGAGCGCGGCCGCGAGGGCATCCTCGTCGCGGATGTGCTCCCGAAACGTGACGACCTCCACCCGCCCCTCCAGCCCGGACCAGTCGGCCACCTCGGTGGCCACCCCCTGGAAGTCGTCCAGCACCGCGCAACGAAGTCGCATGTCATCTCCCCCTGACCGTCCGGCTGTTGTCGGGCTCATTGGATCATGAGGGATCGCGGCGACAGCGGGACGGGGCGCGGGTGCGCGGGTGCGTTGTGGGCTGACGTACTCGGACCCGCCTGAGTACCTGCGCTCTGTTCGACACCGCTTCGAACGGAAACGCTGGGGTCATGAGCAGAGCACGCAAGCACGCCGTCACCCAGTCGCTGTCGATCGCCGCCCTGGCCGCCCTCGCGATCGCCCTCTGGGCCGCCTGGCTGGGCTGGGACCAGCACCGAGACGTACACCCGGACGGCTCGAGTACCGGCCCGTACGAGCCGTGGCAGGTGATCGGCCTGGTCGTGACGCTGCTGGTACCGGTGTGCTGGGCGGCGTACCGCCGGTACTTCCCCGCGGCCGTCCTCGGCACCCCGATCGGCCTGGCCATCGCCTCGTTCTACGACTGGTCGGACGACGGCAGTGGGCTCTTCATGATCGGGGTGGGGATGGTGGTGGTGGGGAGTCTGGTCGCGTCCTTCCTGGTCACTACGTTGATCAGATCGATGAGGGGCACTGACTCTTGATTGCCAGGTACTTTGTGCTGCAAAGTTAATCCGGGCGAGCGGCCATCCGGCGGTCCGCCTGTGAGTGCTGCCAGAGCGCCGGTCACGAGGGGGACATGTGGGTGCACCCGTAGCGAGCAACGCGGAACCGGAGCCGAGGGCGGCCGCGGCCGCCCTACTGGCCGCGACGGAGGGCCTCCGGGCGAGGACCCGCACGCAGATCAACGGGGCGTGGACTCCTCTCCTCGGCTTCGGGCTCCTCGCGCTGGCGGCGGTTCCGATCGCCCGGTTCGCCTTCAACTTCGGAGCCCATGGGCGCAACGTCGGGTCCTATCCGGCCTTCGCCTATGCCGAGTTGACCGGCCTCTGCGTCGTCCACCAACCGGGAACCCCTTGTCTGAAGGGGGAGTTCGACGGAGCCGTCCTGCGCTTCGTGGCATGGGGCGTGTGGTTCGCGCTGCTTCCCCTCGCCTGGTTCGTCTTCGCCCGCTGGTACCGACTGCGGGGCGAGGCCCGGGGTGTCGTGCCCCGGCGTGGCATGTGGGTCCGCGCGACCGCCGCGGCCACCGTCGTGACCGCGGCAGCCCTGTGGGCACTTCTGTTCAGCAGGAGCCAGTCGTGGGAGGCCATGCTGCTGGAGAACAGCTACGCCTCCCCGTGGTACGTGGTCGGCGTCGGATTTCTCGCGCTGGGCATCGCCGAACGCAGCTGGACCGCCGCGGCGGCGGGGCTTGCTCACGCCGCACTGCTCACGGGGTACCTGGGAGACTCCTGGGGCAACGGTTGGCTTCCCGGGCAGCACCCCGCCCACCCGGGCTGGACCGACGGACCGCAATTCAAGGCTTTTCTGCTCGCCTCGATCCTGCTCCTCGCCGGTCTGTGCGAGTGGGCGGCGGCCCGGCGCCGGGGCGCGCCCGGTGCAGCGGGTGAGGTCGCGGATACGGGTACGGGTACGGTCGTCTCATGAGCGTCGACGATGCGACCGCCGCGCAGGACGACCACGAGGCACCGCATCCCACCCAGGCGCTGGACGACACCGTCCACCAGCGCGTGCGGCTCGGCGTCCTCACCGTCGCCCGCGAGGCCGACCGGGTCGAATTCGGCTTCCTGAAGAAGCAGTTGGCCGTCACCGACGGGAATCTCTCCCGGCACCTGAAGGTGCTGGAGGAGTCAGGGATGATCACCGTGGAGAAGGGCTACGCGGGCCGGCGTCCCCGGACCTGGGTCACCCTGACCCGCGAGGGCGCGCGGGCCCTGGACGTCGAACTCCGGGCCCTGCGCGCGCTCGTGCTGCGCCTTGAGACTCCCCGCGCGGTGCCCGACATGTAGGGGACGGGGGGGTGGGGATGCCGCCGGGTCGTGCGTCGTCCGGCGCATGTCCTGGCCGGGCCCGCCGACAGGAGTGGGGTGCCGTCCTGCCGACGGCAAAGAGGTGGTGCGATCAGGACCCGTCGGCGTGCACGGCGTAGACGTAGCGCGTGCCGTCGTACTCGGTCGCGTTCCAGATGACGGACTCGCTGAAGGCCCAGCCGGTCGCACCGCTGCTGTGGTAGCTGAGGTCCTCGCAGCCGATGGCGAGATCGCAGACGGTGGTTGCCGTGTCGCTGCCGGAGGTGAAGGTGCGCAGGGTGCCCTTGGTGGTCTCTCCGTCGCTCACCGAGAGGTAGTGCTTGCTTTCGCGGGAGACGACGCCCTGAATCTTCTCCTGGTTGACGGTGACGGCCTCGGTCGAGGTGAGCTCGCGCAGTCTCCGGTTGGTGTAGTCGAGGTCCCAGCGGACGACCTTGGGCGTCTCGATCTTGGTGCCGTTGCCGATGAAGGCCTTGTCGCTGTAGTCGACGATGCCGGCGTAGGAGTACTCGCTCACGACCAGGCTGTCGGGGCTGCTGGCGCGGTCGAGGCCGATGGTCGTGTAGCGCAGATACGTTCCTGCATTGTCGTAGGCGTAGCTCTGCGGCAGCACGTACTTGTAGCCGTAGCCGTAGTAGGAACCGTCGGTGTGCAGCCCGCAGACCTCCGTCTCGGCGGTGGCGACCTGGAAGAGGGTGTTCAGGTCGAAGACCCTCAGCCCCTTGAACGTGTCGACCATGTACAGCAGGTTGCCGTACCACATGATGCCGCCGGCGTGCTTGCGCAGCGGGTTGAAGGAGTATTCGCCCGTGTCCGTGAGAACGGGCTCGACCAGCAGCACGTGCCGGTAGGTCGGCGCGGACGCGTTGCTGTAGTCGATGAAGGTGAGCCGGGTGCCCTTGTCCGTCGCGGTGGCGTCGTCGAAGTACCAGGAGACGAGTACGACCTTGTTGGTGCCGCCGTCCGGGTAGAGGCCGTTGCCGTAGGCGTCCGCGCTCGTGGTGACGCCCTGCGGGACCCAGTAGGTGACGGCCTGGTCGCCGCTGTCCCAGGCGAAGCCGGTCTGGAACGCCTTGGCCGTGTTGGGCGCGCTGGTGAGATGGACCGCGTTGCGGTTGGTGTCGGCTATGACAGTGGTGGCGTCCGCCTTGGCCAGCTTGCCCGCCAGACCGGCCGTCAGATCGGCGAACTCGCCGTAACTGTTGGAGGAGCGGGCGGTGAGGGTGAACTGTCCGGCGTCAATGGTTGCCGCCTCGGCGGGAGTCGAGGTGAGCAGGGTGCCGGCGGTGGTGAGGAAGGGTGCTGCGGCCATGCCCTTGAGGATGTCTCTACGTGTCATAGTCACGACACGCAAAATATGATCTTCGAATATCCGCTGCAAGGACTGTTGTTCGAGTTGAGGATCCCTTGGGTTCGCTTTGGCCGGGGGTTTCCCGGCGGCGTGTCGTCGAGTGCGGTAGCGCGGGTGGATTCCGTCAGGCGCTGGGTCATTCCCGCTTGCGGTGTCCCGTTGGCCTGCCGATCCGTACGGTCGGTGGGGGTGCTCGCCCGACCTCTTCGACGTGGTGTCTCACTGCCGTTGGGGTCAGCGGAAGAGCTCCGGCACGGGACAGGGCTCCAGCGGCTCATCCGGCCGGTCGACCCAGCCCCACCAGGCATGCCGATCGGTACACCGCCACAGCAGACGGCACGTTCGCTGGCCGTCGTCCACCCGGTTCGCGAGCACCAGGCCACCGGACTTCATGAGCCGACCGCACTGGGGGCAGGCTCGGGCGTGGTCGGTCATGTGGCGCACCTTAATGGCTTCGGCTCGACAGGGTGAGCGTCGGCCCGTACGCGCAAACCTTCGGGGGGGGGGCAGGCTCGTCGACTGTCAGTCAGCGGTTGATCGGGATCTTGTAGACGATCTCGCCGTGTGCGGCGGGCGCGACGATGCCTGTGTCTCCACGGTCGAGCCACACCTGCCCAGGGCCTATCTGCCGCGTGAGTCCGACAGGAGTCGCCGCCGGTCGGTCGTGTTGGCGTCAGCCGTTGATGTCGTCGCGAGACGGCTCTCTTGAAGAGTTCGAGCAAAGTCTTATCGAGAGTGCCGGAGATCCTTTATAGAGCGGACCGGTCCGCCCGGTCCGCCACCATGGCACTCAGCTCGTCGGACTCCTCGACCCGGTACAGCCAGTCCGACAGCACGAACGCTTGATCGTGCGTGAGCTCGATGATCACCGGTTCCTCGTCCACGCGGTCACCGTGCAGCGCCGGACGGCGGAGTCTCAGAGGATCTACGGCCCTTGCGTCGAACCGGATGCACTGCTGGGAAGCTCGTCATCGTGGGTGTCGGCTATGAGTTCGGCGAGGGTGAAGTGGGCCTCGTGGTTCGACCATCGGCTTTCGACGCGCACGACGTAGCTGCGATCGGACACGCGGAAGACCCGTCTTCTCTCTCGGCGACGCCCTGCTTCGGTGAGGGCCTGTGCAACGGTGTCGATGATCCGCAGCATCTCTGCAAGGGCTTGGGCTTCGGTCCCCTCCAGTTCCTTGTGGATTTTGTACCGGAAGGCTTCCGCCTCACCGTCAGCCTTCACGATGGCCCATCGGGGCATGGTGTTCTCCAGTCCGTGAGACGACATGAGCCGCGAAGTCACGTAGCCCCGTCGCGCGGTGGGCCCGAATCCGGCTGCCGGCTCGGTGATTTTCGCGCGGGGAGACTATCGGACAGGCAACGGCTGGATGTCTGTGTTCTGGATCTTTACGGGGTGCGGACCTCAACCCTCATGCCCTGTCGGCCCCTGCGAACGACGGCTACCGCTTCAGCGCTCGGTAGCGCTTCAGGAGAGTGGAGATCCTGTCAGGGTCAGCAAGGCTGTTCAGCTCTGTCAGCAGATCGTCGGGACAGAGTTCGTAAAGGTCTCCCCACCAGCGCCGTCCCTTGTTGTCCCAGATCCGGTATCCGCCTGGCACTCCGCGCGCTACGTACCGCCGTTTGCTCACGCCGCCCCTCCCACGGTTGGTCGTCCTGGTCAGCAAAGCAGGCCGGTTCGCAGAGCACGACTTCATTGACCCACCACTCTCCCCCGCTCCCAGCCCGTCCGCCGTCGACCCACACACCGTGGAGCGGGCGTGGTTCATGGCGTCCAGCTGGAGCGCGCCACTGCACGAACGACCTGGACGCCATGGGCCGCGTCTGCTCGGCTCCGCCTGGGTCGACGGTCGACGGGATGGGAGCACCCCGCCCACGCCACTACGAACCCGCGGGCGGGAACGGCGCTCCCTCCATCCCGGTGCCGGCCGATCCCCCGCCGGAGCGGAGCGCAGCCGGGGCTTGATGAAGTGGGGAGAGTCTTGCCCTACCGAGACGGGAGCGAGGCCGACCGCGTCCGTGGTGCCAGGACGCTGCCCTTCAACCGCCGTGAGAGCCCGCCGGTCGCTGGTGGCCGCAGGCGAGCTTCTCGCCGTTGGCCCCGATCACCTCGTAGTCGAGCAGCATGTTGTAGGGGTCGCCGTCTCGGTAGAGCCAGATCGTGAAGACCTCAGGCATGCGCTCGCTGACCTCCTTGGATGTGATCCGCCAGCTGATCCATCCGGCCAGAGGCTTCGACGCGCATTCGACACAGCCGCCCGCGCGGACCCGGTGACAGCCGGACAGGCCCGGAGTCCTCTTTTGATCCTCGGGAGCCCGCCCTCGGCTTCGCCGCGTCGAGCAACAGGCGCCCTGACCAGCAAAAAGCCCTCCCCGCAGGGAGGGCCGGAAGGCGCGCCCCCGGCAGGACTCGAACCTGCGGCCAAGTGCTTAGAAGGCACCTGCTCTATCCACTGAGCTACGGGGGCCGATGCGGGTCAAGGATAAAGCTGACTGGTTCCCGACCCTGTCGCCTCGCCTCCGTGGCTCGGTGTGGAGGTTCGGTGAAGCGGTCCTGATAATCGCAGGCGGGTACGAATCGTGCATCGCTTTTGCGCCCCGACGCGCCGGGTGTTGTGCACTCGTTATGCCTGGACTGTGCCCGTGTCCCAGTCGTCCCGTCCGTCCGTTCTGTTCTGTCGGCGCGCAGGCATGTCCATATGCTTCAGAATTCCCTCAAAATTGGGCATTCTTCGCATGTGGTGACCTTGGACGTACGGCCCCAGCTGCTCGACACACTCTCCGCCCTGCGCGACCGTGTCGCCGCGGCCCGCTTTCCGCTGCCCCTCGCGGGAGCACCGCGCGTGCGCGCCAATCGCGACGAGCTCCTCGCGCAGCTCGACGACTACCTCGTACCCCGGCTGCGTTCGCCCGAAGCGCCGCTGCTCGCGGTCGTGGGCGGCTCGACCGGCACCGGCAAGTCGACCCTCGTCAACTCCCTCGTGGGACGCCGGGTCAGCGAGGCGGGCGTACTGCGGCCGACCACCCGCACCCCGGTCCTCGTCTGTCATCCGGAGGATCATCACTGGTTCAGCGGGATGCGCGTCCTGCCCGACCTCACCCGCGGCCCGCTGATCCGCCGGGACACCCGCCACGACACCCGTCACGAGTCACGCCACGACACGCACCGCGACCCCCACGACGACCACCCCGCGCGCGTACTGCGCGTCGAGACCGCCGAGAGCATCCCCCGCGGGCTCGCCCTGCTCGACGCGCCCGACGTCGACTCCCTGGTGGCCGAGAACCGCGTCCTCGCCGCCGAGCTGATCTGCGCCGCCGACGTCTGGATCATGGTGACCACGGCCGCCCGCTACGCCGACGCCGTCCCCTGGCACCTGCTGCGTACGGCCAAGGAGTACGACGCGACCCTGGTGACCGTCCTGGACCGGGTGCCGCACCAGGTCGTCGCCGACGTCTCCCGCCAGTACGGCGCCCTGCTCAACAAGGCCGGGCTCGGCGACGTACCCCGCTTCACGGTGCCCGAGCTGCCCGAGTCGGCCTGGGGCGGCGGTCTGCTGCCCGCCTCCGCCGTCGCTCCCCTGCGCGCCTGGCTGCTGCACCACTCCCAGGACCCAGGAGCCCGCCGCCAGGTCCTCGCCCGCACCGCGCACGGCCTCCTCGACTCGCTGAACTCCCGGATGCCCGAGCTGGCCGGAGCCGCCGCCGCGCAGTACGCGGCCGCCCTCCGGCTCACCTCCGCCGTCGACCACGCCTACGACAGCGAGCACGCGCGCGTGCGCGGACGGCTCAACTCCGGCGCCGCTCTTGCCGGCGACGCCCTCAAACGCTGGCGCGCCTTCCCCCTCGACTGCACCGCGGGCGAACTCCTGGACGCCCTGGCCGAGAGCCTCGCGGAGCTGCTGCTGTGCGCCGTGACCGCCGCCGACGAGCGGATGCGTGAGGCATGGCGCCGCGAGCCCGCCGCCGAGGCCCCCGAGCTGAACGCCCAGGACCCCGCCCCGGAGCCCCCCGAGCACCGCATCGGCCTCGCCGTACGGCGCTGGCGGCGCGAGCTGGAGGAGTACGCCGAGGACGAGGTGCGCGAGCTGGAGCGGGGCGCGGCGGTCGACGCCGAGGCCGTCGCCGCGCTGGTCGCCACCGCCGTGCTCGGCGGACACCGGGCGCGTACGGCGGGGGAGCGGCTCGCCGAGCGGATCGGCCCCCATGGCGCGCTGCGGCTGCGCGACCGGGCGGGCCGCCTGCTCACCGAGCACGTCGACCGGGTCATGAACACCGAGCGCGAACGCCGCCTCGCCCCCCTCGACGCCCTGGACGTCCACGCCGAATCGCAGGCCGAGCTCATCGCCGCGCTGTCCGTACTGCAGAAGGAGAGGTGACCGTGACCGCCGTCGCCGACCAGAACCACACGGATCGCAAGGACCATACGGATCGCATGGACCACATGGATCGCATGGACCACTCGGACGGCACGGGGCCGCCGGATCACGGGGACCGCGCGGACCGGCCGACGGGTCGTACGGAGCACGCCGGGGGTGTCGCGGCGAGCGGGTACGTCCCTCAGCCCGCGCCGGAAGCGGGGCGCGCCGGCAGCGGTACGGAGACCGAGGGCGCCGAGCACGCGCGCGTACCCGCCGCGTCGTCCGGCACCGAGCCCGCTGCCCCGAAGGGCGACGCCCCCGCCGACCCCTGGGACGACGGCCTCATCGCCCGCCGCGCCACCGACAGCGCCGCCCCCGACGAGGAGCGCTCCCCGCTCGACGCCCCGGCCCGGGGCGGTTCCTCCGCCCCCGGCACCCTGCCTCTCGCCTACGACGGTGCCCTGCGCTCCCGCCTGGACGCGCTGCGCGAACTTGTCGGCCTCTCGCGCGCGCGTCTCGACAACCACACCCTCGCGGAGGCCGCCCGCGTCCTGGACGAGGCGTCCGCGCGGCGCAGGCTCTCCGGGCAGCACACCGTCGTCGCCATCGCGGGCGCGACCGGCAGCGGCAAGTCGCAGCTGTTCAACGCGCTGGCCGGGGTGACGATCTCCGAGACCGGCGTACGCCGCCCGACCACCTCCTCGCCCATCGCGTGCAGCTGGAGCGACGGCGCCGCCGCCCTCATCGACCGGCTCGGCATCCCGGGGCGGCTGCGCCGCCGTCCGGTGCCGGGTCCGGAGGGCGAGGCGCAGCTGACCGGGCTGGTCCTGGTGGACCTGCCCGACCACGACTCGGCGGCCGTACAGCACCGCGAACAGGTGGACCGCATCCTCAAGCTGGTCGACGCGGTGATCTGGGTGGTCGACCCCGAGAAGTACGCCGACGCGGCCCTGCACGAGCGCTATCTGCGGCCGATGGCCGGGCACGCGGAGGTGATGTTCGTCGTCCTCAACCAGGTGGACCGGCTGCCCGGTGAGGCCGCCGAGCAGATCCTGGACGATCTGCGTCGCCTTCTGGACGAGGACGGCGTCGCGCTCGGCGAGCATGGCGAACCGGGTGCCACGGTGCTCGCGCTGTCCGCGCTCACCGGCGACGGACTCGGTGAACTGCGGGGCGCGCTGGGCAAGTTCGTGGCGGAGCGCGGCGCGGCCGCCCGGCGTGTCTCGGCCGACGTGGACGCCGCCGCGACCGGGTTGAAGCAGGTGTACGCCGCCGGGCAGGGCGTCGGTCTCGCCGAGGACGCGCGCGAGGAGTTCGCCGACCGGCTCGCGGACGCGGTGGGCGCCACGGCCGCCGGGGAGGCCGCCGAGCGGGCCTGGCTGCGCAACGCCAACCGCGCCTGCGGCACGCCCTGGCTGCGGCTGTGGCGCTGGTACCACGACCGGGGCGGCCCGCCCACCGGCAAGCTGGCGGTACGTCCCCCCGCCGACACGGAGGCCACGGCCCGCCAGCGCGTCGAACAGGCGGTCCGTACGGTGTCCGACCGCGCCTCGGCCGGGCTGCCCGCGCCCTGGGCGCAGGCGGTGCGCGAGGCGGCCGTACGGGGGTCGCAGGGGCTTTCGGAGTCGCTGGACGAGCTCGCGGCGGGGGCCGGACTTCCGTCGGGGCGGCCGCCCCGGCCCGGCTGGTGGCCGGTGGCCGTCCTCGTGCAGGCGGCGATGACCTTGCTCCAGGTGGTGGGCGGGCTGTGGCTCGCGGGGCAGATCGCGGGGGTCCTGGCGCCCAACCTGTGGTTTCCGGTGCTGCTGATGCTGTGCGGGATCGTCGGCGGGCCGCTGGTCGAGTGGGGCTGCCGACTGGCGGCGAGAGGGCCGGCGCGGCGCTACGGCCAGGGCGCGGAGCGGCGGCTGCGGGAGGCGGCGGCGAGCTGCGGACGGGCCCGGGTGCTGGACCCGGTGGCGGCGGAGCTGCTGCGGTACCGGGAGGTGCGGGAGCAGTACGGGAAGGTGGTGCGGGCGGGGGCGGGGTGAGTTTCCCGGCCGCACCGTGTTTGTCGTGTGCTCGGGCTTGTCGTCTGCTCGCGCTTGTCGTGTGTTCGTCGTGTTCGTCGTGTTCGTTGTCGGGAAGCCCCGTCACCCACTCGGGTGGCGGGGTTTTCCACAGGCCGGGAGGCGGTCCACAGTCCTCGGCGGGGTCGGCGGAGCGGGTGCAGTCTGGTCGCACGCAGGCCGTACGGGAAGGGCCCGTACGCGGGACGGCTCGGTGCCGGGGGCGCCGGGTGAGGAGGGGTTCGGGATGAACGAGACCTTGGTGTGCGTGGTGGGCAATGTGGCGACGCAGCCGCTGTACCGGGACATGGCGGCGGGGCCGTCGGCCCGGTTCCGGCTCGCGGTGACCTCGCGGTACTGGGACCGGGAGAAGAGCGCCTGGACGGACGGACACACCAACTTCTTCACGGTGTGGGCCAACCGGCAGCTCGCGGTCAATGTGGCCGCGTCGGTGGAGGTGGGGCAACCGGTCGTGGTCCAGGGGAGGTTGAAGGTGCGTTCGGAGACACGGGAGGGGCAGCAGGGCTGGGCTTCGGCGGACATCGACGCGGTGGCGATCGGCCATGATCTGGCACGCGGTACGGCGGCGTTCCGGCGCGCCGCCCGACCGGACGCGCCACCTCGTACGACACGTCCGGAACCGGAGTGGGAGACGCCGCCGGGTGGAGCGGTGGGGGAGGGGGCGGAGCAAAGTCCGGTCGAGGCGGCGGAAGTGACGTGATGTCAGTTCGGTTGGGCTGATGATGTGTCAGCCGTTGTGGGAGTGCGCGGGGTCGTCCGGGACGGAATCGCGGCTTATCGACGGATGGGTGCCGAACGCGCTGAACGCGGGGAACGCACCCGTTCTTTCACTTATCAACCGGTGGATTTGTCGACAAGCCCGGTTTGTTCTCAGCGTTCGCGATAACGATTGCGGCTCGAACGGCCTCCGGCGACCGGACCCGGCGAGTGCGGGCCGCCTTGATCCATAGGATGCCGGGCATGCCCTCCTGGGCAGCCGATTTCTGCTGGTGGGACCTTCCCCCACGTCCAACGGGTCCTGCTCGAAGGGGAATTCTGTGCTTGGTGCGTTCTCTGGGATAACCCGGTCCGTCGTGCCCGCCCGTATCGGCGCGGTGGCCCTGGCCTCCGGCCTGGCGGCGGCGGGAGTGCTGTCCGGCGCCGGTACGGCCCTGGCCGACGAGGCCCCGCAGCCTCAGAGCGGGGCGACGGCCACGATCAACGGCCTCAAGACGTACGGCGAGGCCGTGATCCACGAGGACGGCACCGACCTGACGGTGCCCGCGGGCCTGTTCGAGATGTCCGTGGACGGCGGCGGCACCCTCCAGACGTACTGCGTCGACCTGCACAACCCCACCCAGCGGGACGCGCGCTACCAGGAGACGCCCTGGAGCGGCACTTCGCTGGGGACCAACAAGGACGCCGGGCGCATCCGCTGGATCCTGCAGCACTCATACCCCCAGGTCAACGACCTCGCCGCCCTCGCCCGCAAGGCCGGGGCGAGCGGGCTGACCGAGCAGGACGCGGCGGCCGGTACCCAGGTGGCCATCTGGCGCTACTCGGACGGCGCGAAGGCCGACGCGGTCGACCCGAACGCCGAGAAGCTCGCGGACTACCTCGAGAAGGGCGCGCGGAACACGGCCGAGCCGCAGTCCTCCCTGACCCTGGACCCGCCCACCGTCTCCGGGCGCCCCGGTGGCCTGCTCGGGCCGGTGACCGTGCACACCAACGGCGGCACCGTGACGGTGACCCCGCCCGCGGACGCGGCCGCCGCCGGAGTACGGATCATCGACAAGACCGGCAAGGCGGTCACCTCGGCGCAGGACGGCAGCCGGCTGTACTTCGAGGTCCCCAAGGGCGCGCCGGACGGCTCCGCCCAGCTGACCGTCCAGGCGTCCACCACCGTGCCGGTGGGCCGCGCCTTCGCCTCCGACTCCCGCAGCCAGACCCAGATCCTGGCGGGCTCCAGCGAGTCCACGGTCTCCGCGACCGCGAGCGCCACCTGGGCCGCCGTGGGTGCGATACCGGCGGTCTCGGCCCGCACGAACTGCGCCGAGGGCGGCGTGGACGTCACTGTCGCCGACAAGGGCGACCAGCCGTTCACCTTCGAGCTGATGGGCGAGGAGCACACGGTCCCGGCCGGAACCGCGACCACGGTCTCCGTCCCCCTCCAGGAGGACCGGAGCTACGACTTCACCGTCACCGGCCCGAACGACTTCAGCCGCCGCTTCACCGGTGTCCTCGACTGCAAGACCCAGGGCATCATCACCACCAAGTCCGCCCAGACCCTGAGCGACCCCACCCCGGTCGCACTCCCCGTCGACACCCCGCCCGGCACCGACCTCGCGGCCACGGGCGGCTCGGCGATCACCCCCCTGATCGCCGGAGCGGCGATCGGCTTCGTGGTGATCGGCGGAGCGGTGCTGGTGTTTCTGCGCGGGCGGGAGGCGCAGGCGGGGGAGTGACGGGGGCGGGCCCGGCCCCGGGCCCTTTTCCGACGGCTCAATCGTCGTCCCACTCTTCCGCCCGGCCGACATCGCGGAAGACGGACTCGTACTCACCGCTCCGAACGAGGTGGTCGACGACCTCGACCATCGCGGGGATGCCACGGTCACGGACGATCAGCCCGTCCCAGACGTGGAAGAACCTGCCGTCCAGGCATTCCCCGGTCTGCTGCCAACGGTCCATGGCGCGCCGGACGTCGTCCAACGTGCAGATGGTCCCCGACCAGCGTCGCCCGTCCTTGAAGATCACCCACATGTCGACGTCGTCGATCTCGTCGAGGGGCACGCCGGCGTCGGGGACGAAGCAGATCTCGTAGCCGTCGCGTTGGACGCGGTAGAAGGGTTCGTCCCACATCCAGCCCACTCCTGCTCGCTCGACCACCCCATGCGGATGGTGATCGTATCCACGGTCGCGCGATGAGGGGAGGCACCACCGGAGGCACCGGCCAGGGGCCGGGTCCGGGATGCTGGAGGCATGCGTGCCTCTCGTCTGATTCGCATGGCGTTGCTCGTGCAGTCGCGTCCCGGTGTGACCGCTGCCGATATCGCTCGGGAGCTGGAGGTTTCCGAGCGGACGGTGATCCGGGACGCCCAGGCGTTGCAGGACGCGGGGGTTCCCATTCGGTCCGAGCGGGGGCGTGCGGGCGGGTATCGGCTGGCGCCGGGGCACCGGACGCGGCTGACCACGCTGCATCCCAGCGAGGCGGAGACCCTTTTCCTGTCCGGTCTGCCTACGGCGCTGCGTGATCTCGGGCTGGCGGGGGCGGCGGACGCGGCTCGGCTGAAGCTGTCGGCGACCCTGTTGCCGTCGTTGCGGGAGGCGGCGGAGTCGTCGGTGCGCCGGTTCCACCTGGACGCTCCGGCATGGTTCCGCGAGCCGTCCGTACCGGAGCTGCTGCCGGAGCTGGCCCGGGCCGTGTGGTCGGACCGTACGGTCGAGCTGGCGTACGCGCGGCCTGGGCGGGACGGGGCGCCGTCGCGCACGGTGACCCGCCTGCTGGAGCCGTACGGGCTCGTTCTGAAGGCGGGGGTCTGGTACGTCGTGGGCTGTGTCCCGGGTGAGGGGAGTGCCTGGCGTACGTACCGCGTCGATCGCGTGACCGCGCTGTCCCCCGCTCCCGGCCTCGACGAACCCTTCGTCCGCGACCCGTCCTTCGAGCTGGCCGCGCACTGGCAGGAGCATGCCGCCGGGTTCGCCCGGACCCTGCTGCGTACGACCGTCACCGTGCGTCTGACGGAGCGGGGTCTGCGTCGGCTGCCCGCCGTGGTGGACGCGGCCGGGGTCGGCGAGGCACTGGGTTCCGCGACCGCGCCCGACGACGCCGGGCGCGTCACGCTCGACCTGCCGGTGGAGTCGGAGGAGGTGGCGTTCGCCCAACTGGCCGGGCTGGGCGCGGAGGTGGAGGTGCTGGCCCCGGCGGGCCTGCGCGCCCGCTTCCGTGAGCGGGCGCGGGCCCTCGCCGAGCTGTACGGCGTGTACGGCTTGTCCGGCCTGTCCGGCGCGGAGGCGGGGGATCAGCGGTAGTCGTCCGGCGTGCCGGGCTTCCCGTCGAACCGGACCTCCTGGAAGTACGCCAAGGCGTCCGGTTGGCTGCCGTCCACGTCCCGTACGCCGTAGACCTTGGCGAGTTCCGCGCTGGAGGTCGACTTCCGGTTCCAGCGGGCCGCCCGGTCCGGGTCGGCGGCGAGCGCGGCGACCGCGCGGGCGAGGTAGTACGGGGACTCGGCGACGGCGAAGTCCGGGACCTGGACGGTGGCGTCGCGCCAGTTCTCCTCCGTGACACCGAAGTGGCCGAGCATCTGCTCCGAGCGCAGGAAACCGGGCGTCACGGCGACCGCCGCGCCCCCGTACTCCGCCAGCTCCTCGCCCAGGCCGAAGGCGATCCGGATCGGGGCGGTCTTCGCGAGGTCGTAGTAGAGGTTCTCGCGGTAGCGGCGGTTGAACTCCGCCGTGCCGTCGGTGACTTCCACCAGCAGCGGCGCGGCCGAGCGGATCAGCAGCGGGAGCGCGAGCGCCGCGGTGATCACGTGCGACCGCACCCCGAGCTCCAGGATGCGCAGGCCGTCCGCGAGCGGTGTCTCCCAGCTCTTCTTCCCGAACACCGAGCCGGTGAGCAGGTGCTCGCCGCCCCAGAGGTCGTTGACGAGGATGTCGAGCCGGTTGTGTTCGCGGTCGATGCGCTCGACGAGGGCGCGTACCTGGTCCTCCTCCAGATGATCGGTGGGGACGGCGATGCCCGTTCCTCCGGCCGCGCCGACCATCTCCGCGGTCTCCTCGATGGTCTCCGTGGCCCTGCCGACCTCGCTGACGCGGTCGCGGGTGGTGCGGCCGGTGACGTACACGGTGGCTCCGGCGCGGCCCAGCTCCACGGCGAGGGCGCGGCCGGCGCCTCGGGTGGCTCCGGCGACGAGGGCGATGCGGTTGGTGAGGGGGCGGGGGCGGTCGGTGTCCTGGGCGGTGATGTCGTTCTCCATGCCACTACGGTGCCTGCCAAAGGTGACAGCTCACGTCACCTTTTCCGGTTGGTCGGTCAGCTGGTTGAACACCTCCGGAACTCTGGGTGCCCCTGGCGCATCTTCGTCCCATCGGGTTCCGGTGGGCGCTACGGTGCGCGCTGTGGAGATACCCGACTGGTTCGTCTGGATGGCTCTCGGGCTGGCCGTCTTGCAGGTCCTGGGGCTTGTCCCCATCGCCCACCGATTGCGCGGGCCCGATCCCGTGGCGCGTTCCCGAGCGCGCCTGGACCTGTTGGACACCCTCGGCAACCTGCTGGCCCTCAGCGGCCTGTTCCTGGGGATTGCGGTGGCGGCATCGTGGTTCTCGCTCGGGCTCGTCGGCTTCGCGCTCATGACCACCGCCTACGCGGTGAAAGGCGTCCGCCGTCTCCGCGCCCGCCGCGCCGCCGATCCGACAGCGGGCCGATGAGTGACGACTACCTCACGGTCATCCCGACCGACCCGTACTGGCAGCCCAGTCGGGATGCGGGGGAGCGCGCCGCGGCCGTGATGTCCGGGATGCTTCCCGGCGAGGCGCGCCGTGGCCTGGAGGGCCAGTGGCACGACACCGTCGAAGTGGTCTTCTGCGGTTTCCGCTTCGGCGGGATCCTTTGCCCGCACTGCGGTGCGGAGTTGACAGTCAACTGGTGGGCCGACGCCGTCTCGGCCCGCTACGAGGAGGGCTTCCGGACGCTCGTTGCTACGGTCCCCTGCTGCGGCGTCGAGACATCACTCAACGACCTGGTCTACGACTGGCCGACGGGCTTCGCGCGGTTCAGGATCGAAGCCCTGGATCCCGAACGGTCGTGGCTGACCGAGGAGGAACTGGGCGCGGTCGCGGGGGCGCTGGGGCATCCGTTGCGGCAGATTCTCGTTCACGTTTAGTGCGGGGGCGGTCCGAGGTGGGGGGGCGTCCTGGGGCGGATGGAACGGCGAGCCCGTTGCGGTGGGAGTCCAGCCCCGACCGGCACAGGGAGTGGTTGTAGGTGCGGCGAAGCTCCAGGTCAGACGCGAGCAGCCGCAGGCGGCGCGGGCTGCCGGGTCAGCCACACGTATCCCGCCAGTCCGAGTGAGCCGCGGACCATGAAGTCGACGCACAACCGCATGAGCCCAGTGACGTCCTGCTCCCCGCGCAGGGCCACCAGAAGGATCAAGACGGTGAGGACTGACGCTACCGCGATGGCCGAAAAATAGGGGACACGGCGACCCTGATCACGACCCAGCCTCGTGCCAAGGAGCCCGGACGGGATCTGTACGAGCACGTGGAAGGCCACGCAGTGCAACAGCAGCACGGCGAAGATCACGAACGGGGTTACGTCCGCCGAGGGGTCGTCGGCCGGTGCCGTGCCGTAGACGTCGAGGGCCCAAGCCGGCGGGATCACGTAGCTGAACAGCAGGATCGCACCACTCAGATGCATGGCGCCGAGGTGACGTCCTACCCGGCGGAGAACGCTTCGCGGCGCGCCGTTACTCGGTCTGAGCGGGCGGATTGTGCCTGTTTTCACCTGGCCCCTGGTGTCTCCTGGCGCCACATCTGTGTGGGCCGCGCAGTACAGCTCCTGGTGCGAAGGGGGTCGATGGAGCCCCATGTCGGTCGGTACTGACGGGCGTGCCACTTCGATCAGCCGTGAAGGCCCAGGTCAGACGCCCCCGCCCCAACGAGTTACCGCCCACCCCTGGCCGTACGGCAAGATGGGGTGTATCTGCCCACTGCCAGATTTCAAGCTGCCGGACGGTTTCTCTTGGCTGAGTACATCTACACCATGCGCAAGGCGCGTAAAGCGCACGGCGACAAGGTGATCCTCGACGACGTCACCCTGAACTTCCTTCCGGGAGCGAAGATCGGTGTCGTCGGACCGAACGGCGCGGGTAAGTCGACCGTCCTGCAGATCATGGCGGGTCTGCAGCAGCCGTCGAACGGTGACGCCTTCATCTCCCCCGGTTACAGCGTGGGCATCCTGATGCAGGAGCCCAAGCTGAACGACGAGAAGACCGTCCTGGAGAACGTCCAGGAGGGTGTCGCCGAGATCAAGGGCAAGCTCGACCGGTTCAACGAGATCGCCGAGCTGATGGCGACCGACTACTCGGACGCGCTGCTCGACGAGATGGGCAAGCTCCAGGAGGAGCTGGACCACTCCAACGCCTGGGACCTCGACGCCCAGCTGGAGCAGGCCATGGACGCGCTGGGCTGCCCGCCCGGCGACTGGCCGGTCACCACCCTCTCCGGTGGCGAGAAGCGCCGCGTCGCGCTCTGCAAGCTGCTCCTGGAGCAGCCCGACCTGCTGCTCCTCGACGAGCCCACCAACCACCTCGACGCCGAGTCGGTGAACTGGCTGGAGCAGCACCTGGCCAAGTACCCGGGCACCGTCGTGGCGATCACCCACGACCGGTACTTCCTGGACAACGTCGCCGAGTGGATCCTTGAGCTCGACCGCGGCCGCGCGTACCCCTACGAGGGCAACTACTCCACGTACCTGGAGACCAAGCAGACGCGTCTGAAGGTCGAGGGCCAGAAGGACGCCAAGCGCGCCAAGCGGCTCAAGGAAGAGCTGGAGTGGGTGCGGTCGAACGCCAAGGGGCGGCAGGCCAAGTCCAAGGCCCGTCTCGCGCGTTACGAGGAGATGGCGGCCGAGGCCGACAAGATGCGGAAGCTGGACTTCGAGGAGATCCAGATCCCGCCGGGTCCGCGTCTGGGCAACATCGTCGTCGAGGTCAACAACCTCTCCAAGGCCTTCGGCGACAAGGTCCTCATCGACGACCTGTCCTTCACGCTGCCGCGCAACGGCATCGTGGGTGTCATCGGCCCCAACGGCGCCGGCAAGACCACCCTGTTCAAGATGATCCAGGGCCTGGAGACGCCGGACTCCGGCTCCATCAAGGTCGGCGAGACCGTCAAGATCTCGTACGTCGACCAGAGCCGCGCGAACATCGACCCCAAGAAGACGCTGTGGGCCGTCGTCTCCGACGAGCTGGACTACATCAACGTCGGCCAGGTCGAGATGCCGTCCCGCGCCTACGTCTCCGCGTTCGGCTTCAAGGGCCCGGACCAGCAGAAGCCGGCCGGGGTCCTCTCCGGTGGTGAGCGCAACCGCCTCAACCTGGCGCTGACCCTCAAGCAGGGCGGCAACCTGCTGCTCCTCGACGAGCCCACCAACGACCTCGACGTCGAGACGCTGTCCTCCCTGGAGAACGCGCTGCTCGAGTTTCCGGGTGCGGCCGTGGTCGTCTCCCACGACCGCTGGTTCCTGGACCGGGTGGCCACGCACATCCTCGCGTACGAGGGTGAGTCGAAGTGGTTCTGGTTCGAGGGCAACTTCGAGTCGTACGAGAAGAACAAGATCGAGCGGCTCGGCGCCGACGCCGCCCGCCCGCACCGTGCCACCTACAAGAAGCTGACCCGGGGCTGATCTCACCTTGCGCCACATCTACCGCTGCCCGCTGCGCTGGGCGGACATGGACGCGTACGGCCACGTCAACAACGTGGTGTTCCTCCGCTACCTGGAGGAGGCCCGTATCGACTTCCTGTTCCGCCCGGACAAGGACTTCAAGCAGGGGTCGGTCGTGGCGCGACACGAGATCGACTACAAGCGGCAGCTCGTCCACCGGCACGCGCCGGTCGACATCGAGCTGTGGGTCACCGAGATCAGGGCCGCGTCCTTCACCATCACCTACGAGGTGAAGGACGACGATCTCGTCTACGTACGGGCGTCCACCGTGATAGTCCCGTTCGACTTCGAGGCCCAGCGGCCCCGCCGGATCACCGCTGAGGAGCGTGAGTTCCTCACGGAGTACACCGACGACGGCGGCAAAACCGGGGCGCCCGACGAGGAGGAGGCCGTCGCCGCATGACGGTGCTCCATCTCGCCGACGAGAGGGAGGCGGCGGACCTCGGCGCCTTCCTCTCCCGGCTGCTCCACTACGACCGGGGTGCGGCGGTACGCCTTCAAGCGGCCGGTACGGCGCTCGCCGTGTTCGGCCGGCCGCCGTCCTTCGAGGTGCTCGCCATCCGCGCGGCCCGGCTCGCCAAGCCCTACGAGGACGGGCTCGACGTCACCCTCGACGCGACCGTCTCCGCGGGCGAACTGCTGGAGTCCCTGGACGACCGGGCGGCCACCGCGGCCGTACCCGCCGCTGTCACGGGCCCGCCCTGGGCCGGGGTCCTGCCCCCGCGCGGCGGCTGGCGTCCCGAGCCGGGGCTCCCCGCTCCGGAGGAGCTGCGCCGTACCGTCGGCCGGTCGGTCGCGGAGTTCCGCGCCCGCACCGAGGAACTGGCGCCCGAGGCGCGCACCCGCGCCGAACTGGACCGTACGGGACGGGAGATCTGGTCCCGCGAGATCGCTACGACCCGGCTCCCCCTGCGCGCCGTGCACGCGGCGCATTCCCTGGGCTTCCTGCGCCCCGGCACCGGCGCGGAGGACGTCGTCCTGCTGTCCTCGGGGACCTGGCTGAGGCTGCGCACGCCGTACGGCTCGGTCGCCGTGCGCGGGGCGGGTCTTGGCGCGCTCGGCGTCAGCGTGCGCTGACCCTGCCCGGTGTCATCCCTCGGTGTTCACCATCGAGGCGGCCGCGTACGTGAGGTAGTTCCACAGCGTCCGCTCGTGCTCCTCGGAGAGCCCCAGGTCGTCCACGGCCACCCGCATGTGCTTCAGCCAGGCGTCGTGCGCGGCCCGGTCCACGGCGAACGGCGCGTGCCGCATGCGCAGCCGGGGATGCCCCCGGTTCTCGCTGTAGGTGGTCGGACCACCCCAGTACTGGATGAGGAAGAGCGTCAGCCGCTCCTCGGCCGGACCCAGGTCCTCCTCCGGGTACATCGGCTTGAGCAGCGGGTCCTCCGCGACGCCCTCGTAGAAGCGGTGGACGAGCCGCCGAAACGTCTCCTCCCCACCGACCTGCTCGTAGAAGGTCTGCTCCTGAAGCGTGCCACGCCGGATCTCTTTCACCCGTCCATGGTCTCAGACGGGGGGACCGAGGACCTGGGGCGTAGGACCCCTGCCCGGTGCCGTGCGGCTACGACGCGGTCGGGTGGTGAACACTGCCGCGCGTACGCCGCTGCCGTTCCAGTTCGGTGTAGCGCGCCCGCATCGCGTCGCTCGCCGCCGGGCCCGCGCTGAACACGTACGCCTCACTGTCGTCGAGGCGCTTGCCGGTGTGGGCGTCGACCACGATCGGGTCGGACTCCTGGCCGGTCTCGGCGTCGATCAGGATCATGGAGCGGTCCTGGGGGTCGAGGTGGCGGTTGCCCCAGGCGGCGAGGGCGACGATCACGGGGCGCAGGGAGCGGCCGAGGTCGGTGAGGACGTACTCGTGGCGGACGGGGTTCGTCTGGTACGGGCGCCGTTCCAGGAGGCCGTCGTTCACCAGGGTCTTCAGGCGCGCGGTGAGCATGCTGGTGGAGATGCCGAGGCTCTGCTGGAACTGGTCGAAGCGCGTGTAGCCGTCGAAGGCGTCATGAAGGATCAGCAGCGTCCACCACTCGCCGACGTGCCGCACCGTGGTCGACAGCGGGCACTCGCGGTCCTCCAGCCTGATCCGGTTCGACATGGCACGCTCCCTGGTTACTGCTAAAGTCGAAGTTACTGGCTTCTATTTTAGCAGTGACCGGGCAACCGGCACCGAGCCATGTCGCCATGTTCCTATCCGCATGTTCCTGTCTGCGAGGCGCTCCCATGACCGAGAACCCCGAGACCGTCGAGCTGCCGGAGGTCGTCCGGCGCTATCTGCGGGCGCACGACGCGCACGACGTCCCCGCCGCCCTGGCCACGTTCACGACTGGGGCTACCGTCGCGGACGACGGGCAGACCCACGAGGGCACCGCCGCCATCACGCGCTGGCTGGAGCGGACCGGCTCCGAGTACACGTACACCACCACGCTCGTCGGCGCCGAGCGCGACGGCCCCGACCGGTACACCGTCGTCCAGCACCTCGAAGGCGACTTCCCCGGCGGAACCGTCGACCTGCGCTACCGCTTCGTCCTCGACCGAGGGCTGATCAGCGGGCTCGACATCGCTCCCTGAACCGTCAGGACTGAGGAAGCATGAATACCTGGTTCATCACCGGCGGCACTCCCGGTGGGTTCGGCATGGCCTACGCCGACGCCGCGCTCGAACGCGGCGACAACGTCGTTCTCACCGCGCGCCGACCGCAGCTCCTGGACGACTGGGCCGCCGACCACGGCGACCGGGTGCTCGTCCTGCCGCTGGACGTCACCGACGCCGGACAGGTCCATGACGCCGTCCGTGCCGCAGAAGAACGCTTCGGCGGCATCGACGTGCTGGTCAACAACGCGGGCCGGGGCTGGTACGGCTCCGTCGAAGGCATGGCCGAGGCCGACGTACGGCGGTCCTTCGAGCTGAACTTCTTCTCCGTCACGGAGATCCTGCGTGCCGTCCTCCCAGGCATGCGGGCCCAGCGCAGTGGCTGGATCGTCAACATGTCCTCCGTCGCCGGGCTGCGGGGCGTACCAGGATTCGGCTACTACAGCGCTGCGAAGTTCGCCATCGAGGGTCTCACCGAGGCGCTGCGCGGGGAGGTGGCTCCGTTCGGCATCCGCGTCCTGGCTGTCGAGCCGGGGGCGTTCCGAACCCGCGCGTACACCGCCTTCGCCGACGAGTCGGTGTCCGAGTCGGTCGACGCGTATCTGCCGTTCATCGAGTCGGTCCGTACGTCGATGATCGAGCAGGACGGGCGTCAGCCCGGGGATCCGGAGCGCGGGGTGCGGGCCGTTCTGGACGCCATGGATCGGGAGGAGCCGCCGCGACGGATCGTGCTGGGGGCGGGGGGCTATGAGGCCGTCCACGAGCAACTGGTCGGCATGGTCGAGGAGTTGCGCGCCTACGAGGGTGCTTCGCGGGGCGCGGACTTTCTGCCTGGTAAGTAGTACGCCATAAAGACGGGTGAACGACTGGCGCAGTGACACCGGGCCTGGTCGGGGAGTGGCGGAGGTGCTACGGCCCTACGTGGATGTCGCCAGACAGGCCCGGTTGTTGGGATTGCCGCACAGCGCGCTTCGCTGCCGCGTTCCGTGAGTGGGTCTCACGCCTCAGGCGCCGCTCGTAGTCGGCGATCTGCTGGGGCAGGGGCTTGCCGGGCGCGGTTCGGATGAGTCGCTTGTTCTTCCGGTCCACCAGGAAAGGGCCGTTGCCGCCGAGACTTGGACGCCGGCCGGCGGGACGGTCGATGTCCTGTCGCGCGCACCAGTGGAAGACCCAGCCGAAGGAGACCGGTTCAACCCTGGAGATCGCAAGATCCAGGTGTACCGCTCCAGCGGACTGTGCGAGTTCCCTCAAGACGAGTCGTCGTGCTTCATCTTCGGTCAGCATCTGCCCAGCGTCTCAGAGCGGGTGTCGGGGAATCGCGGGCTTTTTGGTTGACGGCCGCTCCGCGCTCTTGTCGGCGCACAGCATATGGTGAGCCGGTATCACCAGCTCTCCCGGTAATGGATCAATTGCTCGCACTCGGACGGCCACCACATCAATGATCACCAGTGACCGGGGTGCCGGGATCTTTATGAGGCGCCATCGGAAGCGTTCGGGAACGTCCTTGGCGGGCAATTCCGTCATAGCCAGGCCGACCCACCGGTCGTAGACCGTCGGGTAGACGCGGATGTCGGCATCGCACAGGGTGCAGCGGGGCGGTTCCAGGAACGTGACATCGTCGGGGTCCGGCTCCAGGCGGGGTGCCGCCGTGGCGCCTTCGTGCTGCGCGATCTGGTTGGCGAGGCGGTTCCAGCACGTGTCGCAGAGTTCGGCTATGAGATCGATGCGTCCTCGGCTGTGGACAGTCGGGCCGGATTTTCCGCAGCGCCCACAAAAGCGCTCGCCGCGCTCGCCTGTAGCCCCCATGTATTCAAGTGTGGGCGACTCCGAACGAATGGCAGTAGGTCACAAATCGGCCTTCATAGCAGGTAAGTCCTGCATCACAAGGCTGTTTCCTTCGCTGCTCGCGAGAGAATCTCCTGCGACAAGAGGCCCCGGATTTCTCCGGGGCCTCTTCGATTGCTGGCTGGTCAGCCCCGCCGGATCGTGATCGTCGTCCACGCCCCCACGTGCACCCGGTCCCCGTCCTGGAGCGGGACCGGGACGAACGGCTGGATGGGTTCGTCGCCGCCGTTGACCGTCGTGCCGTTGGTGGAGTTCTGGTCGACCACCGCCCAGTTGCCGTCCGGCTGCTGGACCAGGACCGCGTGCTGGTGGGAGACGCCGGGGTCCTCCGGGGGGACGGAGAGGTCGATGTCGGGGGTGTCGCCGGTGGAGTGGCGGCGGCGGCCGATGGTGAGCTGGTTGCCGGTGAGGGGGCGCTGCTGCTCGGGGGAGTAGGCGGGCAGGTTGAGGCCCGCCGCCTCGGGGCCGGAGCGCTGCATCATCGCCATGAAGTACTCGCGGTCCGGGCCGATGGTCACCATCCATGTGGCCGGGCGCTGCTGGTAGCCCGACGGTCCCTGCTGCCCGCCCGGCTGCGGGTAGCCGTAGCCGCCGGCGGGGCCGTTCTGCGACGGGGACGACGGCGGGGATATCACCCAGTCGTCGGCGCCGCCGCCGAAGGACGGGCCGCCGTTGTTCGGCTGGCCGCCCTGCTGCGGGTAGCCGGAGGGGCCGGGGGGCGGGGCCTGCCGGGAGGGGGCCCCGCCGAACGCGGAAGGTGCCTGGCCGGAGGGGCCGGAGGGGCCGCCGGGGCCGGGGAAGCCGGAGGGGTCGCGGCCGTAGGGGGGCTGGGCGCCACCGCCGCCCTGCGTGCCCTGGCCGCCGGGGCCGGAGGGGGCAGAGGGGCCTCGGTCGAAGGGGGAGGGGGAGGGGCCGCCTCCGCCCGGGGCGCCCTGGCCGCCGGGGACACCCGGGCCGCCCATGCCGCCCTGGCCTCCCGGGCCGCCCATGCTCCCCTGGCCCGAGGGCTCGCGGCTGAACATCGACTGGCCGCCCTGGCCGCCCTGGCCGCCGGGGGCCGACTGCTCGCGGCTGCCGTACGGCGAAGCGCCGCCGGGACCGCCCTGGCCGCCCTGGGCCGGTCGCTCCCGCTCGAACATCGACGGGCGTCCCTGGCCGCCACCAGGACCGCCAGGACCTCCGCCGGGGTTGCCCGGGGCGCCGCCGGGGGCGTTCTGGCCGCCGCCGAAGCCCTGTGGGGGCGGGCCGCCGGGACGTGCGCCGAAGGCCGACTGGCCGCCCGCCGTCTGCGGAGGCGTCGCCGGGCCGCCGCGGGCGGCGCCGAACGGGGTCGGGCCCGAGGGCTCGTTGTCGAAGGGGGGTATCGGCTCGGCGGGGCGGTTGACCTGGGAGGGTCGGGAGCCCTGGTACTCGTAGCCGTCACCGCCGCCGTAGGAGGCGCTCGGGGGCTGGAAGCGGGGCTGCTGACGGCCGCCGCCGGGCGGGGACGCGGGGGTGTACGAGGTGGCTGTGTTGGTGAGGAAGTTCCACCGGCACTCCTCGCAGAAGGGCGCGCCGCCCTCGCGGGGCGTGCGGCACTGCGGGCACAGCTCCGGGTTCGGGGACGACGCGGGGCGCCCCTCGGCGCGCGGCGGCGGGAAGCCGTAGCCGCCGGAGGGCGGCGGGGGCGGGGGTACGGCACCGGCCATGCGGTGACCGCACACCTCGCACCAGTCGTCGGAACCCGACTGGTGTCCGTTCGGGCAGGTCGGCATGTCGGTGCTACCCCTTCTCCTGAGGCACTGGTTTCTGCAGGGTCACTTCTTCACGCGGACGGTCTTGGTGGACCGCGTTTCGAGTGTCATCTCGTCGGCCTCGGTGACCTTCGCTTTCAACCGCACAGTACCTGTCGAGGCGTCCACCACGTCCACCACCTTCGCAAGCAGTTTCGCAGTATCCGCGTTCCCCGACACCCGCGCGAGCTGAACGGCGCGTCCCAGTTTGGCCGTTGCTCCGTCCATATCACCCGCTTTGCGGAGGTCTATTCCTTGCTGGATGACCTGCGCCAGTTCGGCCTGGCCTGTGTAGTGGGCCACTTGGGGATTGATCGCGGTCGAGGCCGTCAAGTCGTCGGTCCATACCGCCCGTACGAGCCCCTGTGCGCCCAGGCTCTGTGCGGTTCCGTCCGGTTGCGGCACCACCAGGGAGACCCGCGCGGCCAGCATCTCCTGGCCCAGTCCCGCCGCCGGGACCGTCACGCACAGGTGGTAGTCGCGGGACTCGTCGCCCCAGGAGCCGGTCGGGTAGTCCCCGGCGCGCGGGCCCGCCTCGGTGCGGCGGCCGGTCAACTCCTCTACGGAGGGCGCCACTTGCTTGAGGTACGAGACGGAGGCGCCGACCGGGGTCCACACCCGCAGGGCCACGTCGGCGACCGCCTTGCCCATCACCGTCTCCATCATCGCCGTGAAGTCGGCGGTCAGATGGGCCGGATCGGCGACGATGTCGGCGGTGCCGAGCAACGCCGAGGCGATGGCTGTGACTTCTTTCACTTCCCAGTCGGTGCCCACCCCGCGGGCGTCGCAGGTGAAGCGTCCGGCGCACGATTCCAGGGCGACGTGCAGCGCCTCGGGCGACTCGTGCTCGTTGCGTCCGTCGGTGAGCAGGATGCCGTGCCGGATCTCCACGTCCGCCGAGGCGAGCAGCCGGTTGGCGAGGCGCAGCCAGGTTCCGATGGCCGTGCCGCCGCCCGCCGAGAGGCGGCGCACCGCCTGCTTGGCCTGCGCGCGGGTGGTGGCGTCGGCGACCGCGAGCCGCCCGCCGCCGGGGTAGACCTCGCGGGCGACGTGCGTGCCGTCGATCACCGCGAAGTGGGTGCCGTCGCGCAGGGTGTCCAGGGCGGCGGCCGTGGCGTCGCGGGCGTTGCGCATCTTGGTGGACCCCATCGAGCCGGAGCAGTCCACCATGAGCGCCACGGCGGCCGACGGACCCCGGCTACCGCCCGTCCCCTGGGGCGCGGTGCCGCCGCCCGTCGCCGTCACCGTGACGACGGCGTGGACCTCGCGGCCGTCCTCCGGCAGGTACTCGTTCTGGTAGACGTCCACCGAGAACCGCGGGCCCGCCGGTTTCGCGAAGTTGGCCATGCTGCTTCACATCCCCCAAGAAGCACCTCGCCGGGGCGAGGCGGCGCGTGGGCCGCGAACCCGGTCCCCTCCGGCCTCGCGGCTGCTTCCCCGTACACGGCCGCCCCACGGCGCGCGATGGTCCCCGCGCGCGAACGGCCTCAGGCCGATCCTGCCCCCCGAGCGGGCGCGGGGAACGGCACGACGGCCACTGTTACGTTGTCGTGGCCCCCGCCGTCCAGCGCGTGGCCGACGAGCACCCGCGCGGCGTGCAGCGGACGCTCCGCCGCGTCCTGCGGCACGATGCGGGCCAATTCCTCCGCCGCCTCGGCGTAGTTCCACAGGCCGTCGGTGCAGACCACCACCACACCGGCCCGGTCGGGCTTGAACGACGCGGTGTGCGGCTCCAGTTCATAGGCGTCGGCGCCGAGCCAGCCGGTGATCGCGTGGGCGCGCTCGTCGGCGTACGCCTCGGCCTCGTTCATCAGCCCGGCCGCGACCATCTGGGCGGCCCAGGAGTCGTCCTCGGTGAGGCGGGCCGGGGCGGCGGAGCGGTCGTCGGGCACCCAGTAGGCGCGGCTGTCGCCGACCCAGCCGACCACCAGGAGCCCGGAGGTGACGACCGAGGCGACGAGGGTGCAGGCCGGGGCGTTCTGGTGCGGGGAGTGTTCGCGGGCCTCGTCGGGCTCCCCGGCGAGCGCGTCCACGGCCTGCGCGGCGGTGACGATCGCCTCGTGCATGGCCGCTTGCGGATGCGTGCCGCGTGGCAGGGCCGCGAGCAGGCTGTCGCTCGCGGCGCGCGAGGCGGCCATGGACGCCTCGTCGGGGCGGGTCGCGGAGGAGACGCCGTCGCAGACGACGGCGACGGAGGCGGGCGCGCCGTCGGGCAGCGCGGTGTGCGCGACGGCGAAGGCGTCCTCGTTGCGGTGGTGGCGCAGGCCCCGGTCGCTGACGGCGGCCAGCGGGCCCGACTCGCGCTCCATGTGGTCGCGTTCGCGGGGCTGGGCGTGGCCGCAGTTCTCGCAGTAGCCGTCGCCGTCCACCCGGCCCGCCCGGCAGGCCACGCAGACCGGGGCCGACGCCACGGACTCGGCGCGCGGGTCCGGTGCCTGGAGCGCGTACTCCTCCGGCTCGGCGGGCCGGTCGAGCCGTACGCCCGCGGAGGCCGGTCCGGGCAGCGGCGCGCCGCCGGAGTCGGTGCCGGGCACGTCCGTCGCGCGGTGCGTCCTCGGCTCGGCGCTGTCCGGGCCCGGTGGCTCGGGGTCCGGCCAGTCCACGTCGGCGGCGCCCGTCATGGCGAGCGTCGGCTGGTCCCCGGGCGGCGCGGGCACCTGGGAGAGGTCGTATCCGCAGGCACCGCAGAAGAGGTCGCCGGCCTCGAGCGGCTCCGCGCAGCTCGGGCACTTCGGCAGTGCGGCCTGCTGGGGCATCTGTGACATTCGCCTACACCCACGTCCGGGGGCGGTAACGGTTGGCCCGTTCCACCAGTTCGATCCTCTCCTCGCCGCCGGGCGCCAGCCGGGCCAGCGTGCGGTACGCGCGTTCCAGGCCGAACCGGAGACCCCGCTCGTCCAGACCGCTGCCGAGCAGCACCCGTCCGCCCGGGACGGGCGAGCCGGGGGCCCGGCCCTGGGAGAGTATCCAGTCCAGCGCGCAGCCGAGGACTTCCGCCGACAACCGCTCGCGCCGCGCCGGGTCCAGGCCGTACGCGTCCAGCGCCTCGATCTGGCCCGCCGCGGCGGTCAGATCGTCCAGGAACGGTACGTCACCCGGGCCCGCCGTGCGCTGTCTGAGGCGGGCACGCACGGCCGCGACCCGGGCAGCGGTGTAGTGGATGGACGACTCCGGCACCGACTCCAGGGTGCCCACCGCGCCGGTGCGGTCCCCGGCCGCGAGCCGCACCCGGGCGAGCCCGAACGCGGTGCTGACGAAGCCCGGGTCGGTCGCCCACACCAGCCGGTAGTACTCGGCGGCGTTGTCCAGCTGGCCCAGCACCTCCGCGCACAGGCCGAGCGCCAGCTTGGGCGCGGGCTCGCCTGGGAAGGCGTCGTAGACCGCGTCGAAGGCGAGCGCGGAGTGGGCGAGGTCGCCGGTGGCCAGCGCCGTCACGCCCCGGTACCAGACCACCCGCCAGTCGTCGGGGCGCTCCGCCTCCAGCGCGCCCAGGGTCGTCAACGCGGCCTCGGAGTCGCCGAGTTCGAGCCGGGCCCGGACCCGGCGCAGCCGGGTCTCCACGGTCTGCGCGGGGGCCGCGTCCAGGGCGGCGAGGAGTTCGGCGGGGGCAGTGGCGGTCAGGCCCGCGAGGAACCCGGCGTCCGGGTCGTTCGGGTCGACCAGCGGGACGGCCAGCGCGAGCGCGGCGGCCGCCGTGTCCACCGGCCGCACCAGGGCCGGGGGCGGCGCAGGGGGCGTACGGCCCGTGCCGCGCGTGCCGAGCCGGGACACGTCGCCGTCCAGCACCGGGAACAACTCGGTGTCCGTGACCCGCACTTCGGGCCCGAACAGGGTCGAGAGCGCGGGCCGGGGCTGCCCGGTCTGCAGCGAGACCACCTCGCGCAGCACCCCGGTCAGCTGCTCGGCCATCTCCTGGGCGGAGGCGAACCGGCGGGCCGGGTCGGGGTCGGTCGCGCGGACCAGGAAGCGGTAGAAGGACTCGTAGCGCCGGAAGACCTCGATGGTGTCCGGGTCGGGCAGCGAGTCGGCGTAAACGGTCGTGTAGCCCTGGAAGTCGAAGGTGAGGACGGCGAGGGTGCGGCCCACCGTGTACAGGTCGCTCGCGGGGGAGGGACCGATGTCCGCGACCTCGGGGGCCTGGTAGCCCACCGTGCCGTAGATCGCGGACTCCTCGTCGTCGATCCGGCGCACCGCGCCCATGTCGATCAGCTTGAGCTGGTCCTCGGTCTGGATGGCGTTGTCGACCTTGAAGTCGCAGTAGAGCAGGTTGCGGCTGTGGAGGTGGCCGAGCGCCTCCAGGGCCTCGATGCCGTACGCGCACGCCTGTTCCACCGGGAGCGGGTCGCGGCGGCCCTCGGGGGTGCGGCGGGCGTTGGCGATCTCCTTCAGGGACTTGCCGCCGACGTACTCCATGACGATGTAGCCGTCCAGGGAGCCGGTGCGCTGGTCCAGGTGCTCGACGAAGTTGTAGATCCGCACGATGCCCGCGTGCTCGATCTCCGCGAGGAACCGGCGCTCGGAGATCGCCGCCTCCATCGCGTCCTGGTCACCGGTGTCCAGGAGGCCCTTGAGGACCACCCAGCGGTCGGAGACGGCCCGGTCGACGGCGAGGTATATCCAGCCGAGCCCGCCGTGCGCGAGACAGCCCGCCACCTCGTACTGCCCGTGCACGATGTCCCCGCCGCGCAGCTTCGGCACGAAGGAGTACGGGTGGCCGCACTTGGTGCAGAAACCTTCCGTGCGGCCCGGACGCTCGCCCCGCGCCCTGCCGACCGGCGCCCCGCAGTCCGAGCGGGAGCAGTACCGCTTGCGCTCGGGCACCTGCGGGTTCTCCAGCACCATCGCGCGCGGGTCGGGCCGGGGCACCTGCGGCACCGCGACCAGACCGGCGCCGAGGCGTCCGCGCCCGGAAGGCCCCGAGGACGCGCCCGAGCTGCGCACCGACACCGAACGCCCGGCGGTGCGGCCCGAGTCGGCGCGGGAGAGCCGCCCCGACACCGAGCGGCGCGAGCGCGAGGACTGCGAGGAGGTGCGGGCGCTGCGCGAACTGCCGCTCGTCGCCGGGCCGGTGGAGTCCGGGGCCGCGACATGAGTCACCGCGGAAGGCGCCGGTGCGGCCGGTGCCGGGGCGACCACGGGTGCCAGACCGCAGGTGTCGCAGTACAGCTCCCCGCCGCCCATGTCCTCGTACGTGCCTGCGCAGTCCGGGCGTTGGCAGGCGTGCCGTTCCTCGCTCACCCCTCGTCCTCCCTCGCGTCCGTGGGCCCGTGCTCCGGCACCTTCGGCGCGGTGAGCAGTTCGGCCGCCGCGTGCTGGTAGCGCAGCACCGCCTGCTCGGCCACGCGCAGATCGCAGGGCGCGCTCCACAGCATGCGGCGGGCCGCGTCGTACCGCTCGATCAGCAGCGGGTCCTCGGCCAGGCCGTGCCGGGCGACCTTCGCCCGATAGGCGTCCAGGCGCCCGCGCAGCTCGGCACGGACCGCGAGCGGCGCGGTCACGGCCGTCAACGACTCGCGGGCGCGCAGCAGTTCGTCCTCCGCCCGCCGCTCCAGGGAGTCCAGCAGCGGGGAGAGCCGGTGCCAGCGGGCGTGCCTGCGGTGGTCCGCCGCCGTCGCCAACTGCTCCTGGAGCACGGTCGGCGGCCCGCTCACCACGGGCACCTCGGTCGCCGCGATCTTCGCCAGGACCTCACCGCGCGCGGTCCGCGCCTCCGCCAGCGTGCGGTCGGCGCGCGACAGCACGTCCCGCAGCCGGAGCAGCCGCTCCTCGGCATCCTGGCGGACCGTCAGTACCGCGTCGATCTCCCGGCGTACATCCTCCAGGGCGCGCGCCTCCCGGTCGTAGACCGTGGTGTCCGGACGGCCGCCGCCGGGCGCCGAACTGCCCTGCGCGGGCGTCCAGTAGGCGAGCGGATCGCTGATCACCCGGGCGCGCAGCGCGGTCAGCGTGGCCGTGATGCCCTCCAGGTCGTCACCGGCCGGGTGTTCGCCGGGGCGCACCCCGACGGAGTGGGCGAGGCCGCGCGTGCGGTGGAGTTCGGCGGCGAGTAAATCTATCCGGGCGGGCAGTGCCGACCACACGGCGTCGGCGGCGACCACCACGTCCAGGGAGGACGCGTACAGCTCGTTCATCCGGTCGACCAGCGCGGTCAGCGTGCAGCTCTCGCTGAGCCTGCCGGTGCCGGCCGGGAGCGACGGGCTCGCCAGCGTCACCGACTCCCCGCGCAGCAGCCCGGTCAGCTCCACCAGGTCCTCACGGCTGGACCAGCGGCGCCGGGAGCGGATCTCGCGGGCCCGGCGCAGCGCGGCCGTGTACGCGTCGAAACAGGCCCAGAGCACCGTGATGGCCTCCTCCGCGGCCGCCCAGCGCTCCTCGGTGACGCCGGTCAGCTCGGCGCCCTCCAGAAGTCTGCGGCCCGCGTGGTCCTGGAGCGCGAGCAGCGAGGTCTCGATCGCCTCGTGCTCCTGGCCGAGCCGCGCCAGCGCACGGTCCACCTCGTCCCGGTCCATCACCGGCCCGGCGGGGTCCGTGACGCCCATCGATCACCTCTCGCTGCTGTCCAAGTCGGCGCTGTCCCGTACTGCCCGCTTCGCTCAGCTCTCACCCCGGTACTCCGGCACGGGCGGACGGTACGGCTTCGCGTCCCTGCCCAGTGTCGCCGACAGCCACTTGTCGTACGACGCCTGCCAGCCGTCGGAACGGTAGTCCGCCAGCACGCGGTTGACCCGGCCCACCAGGTCCTTGGCGTCCTTCGCCATGGCCACGCCGTAGTACTCGGTCGTGAAGGCGGGGCCCTTGAGTTCGAGGGTGGGGTCCTGGGCGGCCTGGCTCGCGGCGAGCGCGCCGTCGGTGATCACCGCGTCCGCCTCGCCCAGTTGGAGCCGGACCAGACAGTCGAGCTGGTTGGGGACCGCCTGGGCGACGATCGCCCGCACCGCGCCGGACCGCACGTCCGCCTCCAGCTTCTTGCGCGCGGTCGAGCCCGCCGCCGTGCACACCCGTCTGCCCGCGAGGTCCTGATACCCCTTCACCGGCGAGGACTTGGGCGCCAGCACCTGCTGCCCGGTACGGAAGTACGGCGCGGAGAACGCGACGTCCTTCAGCCGCTCGCAGCTGATCGTCATCGTGCGCACCACCATGTCCACCCGGCCCTCCTGGAGCGCCGCGATGCGCTGGCTGGTCGGGATCGCCCGGAACTGCACGGCGTCCGGGTCGCCCACGATGTCCTCGGCTATCCGGTGCACCAGGTCGATGTCGAAGCCCTCCAGCTCCGCGCCCGGGTTGTTCGGATTGCGATAGCCCCAGCGGTAGCTGTTCTGGTCCACACCGACGACCAGCTTGCGCGTGCCGGGCCGGGCCTTGATCGCGTCGATGGTCTTCCCGCTCGCGCCCGACGGCGGCAGCGACCGGTCCTGCGCCTTCGCGTCCTCGCAGTCGGAGGCGCGCGCCTGGCTGCCCTCGACCACCGGGCCCACGGACGTCACCGGACCGGGCGCCGGGTGCGCCTGGGTGCGCGGGAGCATCAGCACGAAGGTGAGCGCGAGGGCACACAGCACCGCCATCGCACCGACCCCGCCCCAGCCGCGCAGCCGGGCGGGTCCTTCTGCCGCGTCCATGCTCCGGCCCCCTGTCACCTGTACTCCGAAAGCCTGCGCCCGATGCCCAGCACGGCACCGGCCGCGCCGAGCACGCCGAGCGCGGCCGCGCCCGCGGGCAGTCCGGTCATCGCGTCGCGGCCGTCCCCGGCCGCCCGTTCGAACTCCGCCTGCTCGTGGCCGATGGCGCGGTTCAGGTTCTCGTCCACGCCGTCGAAGCACTCGCCGGTGGTGCCCTTGGCGCCGATCACCATGGCCAGCGCCTGCTGGTAGTCGCCGCTGTCGTCCTCGCGGTGGGCGTCGGCGTGCCGCTTCTTCCACTCCGCCATGTTCCGCGTCGCCGCCGTGACCGGCCGGGCGCCCGTCGGGTCGTCGGCGAGGGAGCCCGCCCGCTTCAGGCTGCCGCCCAGCTCGGCCAGCTCCTGGTCGAAGCCGTGGTAGTACGCGTCGTACACCGTGCCGTCGACCGTGACCGTCTCGGCGCCGCGCGCCACCAGGCCGAGGTTCTCGTTGCCGCGCGCCTTCAGGGCGGCGATCTGGGCGCTGTGCAGGACGTTCAGGGAGCGGATGCCGTGCTCGTCGGAGGCGTGCAGCCCGGCACGCGCGACGGTGTGGCCGACGACCAGCCACAGCAGGACCACGGTGGCGGCGGCGGTGGCCGCGACCAGGCCGTGGCTCAGGACGCGGTTGGTGCGCCGGTACTCGCGGCGCTGGGCCCACGCGAGCGCGCCGAGCGCGACGACCCCGAGCGCGATGGCCGCCCAGGGGTACGGGGTCGCGTCGCCGTAGTCGGCGGCCAGGCGCTGGTTCTCCTTGGTGTACAGGTCCTCGGCGGCCGGCAGCATGTCCTGCTGCATCTTCTCGTTGGCGTACCGCAGATAGGCGCCGCCCACCGGATAGCCCTGCCGGTTGTAGACCCGGGCGCGCTCGACCAGGCCCTTGTACTCCGGCAGCAGCCGGTTCAGCTTGGCGATGCTCGCCGCCGCGGGGGAGTCCGGCTCGGACTTGGCGGCGGCGGTGACGAGCCCGGCGGCGGCCCGGCTGATGTCCTTCTCGTACCGGTCCCGGGTCTCGGGCGTCTCCTGCCCGCCCGCCAGAAAGCCGCTGGAGACCGTGGTGTTGGCGTCCGCCAGCGAGCGGTAGATCGACGCGGCCCCGGAACTGAGCGGCTGGCTGCCGTGCAGCACGTCGTCGGCGGCGGCCGCGCGCTCACTGCTCTGCCACGCGGCGACCGCGCCGAACGCCACGACCAGCAGGGCGAGTACGGCCCCGATGACCCGCAGCCGCCCCGGCTCGGTGGTCGCGGCGGCCCGCAGCCGCTCGGCGCCCTCGGCGAACGCGGTACGACGGGCAGGGGGTTGGACGGGAGCGGCGGGGCGAGTGACCTGGGCCGGGACGGCGGGCTGCGGGAGTGCGCCGGGCTGTGCGGGCACGGTGGGCCGCGCGGGCAGGCCCGAGCCTGCCGTCGGCGGCGCGCTGCTCCTCGGCGGTTGTGTCACCCGACCTCCCCCATGGTCATCGTTCGCCGCCCAGTATCACCGCCCGCACCGCCTTCCGCACCAGCCTTCACCGCATCTCGCCCGGACGACGGCATGGCACCGGCCGTCCAGGAACACGACCTGTCCAGAAACACGCCGGGTCAATCCCGATCGGTTCCCGGTGAGGCGGTGAACAGGACCTGTCGGCAACGGGGGTTGGGATCAGGTGCGCTCCGACTCCCAGTACGCACGGGCGCGTTCCCCGGATCGCGGGGGCGCGTTCAGGTGATCCAGGGCGAGGAGGGCCGCGCCCAGGACGGGAGCGGCGCGGATCGGGCGTGGATCGGCGTGCGGAGCACGGGCGTCGAGACGCTCGCGTACGGCGTCGTCCAGTACGGCGTGACCGGCCGTCAGCACGCTGCCGCCGAGCACGACCGGTGTGGGTTCCGCGAGGAGGTCCAGGCGGGTCAGGGCCACCGTGGCCATCACCGCGACCTCCTCGGCGAGCCGCTCGACCAGGGACCGGGCCACCGCGTCGCCCCGGGCGGCCGTCGCGAAGAGGACCGGCGTCAGCTCGTGCCGGCGGGTCGACGGGAGGTGTCCCAGGTGCAGGGCCTCGATCAGGGCGTACATCGAGTCCAGGCCGAAGTGCGCCGGGAGCGCGCGGGCCAGTTCCGTCGCATCGCCCCGGCCGTCCTCGGCGCGGGCCGCGTGCCACAACGCCTCCTCGGCCAGGCCCCAGCCGCCGCCCCAGTCGCCGGAGAGGCGGCCGAGGGCCGGGAAGCGGGCCGTGCGGCCGTCGGGGCGCATCCCCACGCAGTTGATGCCCGCCCCGCACACCACCGCCACGCCCCGGGGCTCGGCCACTCCGGCGCGCAGGACGGCGAAGGTGTCGTTGCGGACGGCGACGGAAGGACTCCAGGGGCGGGCGCGCAGCGCGGTCGCCAACTCGGCCTCCTCCACCGGGAGATCGGCGTTCGCGAGGCATGCGGAGACGTGGGAGACGGTCGTGAGGCCCGCCTCCGCCAGTGCCTGTCCGACCGGTTCGGCCAGGGCGTCGATGGCCCGGTCCAGGCCCACGGCCGGCGGGCGGAAGCCGCCTCCGCGCGCCGTCGCCAGCACCTCGCCCTCCGCCGTGAGCACGGCCACGTCGGTCTTGCTGTTGCCCGCGTCGACGGCGAGCGCGGTGCCGTTCACGGAGGTGCCGTTCACGGAGGTGCCGGTCACGCCCATGGCAGGTGCTCCCGGTTGTGGGCGAGGAGGAGGCCGGTGAGGGAGTCGGCGTACGCGTACTGGCCGACCAGCGGATGCGCGAGCAGTGCGCGGAACACCCGCTCGCGGCCGCCGCGCAGGGCCGCCTCCAGGGCCAGGTCCTCGTACGCCGTCACGCTCGCCATCAGCCCCGCGAACAGCGGATCGACCTCCGGCACCGGCAGCGGCACCGCTCCCTTCACGCCCACCGCCGCCGGGACCTCGATCACCGCGTCGGCGGGGAGGAAGGGCAGCGTGCCCGCGTTCATGGTGTTGACCACCTGGTACGGGCTGCCACTCCCGGTGAGCAGGGCGGCCGTGAGGTCCACCGCCGCCTCGGAGTAGTACGCCCCGCCGCGCTTCGCGAGGAGCGCGGGCTTCTCGTCCAGCGCCGGGTCGGCGTACATCGCCAGCAGCTCGCGCTCCATGGCGGCGACCTCGGCGGCCCGCGAGGGCCTGGCGCGCAGCTCGTCCACGACCTCGTCGTGCGCGTAGTAGTAGCGCAGGTAGTACGAGGGGACCACGCCCAGGCGGTCGAGGAGGGCGCGGGGGAGGCGGAGGGCGGCGGCGACGGTGTCGCCGTGCTCGGCCAGCAGGCGGGGGAGCACGTCGGGGCCCTCGGGGCCGCCCAGACGGACGGCGGTCTCCCAGGTGAGGTGGTTCAGGCCCACGTGGTCGAGGTGGACCTCGCCGGGTGCGGTGCCGAGCAGCGCGGCGAACGTGCGCTGGAGTCCGATGGCCACGTTGCACAGGCCGACCGCGCGGTGGCCCTCCTTGAGCAGGGCGCGGGTGACGATGCCGACCGGGTTGGTGAAGTCCACGATCCAGGCGCCGGGGCTGACCCGTCGTACCCGCTCGGCGATGTCCAGCACCACCGGGACCGTGCGCAGCGCCTTGGCCAGGCCGCCCGCGCCGGTCGTCTCCTGCCCGACGCAGCCGCACTCCAGCGGCCAGGTCTCGTCCTGGTTCCGGGCCGCCTGGCCGCCGACGCGCAGCTGGAGCAGTACGGCGTCGGCGCCCTCGGCTCCGGCCTCCAGGTCGGCGGTGGCGGTGATCCGGGCGGGGTGGCCGTAGCGGGCGAGGATGCGGCGGGAGACGGCCGCCACCGGCTCCAGGCGCTCCGGGGCCGGGTCGACGAGGACCAGCTCCTCCACGGGCAGCGTGTCGCGCAGCCGCGCGAGGCCGTCGGCGAGTTCCGGGGTGTAGGTCGAGCCTCCGCCGACCACGGTGAGCTTCACGGGCGACTCCCTCGCGTTGCCGGGGGTGATCGGCGCGAACGTAGGCCGTGGCGCGCGGGGCCGTCAACGGAGCGCGCCCCCGGTCGGGCGGGACCGGGGGCGCGCTGCGGTGCTCGGGGCCACCCGGCGTTACTTCGTCGTGTTCGGCTTCGGGGTGACGATCGGGGTGGTCGCCAGGGACTGCGGGGAGGTGGGGCTCGCGTAGGCCGAGGGGGCGGCCATCGTGGCGGACGGGTCGGGGGCCGGAGCGGCCTCCTCGGCGTCCTCCAGGGCCGTGGCGCCGCCCACGATCGGGATGCTCGCCCGGTCGAAGGCCCGCTTGACGCGCCAGCGCAGCTCGCGCTCCACGTTGACCGACTTGCCCGGCATGGTCTTGGCGGAGACCCGGATCACCATGGAGTCGATCAGGACGCTGTCCAGGCCCAGGACCTCGATCGGGCTCCACAGCAGCTCGTTCCAGGGCTCTTCCTTGGCCATCTTCTCCGCGACCTCGTCCAGGACGGACTTGACCTTGTCCAGGTCCTCGTCGGAGCGGACGGTGACGTCCACGTTGGCCGTGGCCCAGCCCTGGGAGAGGTTGCCGATGCGCTTGACCTCGCCGTTGCGGACGTACCAGATCTCGCCGTTCGCGCCGCGCAGCTTGGTCACGCGCAGGCCGACCTCGACGACCTCGCCGACGGCCACGCCCGCGTCGATCGTGTCGCCGACGCCGTACTGGTCCTCCAGGATCATGAAGACGCCGGAGAGGAAGTCGGTGACCAGGTTGCGGGCGCCGAAACCGATCGCGACACCGGCGACACCGGCCGAGGCCAGCAGCGGGGCGAGGTTGATCTTGAAGGTGGAGAGCACCATCAGGGCGGCCGTGCCGAGGATCACGAAGCTGGCGACCGAGCGCAGCACCGAGCCGATGGCGGCCGAGCGCTGACGGCGGCGCTCGTTGTTGACCAGGAGGCCGCCGAGCGCGGTGTGGTCCACCGCCTGCACGGTGCGGTTCATCCGCTCGATGAGCTTGGTGATCGCCCGCCGTACGACCGCGCGCAGCGCCACCGCGATGACGATGATCAGCACGATCTGCAGGCCCATCGCGAGCCAGGTCGACCAGTTCTGTTCCACCCAGCTCGCGGCGTTGGTCGCGCTCTGCTGGGCGTCCTGGAGGGACGGCACGGCCGGTCCCGAGCCCGAGGGCGAGGGAGACGGGGACGCTCCGGCGGCCAGTAGGGCGACGGGCAAGGACACGGCTGGTACCTCCATGGTGCTGCGCGGTCCGCCCCGGCCGGATCGTCGAGATCACGAAAAGGTCACCGGGTGGACAGAACCACCACACTAACGGGGCATTGTGCGCGCCTCCGCCGTTTCGTACAGGAGCACCCCCTCCCACCTGCACGTTAACCAGCCATGATCGTCTCGGTCCCTTTTGGTGTGGTCGAAAACACTCCCGGCCCGTTACCGGCACATGGTGGCGCTTCCACCAGCGATGAGGGGAGACTGACTCCAGATCGTCCCGGCGCGAGCCACGCGCCGCCGACGCCCAAGGAGGCACCCGTGCCGCATGTCCTGGTCCTCAACGCGTCGTACGAGCCGCTCGGCGTCGTACCGCTCCGCCGCGCGCTCGTCCTCGTCCTGGAGAACAAGGCCGTCTCCCTCGAGGAATCCGGCGCCTTCCTGCACAGCGCGACCGTCACAGTCCCCGCACCCAGCGTGGTCCGGCTCAAGCGATTCGTCCGGGTGCCCTACCGGGGCCCCGTACCGCTGACCCGGCGGGCCCTGTTCGCCCGCGACGGCGGCCGGTGCATGTACTGCGGTGGCGTCGCAACCAGCGTCGACCACGTCATCCCGCGCTCTCGCGGGGGCAAGCACGTCTGGGACAACGTGGTGGCCTCCTGCCGCCGCTGCAACCACGTCAAGGCCGACCGCCACCTGGTCGAACTCGGCTGGCGCCTGCGCCACAAACCCGCCCCGCCCACCGGCCTGGCCTGGCGCATCATCGGCACGGGCCACAGAGACCCACGCTGGCTGCCCTATCTGCAGCCCTACGGCGCGGACGACGCCCTGGCCCGGATCGACGGCATTTCCGCCTGACGGTCCGGGTCTCCGTGTCTGCGCGTCCGCGTGTTCGCGCGTTCGCGTGAGGCGGGGTGCGGGGGGTGCTCCGGGGGAGCCTGCGGCCCCTCGGAGCGGGGTGCCAGGACGTGGGTGACGCATCGTCAAGCCTTCCTGGGAGAGGGCCACTTGACGCTTTTCCGCGCCTCCGCCGAAGTGACGTACCTCACTATGGATCTTTGTGCGGCTTCGGAGCATGCGTCCTTTTATGTTCGATGAATTCTCGTGGGCGGGATGACGTCCAGCGACTACGTTCACACCGAACGCAGCGGCCGCCCACCAGCGCCGCTTCCGGCAGGACGCAGTAGGGACACTCGGCCCCACCGGGGCGGAGCCTTGGGGGAGGGCCCACTCATGCGCGCTTCGCACGCCACGGCTGTGCGGTTTTCGCGCCATCGGTGTCCGTTCCCCGCGGGGGCCGTTTCCGGCCGTCCGCGTCGCGGGGCCCCGGCACCGGCCGGCCCCTCCTCCCCCGAGCGGTGGACGCCCTCGGGTACCCGCGTCCGTCCTCGTCCCTCGCGCTCCCGCCGACGCCGCGCGTCCGGCGGTCCGCACCGCATCCCTCTCTTACAAGGAACATCGATGAGAAACGTCATTTCCTCCGTCCGCCGTGCTGCCCTCGTCACCGGAGCCGGCACCGTCACCCTCCTCGGCGGCCTCGCCTGGACCGCCGTCGCCGACGGCGACCCGAGCCCCGCCCAACCGCCTTACGCGGTCGAGGACTTCGCGTACCCGGGAGCCGACGCGGTCAAGGCCGACAAGGGCATCGAGCTCAAGCGCGGGGACGGGCACATCGTGCTCGTGGACTGCGACCCGTCCGCCGACCAGATCCGTGTCCTCACCGTCAAGGACTCCTCGGTGGGCCGCCAGGACACGTACTGCTTCCGGGCCACCGCGAAGACCGGCTTCCTCACCATGCAGCTCCCCCGCGTCTTCGGCCTGGAGACCGCCGACCACCCGATCAGCGCCGACCTGACGGCCGCCGGGACGACCACCACGGTCGATGTGGCGAAGGACGACTTCAAGAGCGTCGGCGAAGGCACGGTCGGCGGCGCCCAGTCCGTACTGGTCGAGATCCGGGTGACCGGCTGAGCCCTGGAGGCCATGGGCGCCCCGGTCCGGTGAGGCATCCGCCGCCCCGGGGCCGAACGACGTCCGGTCCCGGCATCCGCAGTCACCCATCGAGCAACAGGAGTCAAGGATTGTGAGACCGATCTCCCCCCATCCGCACACCGGGCGTGCCCTGCGTGCCTTACGCGGTCTGGGCGCCGGAGTAATACCCCTGGCGCTGATCGCGGGCGTGCTGAGCACCACCCCGGCCGCCGCCGACGAAGGCACCGGCGCGCCCGGCGACCTCCCCGCCGGTGACCGCGCCCGGGTCGTGACCCTGTGGCGTGAAGGCGGCCCCGGCACCCGGGCCGCCGCCGAGGTCGCGCTGACCGGGACCGACGCCGACGTCCGGCGTTTCCTCGACGTCGAGGCGGCCGAGGTCACCGAGCAGGACGAGCGGGTCGCCGCCGCGCAGGTCGCGAGCATCGGCGGGACGAGTCTGATCGACGCGGCCCGCGACGCGCTCACCGGTACCCCCGAGCAGCTCTCGGCCTTCCTCAAGGACGGCTGGAAGGAGCCGCTGGAACAGGACCAGCGGGTCCAGATCGCGCGCATCGTGGACGCCGGCGGTCCCAATGTCCAGGACAAGGGCCGCGCCGCGCTCGCGGGCACGCCCGAGGACCGGCAGGCGTTCCTGGAGGACCAGCAGTACGCCGAGCAGCAGCAGGACGAGCGCGTCGAGGTCGCCCAGATCCTCAGCACCGGCGGACCCAACGTGGTCGCGGCGGCGCGCCTCGCGCTGCGGGGCACGGCCGCCGACATCCACGAGTTCCTCGCCGTCGGCCAGTTCGTGGCACTCGCCCGCGACCAGGAGCAGGCGACGGTCGACGAACTCGCCGACCAGGCCGCGAAGGCCGGACGCAAGGCCGCCACCGAGACACGCAAGGCGCAGGACGAGGCCGACCGCGCCGCCGCCGCCGCGGCGCTCGCCAAGAAGGCCGCCGAGAAGGCCGCGAGCGAGACCGAGGCCGCGAAGAACGACTCCCTGCACGCCGCCTCGGCCGCCGCCCGCGCAGCCGCCGCCGCGAAGCAGGCGGCAGCGGCGGCACAGCAGGCGATCGGCGCGGCCCGCGCCGCGAACGCCTCCTCGCGCATCGCCGCGACCGCCGCCGCCCAGGCCGCGGCCGCCGCCGCCGGTGCCGCCCAGGCCGCGTCCAAGGCTCGCGGCGCGGCTGCCGATGCCGCGAAGGACGCCACCAAGGCGTCCGCTGCCCGACAGGCCGCGGACCAGGCCGATGCCGCGGCGAAGGGCGCCCGTTGGGCGGCCGACGCCGCCGAGCAGGCCGGGGTCGCCGCCACCCAGGCCGGAGTGGCGGCGCATGCCGCGATCGGCGCCGGGGCGAGCGCGAACGCGGCCGCCGACGCGGCCGACGCGGCCAACGCCTATGCCGACCAGGCCGGGGTGCACTCGGGCGAGGCGGCGGCCGCCGCCGCGGAGACCCGCCGCCACGCGCGTGAGGCGACCCGGGCCGCGCAGGCGGCCGAGTCCCTCGCCAACCGGGCCGCGAGCGCGGCCCGCGAGTCCCGTGATGCCGCCAACGCGGCGGCCACGCACGCGGAGAACGCGGCGAAGGCGGCCAGGGAAGCGGCCGACCACGCGGGCGACGCGGCGACCGCCGCGCAGAAGGCGACCGCCCACGCCGCCGCCGCGAAGGAGGCGGCCGACACCGCCACCGCCGCCGTCACAGAGGCCCAGAACACCTACGACCTGGCCCGCGAGGTCGAGGCGGAGGAGCTGACGGCCCGCACGAACGACGGGATCGACAAGGCCCGCGACCTCAAGGACCAGGAGGAGCGCATCCACGCCGAGGCGACCGAGGTCGTCGAGCGCGGTACCGCTCTGCGCGCGAAGGCCCAGGACCTGGCCGCACGAGCGGGTGCCCCGGACGCGGACACCGAGCAACTCGTGCGCGACGGGCGGACGATGGCCGTGGAGGCCATGAAGATCCGCGGCTCGTGGAGCCGTGCGGCCGCCGCGACGGCGCTCTCGGGCGGCACCGAGGACGTCCTCGCCTATGTGCGCACCGGCTGGACGCAGGCCGAACGCCTCGACACGCGGGCGGAGGTCGAGGAGCTGTGGATCAACTCCCCGTCCTCGAAGCTGCGGACGGCCGCCGGACAGGCGCTGTCGAGCGACACGGCCACGGACGCCTTCCTCAGCGAGGGTCAGTTCGAGGCCGTCGAAGGTGAACTGCGCGTGTATGTGGCGCAGTTGATCGACGCCGGTGGTCCGATCGTCAAGGAGCGGGGCCGTGCGGCGCTGAGCGCCGGGACGGTGGACGCGCTGCGGGACTTCGTCGTCTCGGGACGCGACGAGGCCCGGAGCGAGGACGAGCGCGTGCACGCCGCCCAGCTCGTGGAGAGCGGCGGCCCCGAGGTGAAGGCCGCCGCGCGGATCGCGCTGGAGGGCCCCGCCACGCTGCTGCACGCCTTCACGCAGACCGGTGAGCCGATGGCCCGCCAGAAGGACCAGCTCGCCGCCACGCACGTCTCACAGGTGCAGGGCGTCATCTCGGGGGCCGCGCAGATCGCGGCGACGGCGCAGCAGAACGCCTCGCTCGCGGCGAAGGCCGCCGCCGAGGCGCGCAACTCGGCGGCCGACGCCCAGAAGGCGGCCGACGACGCCGACGCGTCCGCGAGGCTGGCCCAGGGCTACGCGGACGACGCGAAGCGCTCGGCCGATGCCGCCGCCACCTCCGCCGCCCAGGCCCGCGACTCCGCGAACACCGCGCGCAAGGCGCAGGCGGACGCCGAGAACGCGGTCGTACGGGCGGTGAACTCCGCGGCCCACGCGCAGCGTTCGGCGAACGCGGCGAGCACGTCGGCGAGCGAGGCGAGCGCCTCGGCCGAGCAGGCCCGGGCCTCCGCCGTCGCGGCGGGCAAGGACTCGGCCGCCGCCACGAAGGCGTTCGTGGACGCCTTCGCGACCGCGGTCCAGAAGAAGAAGGACGAGACCGCCCGCTGGGAGCAGATCAAGAAGCAGTACCAGGAGGACCACCCGATCGAGGAGCCGGACGACGGCAACGACTGGATCCCGGACTGGCTGGAGGACACCGGAAGCAAGGTCCTCGACTACGGCGAGGCGATCTTCACCAGCCCGGACCTGTGGATCGGCGCGGCGGAGACCGGCGGCTCGATCTTCCTCATGGGCTTCGGCGCCAGTGAGGACCTGGCGGGCGGCGCGGTCTGCCTGACCGGTATCGGCTGCCTCGCGGGCGCGCCCGCGATCGCGATGGGCACCGGGCTCGTCATCACGGGCGCCTACGGGGCGGCCGACGGTATCTCCCGGATCAGCGACGGGCTGGGCACGGCGCTGCGCAACGCGGGCAACTCCACGGGCCGCACCTCGGCCGGCGGGTCCAACGAGCAGCGCGCGATGGACCTCGTGAAGGAATACCCGGAGTACGGCAACCAGCTGCCCACCGTCATGCAGGACCCGCGCTGGCCCGCCTCGGACGGCTGGGTCAAGATGGAGCAGACCGTGGACGACGTCGAGATCCACTACGTGTGGAACAAGCAGACGCGTCAGGCGGAGGACTTCAAGTACAAGGACCGCTCGCAGTGAGCGGGAGACATGCGAGGCAGTCACCCATGACGCACGACAGCGGGCCCGTCCCGGCGGACTGGCCGGAGGGGGCCTGGCCGCCCGGCACCAGGGTGCGAGTGATCAAGGACCCCGACTGGGACGGCCCGTACCCGGTGGAGTTCTACGGCACGATCGCCGAGTCGCAGGTTCCCTTCCCGGTGCGGAACGGCCGCGGTCGCGAGGGTGAACTCGTCTACGTGGTGCGGTTCGACGAGCCGCAGCACGACAGCGACGGTCTCGGCCCCTACCGGGGCGGCGAGGTCTGGGGCCGCTACCTGGTGGCCGAGAACACCGCCTGACCCACCGGCCTGATGGGCCCATCACCATGGCCCCCGTTCCGTACCGCGTGTACGGGGCGGGGGCCATGGTGCGTGCCGGGTGGCTCGGCTACGGCGTGCGGGGGCCCTCCGGGCGGTGGCCGTACACCGCGTACAGGGCCGTGCCCGCCGCGAAGGCCGTCAGCGCCGCTGCCCAGGCGGCCGGTTCGGAGCCCGGTTGGACCGGCCAGGCCCAGAGGGCGACCCCGTGGCCGCGGGCTCCGGAGGCGGTGAGGTAGGCGGCGGAGACGTAGGCGAAGGCGGGGAGCCAGCTCAGCCGGGGGCCGAGGAATGCCGCCGAGAGCGCGGTGAGACCCGTGCAGCCCAGGGTGTTGCGGATCATGGCGGGCGGGCCGAAGGTCTGGGGGTGGCCCAGTACCGCCAGGGTGAGCAGGAGCGCCGCCAGGGCGGTCAGCGCGGTCAGCCAGGTCAGCCGGAGGGGCCACCAGGGGCGTACGGCCGTGCGGTCCAGTTCGTCCGACGGGGTGTGCAGGCTCGCGCCGATCACGGCGGAGGCCAGCAGCGGGGCCGCGGCGATCAGCGGTACCCGGCGGTCCGGGTCCACGTAGGCGTTCAGGAGGGCGGCCGCCCAGACCGCGAAGCCTGTCGTCGCCGCGAGGGCCGCCAGGGTCGGGGGGAGGGCGCGGGAGCGGGCGCAGAGGAGGAGGCCGTGGGTTCTCACAGGGACGGCACCCCCTTCAGCGCGCAGTCGCCCCGGGCCGCGAAGTACGCCGAGAGCCAGGCGCGTCGGTGCTCCTCGTCCATGCCGGCCAGCTTGGCGCGGGCGGCCAGGCGGGCGCGGAGATCGGCGCGGTGGGCGGCGTCGCCCTTGGCGTCCAGCCGGTCGAAGTGGTCCTGCGACAGGTTGGGCGCCAGGTACGCCGACACGGCGTCGTCCGCGACGGACACCCGCGTCGGCACGTTCTCGCAGTCGCCGCGCCCTTCGAGTATCTGGACCGCCTCCCACGCGTACCGCTTCGGTTCGGTCAGCCGCCCCCGTACGACCGACCAGCCGAACGGCGTGATCATCGGCAACTGCACCTCGTCGGCGCGCGATTCGCCGTCGCGGTCCTCCCAGCGCACCGGAAGGTTCTGTACGCCCCGCAGCTTCCCGGTGGCCCCGGACAGCGCGTCGCTCACCTGGGGGAGCAGCCCCGCGTACCGGGCGTTCACACAGACCGCCGGGGTCGTCGAGGTGTCGCACGCCTGGCGGTCGGCGTACGGACCGGGCCGCCACAGCCCGCTCCCGGTGTGGGCGAGCAGCGCGCCGCAGGCCACGGCGGCGGCCAGCGGCAGCAGGGCCGTCGCGCGACGCCGGGCCGCGTACGCCAGCGTGATCGCGAGGACCAGGCCCAGCGTCCACCCCGCCATCGCGAGCGGCTGCCACCACACCGGCCGCAGGCCGTGCACGGCGAGCGCGGCCGGGTCGAGCGGGCGGCCGGTGTCATCGTGCACCGCCGCCCCGAGCGCGGCGTAGACGGCCATGCCCAGCAGCGGGGCCGCGAGCAGGGTGGGGACGGTCCGGCCCGCCACGTGTCCCAGCAGCACCGCCGCCATGAGCGCGGCGGTGTCTCCGGGCACCTGGGCGAGGTAGGGGTGGTCGCCCTGGGAGTACGGCCAGGTGGCGATCGACGCCGCGGTGACGGCGAGCAGGTAGGCGACGGCCATCCAGAGCGCGACGGGCAGCGCGGAGGCCAGCAGTCTGGTGAGCGGAGTGCGGACGGCCGTGCTCCACAACTCCTCGGTACGGCGCCGCCGTTCGCGTCCGCCCTGCCAGCAGCCGGCCGCGGCGGCCAGCGGCAGGGCGATCAGCAGGGCGTTGTGCATCAGGTCGGCGGTCTCCTCCCAGCCGCCTTGCCAGGTCTTCGGGGAGTTGGTCAGCAGTACGCCGAACATCAGCAGGACGCAGGCCCCGGTGAGCGGGCCGAGACCGCGGACGGCTTCGGCGCGCAGCGGGTGGCGCTTCGGGCGGCGCTTCGGGGGTGCCACGGCGACGGTCATCGCACCGACTCCCTCGCCGCCGGGGCGCCGTGCGCGCGGTGGGTGCGGAGCGCGGCCGTGTAGCCCCGCTCGATCGGGTGGTCCCCGGGTTCGTCCGAGGTCTCGCCGAGCCGGGTCAGGGTCTCGGGCGTGCCCCGGTAGGCGACCCGGCCCCGGTCGAGGAGGGTGACCTCGGTGCAGGCGGCGGCCACGTCCTCCACCAGGTGGGTGGCGACGACCACCGTGGCGGAGGTGCCGAGCGTGCGCAGCAACTCGCGGAACTCCACCCGCTGTTCGGGGTCGAGCCCGGCGGTCGGCTCGTCCAGGAGCAGCACGCCGGGGTCGTTGACGACGGCCTGGGCCATGCCGACCCGGCGGACCATCCCGCCGGACAGCGTCTTGATCTTCGCGTCGATCCGGTCGGTGAGACCGACCCGGTCCACCGCCCGCTCCACCGCCTCGGGGACGCGGTCGGCGGGCATCTCCTTCAGCCAGGCCATGTACGCCACGAACTCGCGCACGGTGAAGCCCGGGTAGTAGCCGAACTCCTGCGGGAGATAACCGAGTCGGCGCCGGATCGCGGTCCGGCCGCGCGGGTCGGCGCTGTCCTCGCCGAGCATCTCCACACGGCCGCCGGAGGGCTGCGCCACGGTGGCGAGGACCCGGATCAGCGAGGTCTTCCCGGCGCCGTTCGGGCCGAGCAGACCGTGCACACCGGTGCCCAGCTCCAGGTCGACGGAGTCGAGGGCGACGGCCTTGCGGTGCTCCACGCGCAGCGCGGCCACGCGGATGGTGGGCGGGGTTTCGGAAGGGGTGGACAAGAGGGCTCCAGATTCCGGGAGTTCGGTGGTGGATGACACGTTCAGTGGCGGGGCAGGCGGTCGTACGCCGGGCGGCGGGCCGCGAGGAGGGCGGCGCCGAGTACGGTCGCCGCCGCCCACGCGCCCTGGGTCGCCGCGCCGTCCAGACAGCGCGAGACCTGTTCGGCCAGCCGGTCGGCGGCCTCGGCCTCCGGGGCGCCGGGCAGCGGCGCGAGGACGGCGCACAGCCAGCCGCCCGCCGTGATCCCGGCCGCCGTGCGGCTGCCGGTGAAAGAGGCGAGCGCCAGGGTGGCCAGCGACAGCGCCAGTCCCGGCAGCAGCCAGGCGGCGGCCGCCGGGGCACCGGAGGCGGGCAGTACCAGCCCCGTAAGGGTCAGCAGCGGGAGGCTGACGGCGAGTACGGCGGCGGTACGGGTCAGGGCGAGGCGCAGCCCGCCGCCCGGGGTGGCGGCCGTGATCTCGTACAGCGGGTCGGCGTGCGGGCCGTAGGACAGCGCGACCCCGGCCACGGGCAGCACCGGTGCGATGACCAGCAGCACCACCCTGGCCTGCGCGAACCCGCCGACGAGGCCCAGCAGCATCGCGCCGGCGGCCACCCCGAGCACGGCGGTCAGCCAGGCCCCGCGCACGGCCGGACCGGCGGCCCACAGGAGGCGGGCGAGCCGGGGGAGGCGGGAGAAGCGGGGGGCCCGTAGGGGGTGGCCCGGGGCTTTCCCGGTGGGGATCTCCCGTACGGGAGCGGTGACCGGCGTCGTACCCGGCGCGGGATGCGCGGCGGTCGCCGGGTTCGCCGCCAGCACAGCCGCCCGTACGTCCCCGAGGACCGCCCCCGCCGCCGTCGCCCGTACCGCCCCCGACACCCGGACCGCGCAGCCCGCGCAGTGCTCCAGGTGCTTCTCCAGGGACCAGGCGTCGGGCTCGGGGAGGGTGTCGTCGGCGTAGCGCGCGGCGAGGGTGTCGGTGACGTGCCAGCCGGACGCGTCGTGCTTCGTCATGCCGTGCCTCCCAGCGGGGACGGGTTCAACTGGTCCAGTGCCGCCCGCAGTTCGACGCGGGCGCGCCGGGCGCGGGACTTGACGGTGCCCTCGGGTATCCCGAGCAGCCGGGCCGCCTCGCGGGTGCTCAGCCCGTCCACGACGGTCGCCCGCAGCACCTCGCGCAGCTCGGGGGAGATCCGGTCGAGCGCGGTGCCGACGTCGCCGTACTCGAGCCCGGCCAGCACGCGGTCCTCGGCGGAGGCGGAGACGGAGGTGGAAGCGGAGGAAGTGGCGTACGGCGTCGCGGGCTCGTCCTCCAGCGGGGGCCCGGTGAGCCGCGTGGCGCGTTCCTGGGCCCGTCGCGCGTCCACCAGCCGCCGCGCCGCGATGGTCCACAGCCAGCCGCCGGTCTCCTGCCCCCGGTGCCCGGCGGCCGAGCGCCACACGGTGACGAAGGTGTCCTGGAGGACCTCCCGCACGGTCTCGGGGTCGGGGCAGCGGCGTGCCAGCCGGGCGTGCAGCCAGCCGGCGTGCCGGTCGTACAGCTCGGCCATCGCCGCCGGATCACCTCCGGCGACGGCCCGCAGCAGCGCCGCGTCGTCCGTGGCGCCCTCTTCGCGGTGGCCCCTCATGGGGCGGAACAGTCTCACACCCCCTCTATCGACGGCCGGTGCGGCGGTGGATCACGCCGGATCGCTTCCGCTCGCTCCGGCGCGCGGAGGATCCGTACACCCGCGCGCCGGAGTGCGGTGGGAGTGTCGCCGCCGGGACGGGGTAGGGCTGCGGTAATCCGGCACAAACCCGTACCGAATCCGGCGCGGGCTCGTACCGGGGCCCGGCACCGGGTTCCGGTCCGGACCCGTACCGGAGAACCCGTACCGACCGCCAGGAGGCATCCGTGGCCGTACCGGCTCACCCCGCTCTGCCCGCCCAGTGGAAACGTTCGCCGGAGACGGTGTCCCGGCCCGGCGCGGGACCGCGCGCGTTCAGCGCGGAGGGCGTCCGCGTGGAGACGCCGCTCACCAGCGAGCCCCCGCTGCCCGGCGCCGCGCCCCTGACCAGCGAGCCCCCGCTCGCGGACCTCGCCCCGCTGACCGGGGCCGACTGCCCGATCGCCGACTGCGTGGGCCACTAGATGGGAGCGGCGGAGGACGACGCGCAGCGGAGTCACGCCGTGGGGGACGGCCCCGCAGGGGACACCCCCGAGTTCGCCGGGCCCGTAGGGGACACCCCGGAATCCACCCGGCGGCCCGTACGGGACGACCCCGGGACGAGCCGCGCCCGGACCGCTCACGACGACCCCGCCCTGAGCCGCCTCGCCGGGCTGCACGGGGTCGCCGTCTCCTACAGCCCCTCCCCGGACCGTACGGTCCCGGTGCCCGCCACCGCCGTGGTCGCCGCGCTGGCCGCCCTCGGGGTGGACGCGACCGGCCCCGACGCGGTCCGCGCCGCACTCGCCGCGCGGGAGCGCGAGCTGACCGAACGGCTGCTGCCGCCGACGGTGGTCCGCTGGACGAGTGCCCCGTACGAGCGGACGAGCCCGTCGGAACCGGACGTACGGCCGGACACTTCCGATCAGCCGGACCCGTTCACGACGCTTCCCCCCGGCACCCGCCTCCTCGTCACCACCGAGCAGGGCGAAGAGCGCGACCACGTCGACGACCTGCCCCCCGGCGTCCACCGCGTGACCGCCACCGCCCCCGACGGCCGCACCACCGACGCCCACCTCATCGTCGCCCCCGACCGGCTGCCCGTCCCCGCCACCCGCTCCTACGGCCTCCTCGCGCAGCTCTACTCCGTCCTCTCCCACCGCTCCTGGGGCATGGGCGACCTCGGTGACCTCGCCGAGCTGGCTGGCTGGGCGGGGCGCGCGGCCGGGGCCGGGTTCGTGCAGGTCAACCCGTTGCACGCGGCCGTACCCGGCGCGGGCGCCCCGACCGACCCCTCGCCGTACCGCCCCTCCTCCCGCCGCTTCCCGGACCCCGTCCACCTGCGGGTGGAGGACATCCCCGAGTACGCCTACGCCGACCTCCGCCGTCTCGGCGCCCTGCGCGAGCGGGCCGAGCGGCTGCGCGCCGACGTGCTCGACAAGGGCGCCCTGATCGACCGCGACGCGGTGTGGGAGCTGAAGCGGGAGGCCCTGGAACTGGTCGCGCGGGTCCCGCTGGGCCCGGGGCGGCAGACGGCGTACGACGCCTTCCGCGCCGAGGAGGGCCAGGCGCTGGAGGACCATGCGTCCTGGTACGCCCTGGCCGAGCGGCACGGCCCCGACTGGCGCTCCTGGCCGCCCGCCCTGCGCGACCCGCGCTCGGAGGAGACGGCACGCGCCCGCGCGGAGCTGGCCCCGAGGGTCGAGTTCCACACCCGGCTCGCCTGGCTCACCGACCAGCAGCTGCGCGCCGCCCAGCGGGCCGCGCGCGAGGCCGGGATGCCCGTCGGGATCGTGCACGACCTGGCCGTCGGCGTGCATCCGCAGGGCGCCGACGCCTGGGCGCAGCAGGACCACTTCGCCGCCGGGATGTCGGTCGGCGCCCCGCCCGACGCCTTCAACGCGCGCGGCCAGGACTGGGGCCTGCCGCCCTGGCGCCCCGACCGCCTCGCCGCCTCGGGCCACGCGCCGTACCGCCGCCTGCTGCGCGCCCTGTTCCGCTACGCGGGCGCGGTCCGCATCGACCATGTGATGGGCCTGTTCCGGCTCTGGTGGGTGCCCGAGGGCAGCCCGCCCACCGAGGGCACCTACGTCCGCTACGACGCCGACGCCATGCTCGCCCTCCTCGCCCTGGAGGCGTCCCGCGCCGAGGCCCTGGTGATCGGCGAGGACCTCGGCACGGTCGAGCCGGGCGTGCGCGAGACGCTGCGGCGGCACGGGGTGCTCGGCACCTCGGTGCTGTGGTTCGAGCGGGACTGGGAGGGCGACGGCCGTCCGCTGCCGCCCGAGCGCTGGCGCTCCGACTGCCTGGCCACGGCCACCACCCACGATCTGCCGCCCACCGCCGCCCGGCTCACCGGCGAGCACGTCGACCTGCGCGACCGGCTCGGTCTGCTGACCCGCCCGGCCGCCGACGAGCGCGCGGAGGCGGTCGCGGACACGGCGGAATGGCTCGCCCTGCTCGGCAGCCTCGGCCTGCTCGACAGCCCGGCCGCCGGGCCGCCCGGCACCGACGAGGCGGCCGAGATCGAGGGTTTCCACCGCTTCCTGCTGCGCACCCCGGCCCGGATGATCGGCGTCTGGCTCCCCGACGGCATCGGCGACCGCCGCCCGCAGAACGTGCCGGGCACCTGGGACGAGTACCCCAACTGGCGCCTGCCGGTCTCCGACGCGGCGGGCGCCCCGGTGGCCCTGGAGACCCTGACGACGTCACCCCGGCTGCGGGCCCTCCTGGAGGTGGTCCGGGCGGGCCTCGGGGCTCCGGAGGCGTGAGGCAGGTGTGAGTACGGCACCCCGGGCGCGCGGGCCCGGGGGCCGTTCGCTAGTTTGGGACCGTGGACAAGAAGAACGCCCTGCGCGCCGGTGCTCTGGCGGCCGGCACGACGCTGATGATGCTGCTCATGTCGTCCCCCGCGCTCGCGCTCACCCGCGACGACGGTGACGACCCCGGCCCCGGTCTGAGCGTCATCGACACCGTCGGCCTCTACGTGCTGCTTCCGATCGGTCTGTTCGTCGTCATCGCCGGACTGGTCGTCATGCTGGACAAGTCGAAGCCCAAGGGCGCCACCTCGTCCAAGTCGTCGTCCGCCAAGATCTGACGGACCCGCATCCGCTCTCCGAGGGCGCCGTTCCTCCCGTCCGCGTACGGGTGGGGGCGGCGCCCTCGGTGTTTCCGGCAGTGTTTCCGGTGGGGCGGGGGCGGGCAGCCGTATGCCGCCCGGCACGGCACGCGGTACGCGGTACGGGCGCACCCGGCGCTCCGAGGAGGCAGCCCCATGGACACGGACGTGAACGGACCGGCCCGCGGAGTCGTCGTGGTGGGCGCGGGCCCCACCGGTCTGCTTCTCGCGGGTGACCTCGCGACGGCCGGAATCCCGGTCACCGTCCTCGAGAAGCGCCCGCACCGGATCAGCAACCTCTCCCGCGCCTTCGCCGTCCACGCCCGCACCCTCGAACAGCTCGACGCGCGCGGCCTGGCCGACGAACTCGAAGCGGCGGGACAGCCCCTGACCCGGCTCGGCTTCTTCGGCCGCCTCGCCATCGACCTGTCCGATCTCCCCTCGCGCTACCGCCATGTGCTGGTGATCCCGCAGTACGAGGTGGAGAAGGCGCTGGAACGGCGCGCCATGGAGGCGGGCGCGGCGTTCCGGTACGAGACCGAGGTGACCGGGCTGACCCAGGACGCGGACGGCGTCACGGTCCTGGCGAGCCGTCCGGACGGCCGTACCGAACGGCTGCGGGCGGCGTACGCGGTGGGCACGGACGGGATGCGCAGCACGGTACGGCGGGCGGTCGGGCTCCCCTTCCCCGGCCACTCGGTGATCCGCTCCGTGGTCCTCGCGGACGTACTCCTCGCCGAGAAGCCGCCGTCCCTGCTCACCGCCAACGCCGTCGGCGACGCCTTCGCGTTCCTCGCGCCCTTCGGCGACGGCTACTACCGGGTGATCGGCTGGCACCGGCGGCACGACGTGCCCGACGACGCGCCCGTGGACCTCGCGGAGATCAAGGAGATCACCCGGCTCGCCCTGGGCCGCGACTACGGCATGCACGACGCCCGCTGGATGTCCCGCTTCCACAGCGACGAGCGCCAGGCGCCGTCGTACCGGGTCGGCCGGGTCTTCCTCGCGGGCGACGCGGCCCACGTCCACACCCCGGCGGGCGGCCAGGGCATGAACACCGGCCTCCAGGACGCGGCCAACCTGAGCTGGAAACTGGCGGCGGTCCTGAACGGCCAGGCGTCCCCCGCCCTCCTCGACACCTACCAGTCCGAACGCCACCCCGTCGGCCGCACGGTCCTGCGCAGCAGCGGCGGCATCATCCGCCTGGCGATGGCGAAACACCCCTGGTCCCTCGCGGCCCGCGAGGCCCTGGCGACCCTCCTGTCCGCGTGCCCGCCCCTGCGCCACAAGGCGACCTCCCAGATCACCGGCCTCGGCTACCGCTACCCCGCCCCACGCGGCGCCCACCCCCTGACCGGCCGCCGGGCCCCGGACATCGCCCTCGCGGAGAACACGCGGCTGTACGAGGCGCTGCGCGGCGGCCGCTTCGTGCTGATCACGCCGGGGCGGTACGAGGGGGCACGCCCGGCGAACCTGACGGCGGCGGAGTGGCGCAGCGGCCGTCGTACGACGCTGCTCGTACGCCCGGACGGCTATGTGGCGTGGGCGTCGGACGATGCGGACCCGGGGGAGACGGAGCGGGCGGTGCGGGAGCACGTGGGCGCGGCGGCGTAGTCGTTCTTATGGCCGACTTCGCTGTCGCTCGGTCAGAACGGCGACCGTACGCTCGCACCAGTCACGGTTGCCCTCCTCGTGGGCGAGGCCGCGCAGGCAGGTGAGGTACGGCCCGACGCGCTCGCCGTGCCGCAGGAAGTCCTCCTCGCTCCGGCCGCCCCGGAGGTTGCGCAACAGCTTGCCGAAGAGGTCGATCTTGGCCTGGGCGAAGGCGGCGCGCTCCTGGAGCCTGCCGATCAGGGTGCCGGTGTCGACGTGGTCGGCGGCCTGGACCTTGACGAGCAGGTCGTCCCGGATGAAGGACGGCTTGTCGGAGGCGCCCGCGAACGCCTCCAGCTCCGCGAGACCGGCGCCGGTCACCTGGAACAGCCGCTTGTTGGGCCGCCCCTCCTGCACGACTTCCCGCCCCGCGACGAGCCCCGCCCCTTCCAGCCGGGTCAGCTCGGCGTAGAGCTGCTGGGGCTGGGCGTACCAGAAGTTGGCCACACCGACGTCGAACGCCTTGGCCAGCTGGTAGCCGCTGAGCTCGCCGTCGAGGAGCGCGGCGAGAACCGCGTGCCGTAGTGCCATGAGGGCCGCTCCTCACATAACTCTGTTGCCTCGGTTACCTCTGTCGCCCGGCCGGTCGACCGTGCTACTCATATTAATGAGTACTCACATTCATGACTATGAAGGAGTGGGCCCGTGAACACCGCCGACCGTTTCCGCACCGCCGTCGAGAAGGGCGAACTCGCCGCCCTGGACGACCTCTTCACCGACGACATCCGCTTCTACAGCCCGGTGAAGTTCACCCCCTTCGAGGGCAAGCCGATGGTCCTCGGCCTCTTCGGCGTCCTGCTCCGCACCTTCGAGAACTTCCGCTACATCGGCGACCACACGGGCACGGCGGAGACGCACGCGGACCCCACCTCGACTCCCTCGGCGGTCCTCCTCTTCCGCGCGGAGGTGAACGGCCGCGAGATCCACGGCATAGACCTCCTCCACTTCGCCTCCGACGGCCGCATCAAGGAGTTCACGGTCATGGTCCGCCCCCTGTCGGCCGTCCAGACCCTCAGCGCGGCGGTCCTTGCGGGGCTGGTGGCGGACGGGTTGGTCCCGGCGCAGCCGTAGTCGACCGACTTCGGTAGCGGCTCGCCTCGCCTACTCGGCGGTGAACTCGTACTGCAACTCGTAGAGGTGGCCCGCCTTGACCATGACGGTGGCTTCCACGGGACGCTCCTCGTCGCTGTACACCGTGCGAAGCGTCCGCAGCACTGGAAGGTCGCTGGGCAGCCTGAGCACCTGATATTGCTCCTGGGTCGGCACCCTCGCGGAGACGCGGTCCACGCTCGTACGCGGGGGATGGCCGAGCTCGGCCAAGAGCGCGGGCGTGCCGCCCCTGATCTTCCGCTTCTCGGTGAGGGCGGTTCCGCGTGCGATGGCCATCGGGTAGTAGGACTTGACCAGTTCGACGGGTTCTTCGTCGAGGGAGAGGACCTGGTGCCGGAGCAGGACGGTCTCGTCGTCGGCGATGCGCAGGGCGGCTGCGACGTCGGCGGGTGCGGTCGTCTCCCGTACGTCCAGCAGTGTGCTGTGGGCCCGCGTTCCGAGCTTCGCGGTCTCGGTCAGCCAGCGGTATGGCTCACCGGGGCGGGCGGGGGTCATGTACGACGCGGGGCGGATCGTCCGCTGCCGGTGCTCGCGGACGGTGACGGCAGCTCCGGCCCTGCCGACCACCAACTGCTCGTCCTTCAGTATCTGCAGGGCCTTCTGGATGGTGGCGTTGGAGGCGCCGAACCGCTCCTTGAGCTGGGTCGTGGAGGGCAGGCTGGCCCCTGCGGCAAGGTCGCCGCTCATGATCTCGTCGCGCAGGTCGGCGGCGATCCGCTCATGGAGCGAGCGGCGGTCCTGAGTGCCGGTGTCGGTGGCGGGCATGGTCATCCGATCCGCATCTCGTAGCGCAGCCGCTGCCGGTGGGCCGGCATGACCATCAGGTCCGCCTGAATGGGCAGGTCGGCCTCGTCCAGTGTGACCCTGCTCAGCAGCAGAACGGGTTCGTCCGGCGCCATCCTCAGCGCCTCGCACTCCTCGGCGCCGGGCATACGAGCGGTCACGTCCTCCCGGACCCGTACGCCACGATGCCCGAGCTGCGCGAGCAGCGTGACGGCCCCACCGGGAATCTTCCCGCGCTCGGCGAGACGGGTGCCGCGAGCGATGTCGGCGGGGTAGTAGGTGTCCGTCAATTCACAGGGCACCCCGTCAAGTTCAATGACCCGACGCCGCACGACAACGACGTCCCCTTGGTGCACCCCGAGCAGCCCGGCCACCTCCTCCGAAGCCGCCACCTCCCCCGCGTGCAGGATGCGCTGCCCGCCCTTCCCGCCACGAGCCGCCGCCTCCGCACCCCACGCGTCCGGTTGTCCCTGCTTCCGAGGCGTCAGATACGGCATTGAGGTACTGACCCACCTGCTGTCGCTCACGGCGTCCTCCTGTGTCGGCGCTTGCCGGACTACACGGTAGGCGACCCGTATCGGGTGCTCTCATGCAGAGTACCTTTCTGCTTTTCGTGAATAGTGGTACGGTTCTGCCGATCTCGTATCCCGGTGGCAAGTAGGTGATGAGCCATGCCTTTGTTACGGCAACGACGATTCCCGCGCGCTCGCAAGTCGGTAGGAGCTGCACGGGTGTTCGTCATCGAGACCCTGCGGGAGTGGGGGTATGACGACCGGCACGACGACATCCGGCTGTGTGTCTCGGAGTTGGCCACGAATGCCGTGTTGCACGGTGTGCCGCCGGGGCGGGAGTTCGCCCTCGTACTCACCGGCGACGACGCCTTCATCCGGGTGGAGGTGCGCGACAGTGGTGACGGCGTTCCGGAAGTCAGGGAAGGCGGAGTCGAGCACTGCGGCGGCAGGGGGCTTCGCCTGGTGAAGGCGCTTTCCGATGACTTCGGCGTGACGACTCACACCCCCGGTAAAACGGTCTGGACGGTGTTCAAGACCGTCCAGACGGTGACGGACGCCCAGCTGCCCTGCCAAGTCAGCGGATCGCCTCGTCCATGAGCAGATACAGCAGCCCCACCAGGGAACCGCTGCTGATGATCTCCCGGCGGTCGATCATGCCCCGGATGTCGGCGAGGGCAATCCACTCGATCCGGTCCGACTCGTTCTTCTCGGTCGGCGGGCCCTCGTACGTCGCTCCGTCGGCGCGGAAGACGTGGTGCTGGGAGTCGGTGATGCCGTTGGCGGGTTCGGCGTAGATCAGCGGCTTGACGGGGGCGGGGCGCCAGCCCGTTTCCTCCAGGACCTCACGGGCGGCCGCGTCGGCGGGGGTCTCGCCCTCCTCGACCAGGCCCATGGGGAGTTCCCACGCCCAGGCGTCGGTGATGAAGCGGTGCCGCCACATCATCAGGACCTCGTGCCGCTCGTTGAGCACGGCGGCCACGGCGAGGTGGCGGAGCTTGACGACGTGGTGCTCCCAGCGGTTGCCGTCCGGCGTCTCGATGTCGGTGAGCCACAGGTTCACCCACCTGTTCTCGTAGATCGGACGTTCCCCGTGGATCTTCCACTGCATCGCTGCGGCCCTCTCGATCGACCTCCAGCATTGCAGGACCCCTGCGACTACCGCTGAGGTCATACCGATTCACGCCGGGGCGACGAGTGCTCTAGTCGGCATGAGGAACGGGAGCTCGAGTGATTGACCCTCGCTCAAGGCCGCGAGTGAGGGTCAATCGCCCCTCAGGTGGCTATGGGGCTAGCGGCAGTTGTTGTTGCCACCTCCCTGACCGCGACGCCTGCGCCAGCGGTTGAGCGCACTCCGGCCTGCGAGTACGCCGATAGGGGTGACAGTGCTTGCCGCGAGGTTGGCGAGGATGTCGACAAGGAAGCCCTGCATGTGCTCTCCATGGGCAGCTTGAAGCTACCCACCGGATGAGCGGGCTTGCAGCGAATGCCGCTTACGCGACTGGAAAATAACCCCGTCCTCGCCCAGGGACTGCCTTGGTCGTACGGCAGCAGGCTCATGGTAGCAACGAGACATCCAGCTCAGTGAAGCCTGCAGCCCTCATCTCATCAACGATCTGCCACCACCTTGTCGCTTCAACCTGGGGAGTGCGCGGGCACGCAGGGCATCTGAAGATGTACGAGTTACGTCCAATCATGGACCCCGGTTTGGCGTCGTGCATGGGCGACGCAAAGTACATGAACGCGTAAGTCATCCCACGGCTACCATCAGCTTCACGCCGAGCCATCGTCAGGCGAACCCGCGCGTGTTGGCCCTTGTCGGTGCAAACGATGGCCACCCGGTACTCCACTGCCATGCCGTCAGTCTCCTACGACTTCCCAAAACCGATGCATCCGGTTGGCTTGGCAGCGATGATCGAGAGTTCCATCACGAAGTTGGAGGGCTGATATGCCTAACCAGGAACATGTCCTTTCGTACGCGCGCTCGCTCGCCGAGACCCTTCGAGAAGACTTGGTGTGGAATCCTGGCCGGAATCAGGACGGTCGGGGCTGGTGGGAGATAAATGACCGCAGGCTGCTTCCGGCCCTGATGGCAAATGCGTTCGCCGGCATGGAGTTTCTGCGACAGTACGCGGGCGAGGACAGCTTCTGGACCTCCCGCGCTGCCGAGGTGTACCAGAGCAAGGGAGACAACCAATCCACTGAGTCGGGCGCACGCGCTGTTGGTGACGTCCTGCTCACCTGGGTTCGGCAGGTCGAAGCCGGCGTTGGTGAAATCGTGGGGGCTCGTGCTTGGTCGGAGGTCGGTCTGATCAGCACGGAGACGATGGGGCAGGTGCGTCGACTGCTGGAGGACAGGCAAACACATCCCGCGGCAGCCATCGTCTTGTGCGGCGCAGCTTTGGAGAGCGCTCTGCGGTCGCTGATCGAGGCCCGCGGGCTAGAGTTGACGGAGCGTCCTTCGCTCGGCGCATACACACGGCTTCTCCGTAAGGAGGAGCTGATCACGAAACAGGAAGCTAAGGATCTCGATCAGGTCGGCGGGCTCCGTAACGCAGCGGCTCACGGCGAGTTCGACGAGCTGAGTCGTGAGCGTGCTGGTCTTATGGAGCAGCAGACAAACCTCTTGCTCAGTAAGATCTCCGAGCTTCAGCTGTAGACCAGACAGGGCTTTGAAGCACCCCCATGACAACGGGCGCCCAGCCAAAAAACCGGGCGCCCGTCACGCAAACAACCGCAGGGCGAGTTACGCGGAAGCCCCCGCGTCCGCCGCCTGCGCCCGCAGCGCGCGCTCGATGCCCGAGCGGGACTCGGAGACCAGGCGACGCAGGGCCGCGTTCGGGGCGGCGGAGGAGAGCCAGGCGTCCGTCTTCGTCAGGGTCTCCCCGGAGACCTGGATCGCCGGGTAGAGGCCGACCGCGATCTGCTGGGCCATCTCGTGGGAGCGGGAGTCCCAGGCGTCCTTGAGGACCTCGAAGTAGCGGTCCGTGTAGGGGGCCAGGAGTTCGCGCTGGTCGGTCTGGATGAAACCGCCGATCACCGCTTCCTGGACGGCGTTCGGGAGCTTGTCGGACTCCACCACCGAGGCCCAGGCCTCCGCCTTCGCCTCGGCGGTCGGGCGGGACGCCCGGGCCGTTGCTGCGTGGCGTTCGCCCGCCGCCGTGCGGTCGCGGTCGTACTCCGCCGCGATCTCCGCCTCGTCGAAGCGGCCGACGGCCGCCAGGCGCTGGACGAAGGCCCAGCGCAGCTCCGTGTCGACGACCAGGCCCTCGACGGTCTGGGTGCCTTCGAGGAGCGCGTCCAGGAGGTCCAGCTGCTCCGGCGTGCGGGCCGTCGCCGCGAAGGCGCGGGCCCAGGCCAGCTGGTGGTCGCTGCCCGGCTCGGCGGTGCGCAGGTGGGTGAGGGTCGCCTCGGTCCAGCGCGTGAGCAGGGCCTCGCGGGCGGCCGGGTCGGCGTAGAGGTCGATGGCCAGCTTCACCTGCCGCTGGAGCGACTGCACGACACCGATGTCGGACTCCTTGGCGATGCCGGAGAGCACCAGGGAGAGGTAGTCGCGGGTGGCGAGTTCGCCGTCGCGGGTCATGTCCCAGGCGGAGGCCCAGCACAGCGCGCGCGGCAGGGACTCCGCGAAGTCGCCGAGGTGCTCGGTGACGACCGCCAGGGACTCCTCGTCCAGGCGGACCTTGGCGTACGACAGGTCGTCGTCGTTGAGCAGGATCACCGAAGGGCGGCGCACGCCGGACAGCTCGGGTACGACCGTCAGCTCGCCGTCCACGTCGAGCTCGACGCGCTTCACGCGCACCAGCTTGCCCGCGTCGTCCAGGTCGTACAGGCCGATCGCGATGCGGTGCGGCCGCAGGGTCGGCTCGCCCTTGGCGCCGGCGGGCAGCGCGGGCGCCTCCTGGCGGACGGCGAAGGAGGTGATGACACCGTCCGCGTCCGTCTCCACCTCGGGGCGCAGCACGTTGATGCCCGCCGTCTCCAGCCACTTCTTCGACCAGGTCTTCAGGTCGCGCCCGGAGGTCTCCTCCAGCGCGCCGAGGAGGTCGGACAGGCGCGTGTTGCCGAACGCGTGCTGCTTGAAGTACGCCTGCACGCCGTTGAAGAACTCGTCCTCACCGACGTACGCCACGAGCTGCTTCAGCACGGAGGCGCCCTTGGCGTACGTGATGCCGTCGAAGTTGACCAGCACGTCGTCCAGGTCGCGGATGTCCGCCATGATCGGGTGCGTGGACGGCAGCTGGTCCTGGCGGTACGCCCACGTCTTCATGGAGTTGGCGAACGTGGTCCACGAGTGCGGCCACCGCGAACCCGGCGCGGACGCCTGGCAGGCGATGGAGGTGAAGGTGGCGAACGACTCGTTCAGCCACAGGTCGTTCCACCACTCCATGGTGACCAGGTCGCCGAACCACATGTGGGCCAGCTCGTGCAGGATGGTCTCCGCACGCATCTCGTACGCCGCGTCGGTCACCTTGGACCGGAAGACGTACTGGTCGCGGATGGTCACCGCGCCCGCGTTCTCCATCGCGCCCGCGTTGAACTCCGGTACGAAGAGCTGGTCGTACTTCTTGAACGGGTACGCGTAGTCGAACTTCTCCTGGAACCAGTCGAAGCCCTGCCGCGTGACCTCGAAGATCGCGTCCGAGTCCAGGTACTCCGCGAGCGAGGGACGGCAGTAGATGCCGAGCGGCACGGACTGGCCGTCCTTCTCGTACACGCTGTGCACCGAGTGGTACGGGCCCACGATCAGCGCCGTGATGTACGACGAGATGCGCGGGGTCGGCTCAAAGGCCCAGACGTTGTCCTTGGGCTCCGGGGTGGGGGAGTTGGAGATGACCGTCCAGCCCTCGGGCGCCTTCACCGTGAACTGGAACGTCGCCTTGAGGTCCGGCTGCTCGAACGAGGCGAACACGCGCCGCGCGTCCGGCACCTCGAACTGCGTGTACAGGTACGCCTGTTCGTCCACCGGGTCCACGAACCGGTGCAGTCCCTCACCGGTGTTGGTGTACGCGCAGTCCGCGATCACGCGCAGGACGTTCCGCCCCTGAAGCAGCCCGGGCAGCGCGATCCGCGAGTCCTTGAAGACCTCCGCCGGGTCCAGCGCGTCACCGTTCAGCGTCACCTCGTGCACGGCCGGGGCGACCAGGTCGATGAAGGACTCGACGTTGTTCTCGGCCACGTCGAAGCGCACGGTGGTCACGGACCGGTAGGTCCCGCCCTCTTGCGCACCGGAAAGGTCGAGATCGATCTCGTACGAGTCAACGGTGAGCAGCTGCGCCCGCTGCCGCGCCTCTTCGCGAGTCAGGTTTGTGCCAGGCACGCGGTCATCTCCTCGTTATGTGTGGGTTGCGCCATCCTTCCACGCAACTTCCGCGAACGCGATGTCCATATCCCGCCGGTCACCGGGCCGCCCGGCGGCAAACCTGGGGAGCATGACCACCCACACGACGACCACTCACATCCCGCGCGCCATTACGGAGCCGGTCCTCGCCGAGCTGCGTACGGCCGACGACGCGGGACGCGCCCTCACCGCCGTCACCGACCCGGAGGGCGGCGCCCCGCTCCGCTGCTGTCTGCGCCGCAGCGAACCCGGGGAGCGCATCGCCCTGGTCTCCTACGCGCCCCTCCGCCGCTGGGCCGCCGAGAGCGGGGCCGTGCCGGGGGCGTACGACGAGCAGGGGCCGGTGTTCATCCACGCCGAGGCGTGCGGTGGTCCGGAGTCCGAGGGGCTCGCCTTCACCGAGGCGCACCGGGTGCTGCGGCGCTACTCCCGGGACGGCCGGATTCTCGGCGGTCGGCTGGTCACCCCGCCCGAGGACTTCGAGGCCGCGCTGAGCGAGGCGTTCACCGACCCCGAGGTGACGCTCGTGCACGTCAGGGCGGTGGAGTACGGCTGCTTCCTGTACGAGGTGCGCAGGCCGTAGGGGGCAGGTGTCGGGGGCGCGCGTCACTCCAGGCGCGCGCCCCCGATACCGGGCGGGTCAGCCCTTCAGCTCGGCCGCCACCAGCTCCGCGATCTGGACCGCGTTCAGCGCGGCGCCCTTGCGGAGGTTGTCGTTGGAGATGAAGAGGGCGATGCCGTTGTCCACCGTCTCGTCGGCGCGGATGCGGCCCACGTAGGACGGGTCCTGGCCGGCCGCCTGGAGGGGGGTCGGGATGTCGGACAGGGCGACACCCGGGGCCTCGGCCAGCAGCTCGGTCGCGCGCTCCGGGGAGATCGGGCGGGCGAAGCGGGCGTTGACCTGGAGGGAGTGGCCGGAGAAGACCGGGACACGGACACAGGTGCCGGAGACCTTCAGGCCGGGGATCTCCAGGATCTTGCGGGACTCGTGGCGGAGCTTCTGCTCCTCGTCGGTCTCGTTCAGGCCGTCGTCCACGATCGAGCCCGCCAGCGGGAGCACGTTGAAGGCGATCGGGCGCTTGTAGACCTGCGGCTCCGGGAAGTCGACCGCGCCGCCGTCGTGGGTCAGTTTGTCGGCGTCGGCCACGACCTTCTGCGCCTGGCCGTGCAGCTCCGCGACGCCCGCGAGGCCCGAGCCGGACACCGCCTGGTAGGTCGACACGACCAGCGCCTCCAGGCCGGCCTCCGCGTGCAGCACCTTCAGGACCGGCATCGCGGCCATCGTGGTGCAGTTCGGGTTGGCGATGATGCCCTTGGGGCGGTCCGCGATCGCGTGCGGGTTCACCTCGGAGACGACCAGCGGCACCTCGGGGTCCTTGCGCCACGCCGAGGAGTTGTCGATCACGACCGCGCCCTGCGAGGCGACCTTCTCGGCCAGCGCCTTCGAGGTCGCGCCGCCCGCGGAGAAGATGACGATGTCCAGGCCGGAGTAGTCGGCGGTCGCCGCGTCCTCCACCGTCACGCCGTCCAGTACGGTCCCGGCCGAGCGGGCGGAGGCGAACAGACGCAGCTCGGTGACCGGGAACTCCCGCTCCTCGAGGATCCTGCGCACAACCGTGCCGACCTGACCGGTGGCTCCGACGATTCCGACCCTCACGGCGACTCCCTTGGTTCTGGCTGTCTCTTGCTGCTGTGCCACATCGTTGACCGGGGCTTTTCCATCATGCGGCCGACCCCGGGCCCTCTGTCCAATTCTTTGCCCGGCTTCGCCCGGCCTGTCCCGAGGGGTGGGACACGATCACGGGGGCGGCCCGGTCCCCGACGACGTCCCGCCGACCCTGCCCGCGACCGACCCTGCCCGTGACCGCCCCGGCCACACGGCCGTGTGACGTACGCCTCGGCGGGCGCGGCCGAACGTTTCCCACCCCTGCCGCGTCGTAGGGGCGGACGGTGAGGGGGTGGCTGGTGCTGCGCGGAAGAGCGCGCCGCGGCCAGGGGGCATACGCCGGTGCGGAGAGCGCCGGGGACGATCCGCTGGACGCGGCACAGGAACGCCGGGTGCGGGCGGTGCTCGCGCTCGGCGGGGTGCCGCAGTCGGACCTGCCGGACGGGGTGCAGCAGGTCCGGCTGCGGCTCCTGGAGCGGGCCGCGAGCGGGCAGGAGGCGCCCCGGGACGTCTCGGCGTGGGCGGCGGTGGTCGCCTCCAACCTGGCCATGGACTGGCATCGCGCCAAGCGGCGCCAGGAACGTCTGGGGGAGCGCCTGGTCGCCCTGCGCGGGCCCGAGCAGCTCCCCTCCGGCGAGGAGGCCAGCGTGCTGTCCCTCGCCGTCGCCCAGGGGCTGGACGAGCTGCCGGACGCCCAGCGCCAGGTGGTGATCCTGCGCTTCTACGCCGACCTGCCGGTGCGCTCGATCGCCGAGCAGCTCGGCGTCCCCGAGGGCACGGTCAAGAGCAGGCTGCACACGGCGGTCCGCGCGCTGCGCGCCCGGCTGCACGAGGACGAGGTGGTGTGACATGACCGCCGGACACAAGGACCATGAGGACCACGAGGGCGACGAGGGCACGGGGGCCTACGGCGGACTGGACGCGCTGATAGCCGCGATCACCGGCGAGGAGCCGTCCGAGGAGGCCCGCCGGGACGACCGCTTCCGGCGCGAGCACCGCGCGGCCGAGGCGGACGTGGCCGTACTGCGGCGGGAGCTGACCCGGATCGCGGAGACGCTGGCCGGGGACGAACCGGCCGAGGAGGCACCCGAAGCGGCGGCCACCACCAAGACCACTCCACCCCGCCCATCCCGTCCACCCCGCCCCCGCCGACGCCTGCGCGCAGCCCTCCTCACCCTCGCCGCCTCCGCCGCCGTCGGCCTGTTCGGCGTCGGGATCTCCTGGCTGGGGGCCCACAACGCCGGGGGCGGTACGAGCGCGGACTCCGTCGCCTCGGGTGCCAAGCTCACCCCGGAGGGCGTGATCGCCTGCGCCCGCGCGGTCGCCGAGGGCACGGTCGAGCGGGTCGAACCGGCAGGGCAGGACGGGGCGTTCACCGTCTCCCTGAAGGTGGACCACGCGTACAAGGGCGCCGGTCACCCTGAGCTGACATTCACCGTCCACGGCACCGGCGCACCCCGCTATTACCGCACCGGCGTCCGGATGCTCGTCGTGGTGCCCGCCTCCTCCGCCGAGGACCCGGAGACCTTCCGCGCGGGCGACCCGCCCCCCGAGCCGGACGGCTCCCGGGACGACCTGGAGTGGGGCCGCGCCTGGGTCACCGGGGCGCTGCCGGGGGCAGGCCACCTGTCCTGCCCGGACGGAGGCTGAGCACGCGGAGGCTGAGCACGCGGAGGCTGAGCATGCCGGAGGGGCGGGCACCGAAGAAGTGTGCCCGCCCCTCCGCTCACGTCATCTCATGTCACCCCGTTACGGCGTGACCGAGCCGATCTTCACACTGCCGCTGCCCGCGACCGTGCCGTGCGCGTTCACCAGCCGGACCCGGCCGAAGAACTCACGCCCGGCCGGGGCCTCGGTGTTGGCCGTGACCTGGCCGGTGACGGTGGCCGAGGCGCCGGTGCCCAGCTCGACCGCCGTGTCCGGGACCGTCACGGTGCCGAGGGCCGCGGAGAAGAACAGGTCCCGGTAGTCGTACTCGGTCGTGCCCGAGGGCACCGCGTACCCGTCGACCTTGATCGTGTACGTCCCGGCGGCGGGGGACGGCACCGAGACCGCCTCCTCCGAGTCGCCGTCGGCGGACTGGGCGACCTGCTTGCCGTTCGCGTCGTACACGGTGAGGTCCAGGTCGGCGGACGGGTCGGAGACGTTGCCGATGGCCACGTCCAGGGACTCGGCGCCCTCCGGGACGGTCACGGTGGTGGTCCGGGTCTCGCCCTCCTTGATCGAGGGGCGGGCGGACTCCGAGGAGCCCAGGGGGCCGCCGACGAGCTTGCCGTCCAGGGCGGCGTACTTGTTGGTGACCTTCCAGGAGGCGTCGGCCGGGACGCCGGCCTTGGCCTCGGGCACCGTCACGGTCTCCGGGTCGAAGGCCGCGCCGAGGACGGAGACGTCCAGCTTGTACGGGTTGTCGAGGAGCGGCGAGGTGCGCCGGGCCTCCACCTCGACCTCCCAGACGCCGGGCTGCGGGTCGGCGTAGGAGCGCACGTCGGGCTTGCAGCCGTTGCCGTCGAGGTAGTTGTTGTAGCAGTACGGCGTGCTGGTGTTGTCCACCGGAGTGCCGTACGGGTGGATCGCGATGAACCGGGTCTGGCTCCCCGTCTTCAGGCCGCCGATCGCGACCTCCAGCGCCTTGGCGCCCGCGGGGACGGTCAGGAAGTAGGAGCGGGTGCTGTTGCGCTGCACCGAGCCGGTGAGGGAGCGGGTGTAGTCGACCGGGCTCGCCACCACGACCGTGCTGAGAATCTGCTTGTCGACGCCCTCGGTGAACGGGTCGTCCACCTCGAGGATCGCGCTCTTGAGACCGGCGGCCTTCGGAGCGGCCTGCACCTTGACGGTGACCGGCTGGTTCAGCGGGAGCCGCACCAGGGGGCTGCCGAGGACGCGGAAGGTGTGCTCCGGGTCGTTGACGAAGCGCAGCGTGTGCCAGACCGCGCGGTCGGGGCCGGAGGTGCGGGTCACCGTGACGTCGTACGTCTTGCGCTGGCCGCTCTTCAGGCCGCCCTCGCGGTCGTAGAGGCCGGTGCCGAAGCCGGGGGTCTTCAGGGCGTCGTCGAGCGCGGTGTCGACCGGGGCCTTGACCGTGTACTCGTGCGCGGTGGCGCCGTCCCGGATGGAGTCCCAGGCGTCCACGACGTCGATCAGGCCCGCGCCCTCCTCGTACGCCTGCGCGCCCTTGATGTGGTGCGCGGTCGAGGTGAGCGCGGTGCGCAGCACGGCCGGGGTGAGGGCGATGCCCTTCTGCTTGGCGGCGCTGAGCAGCAGTGCGCTCGCGCCCGCGGCCTGCGGGGAGGCCATGGACGTGCCCTGGAGCATCGAGTAACCGGCGGGCAGGGTGTAGCCCGCCTCGGCGACCGGGGAGCCGGGCAGCCAGGTCTGGGTGGTGTTGATCGCGGCGCCGGGCGCGGTGATCGTGGGCGTGAAGCCGCCGTCCTCACGCGGGCCGCGCGAGGAGAACGGCATCAGGGCGTACGGGGTCGTCACCGCCGAGCCGTAGTTCGCGGCCCAGGTCTCCTTGGAGATGGCCGCGCCGACCGAGATGACCTTGTCGGCGAGGCCGGGGTCGCCGATGGTGTTGGCGCCGGGGCCCGAGTTGCCCGCCGAGATGACCAGCTGGACGCCGTAGTCGTCGATGAGCCGGGTGTAGAGCGCGGCACGCGCGTTGGCGCCGTCGTTCAGCGCGGGCAGGCCGCCGATGGACATGTTGACGATGTCCACGCCCCGCTTGGTCACCAGGTCGATCATGCCCTCGGTGAGTGCGATGTTGGTGCAGCCGCCGGACCAGGTGCAGGCGCGCGAGGAGACGATCTTCGCGCCGGGGGCGGCGCCGTTCATCTTCCCGCCGAACAGGCCGTTGGCGGCGGTGATGCCCGCGACATGGGTGCCGTGCTCGGACTCGATCACGCCGATGTTGACGTAGTCGGCCGTGGCGCCCGAGGAGTTGTAGACGACGTCCTTGCGGATCTCGACCACGAACGGGATGCGCTCGGCGACGTCGGTCTTCGGGTCGTCGGTGCCGAAGTAGCCGATCTGGTAGCCGTCCTTGTACGGCTTCATCGGCGGGTTGTTCGTGAAGTCCAGGTCGTCGTCGGTGTCGACGCGGACCGTGCCGGTGGCCGGGTCGTACAGCACGCCCCAGGCGTCGGTGGTGTCGCCGTCGCGGTTGAGGTCGCCCTGCATGTCGCCGCCGGTGGTGGCGGACTCGTACAGGTAGTTGAACTTGTAGGCGCCGGCCGGGGCCTTGAAGGTCTCCGCGGCCGTGCCGGAGCCGACCGAGAAGGACGGGCCGGAGACGGCCGCGGTCATCCGCCGCCAGGTGCCGTCGCCGTCGCTCACCGGGTCGGTCGCGGTCACCCAGTCGACGATCTTGCGCTCGCCGGTGGTGGTCTTCTGCAGCGCCGGGTGGCCGAGGTCCACGCCGGAGTCGAGGATGCCGATGGTGACACCCCGGCCGTCGGCCTTGGGGTGGTCCTTGACGAAGTCGACGGCACCGGTCTCGAAGGACGGGTTGTACGGGTTCTTCGCCGGGGTCTTGCTGTCCGGCGCGGGGTAAGTGGTGGCCGTACGGCCCGACTTGGCGTCCTTGGCGGTGTCCGCGCCCGGGGCCGGGTCGTCCAGCGGGATCTCCTGGCGCAGGTCGATCGCCTGCACCGAGGAGAGCTTGGCGGCGGCGGCGATGGCCGAGGCCGCCTTGGCGGTGGGGACGGTGGCGCGGACGTAGCCGACCTTGTCGTAGGTGCGGCCCACGGTGCCGCCGTTCACCGCGTCCAGCTCGTCCGCGACCTGCTCGGTCTGTCCCGGCGCGGTCGCGATCATCATCGTGACGTTCTTGACGCCCTCCGCGCGGGCGTCGGCGAGCAGCGCCGCGTCGTCCGAACCGAGCTTGTCGTGCGCGGACTTGGGCTCGGACGCGGGCGCGGTGGCCGGGGCGGACGGCGCGTCGGCGGCGAGCGCGAGCGGCAGGGGTCCGGCCGTGCAGAGCGCGGCGACCACGCCCACGGTGAAGGCCGTACGGGCCAGCCGTCTCGGACCGGGTATCGGATCGCGCTCGGGGGTGTGGGTCATCGGCGTCCCTTGTGAGTGAGGAGTCCTGTGCCGGACGAGCGCACAGCCTTTCCCAAGAGACCGATTTTTGGGGTCCGTTGACCGAATCGATATCGATGTATGGGGAAAACCCGCGATGGGGTGGCGCGATAAGGGCCGGGTTACCCGCGGAATGCGACCGACTCCCTTTCTTCGCCGCTCAGTTCTCCTTGGTGCGGGCGTAATGCCGGGACGCCTTCGCGCGGTTGCCGCACGCGGCCATGGAACACCAGCGCCGGGTGCCGTTGCGGGAGGTGTCGAAGAAGCGCAGGACGCAGCTCTCGTGTGCGCAGACGTGAATGCGGTCGGGGGCCCGGGTGATCAGGTGCAGATAGTTCCGGGCGGCGAGCCACGCCGGTCCCCAGGACGGGTCCGTGAACTCCGGTTCCTCGCCCGGCCCTTCGGCGGTCAGCCGGACCCGTACCCGCCCGTGCCCGAGCACGGCGTCCACCAGCGGCGCGCCCCGCTCCGGCGGCCCGTCCACCGCGACGGCCAGCGCCTCCCGCGCCTCCCGCAGCTGCCGCAGCGTGCGCCCGTCGGCCGGGTACGCCTCCGCGAGGCCGTTCGACGCGAGCCACACCGCGAGGCCGTCCGTGTCGGTGAGCAGGTCCTGCGGTGCGCCGTCGCTGTTCCACCGGGTGTTGAGCAGGTCGAGCGCGAGCGGCTCGCCGATGAGCGGGCGGGGGTCGGGCGTCGCGGGCATGGGCACTCCTCTCACTAACCGCTCAAGCGTAAGTGACCGGTTGACGCGATCGAGTCTAACCTTCTAACGTTGTTGAAGAAGGTTAGACATCCTTGGCCGGCCGGCCCCGGCGCCGACCGGCCCGAAAGGGGCAGCCATGACTCTGCGCGCGGGCCACACCGGCCTGAACGTCACCGACCTCGACCGCTCGCTCGCCTTCTACCGGGACACGCTGGGCCTCGTCCCACTCGCCGAGAGCGAGCGCGGCGGACGCCGGTACGCGTTCCTCGGCACCCACGAGGGAGAGGGCCCCGTCCTCACCCTCTGGCAGCAGGCCGCCGGGCCGTACGACAGCGGCCGCGCCGGACTGCACCACCTCGCCTTCGAGGCGGAGTCCATGGACCGGGTCCGGGAGTACGAGGCGGCGCTCAGGGCGGCCGGGGCCGAGTTCGCCCATGCGTCGGTGGTGGCCCACCGGGAGGGCTCCGCCTCGGGCGGGATCTTCTTCCACGACCCCGACGGCACCCGCCTGGAGATCTACGCCGAGAAGGGCGCCGAGGACGCCCCCGCACCGGACGACTCCGCTCCGGCCTGCGGTTTCTTCTAGCCATGAGCACCCACAGCGGCACCTACGGCGTGTACCACGCGGGCTCGCTCGCCGTGCAGGAACGGGCGGGCGAACGCGAGCGCGCCGACCACGTCGGCCGCTCCCTCGGCCAGGACATCAGGCCGGTCGCCGCCGCCTTCCTCGGCCTCCAGCCCCTGCTGATCGTGGGCGCCGCCGATCCCGGTACCGGACGGGTGTGGGCCTCCGCGCTCTCCGGCGAGCCCGGCTTCGCCCGCGCCACCGGCCCCCGGCAGCTGTCCGTCGGCCCGGACCTGCCCCCGGTCGACCCGCTCACGACGGCCCTGGCCACCCCCGGCACCCCGATCGGCACCATCGCCCTCGACCCGCGCACCCGCCGTCGGATGCGCCTGAACGGCCGACTCCGGCCCACGGCACGGGGGTTCGCGGTGACGGCGGACCAGGTGTTCTCCAACTGCCCCAAGTACATCCAGCGCAGGGAGACGTACGAACGGGTCGAGGGGCGCGAACGCGGAGTTCCCGTACAGCACGATCAACTTGACCAGGCCGCCGTCGAGTTCGTGACCTCCGCCGACACCTTCTTCCTCGCCACCGTTCACCCCGGCGGGGCCGACGCGAGCCACCGGGGCGGCAACCCGGGCTTCGTGCGGGTGGATTCACCCCGCGAGCTGAGCTGGCGGGACTACCCGGGCAACGCCATGTTCCTCACCCTCGGCAACCTCCGTGCCGACCCGCGCGCCGGACTGCTCTTCCTCGACTGGGCGGCCGGCACCACGCTCCAGCTCACCGGCGAGGCGCACACCGAGTTCGGCGCGGACGGCGAGCGCACCGTCCGCTTCACCGTCACCGGGGCGATCGCCACCCCGGCGGCCGTGCCGCTGCGCTGGAGCGCGCCGGAGTATTCCCCGGCCAACCCGGAGTCGCCGCGCTAACGTCCCTGTATGCGACGGAAGTTGAGGGTGGCGGCCTACGCCGTGTGCGTCCGGGACGGACAGCTCCTGCTCGCCCGCTCGCCCGCCCCCGACGGCACCCCCGAGTGGGTGCTGCCCGGCGGCGGCATGGAGTTCGGCGAGGACCCGTACGACACCGTGCGCCGCGAGGTCACCGAGGAGACCGGCTATCGCATCGAGGTCACCGGCCTCCTCGGCGTGGACTCCCTCCGGCTGACCCTGCCGGACCGACTCCTCGGCCGCGCGACCGACCACCACGGGCTGCGGCTCGTCTACGCCGGGCACATCACCGGCGGCGAACTCCGCAACGAGGTGAACGGCTCCACCGATCTGGCCGCCTGGCACGACCTCACCGCCGTACCCGCCCTGACCCGGATCCCCCTCGTCGACACGGCCCTGCGACTGTGGCGCGAGCGGCCGCCGGCGGGGCACCTGGAGGCAGAGCCGCTCCGGGAGGCCCGGGAGAACTGAGAGGACGCGGGACCGCCGAGCCACTAGGGCCTGTCTTTCGGATCAGGCCGCTCCAGCCGAGCGAGCTTTTCGGCCGACCCGAGCGGGGGCTGGTGCGTGCAGCTGCAAGGCGGAGGAGGGAGTCGACGCGGAGCGTCGGCGAGTGACGACAACGCCGCAGATGTGCGTGCCAGCCCCCGCGACTCGGGCTGATCCGAAAGACAGGCCCTAGCGGGGGAGCACCACGACGTACGCCGCCGGATCGCGGTCGCCCGCCGCCATCAGGGCGGTACGGAGCACCGCCGCCTGCTGCTCCGCCGACTCCCGCAGCCTGCGCGGGGTGACATGGACGACCGTGATCCCGAGCCGCTCCAGGTGCTCCCGCTTGCGCGCGTACTCCGCCCATCGCTCGCCCTCGTCCCGGTGCGGGGCCCTGGTGTCCAGCTCCATCGCGACCGCCTGCTCGGGCCAGTAGGCGTCCACGCCGCCCAGGTAGGGGCCGCCGGGCAGCCGCAGGTCCACGTTCCACACCGGGTCGGGCAGACGGTGCTCGCCCACCAGCCGGTACAGCCGGTCCTCGGCGGCCGCCCTGCCCTCGGCCACGAGCGACTCCACCGCGTCCACCACGTGCGACCGCGACAGCAGCCGCGCCTGGTTCAACTCCCGCACCAGCGCGGCCGGTTCACAGTGTCCTTCGCGCACCGCCTCGGTCAGCAGCAGTCGTACGGTGTCCGCGTCCGTCAGCCGGGCCACCGCGTCGGCCAGCGCGCGCCGCACCGGCGCCACCGGCACCCCGGAGACCGCGTGCGCGACGGGCAGCTCCGCCGTGCGCCGCACCCGGACGTACCCGGCCGAGCGCAGCCGGCGCAGCCTCGGGACCAGGACGTCCACCCGGTCCGCCGAGGCGAGCGGCGGGGCCGCCGCGAAGCCGTACAGGGCGAGTGCGGCCAGGCCGGTGATCATCGCCTCCGCGTAGGGCGAGCGGTGCGGGTCGCCCGCCCTCGGCTGGGCCGGAACGCCCGGGGTCGACTCCCGCGAGGCGTACAGCAGGGCGCCGTGCAGCCGCTCCTCGCTGGTGGGGCTGCCGGAGTGGAGCAGGACGACGTTCGGCAGCAGCAGCCGCCACGGGCCCCCGACCCGGCAGCGCTCGTTCAGCTCGGCCGTCGTCACGCCGTGCGAACGCAGTTGGGCCGCCGACAGCACACGACGGTGCACCTCGGAGAGATGGCGGAGGGGGCGGGGGGAGAGCGGGGTGTTGTGCGTCATGCACAACGGAATGCCCGACCCCCGTCCCGCCTGTAACCCCTGTTACACGCTCGTCGAGGAATGCGGACAACACGGTACTAAAGGACGGGTGTTCGGATGCCGAGTAGGCACCGAAAACCCCTGGTCCGTTCGGGGGAGGACCAGGGGTTACGGGTGGGCGTGCCCGGATTCGGTAACGGTCACCGAGCGGCCAAGTTCAGGCCAAAGGTCGGGCTGAAGGCCGGGCTGAAGATCAGCGTCCGTCGGCCTTCGCGTCGCACGCCTGGGCGCGCAGCGCGCGGGCCAGGTCGTCCCGCGCCTCCAGCACCAGGCGGCGCAGTGCCGGAGCCGCTTCCGCGTGCTCCGCGAGCCACGCGTCCGTCGCGTCCAGCGTCTCCTGACGGTCCTGGTAGGCCGGGAAGAGCCCGCTCACGATGTCCATGCCGATCTGGATGGACCGCTCGCGCCAGATCCGGTCGATCGCTGCGAAGTACTTCTCCGCGTACGGCGCGGTCAGCCGGCGCTGCGAGGGCTGGGAGAAGCCCGCGATCGTCGCCCCGACCAGCGCGTTCGACAGCCGGTCGGACTCCACTACCTGCGCCCACGCCTGCGCCTTGACCGCCGCCGAGGGACGGGCCGCCAGGCACCGCACCTGGTGCCGCTTGCCGGAGGCGGTGTCGTCGCGGGACAGCTCGGCCACGAGCAGCTCCTCGTCGGCCACCCCGTGCGCGGCCAGCGGCTCCAGGAACGCCCAGCGCAGCTCCTGGTCCACGCTCAGCCCCTCGACGGTCTCGGTGCCGTCAAGGAGTGCCTTCAGCAGCGCGAGATCGGCGGGCGCGGCGGCGGCCGAGGCGAAGAACCGGGCCCAGGCCAGCTGGTGTTCGCTGCCCGGCTCCGCCGCCCGCAGCTCCTCCAGGGCACCCCGCGCCAGCAGGTCGGCGCCGGTCTCCCGCCACTCGGGCGCCGCGTACCGCTCCAGGGCCGTGCCCGCCCAGGCGTGCAGCATCTGGAGCACGCCGATGTCGGACTCGCGGCCCGCGAAGCGCAGCACCAGCTCCAGGAAGTCCCGCGCGGGCAGCAGCGCGTCCCGGGTCAGGTTCCACAGCGCGGACCAGGCGAGCGCGCGGGCGAGGGGGTCGGACAGCGCGCCCAGGTGCTCGCGCAGGGTCGCGAGGGAGGTCTCGTCGAAGCGGATCTTGCAGTAGGTGAGGTCGTCGTCGTTGACGAGTACCAGCTCGGGGGCCTCGGCACCGGCCAGTTCGGCGACGACGGTGCGCGGACCCTCGACGTCGGTCTCGACGCTCGCGTAACGCTCCAGCGAGCCTTCCGTGTCGCGCCGGTACAGCCCCACCCGCACCCGGTGCGGCCGCAGTTCGGGATGCGACTCGGGGGCCTCCTGCACCACGGCCAGTTCCGCCACCCGGCCCTCGTCGTCCAACAGCACCTGCGGGGTCAGGGAGTTGACCCCGGCCGTCTGGAGCCACGACGCGGCCCACGCCGTCATGTCCCGCCCGCTGGTCTCCGCGAGCACCGAAAGCAGGTCGCCCAGACGGGTGTTGCCGTACGCGTTGCGCTTGAAGTAGCGGCGGGCGCCCTCCAGGAAGGCGTCCTGTCCGACATACGCCACCAGCTGCTTGAGCACCGAGGCGCCCTTGGCGTAGGTGATGCCGTCGAAGTTGAGCTTGGCGTCCTGGAGGTCGCGAATGTCGGCCGTGATCGGATGCGTGGAGGGCAGCTGGTCGGCGCGGTAGGCCCACGCCTTGCGGCGGTTGGCGAAGGTCGTCCAGGCGTCCTTGAACCGGGTCGCGCCCACGTTCGCGAAGGTGCCCATGAAGTCCGCGAAGGACTCCTTCAGCCACAGGTCGTCCCACCACACCATGGTGACCAGGTCGCCGAACCACATGTGCGCCATCTCGTGCAGGATGACGTTGGCCCGCGCCTCGTACGACGTCTGCGTCACCTTGCCGCGGAAGATGTACTCCTCGCGGAAGGTCACCAGACCCGGGTTCTCCATCGCCCCGAGGTTGTACTCCGGCACGAACGCCTGGTCGTACTTCCCGAAGGGGTACGGGTAGTCGAAGTTCTCGTGGAAGAAGTCCAGGCCCTGCTTGGTGATCAGGAAGACGTCGTCGGCGTCGAAGTACGGCGCCAGACCCTTGCGGCACATCGCGCCGAGCGGGATCTCCAGCTTGGACCCGTCATCGAGGACGCGCTCGTAGGAGTCCGTGACGTAATGGTACGGGCCCGCCACCACGCAGGTGATGTACGTCGAGATGGGCTTGGTCTCCGCGAACTTCCAGACTCCGTCCGCGAGTTCACCGGCGCCGTTGCTCCACACCCGCCAGCCCTCGGGGGCCTGCACCTCGAAGCGGTAGGGCGCCTTGAGGTCCGGCTGCTCGAAGTTGGCGAACACCCGCCGCGCGTCGGCCGGTTCGTACTGCGTGTAGAGGTAGACCTCGCCGTCCTCGGGGTCGACGAAGCGGTGCATGCCCTCGCCGGTGCGGGAGTAGGCGCACTGCGCGTCCACGGTCAGCTCGTTCTCGGCGGCCAGGTCCGTGAGGAGTACCCGGGAGCCGTCGAAGACCTCGGCCGGGTCCAGGTCACGGCCGTTGAGCGTCACGGAGTTCACCGACGGCGCGATCAGGTCCGCGAAGGTGGAGGCGCCCGGCTCGGCGCAGCCGAAGCGGATCGTCGTCACCGAGCGGAACGTGCGCGCAGCGGCGGCGTCGTCGGCGTCACCGACGGCGGAACGCAGGTCGAGCGACACGTCGTACCCGTCGACGGACAGCAGCGCGGCCCGCTCCCGGGCCTCGTCGCGGGACAGATTCTCACCGGGCACGGCGGCACTCCCTTGTGGTCGCGAGATTCAGGCTCTGAACGGCACGATCCTGCCATGCGGTCCTGACCGGCGGCATCGGGGAATTGCGGGGCCGGAGGCGATGTTGCCGCCGGTAAAGACCGTTTCGCTAGGAGAGACATGTCCGAGACCGCGACCACGTCGGGCAAGACCCCGGTGGACTTCTGGTTCGACCCGCTGTGCCCCTGGGCCTGGATGACCTCCCGCTGGGTGCTGGAGGTGGAGAAGGTCCGCGACATCGAGGTCCGCTGGCACATCATGAGCCTCGCCGTCCTCAACGAGGACCGCATCGACGAGCTGCCCGAGGAGTACCGGGACATGCTCGCCACCAAGGCGTGGCAGCCGGTCCGGGTGGTCACCGCGGCCTGGCAGAAGTACGGCGCGGACGTCCTCGGCCCGCTGTACACCGCGCTCGGCACCCGTATCCACAACGACGGCGAGGGCCCGACCCGCGAGGCCGTCGAGGGCGCGCTCGCCGAGGCGGGCCTGCCCGCCGACCTCATCGACTACTTCGACCAGACCGACTTCGAGTTCGACGCCGAGCTGCGCGCCTCCCACAAGGAGGGCATCGAGAAGGTCGGCCAGGAGGTCGGCACCCCGGTCATCGCGGTCCCCGGTCCCGACGGCGAGCAGATCGCCTTCTTCGGCCCGGTCGTCACCCCGGCCCCCAAGGGCGAGCAGGCGGCCCGCCTCTGGGACGGCACCCTCGCGGTCGCCTCGGTCCCCGGCTTCTACGAGCTGAAGCGGACCCGGACGCAGGGGCCCGACTTCAGCAACCTCTGAGCAGCGGGCTCCGGCCCGGCGTCCCCGGACATCCCCGGGAGGGGAGAAGCCGCCGTCCTGCCGGTTCGGTTTGCGCCGGCAGCGGCGGCACCCCATGCCATGAGCGCCTCCTCGGACGGGCCGGCCGCACGGCCGCCGCCCCGGGGTCCTCCCCGTGCACGGCCGCGGATGTACCGCTTCCGCCGCCCCGCGTCCCGGCGGCGAGCCGCTACGGCCGCCGCAGCAGCCCCCGCTCCATGGCCACCACCACGGCCCGCGTGCGGTCGTTCACGTCGAGCTTCGCGAACAGGCGCAGCAGATGGGTCTTCACGGTGGCCTCCGAGATGACCAGGCGCCGGCCGATCTCCGCGTTGGTGAGGCCGTCGGCCACCGCGCGCAGGACGTCGGTCTCCCGGGTGGTCAGCGGATCGTGGACGGGCCGCCGCATCCGGGCCACCAGCTTCTCCGCCACCCGTGGCGCGAGCACCGTCTCGCCGCGCGCCGCCGAGCGGATCGCGTCGGCGAGCTGTTCGCGGGTGGTGTCCTTGAGCAGATAGCCGATGGCCCCGGCCTCCACCCCGCGCTCGATGTCGGTGTCGGTGTCGTACGTCGTCAGGATCAGCACCCGGGTGCGGGGATGCCGGGCGACGATCGCCGCGGTCGTGGCGACCCCGTCGAGGACCGGCATGCGCAGGTCCACCAGGGCCACGTCAGGACCGTGCCGGGCGACCAGGTCCAGCGCGGCCCGGCCGTCCCCGGCCTCGCCGACGATCTCGATGCCGGGTTCGCCGTCCAGCAGCGCCACCACCCCCGCCCGCATCACGGCGTGGTCGTCGACCACGACGACCCGCAGTCCCGCACCGCTCATGGCCTCTCCTCCCCGCCGGCCGGCGGCCTCACCGCGCTCATGGCCGCTGCCTCCCGCCCGACGGCAGCACCGCCAGAATCCGTGTCCCGTCGCCCACCGAGCTGGTCACCGTGAGCCTCCCGCCCAGCTCCGCCAGCCGCTTGCGCATGCCGTCGAGCCCGAAACCGGCGGACTCCTCCACCACGAACCCCCGGCCGTCGTCGGTGATCTCCAGCTCCACCCCGTCCGGCCGGCGGGCCAGCACCACCCCGACCGTGGAGGCACCGGCGTGCTTGCGCACGTTGGCCAGGGACTCCTGGGTGCAGCGCAGCAGCGCGATCCGGGTCTGCTGGTCGCAGTCCATCTCGGTCAGCTCCGCCTCCACGGCGAGACCGGTGTCCTCCGCGAACCGGTCCAGGACGCGGCACAGCGTCAGGGTCACCGAACCGGACGCGGCCCCGCCAGCCTGCCCGCCCGAGCCGACCAGCTCCCGCGCCTCGGCGAGGTTCTCCCGGGCCGTCGACTCGATCGAACGCAACTGCCGTGCGCTGCGCCCCGGATCACTCCCCAGCCCCGCCCGGGCCGCCTCCGCGAGGACCACGATGGACGCGAAGCCCTGGGCGAGGGTGTCGTGGATCTCCCGTGCCATCCGCTCCCGCTCGTCCGCCGCACCCTGACGCTGGTGCGCCTCGGACAGTTCGCTCTGGGTACGTTCCAACTCGGCGATGAGCCGGGCGCGTTCGGTGCTCTGCTCGACCACCGCCCGCGCCCACAGCCCGATCAGTACCCCCACCGCGACGACGATCAGCGTGCCCACCGCGGTCTTGCCGAAGAACTCCGCGGACCAGCCCTGCTGCACCCAACTCCCGGTCAGCGTGGTCACGGTGGCCAGGCCGAGGAAGCCCAGGGAGATCCGCGGGGTCCGCCCGAACATCCAGTAGTGCGGCAGCGTCACCATGAACAGTGCCGCGTAACTGGTTCCCAGGTACGCCAGCCCGCCGAGCGCCAGCACCAGCACGACGAGGTAGCCGTGCGGGCGCAGGACGGGGTTGTCCGGGAAGCGGTGCAGCACCGCGAAGGCCAGGGCCACACCGGCGAGCATCGCGAGCGCCGTGTACCGGGCGGGCCCGTCGCCCAGGGCGGCGATCCCGACGGCCATCCAGGCGAACAGCGCCCAGCACACGGTGTTCCACCGACGCAGCGAGGTGGCCCAGAAGGCATCCGTGGACGTGCCGGCGAGCGTCGTCATGGCGATCAAGGTACGTCGGCCAGGGCGGGAGCGGGGGCGGATTCGACGGCCCGCGCGGGGCGCACCGGCCACCAGGTCCGCTCGCCGAGCAGCAGCAACGCCGACGGCAGGACGAGGACGCGGACCACGAAGGCGTCGATGAGGACGGCCGCCGCGAGCACGAACCCGATCTGCTTCATCTCGATGATGTGGAGGAACACGAAACTGGCGAAGACCGTCGTCATCACCACGGCCGCGCTGGTCACCACGCCGGCCGAGCGCCGGATCCCGTCCAGCACGGCCTGCCGTGTCGAAACGCCAGCGAGCACGGCCTCGCGGATCCGGCTGACCACGAACACCTGGTAGTCCATCGACAGGCCGAACAGGATCACGAACAGGAACAGCGGCACCCGGGAGCCGATCGAACCCGTCGAGTGGAAGCCGAGCAGGCCCTCGGCCCAGGTGTGCTGGAAGACCAGGACGAGCAGCCCGAGCGCTGCCGCCGCCGACAACAGGTTCAGCACGACACCGATGAGACCGAGGACGACCGAGCGGAACGCGTACAGCGTCATCAGGAACGTCACCAGCAGCAACGCGCCGAGCACCAGGGGCAGTTTGCCGTTCTGATGGGCCGGATAGTCGGTGTAGCGGGCGACGTCGCCGGTCACGCCGTACTCCGCGCCGCCGATCCGGCCGACGGTGGCGGGCAGGTAGTCGTCGCGCAGGTGCTCCAGCGAGTCGTACGCCTGCGGGGAGTTGCCGAGGTGGGGCACGCGCAGCTCCAGGCTGGTGACACGGCGGTCGGCGGAGACCCGGACACGGGAGCCGGCCGCGAACAACGGGTCGGCGTCGGCCTTCCGGGCCAGCGCGCGCACCTGCGCGGCCACCTCGTCGGCCTGCGCGGCGCCCGCCCGTACGACGACCTGGTGGGTGACCCGTCGGTCGGGGAACTCCGCGTTGAGCCGGTCGTACACCCGCATCGCGGGGATCTCCCGGGAATGCGTGTCCCGGCTCATCTCGGTGATTTTCAGACCGCTGAGCGGGAGGACCAAGGCGGCCAGCGCGAGCAGCGAGCAGCACAGGGTGGTGAGCGGGTGCCGGGCGGCGGGCCGCAGCAGGGTCGACCAGAACCGGCCGCCGTCCGTGCCGCGGACCCGTCGGGGTGCCTTTCCGCGCGAGGCGCGCCTGCGGGCCCGGCGTTCGGCCCGCCTGCCGAGGAGGGTCAGCAGGGCGGGCAACGCGGTCAGCGAGCTGGCGACCGCGACCAGGACGACCACGATCGTGCCGGTGGCGAGCGACGAGAAGATGACGTCCGAGGCCAGGTACAGGGTGGCGGTGGAGGCGACGACGGCGAGCCCGGAGACCACCACGGCCCGGCCGGAGGTGGCCGCGGCCAGCTCCACCAGTGCCTCGGTGCTCAGCCGGCCGCCGCCGCGCGCGCGTTCCTCACGTTCCCGTTTGAGGTGGAAGAGGGTGTAGTCGACGCCCACGGCGAGGCCGATCATCAGGATGACGTTGGTGCCGACCCCGGCGTCGGGGCTGAGGTGGGAGGCGAGCATGGACAGGCCGACGGCGGCCGCGATCGACGACAGCGCGAGCAGCAGCGGCACCGCGGCCATGGTGAGAGAACCGAAGGCCACCAGCAGCGTGAGCAGGGTGACGGGCAGGGTCAGCTTCTCGGAGAGGGCGAGGTCGTCGCCCCGCTGCCGGTCGACGCCCTCGCTGATGGAAGGGCTGCCGGTCTCCTGGAGAAGCAGCGTGGGATACGCCTTCCGGACCGCCGCGGTCTGTGCGACGAGCGCGCCGACCTTGTCCTTCGCCAGCCGCTCCTCGCCCTTGAGCGACACCTCGACCATGAGGACGTTCCCGTCCTTCGAGCGGACGGGTGCCGCCACTCCCGCGACCTCGGGCAGCCGCTTCATCCGGGCGGTGAGATCCCGGGCGGCCGAGGGGGCGTCCGACCCGTCCAGCGCACCCGAACGGGCGGAGATCAGGACCTGCTCGGCCGCCGGCCGCTCCAGGTGACCTCCGACAGCCATGGCCTCGGCCCGGCCGGCCTCGCCGACCCGGTAGTCGGCGGTAGTGGCGCTGTGTGTACCGACGGCACCGCCCGCGCCGAGGCACAGCGCCACGAACAGAAGCCAGCCGACGAGCGCCCGCCAGGGGTGGCGCGCACTGACGCGTGCCATGCGTACAGTCAGGTTTCTCATGCCCGAGATCCTTGCCGCGCGGGGCATTTCGGCGGCACGGGTGTTCGGTCGGTCTTCGGGTCCACCGATCGGTGGACCCTCGGGGTACGGAAAACCCCCCGCGAGTCACGTCCTCGCAGGGGGTCTCCCTCATCCGCCCGCCCGCGTGAAGGGTGAGAAGACGATCACGAGGCGGGACGATCGACGGACCTCAGGGGTCCACGGGAACCGGCTTCAGGGAGCCAGCAGCAGCACGTCCGCCCGCTCCTTCGCGGCCGCGTACCGCCGGGCCACGTCCTGCCAGTTCACGACCTGCCACATGGCCTCGATGAAGTCGACCTTCTGGTTGCGGTACTGGAGGTAGAAGGCGTGCTCCCAGGCGTCGAAGACCAGGACCGGGGTCGAGCCCTGGCCTACGTTGCCCTGGTGGTCGTAGACCTGCTCCACGATCAGCCGGCCGCTGAGCGGTTCGTAGGCGAGGACGCCCCAGCCGGAGCCCTGCGTCGTCGCGGACGCCTTGGAGAGCTGGGTCTTGAAGTTCTGGAACGAGCCGAAGGACTCCGTGATCGCGTCGGCCAGTTCGCCCACGCCGTCCTGGGCCAGCGGCTCGCCGCCGCCGTCCTTCGGGCCGGTCATGTTCTGCCAGTAGACGCTGTGCAGGATGTGCCCGGAGAGGTGGAAGGCCAGGTTCTTCTCCAGGCCGTTGACCGAGCCCCAGGCGTCCTTGTCCCGCGCCTCGGCGAGCTGCTCCAGGGTGTCGTTGGCGCCCTTCACGTACGCCGCGTGGTGCTTGTCGTGGTGCAGCTCGATGATCTCGGGGCTGATCACGGGGGCGAGCGCGGCGTAGTCGTAGGGCAGTTCGGGCAGCGTGTAGACGGGCATGGACGGGTCCCCTCCGAGACTTATTGCAAAGGACTTGCAACTACACGCTAGCAACAAGAAGCGACCGGTGGGGGCCCGGGGCACGACAAAGGCCCCCACGTGTCGCTCGTGGGGGCCTTGGTCTTCTCCGGCTTCAGCGTTTGGCGCGCGCCCGCTGCCAGGCGTAGCCGCCCGCCGCCAGGGCCAGCGTCAGGCCGCCCGTGGACCACAGCTGGGCCCGGGTGTCCGGCTGCCGGGCCATCAGCACCAGGATCACGACCATGCCGAGCAGGGCGACCCAGGTCAGCCAGGGGAAGCCCCACATCAGGACGGCGGGCCGCTCGGCACCCGCGCGCTCGGCGCGGCGGCGCAGGATCAGCTGGGAGACGCCGACGAAGATCCAGACGACCAGGATCACCGCGCCGATCATGTTCAGCAGCCACATGAACACGTCGTCCGGGCGCCAGTAGCTGAGCAGCACGCACGCGAAGCCGAACACCGAGGAGACCAGGACGGCGATCCGGGGCACCCCGCCGGTCACCTTCGCCAGCGCCTTCGGGCCGAGACCCCGGCCGACCAGGGAGTGGAGCATGCGCGAGGAGCCGTAGATGTTGGCGTTCATCGCGGAGAGCAGGGCGGCGAGGACGACCACGTCCATGACGCGGCCCGCGCCGGGGATGCCGAGGGTGTCGAGGGCGGCGACGTACGGGCCGCGCGCCACGACCTCCGGGGAGTTCCAGGGGACGAGGGTGACGACGACGGCCATGGAGCCGAGGTAGAACAGCGCGATCCGCCACATGGTGGTGCGCACGGCGGTGGCGACACCCCGCACCGGGTCCTCCGACTCGGCGGCCGCGATGGTCACCGTCTCCAGGCCGCCGTACGCGAACACCGACGCGAGCAGGCCGAGGACCAGGCCCTGGGCGCCGTTCGGCAGGAAGTGGGTGAGGTGGGAGGCGCCGGGGGAGTGGGTGCCGGGCAGCACGCCCGCGATGGCCAGCACGCCGAGGACCAGGAACAGCACGATCGCGCCGACCTTCAGCGCGGCGAACCAGAACTCGAACTCGCCGAAGTTCTTCACGGCGGCCAGGTTCGCGCCGCAGAACACCACCATGAACAGGGCGACCCAGGCCCACTGCGGGGTGCCGGGCAGCCAGCCGCTGACGATCTTCCCGGCGCCGATGCCCTCCAGGCCGACGACCGTGCACTGCATGATCCAGAAGGACCAGCCGACCGTGAACCCGGCCCACGGGCCGATCGCCCGCTCGGCGTGCGCGGAGAAGGAACCCGAGGACGGGTACGCCGCCGACAGCTCGCCCAGCATCCGCATCACCAGCAGCACGAGGAAGCCGGAGAGGGCGTACGCGACGACGATGGAGGGACCCGCGGCGGCGATCCCCGCGCCGGAGCCGACGAAGAGACCGGCGCCGATCACGCCACCCAGGGCGATCATGGACAGATGGCGCTGCTTGAGGCCGGAGGCGAGGGGGACGCCCTGTTCCCGCTGCTGCGGTGGTTGCTGCGTGGTGGTGCTGGGCATGGGGCGGGGCTCGTCCAGTCCGGTAGTCCGACAGTGGGTAAAAAAACTCCACCAGTCTGGGCGGTTTCCGGGAGGAGGCGCGGAAAGCGCCCACGATACGGACAAATCGCTTACGGAATGTGTACGTCCACTTACCTGGGTGGTCCCGGCCACCCGGCCGGGGTGACGGGCATCACGCCGATCCCGGTGTAACCGGCATCCTTTGTCCGGAGCCCACCAAGCGCCTGTTCACGCCTTTGTCGAGCGCGGACGGTGATCGGGGGTTGGCCGCCGGTATAGCGTCGGTGAGTTGTCACCTGCCCACACACCCGCGGAGTCCCCATGAGCACCGCCAGCGTCCTCGCTCGCCCCGGCGCAGTCCTCGCCGACCTCATCCCTGCGTCCCGCGTGCGCGACGCCGCCCTCGTGCTCGGCGGCGCCGCCCTCACCGGTCTCGCGGCCCAGATCGCCGTCCCGGTGCCGGGCTCCCCGGTCCCGGTGACCGGTCAGACCTTCGCCGCGCTCCTCGTCGGCACCGCGCTCGGTGCCCGCCGCGGCGTCCTCTCCCTCGCGCTGTACGCGGTCGCGGGCGTCGTCGGCGTGCCGTGGTTCGCGGAGGGCGGTTCCGGCTCCGGCGCGGTCTCCTTCGGCTACGTCCTCGGCATGATCCTCGCCTCGGCCGCCGTCGGCGCCCTGGCCCGCCGCGGCGCGGACCGCTCTCCGCTGCGCATGGCGGGCACGATGCTCCTCGGCGAGGCGATCATCTACGCGGTCGGCGTCCCGTACCTGGCCCTCGCGGCCCACATGTCCCTGACCCAGGCGATAGCGGCCGGTCTGACTCCCTTCCTGATCGGCGACGCCCTGAAGGCCGCCCTGGCCATGGGCGCGCTGCCCACGGCCTGGAAGTTCGCCGCCAAGCGCTGACACCGGAACCGTCGGCGCCGGACGCCGGACGCCGGAAGCCCCGAGGACCGCAGTGGTCCTCGGGGCTTCTTTCATGCGTGCCGCAGTGCCGCAGTGCCGTTTCCGCGTCAGCGGGCGCTGGCGCCGAAGCGGGTGCCGACGGCGGGGAGGCCGCCGGTGCCCGGCTGGTAGGCGGTGACCGGAGCGGCGGTGCCGCCGGCGGTCACGTTGGACATCGGCAGGGCGTACAGGGCGCCGTAGGCGCTGGGACCGAACGGCATGCCGACGTAGAGCCGGGTGCCGGTGAAGCGGATGCTGGAGCCCAGCTTCTGACCGGCGGCCGGGGTGCCGGAGATACCGGCGCTGTCGCCGACCTGGATCCAGCGGTCGCTGGCGCCGGGGGCACCGAGCAGGGGGAACGTCTGGACGGACCCGGCGCCCGCCTCCGTACCGATGGCCTCACCGACGCTGCCGACGGCGAGCCTCATCGTGGCGGCGGTGCCGACCGCGCGGGGCGCGGTGTTGACGGCGGTCACGGACGAGCCGAACTGGTCACCGGCCTCGATGGTGCCGGAGACGTCGTCGTCGGCCGTGCCCGTGTCGATCGCCTTGAGCTGGGTGAAGGTGCCGTTGGCCTTGACCTGGAAGGTGATGACGTTACCGGCGTCGGCCTTGGTGGCGGTGTCGAGCGTGAGGTCCTCGCCGGGCGAGCCGACCGCGAGGATCGAGTCGGTGGCCGTGGCGGAGCCGGAGGGACGGTACGGGACCAGGGCGAGGGACTTGCCGAACAGGTCGCCCGCCTCGGCGCCGCCGGAGACGGTGTCGAGGTCCTGGTCCATGCCGAACAGGGCGGTGGGCTTGCCCTCGGAGTTCAGCTTCTGGTCGAAGACCATCACGTTGCCGGCGTCGGTGTCGGCGCCGATGGCGTCGTTGGGGGCGCCGACGGCGATGTGGTTGGCGTCGGCGGCGATGACGCTGCCGAACTTGTCGCCCGCCTCGGCGGCCCCGGGGACGCCGGTGCTGTCCTGGCTGATGCCGACGTTGGTGTTGGCGTGGGCGTAGATCACCGAGCCCGCGTCGGCGATGGTGCCGAGGTCCTCACCCGGGTCACCGATCGCGACGTAGGGCTCGCCGGAGGCGGTGGTACCGGCGGCGATGGCGGCGCCGAGCCGGTCGCCCGTCTCCGAGACGCTGCCCAGCAGCGCGCCGGCACCGGCGCCCTGCTCGAAGTGGGTGGCCTTCTGCGCGCCGGTGCCGACGCCGTCCGGGGCGCCGTAGAGCACGTCGGCCATACCGGCGTCGGTCGCGCTCCCGAGGTCCTCGCCCGGGGTGCCGACGACCAGGTCGGTGCAGCCGTCCTCGTTGTAGTCGACGGTGTCGATCGCCGATCCGAAGCCGTCGTTCGCCTCGGAGCCGCCGGACACCCAGTCGAGGTCCTGGTTGATCTCCGCCGTGCCCTTGCCGCCGCCGTAGACGACACGGACGAGACCCGCCTTGGCGTCACCGGCCACACTCGCCTCGGGGTCCGCGATCGCGATGTCCTCCACGCCGTCGCAGTTGAAGTCGGTGATACGGGTGGCACCCGCCTTGGAGCTGATCCAGCCACCCAGGTCGTCGACCCGGGTGCCGACGCCGTCGGTGCGCGTCTCGGTGCCGGGGACGCCGAAGCAACCGCCCTGGTAGGAACGGCTGCTGAGGGCGACGAGCTTGGCGCCGCCCGCCTCCGCGCGGACGACGGGGCCGCCGGTGTCGCCGGCGCAGATGGAGACGCCGTTCTTGCCGGTGACCGCGGCGGTGGTGGCGTCGGTGGCGCCCACGGTGAACGTGCCGGTGTGCAGCTTCATCGGCGCCCACTCGTCCGCGGTGCGGCCGTAACCGGCGACCTGGAGGTCCTCGCCGGTGGTGGCGGCCGTGGCGGACAGCGCGAGCGGGGCGACCGTGGTGACCGGCCGGTTCAGGCGGGCCAGCACCACGTCGCGGTCGGTGCGGGGCACCAGCTCCACCACCGTGCGGACCTCGCCCTGCGTGCCGGCGAGGTCCGTGCGGCCGATGGTCGCGGTGGTCTTCAGCGCGGGCTTGCCGGCGGGTACCGCGAGGCTGGTGGCGGGGTCGGTGGCGAAGCAGCTGGCGGCCGTGAGCAGCCACTCGGTGTCGACCAGGACTCCGGAGCAGCCGCGGGTGCTGTCACCGATGTCCAGGCGCGCGGTGGCGGCGTAGGTGGCGTCGGACGGAACGGTGCCGGTGACGGCCTGCGCGGGCGCGGCGGTCAGCACGAAGGGCGTCGCGACGAGAGCGGCGGCGATGGTGGCGAGCCGGAAGGGTCTGGCGTTGGGGGTGACCATGAATTCCTCGTGACAAAGGTCTTCGTCCGGAGAGACACCGGACGGCGAACAGCTGGGCGGACGGCGGGAGTTGCGCGGAAGCGCGGGTCTCCGCGAGCGCGGGGCCGAAGCTGTTCCTGTCGATGGTGTGGGTGTGCTCCTCGACGCCGACGGTCGTGTCGACCCGGGCCGAGGGGAGCCTGTCGGCCTGCGGGGAGTCGAAGCCTTCGCCGGTGACCGGCGCGCGCCGCGCGATTTTCGTCCCTGTTCAACGTCTTCGACGTTTCCGTCGGGTGCCCGGAATGTTCAGATATTGCGGGGCTCAGGACGTGGCCGGTCATTGTCCGCGACCGGCGGAATCGGGAGATTCTTTCAGGGCTTCGACTTAACCAAGCGTCCTGGTGGTCGGAGTGGGTCGACTTGCGGGATCGCATTCCCCACCCCCTCCATTGGCCGAAAACGGTCCTCCGTTCCCCCGCGAGAATGGAGATTTAACGGGCTTCTTGTTCACTCGGCGGCACTGCGTGCGGAAACGGGCAGACGGAGCAAACCTTGCGCTTCGGCGCGGTCGGCCGAGTTTCCGGACCTGCCGTCGAGAACCCCATGGGCTGCGCTATGTAATCGCAAAGGATTGATCTTTGTCCAGCCGTTTGGGTAGGGCAAAAACGCTCAAACCACCCCTATTGAAAGTGGTGTACCTCACAAGCGGGTGAGGGTTTAGATCATCTTCGATGGACGTCTTGCGGGGTTGGAGTGGTCGCGCAGGAGGGTAGGTGTGCGTGACACGAGTAATCATCCGGGATGTGGAACTTGGTCTTTTGCCCCCTCTTGCTTCGTGCTCGATGTGGTCGTCGGTGGAGTGAGGTCGGGTGATTCTTCGGATGCCCTTTAGGCGTATGAGATTGCGGCACGAATTTGTCGCGTCCCGGCTTGAGCGCCCGTGTGTTCCTGCGCGGAACTCCGGTCGGCGGGATTTCCGTCGCATGTGCGTTGGTCTTTTGGTCGATCTCAATGAGCGCTTTGGACACCGAGCTTTGGAGTGGCCTGCGTATTCTTGCCGCCCTCCTTTCGCCCTGGGGACACCTCCCCGCTCAGGCGCGGCGACGGCGAAGGGCAACCGCCGTCGGTCACGCGGCCCGCAAGGTGGGAGAGTCCGCGCAGCGGGGCCAGGGACGCGGCCCGCGTGGCCGTCACCGTTTTCCACTCCGCAGTACGCGCGTCCCGTCCCGCCGCCTACGCCGCCACGGCGTACCGTGCTGCCGTCGTCGCGGCACGCATGCCGCCGGAAGGGCAGCCCGGCTCACGAGGGCCGCCCCGCGCCCACGACGGCGCCCGGCGCACCGGTGGACTCGCCGCACACCCGGCGGCCAAAGGCCGCAGACGGACAGCGTCGGCGGTAACGCCCAGGTCCCCGCCACCGCCGCGGGAACGGCCAAGACCTGGCCAATGCCACGGCACCGCGCCGCCGCCCACAGTGCGTGCGACCGCGCGGACAGCGCGGCGGCGGTCGCCCGAGCGGGCCTGCCCGTACGCGGGTCGGGCCATCGAGATGGAGCAACTGCAGCGCCTGGACGAGGACATGAACCAGCGCACACGGGCACAGGTCGAACCGGCGCCGAAGTACCTCATCCACCAGGCGGAGTTGACGCCACTGGCAGGGGGACACCGGCGTTACCGCCGCCCTCGGGCGCAGGACCCGCGGCACAGCAGGCGGCCGTCCTCGGCGTACGGCCGCGCGTTCCGCGAACTGCTTCGCCGGCCGTCCCGTGGATAAGGCCCGCGGCACGACGAGTTCCGCCCCCTCGGCCCCAGGCGCCCGCAGCGGCCCGCACTGCCAGGCAGCCGGGACGGAATCCGGCCGACTCGTCCGGACACGACAAGGTCAAGGGCGCTTCTCGTCCCGCCCGCCACTCCGGACGGAGCCGCGCATGCCAGAGGGGAGGAAGCCCGTGCCGGGCTTCCTCCCCTCTCAGGTCGCTCGTGGTGTCAGCGGCGTCAGCCGACCGCCACCTTGTCCGTCTCCTCCTCGACCGCCGGAGCCGGACGCCCGCCGGCGACCTTCTCCTTGATCAGGGCGACGGCGATCACGACCGCGGCCACGCCGAGGGACAGCAGGACCGTGACGCGGCCGCTGCTCTCGCCCTTGGTGTCGGTGAGCATGTAGCCGAGGACGAAGACGATCAGCGCGGCGGTCGCCCAGGTGAGGTACGGGTACAGCCACATCTTGACGACGAGCTTCTCCGGCGCCTCGCGCTGGATGATCTTCCGCATGCGGAGCTGCGAGAAGCAGATGACCAGCCACACGAACAGGGCCACCGCACCGCTGGAGTTGACCAGGAAGAGGAAGACCGTCTTCGGGTAGGCGTAGTTGAAGAAGACCGCGAGGAAGCCGAACGCGACGGACGCGAGGATGGCCGCCATCGGCACGCCACGCGAGTTGGTACGGGCGAACGCCTTCGGCGCGTCACCGCGGTCGCCGAGCGAGAACGCCATGCGGGAGGCGGTGTACAGGCCCGAGTTGAGGCAGGACAGCACCGAGGTCAGCACGATGAACTGCATGATCTGGTCGGCGTGCGGGATGCCCAGGGAGCCCAGGGCGGCGACGTACGAGCCGTCCTTCGCGATCGACGGGTCGTTCCACGGCAGCAGCGAGACCACGACGAGGATCGAGCCCAGGTAGAAGACACCGATACGCCAGATGATGCTGTTGGTCGACTTGGTGACCGCGCGCTGCGGGTCCTCAGACTCGCCGGCCGCCAGCGTGGCGATCTCGCTGCCCATGAAGGAGAACACGACCAGCAGCACACCGGTGAGGATCGCGCCCGGACCGTGCGGCAGGAAACCGCCGTGCGCGGTCAGGTTCGACAGCCCGGCCTTGTCGCTGTGCACGCCCGGCAGCACGCCGAACACGGCCAGCGCGCCGATCACGATGAACGCGCCGATCGCCACGACCTTGATCCCGGCGAACCAGAACTCGAACTCACCGTAGGAGCCCACGGAGACCAGGTTCGTGGCCGTCAGGACGGCCATCACGATCAGGGCCCAGGCCCATTGCGGGACCGCCGGTATCCAGCCGTGCAGGATGCCCGCGCCGGCCGTCGCCTCGACGGCGAGGACGACGACCCAGAAGAACCAGTAGAGCCAGCCGATCGAGAAGCCCGCCCAGCGGCCCAGCGCCCGGTCGGCGTGCGCCGAGAAGGAGCCGGAGGTCGGATTCGCCGCCGACATCTCGCCGAGCATCCGCATCACGAGGACGACGAGCGTGCCGACGAGGGCGTAGGACAGCAGAATGCCGGGGCCCGCCGTGGCGATACCGGAACTGGAGCCGACGAACAGTCCGGCACCGATCACGCCACCGATCGCGATCATCGACAGATGGCGGTTCTTGAGTCCTGCTTGAAGTCCGGAACCAGGGGTCATGGACGGATTTCCTTTGCGCCTGTGGTGCATTTCCCGTACGGACCCGTGGGTGCCGCCTGAAACGACCTTGTACGGGGCCTCGCACGAGCGGTGTGCGAGGCGGTTCAGTGAATCCGAGGGGAACGAATTCGGGAACCTCTGAATCCGGATTGTTACTTGAGGTTTCCTTGAGCTTCTATGGCCTGGCTCACATATCCCCTACCGAACCCGGAGCTGCTGCCCGGAATCGGGCGTGTCACACTCGGTACATGCGCGTGTATCTCGGCTCCGACCATGCGGGCTACGAACTCAAGAACCACCTCGTCGACTGGCTGAAGGCGGCGGGGCACGAGCCCGTCGACTGCGGGCCCCACATCTACGACGCCCAGGACGACTACCCGCCCTTCTGCCTCCGGGCCGCGGAGCGCGCGGCGGCCGACCCGGGCGCCCTCGGCATCGTGATCGGCGGCTCCGGCAACGGCGAGCAGATCGCCGCCAACAAGGTCAAGGGGGTGCGTGCCGCCCTGGCCTGGAGCGAGGAGACCGCCGCCCTCGGCCGCCAGCACAACGACGCCAACGTCGTCGCGGTGGGTGCGCGGATGCACTCCGAGGAGGAGGCGACCAAGTTCGTCGAGGTGTTCCTCAACACCCCCTTCTCCGGTGACGAGCGTCACATCCGCCGCATCGACATGCTGACGAACTACGAGAACACCGGCGAGCTGCCGCCCATCCCGGCTCACCACCCCCAGTCGTAACACCGGGCCCCCTCCCGCCGTACCCGCCGCCCGCCGCACCCGTCACCCGGGCGCGGCGGGCGGTGGGGGTACGGGGACCGGGCACCCGGCGGAGCAACAGCAGGAAGACCGGCAGGAAGGACGCCCGGCCGTGCCAGAGGGGCACACCATCCACCGCCTGGCGCAGGACTGCGCCGAGCGCTTCGCAGGCACCGCGGCCCGGGTGAGCAGCCCGCAGGGCAAGTTCGCCGACGCCGCGGCCCTGCTCGACGGCGCCGCGCTCACCGCCACCGAGGCGCACGGCAAGCACCTCTTCCTCGGCTTCCGCGACACCGACTGGGTCCACATCCACCTCGGCCTCTTCGGCAAGGTCGCCCACGGCCCGGCTCCCGCGCCCCCGCCGACCGACACCGTCCGGCTGCGCCTGGCGAACGAGAACGCGTACCTGGACCTGCGCGGCCCCACCACCTGCACCCTGATCACGGACGACGAGAAGCGTGCCGTGCACGACCGGCTCGGCCCCGACCCGCTGCGCGCCGACGCCGACCCGGCCGCCGTCTACGCCCGCGTCCGCCGCAGCCGTACGACGATCGCCGCACTGCTCATGGACCAGAAGGTCATCGCGGGCGTCGGGAACGTCTACCGGGCCGAGGTCCTCTTCCGGCACGGCATCGACCCCTACCGCGCGGGCAAGGACATCACCCCGGCCGAGTGGGACGCGATCTGGGCCGACCTCGTGGACCTCATGCGCGAGGGCGTGCGCAACAACCGCATCGACACCGTGCGCCCCGAACACACCCCCGAGGCCATGGGTCGGCCGCCCCGCGTCGACGACCACGGCGGCGAGGTCTACGTCTACCGCCGGGCCACCCTGCCCTGCCACATCTGCGCCACCGAGGTCCGCACCGCGGGGCTCGCCGCCCGCAACCTCTTCTGGTGTCCCACCTGCCAGAAGGGCTGAGCAACCCGCCCGCGCGCCACGCCCGTTGATGACGGAACGGCCAATTTCCGCCGGGTGGCAGCGCGAACGCGCTCCGTACCGTTCACTGTGTAGTTGAAACGCCAATGTGTAGTTGAAACGCCAAGTGGAGCCTCGCACGGGGGACAAGTGGGACCTCCCGTGCCAAGCGGCTGGTCCGATGGATAGGGTCGCGAACTGATGGCAGCAGGAGAGCGGCGCGCGAAGGCCGAGACGTTCACGGCCCGGTGCAGGATGCAGTGGCACCGGGTCCGGGTCGCGCTGCGCCGAAGCGCCGTGGACTACTTCCGCGGCGACGGCCCCGACTGGATCGCCCTCGTCGGTCTCCTGATCACCATTCCCGTGCTCATGGCGATGACACTGGGCAACTCGGTCTGGTGCTCACCCGCCACCCTGGTCCTGCCCATCATCGCGGGCGGCCTGGTGCTGCGCCCGGCCAGCCTGCTCGGCCTGTACGCGGCGGCCGCCGCCGCGCTGATCGTGGAGTCCGTGAGCCTCGGGCCGTACACCGAGGGCCCCTCCAGAGTCACCCCCGGCGTCGTCCTCGTCGTCGCCGCGTGCGGCTTCTTCGGGCTGCTCACCGCGCAGTTCCGCAGCCGCGTCGGCGTGCCCTGGCGGCGCGGCGGCACCATGCTCTTCGACCTGCGCGAACGCATCCGCGCCCAGAGCGAGCTGCCCAAACTCCCGCGCGGCTGGCACCACGAGATGGCACTGCGCCCGGCCGGCGGCCAGTCCTTCTCCGGCGACTTCGTCGTCGCGGCCCGCACCAACGGCGGCCGCACCCTGGAGGTCGTCCTCACCGACGTCTCCGGCAAGGGCATGGACGCGGGCTCCCGCGCCCTGCTGCTCTCCGGCGCCTTCGGCGGCCTGATCGGCTCGCTGCCCCCGCATGCCTTCCTGACCGCCGCCAACGGCTACCTCCTCCGCCAGGACTGGGACGAGGGCTTCGCCACCTCCATCCACCTCGTCCTCGACCTGGACTCCGGGGACTACGAGCTGTACTCGGCGGGCCATCCGCCCGGCCTCCAGCTCTGCGCGGGCAACGGCCGCTGGGAGGAGAAGGCCGCCGAGGGCCCGCTGCTCGGGGTGTACGACGGCGCCCAGTTCGACGCCGTGAAGGGCTCGCTGCGCCCCGGCGACGTGCTGATGCTCTTCACCGACGGCCTGGTGGAGACCTCCGACCGCGACATCGTCGAGGGCATCGACCGCCTCACCGGAGAGGCCGACCGCTATGTCGCGGGCGGCTTCCACGGCGCCGCCTGGCACCTCATCGAGGCCGTCGCCAAGGACGTCAACGACGACCGCGCCCTGCTGCTCATCTGCCGCGAGGCGTCCGCCACTTCACGTTAGGGCCCGCATATGGACGACGAGCCGCTGACCCCGGCCCAGGTCGAGACCCTGGCCCGCGCCGCCCACGCCCGCCAGACGGACAAGGCGGGCCGCCCCTACGCCGAACACCTCGCGGCCGTCGCGGAGGGCGTACGGCGACTCGGCGGAGACGACGAACAGATCGCCGCCGCCTGGCTCCACGACGCCGTCGAGGACGACGCGTTGAGCGAGGAATGGCTCACGGCGGCCGCCCTCACCCCACGCACGAAGGCGATCGTACGAGCCGTCACCAAGCACCCCGGCGAGCCGCCCGAGGCGTACGCGCACCGCATTCTCGCCACCCCGGGCGCCCTGCTGGTCAAGCAGGCGGACCTCGCGCACAACGCCGACCCGGCCCGGCTCGCCGTCCTGGACGAGGTGACCCGGGAACGGCTGACCGCGAAGTACACGCGGATGCGCGCGCTCCTCGGCCTGGGCCTCGTGTCCGGGAATCCGTAGAACGCCCGGCGGAGGTCTCCGGGATATCGCCTTCAAATGCCCTGGGATTCGCCTGACTTGCCTTCTTGATTTACGAACCGGCGCTCCCGCGCGAGTCATCGTTCACCCTCGATGCCCCGATTCGTACCGACTGAAGAGGGCATATGGCTCCTTGGTGTCGGCCATTCGAATTTCCCTCGCGCGCGATGTGTGGATAGTGAAACCAACTCGGGTGTTTTCCCTCGCGGTCGAGTGGGCATGGTGCGCCGAATCGCCGTGCGGAGGATCGTCCGGGGCGGACGGATGGCCGACAACCTGTCAGCGGCCGCATACCTGGGGCCTGTTGGTGGCACGATGGTTCTGGCGGAGGTGCGCAGGGCGGTGCCTCCGGGCCCGGAGCGCCGACCGACCAAGGGTGTGATCAGTTGTGGCCATTTCACTGTCTGTGGTGCTGCTGTTGGCGATCATCCTTGTGGTGCTGATCCGCGGCGGGAACATCAAGGCCGGCCCGGCCATCGTGGCGATCCTCTTCGGCTTCTTCCTCGCCTCGACCGGCATGGCGCCGTCCATCAGCCGCTTCATGAACTCGATAGCGGAGACGATCAACTCGATCAGTTTCTGAGCGGATCGGTTTGCGGGCGGAGACCCGGCCCCGGGAACGCGTCAGGGCCGGGCGGAGGACGATGCCTCCGACCCGGCCCCGAGCCGTGTGGAGCGGGCGACGGGAATCGAACCCGCGTAGCTAGTTTGGAAGACTAGGGCTCTACCATTGAGCTACGCCCGCGAGAGCGCGCCGGCCGGTCGGTGACCGCGGCACTGGAGCATCGTAGCGGGTCCGCCGACGCGGAGGCCAACGTGCCGCCCGGCGCGGGTGTCCGCGCGCCACCACTCTTTATGCGGGCGCCCCAGGTGGCGTGGGCATGTACCCTACGTCTCGCACCAGACGGGGTGTGGCGCAGCTTGGTAGCGCGTCCGCTTTGGGAGCGGAAGGCCGTGGGTTCAAATCCCGCCACCCCGACCACGACTCACGGCGTTGTGATGATCGCCTTTTGGGGCGCTGACCGGCTGCGGTTACTATGCAAGCTGCGCGCCCGTGTGCCCGGCCTCATGGCTTACGTACTCCTCCGGGCGGCTATCCGCCGGGCCTCGCTGGCTCCGGCAGAACCCAAGAAGTCAGCCACAAGGAGACCGAACCGTGAAGAGCGCCGTGGAGACCCTGAACCCGACCCGGGTTCGGCTCACTGTCGAGGTGCCCTTCGAGGAGCTCAAGGACAGCCTCGACGCGGCGTACAAGAAGATCAACCAGCAGGTCACGGTGAAGGGCTTCCGCAAGGGCAAGATCCCGGCCCGCGTCATCGACCAGCGGTTCGGTCGTGGCGCCGTGCTGGAGGAGGCCGTCAACGACGCGCTCCCGAAGTTCTACACCGAGGCGGTCAACGAGGCCGAGCTGAGCCCGCTGGGCCAGCCCGAGATCGACATCACGGAGCTGAAGGACGGCGACACGCTGAACTTCACCGCCGAGGTCGACATCCGCCCCGCCCTCGAGATCCCGGACTACTCCGGCATCGAGGTCGAGGTCGACGCCATCGAGGTCACCGACGAGGACGTGGACAAGTCCGTGGAGCAGCTCCGTGAGCGCTTCGCCTCCACCTCCCCGGTCGAGCGCGCCGCCGAGGACGGCGACGTGGTCACCATCGACCTGACGGCCAAGGTCGACGGCGAGGTCCTCGAGGACGGCGTCGCCGAGGGCGTGTCCTACACCATCGGCTCGGGCGAGCTGCTCGACGGCATCGACGAGGCCGTCAAGGGCCTGTCCGCCGGCGAGGAGGCCACCTTCACCTCCGAGCTGAAGGGCGGCTCCGCCGCGGGCAAGGAGTCCGAGGTCACCGTCAAGGTCACCCAGGTCGCCGCCCGCGAACTGCCGGAGCTGGACGACGAGTTCGCGCAGCTGGCGTCCGAGTTCGACACGCTGGACGAGCTCAAGGTCGACAGCCGCAAGCGCCTGACCGACATGAAGCAGTACGACCAGGCCACCCAGGCCCAGGAGCGCGTGCTGGAGAAGCTCCTCGAGCTGGTCGAGGTCCCCGTCCCCGAGAAGCTGCTCGAGGACGAGGTCAACACCCGCAAGCACAACCTGGAGCACCACCAGCTCGGCCAGATGGGTCTGACCCTCGACAAGTACCTGGAGATCCAGGGCAAGACCGCCGAGGAGTTCGACACCGAGACCCGCGAGTCCGCGGTCAAGGGCATCAAGACCCAGTTCGTCCTCGACGAGCTGGTCAAGAAGGAGAACCTGGGCGTCAACCAGGAGGAGCTCACCGAGCACCTCATGCGCCGCGCCGCCTCCTCCGGCATGTCCCCCGACCAGTTCGCCCAGGCCGTCGTCGAGGGCGGCCAGGTTCCGCTCCTCGTCGGCGAGGTCGCCCGCGGCAAGGCCCTGGCCGTCGTGGTCGAGGCCGCCACGGTGAAGGACACCAACGGCGAGGTCATCGACCTGGACGACGAGGACGAGGAGACCACTGAGGTCACCGAGACCGTCGAGGAGACCCCGGAGGCCTGAGCCCCCGGCATCTCAGCCTGATCAGGGCCCCCGCGGAGCGCGTCTCCCGGGGGCCCTGCGGCGTACCTGAGGGGCAGCCGACCTGCTTTTGGGGGCGCGGGGAACTGCGCGAGAAGCGACCACGTGCCGCACCCGGACACGACCGCCACCACGCACCCGGCGGAGCCACAACGCACCCGCACCGGACAACGCACCGCAACCCCCCATGCCACTACGCCGGAGGCGAACACCCGCTTCTCCGGGATTCCCCGGGGGGACCAGAGCGTTAGGGTCCATGAATACGGGGAGCGGGGGAGTATCCCCGCCGAACCCCCGGCAGGACGACGTGAGACGGCCCGGCGCCGTCGTAAGACGAGCAGGTGGATACGTGACGAATCTGATGCCTACCGCCGCCGGCGAGCCCTCCATCGGTGGTGGCCTCGGCGACCAGGTCTACAACCGGCTGCTGGGCGAGCGGATCATCTTCCTCGGCCAGCAGGTCGACGACGACATCGCCAACAAGATCACCGCTCAGCTGCTCCTCCTCGCGGCCGACCCCGAGAAGGACATCTACCTCTACATCAACAGCCCCGGCGGCTCGGTGACGGCCGGCATGGCGATCTACGACACCATGCAGTACATCCCGAACGACGTGGTCACGATCGCGATGGGCATGGCGGCCTCCATGGGCCAGTTCCTGCTCACCGGCGGCGCCGCGGGCAAGCGCTTCGCGCTGCCGCACGCGGACATCATGATGCACCAGGGCTCCGCGGGCCTCGGCGGTACGGTCTCGGACATCAAGATCCAGGCCGAGTACCTGCTGCGCACCAAGAAGCGCATGTCCGAGCTGACTGCCCAGCACTCCGGCCAGACGGTCGAGGCGATCATCCGCGACGGTGACCGCGACCGCTGGTTCACCCCGGAGGAGGCCAAGGAGTACGGTCTCATCGACGAGATCATCACGCACGCCTCGGGTGTTCCGGGTGGCGGCGGCACCGGTGCCTGACCGGCCCGTCCGCGCCACGCACCGCCACCACTGAAAGCCCCCAGAACGCCACCAGGACGGTGAACACCCCATGAGCAACTTCCCCGGCGCCGCCAGCGGTATGTACGAGGGCCCCCGCCCCGACAGCCGTTACATCATTCCCCGCTTCGTCGAGCGCACCTCGCAGGGCGTCCGCGAGTACGACCCGTACGCGAAGCTCTTCGAAGAGCGCGTGATCTTCCTCGGTGTCCAGATCGACGACGCGTCCGCCAACGACGTCATGGCGCAGCTGCTGTGCCTGGAGTCGATGGACCCCGACCGCGACATCTCGATCTACATCAACAGCCCCGGCGGTGACATGACGGCCCTCACGGCCATCTACGACACCATGCAGTTCGTGAAGCCGGACATCCAGACGGTGTGCATGGGCCAGGCGGCCTCCGCCGCGGCGATCCTGCTGGCCGCCGGTACCCCGGGCAAGCGCATGGCGCTGCCGAACTCCCGTGTGCTGATCCACCAGCCGGCCGGTTCCACGGGCCGTGGCCAGCTCTCCGACCTGGAGATCATCGCCAAGGAGTTCACCCGGATGCGTGAGCAGCTGGAGGACATGCTGGCCAAGCACACCAACCGGCCGATCGAGAAGATCCGCGAGGACATCGAGCGCGACAAGATCCTCACGGCCGAGGAGGCGCTGGAGTACGGCATCGTCGACCAGATCATCTCCACCCGCAAGATGAACAACGAGGCGGTCCGCTGACCGCGGCCGTGTGTTTCTGGGCCGCTTTGGCAGGGTCCACGTCAAAGTGAACCCTGCCAAGGGGGCCCCGAACACGGCCCCGGGCAAGGTACCGTCGGACATAAGGCAGCACCAGGAGCCGCAGGGCCGTAGCGTCCAGGCGTCTCCCAGGCGAAGGGGAAGCACACCGTGGCACGCATCGGTGACGGCGGCGATCTGCTCAAGTGCTCGTTCTGCGGCAAGAGCCAGAAGCAGGTCAAGAAGCTCATCGCAGGGCCCGGTGTGTACATCTGCGACGAGTGCATCGATCTCTGCAACGAGATCATCGAGGAAGAGCTCGCGGAGACCAGCGAGGTGCGCTGGGAGGAGCTGCCCAAGCCCCGCGAGATCTACGAGTTCCTCGAGGGTTACGTGGTCGGCCAGGAGGCCGCCAAGAAGGCCCTCTCGGTCGCGGTGTACAACCACTACAAGCGGGTCCAGGCCGGTGAGAACGGTGGCGCGCAGGGCCGCGAGGACGCCATCGAGCTGGCGAAGTCCAACATCCTCCTGCTCGGCCCCACGGGCTCGGGCAAGACCCTCCTCGCGCAGACCCTGGCCCGCATGCTGAACGTCCCCTTCGCGATCGCGGACGCCACCGCGCTCACCGAGGCGGGCTACGTCGGCGAGGACGTCGAGAACATCCTCCTGAAGCTCATCCAGGCGGCCGACTACGACGTCAAGAAGGCCGAGACCGGGATCATCTACATCGACGAGATCGACAAGGTGGCCCGCAAGAGCGAGAACCCCTCGATCACGCGCGACGTGAGCGGCGAGGGCGTCCAGCAGGCCCTGCTGAAGATCCTGGAGGGCACCACCGCCTCGGTCCCGCCGCAGGGCGGCCGCAAGCACCCGCACCAGGAGTTCATCCAGATCGACACGACGAACGTCCTGTTCATCGTGGGCGGTGCCTTCGCGGGCCTGGAGAAGATCATCGAGGCCCGGGCGGGAGCCAAGGGCATCGGCTTCGGCGCCACCATCCGCTCCAAGCGCGAGCTGGCCGCCAAGAACATCTTCGAGGACATCATGCCCGAGGACCTGGTGAAGTTCGGGATGATCCCCGAGTTCATCGGCCGTCTCCCGGTCATCACCTCGGTGCACAACCTCGACCGCGAGGCCCTGCTCCAGATCCTCGTCGAGCCGCGCAACGCCCTGGTCAAGCAGTACCAGCGGCTGTTCGAACTCGACGGTGTGGAGCTGGACTTCGAGCGCGAGGCGCTGGAGGCCATCGCCGACCAGGCCATCCTCCGCCAGACCGGCGCGCGCGGCCTGCGCGCCATCATGGAGGAGGTGCTGATGTCGGTGATGTACGAGGTGCCGTCCCGCAAGGACGTGGCCCGCGTCGTCATCACGGCCGACGTCGTCCACTCCAACGTCAACCCGACCCTCATCCCCCGCGACTCCCGGGGCCGGGGCCAGGGCGAGCAGAAGACCGCCTAGTACGCGGCACGCGACACAGCACGCGAAGGGGCCCCCGTCCGGGAAGGACGGGGGCCCCTTCGCAGGCGCTCTCAGGCCGCGACGCGGATCTCCTTGCGCAGCCGCGCCACCAGGTCGGCGTCCGCCTCCAGATCACTGGGGCGGCCCGCCGCGAGCGTGGCGATGTCCATCGGCATCACGAACCCGATGGTGCTGTGGTCGCCCCACACACAGACGGAGACCGTCATCTGCGCGGGCATCCCCTTGGCGGTGCTGTTGGTGGCCACCTTGGCGTGCTGGCACTTGAGCACGGCGTCCCCGAGCGCCGAGGGCGTGAACGTCTGCGGCTCGCCCTCCAGCTTGTACTTGTTCGCCTGGTCCTTGTTCCCCTGGTCCTTCAGGTACGCGAACATCGCGTCCACGGTCTTCGCCGGATCGGCGACCGTGCCGTAGACCCCGCCGAACTCCATGAGCTTCTTGCTCAGCGGGTTCGCCTCGTTCCCGGCCGCGTACTCGGCGGTCACGTCCTTCGGGTCCTGCACGCCCCAGCTCTCGGCGTCCTTCAGGTCGTCCTGCGTCATGGCGCCCGCGTCGCTCTTGCCCTTGCTGTACTCCGAGAGCACCCGCGAGGGCGTCACCAGCTTGTGCGGGCCGTCGTCCGCGACCGAGCCGTCCCCGCCGCCGCTGAACGCGAAGAACGCGCCCACCACCACGGCGACCGCCACCGCGGCCGCCCCGACGATCAGCCCCGTCTTCTTGCTGCCCCCGGCCGGCACCGGCGCCTGCGGAGCCCCGTAGGAGGGCGCTCCGTAGGGCGGCTGCTGGCCGTACGGGTTCGGCTGCTGCGGCTGCCCGTAGGGGGCCTGCGGCTGCCCATAGGGGTTCTGCTGCGGCGGCACGCCCTGCGGCGGGTACGCGTAACCCGGCTGCGGAGCCCCGGGCGGGGGCGGCGGGGGCGGTACCGGAGCCCCGCCCTGCGGGGGATAGCCGTAGCCGGGCCGGGGCGCGGGCGGCGGCTGCTGTCCGTAGGGGCCCGGCTGGGCGTACGGACCCGGCTGCCCGGCCGGCGGGCCGTACGGACCCGGCTGCTGGGGCGGTCCGCCGTACGGTCCCGGCTGGTTGCTGCTCATTCCTCGCATCCCCTCCACACGCTCCTGTGTCCCCGCCATCCTGGCCCAGCCGTGACAGGGGCACGGCACCGGGGGCCGCACCGTTACAGAACAAACGCGTTTCGGGAGCACCCTCCGGCACCTCTAAACTGACCCCCGTGACCGAGAACGCTCAGCAGCAGCCATCAGCGCCCGACACCGAACTGCCGACCCAGTACGCGCCGGCCGATGTAGAGGGGCCGCTGTACGAGCGCTGGGTGGAGCGGGGCTACTTCGAGGCGGACGCGAAGAGCGACAAGCCGCCCTTCACCGTCGTCATCCCCCCGCCCAACGTCACCGGCAGCCTCCACCTGGGCCACGCCTTCGAGCACACGATCATCGACGCGCTGACCCGCCGCAAGCGGATGCAGGGCTTCGAGACCCTGTGGCAGCCCGGCATGGACCACGCCGGCATCGCCACGCAGAACGTGGTCGAGCGCGAGCTGGCCAAGGAGGGCAAGTCCCGCCACGACCTGGGCCGCGAGGAGTTCGTCGACCGGGTCTGGCAGTGGAAGGCCGAGTCCGGCGGCCAGATCTCCGGCCAGATGCGCCGCCTCGGCGACGGCGTCGCCTGGTCCCGCGAGCGCTTCACCATGGACGAGGGCCTCTCCAAGTCCGTCCAGACCATCTTCAAGCGGCTCTACGACGACGAGCTGATCTACCGCGCCGAGCGCATCATCAACTGGTGCCCGCGCTGCCTGACCGCGATCTCCGACATCGAGGTCGAGTACCAGGACGACGACGGCGAGCTCGTCTCCATCAAGTACGGCGAGGGCGACGAGACGCTGGTCGTCGCGACCACCCGCGCCGAGACGATGCTCGGCGACACGGCCGTCGCCGTCCACCCCGAGGACGAGCGCTACAAGCACCTCATCGGCAAGCTCATCAAGCTCCCGCTGACCGACCGCTCCATCCCGGTCGTCGCCGACGAGCACGTCGACCCCGAGTTCGGCACCGGCGCCGTCAAGGTGACGCCCGCCCACGACCCGAACGACTTCGAGATCGGCCAGCGGCACGACCTGCCGTCCATCACGGTCATGGACGAGCACGCCGTCATCACCGCCCACGGCCCCTTCCAGGGCCTGGACCGCCTGGAGGCCCGCTCCGCCATCGTCGCCGCCCTGCGCGCCGACGGCCGGATCCTCGCCGAGAAGCGGCCCTACGTCCACTCGGTGGGCCACTGCTCGCGCTGCAAGACCACCATCGAGCCGCGCCTGTCGATGCAGTGGTGGGTCAAGGTCGGCCCGCTCGCCAAGGCCGCCGGTGACGCGGTCCGCGACGGCAAGGTCAAGATCCACCCGCAGGAGATGGAGAAGCGGTACTTCGACTGGGTCGACAACCTCCACGACTGGTGCATCTCGCGCCAGCTGTGGTGGGGCCACCGCATCCCCGTCTGGTACGGCCCGAACGGCGAGGTCGTCTGCGTCGGCCCCGACGAGGAGCCGCCCACCGGCGAGGGCTGGCACCAGGACAGCGACGTCCTCGACACCTGGTTCTCCTCCGGCCTGTGGCCCTTCTCCACCCTGGGCTGGCCCGAGCAGACCGAGTCGCTCGCGAAGTTCTACCCGAACTCCGTCCTGGTCACCGGCTACGACATCCTCTTCTTCTGGGTCGCCCGGATGATGATGTTCGGCCTCTACGCGATGGACGGCACCCCGCCGTTCCACACCATCGCCCTGCACGGCATGGTCCGCGACCAGTTCGGCAAGAAGATGTCGAAGTCCTTCGGGAACGTCGTCAACCCGCTGGACTGGATGGACAAGTACGGCTCCGACGCGCTGCGCTTCACGCTCGCGCGTGGCGCCAACCCGGGCGTCGACGTGCCGATCGGCGAGGACTGGGTCCAGGGCTCGCGCAACTTCGCCAACAAGATCTGGAACGCGACCCGCTTCGCGCTGATGAACGGCGCGACGGTCGAGGGCCCGCTTCCCGAGCCGTCGGCGATGTCCGCCACGGACCGCTGGATCCTCTCCCGCCTCAACTCGGTGGTCGCCGAAGTCGACGCGCTCTACGAGGACTACCAGTTCGCCAAGCTCTCGGACGCGCTGTTCCACTTCGCGTGGGACGAGGTCTTCGACTGGTACGTCGAGCTGTCCAAGACGACCTTCCAGGCGGGCGGCGAGGCGGCCGAGGTCTCCAAGCGGGTCCTCGGCGAGGTCCTCGACGTCACCCTCAAGCTGCTGCACCCGGTGGTCCCGTTCGTCACGGAGACGCTGTGGACGACGCTGACGGGCGGCGAGTCGCTGGTCATCGCGGAGTGGCCTTCCGACTCCGGCTTCCGTGACGCGGCCGCCGAGCGGGAGATCGAGTCCCTCCAGTCGGTCATCACCGAGGTTCGGCGCTTCCGTGCCGACCAGGGCCTCCAGCCGGGCCAGCGGGTGCCCGCGCGGCTCACGCTGGACGGTACGGCCCTCGCCCCGCACGAGGCGGCGATCCGTCAGCTGCTGCGTCTCCAGCCGGAGGGGGAGTCCTTCACGGCGACGGCGACCCTGCCGGTGGCCGGGGCGGAGGTCGCTCTCGACCTCTCCGGCACGATCGACGTCGTGGCTGAGCGGAAGCGGCTCGAGAAGGATCTCGCCGGCGCGGAGAAGGAGAAGGCGCAGGCCACGGCCAAGCTCGGCAACGAGGCGTTCCTCGCCAAGGCGCCGGACGCGGTGGTCGACAAGATCCGTGGCCGTCTCGCCAAGGCGGAGGAGGACATCACCCGCCTCAAGTCCCAGCTGGACCGCTTGCCGCAGGCGTAAGCGCGGTACGAACGGCCCCCGGAGCTGTGAAGCCCCGGGGGCCGTTCGCGCGCCCGGGGGAGGGGACGCTCACCCGCGCGTGCGGGGTGCCTCCCCCAGAGGGGGTACCCCCAGCGCCCACCCGTGCCGCCCCAAGCGGCACGACTGCCCGCAGCTATGGTGTTTTTAGGGGCGCGGGGAACTGCGCGAACGGCCACGACGCGGCGGCAGCGGCCCACCGGCGGGACCGCCTACGGCGAGGCGTTTTTCAGGGGCGCGGGGAACTGCGCGACAAGCCACAAGCTGCCCGCACCCGGACCACCACGCGCAACCCCCTCACCCCTCCGTAAACTGACTCCGTGAGCGACGAGCAGCCCGGTAATGACAGTTCCGACCCCTTCGACGACATCATCGCGGAGGAGACAGACCGCGACCCCGACCTCGCCGTGATCGAGGCGGGAAGCCGCACCCTGCGTACCCAGGGCAGCCCCCCGCAGGCGGACGTGCCGGCCCGCCCCGAGGACCCCGAGGTCGACCGCGCCCTGCGCGAGGTCGAGACGGAGCTGGCGAGCCGCTGGGGCGAGACCAAGCTGGAGCCCTCCGTCACCCGGATCGCCGCACTGATGGACGTACTTGGCGATCCCCAGCGCACGTACCCGTCCATCCACATCACCGGCACCAACGGCAAGACCTCCACCGCCCGCATGATCGAGGCCCTGCTCGGCGCCTTCGAGCTGCGCACGGGCCGCTACACCAGCCCGCACGTGCAGTCCGTGACGGAGCGGATCAGCCTGGACGGCGCCCCGATCAGCGCCGAGCGGTTCATCGAGACGTACCAGGACATCAAGCCGTACATCGAGATGGTGGACGCCTCCCAGGACTACCGGCTGTCCTTCTTCGAGGTGCTGACCGGCATGGCGTACGCCGCCTTCGCGGACGCGCCGGTGGACGTCGCCGTCGTCGAGGTCGGCATGGGCGGCAGCTGGGACGCGACGAACGTGATCGACGGCGACGTGGCCGTGATCACCCCCATCGGGCTCGACCACACCGACCGGCTGGGGGAGACCCCCGAGCAGATCGCCGTCGAGAAGTCCGGGATCATCAAGCCGGACGCGACCGTGATCATGGCGCAGCAGCCGGTGGACGCGGCGCAGGTGCTGCTGAAGAAGGCCGTCGAGGAGAACGCCACCGTGGCCCGCGAGGGCCTGGAGTTCGGCGTGGTGGACCGGCAGGTCGCGGTCGGCGGACAGCTGGTCACGCTGCGCGGACTGGGCGGCGAGTACCCGGAGGTCTACCTCCCGCTGCACGGTGCCCACCAGGCGCACAACGCCGCCGTGGCCCTCGCGGCCGTGGAGGCGTTCTTCGGCGTCGGCGCCGAGCGCGCGCAGCCGCTGGACATCGACACCGTGCGCAAGGCGTTCGCGGCCGTTTCCTCGCCGGGCCGCCTGGAGGTCGTCCGCCGGTCCCCGACCGTCGTGCTGGACGCGGCCCACAACCCGGCCGGTGCGGAGGCCGCCGCCGAGGCGGTGCGCGAGGCGTTCGACTTCAGCCGGCTCATCGGTGTGGTCGGCGCGAGCGAGGGCAAGAACGTGCGCGGGCTGCTTGAGGCGTTCGAGCCGATCTTCGCCGAGGTCGTCATCACGCAGAACTCCAGCCACCGCGCCATGAACGCGGACGAGCTGGCCGCGATCGCCGTCGAGGTGTTCGGCGAGGACCGCGTCCAGGTCGAGCCGCAGCTGCCGGAAGCCCTGGAGGCCGCGATCACGCTGGCCGAGGAGGAGGGCGAGTTCGCGGGCGGCGGTGTGCTCGTCACCGGTTCGGTCATCACGGTGGGCGAGGCACGCCTGCTGCTCGGGAAGGGCTGAGAGGTTCCGTCGTGCGTACGCTCTGTTCATCGACGCTGATCGGTGAGTTCTTCATCATCGGTTTCGCGGGCCTGGTGGCCATGAAGGACCCCTCGCTCGCCATGTCCACGGTGTGGCTGGTGTGCGGGATCGCCATGGCCCTGTCCGTGCTGCTGTGCGGCATGGTGACCCGGCCGGGCGGCGTCGCCCTCGGCTGGGCCCTCCAGCTCGCGCTGATCGTCTCGGGCGTCTTCGTGCCGATGATGTACATCATGGGCGCGGTCTTCGCCGCCCTGTGGTGGGCGTCGGTGCACTACGGCCGAAAGGTGGACGAGGCGAAGGCCCGCTTCGCGGCCGCGGCCGAGCCCACCTCCACGCCTGACGCTGCGTGACGGGCGCCACGACACGCCCTGTAATCTCGTGCCACCGCACACGCCAGTCCTAAGGAGTCTTCCGTGACCCAGCGCACCCTCGTCCTGCTCAAGCCCGACGCCGTCCGTCGTGGCCTGACCGGCGAGATCATCAGCCGTATCGAGCGGAAGGCCGACTGGCGGATCACGGCGCTGGAGCTGCGCACGCTGGACCAGGACACCCTGGAGCTGCACTACGGCGAGCACAAGGGCAAGGTTTTCTACGAGCCCCTCGTCGAGTTCATGGCCTCCGGCCCCGTCGTCGCCCTGATCGTCGAGGGTGAGCGGGTCATCGAGGGTGTGCGGCAGCTCGCCGGTCCGACGGACCCGATCGCCGCGGCCCCCGGTTCCATCCGCGGTGACTACGGCGTCATCGTCCGCGAGAACCTGATCCACGCGTCCGACTCCGAGGAGTCGGCCGAACGCGAGGTGAAGATCTTCTTCCCGGGCCGTGTCTGACCGGTGCCCGGCGGCCCGTCCGGGCCACGCCGTGCGGAGTTTCCAAGAATTTTTCTGAGGGACCGTCAGACCGGCCGGAGGCCCCGGACCTGGGACGGCCGTACGATTTCGGCCGTCCCTCGGCATATGCGTTGGCGATCGGGGGAACGTGTGCCCCCGATGGGCCGTCTCCACAAGCGAGGCGCCGCGTCATCTGCTGACAATGGCGAAGACCCTCGCGCGATGTCCGTGAAGGCGCGTCTACGATGGAACCCTTCACGTCACCGCACCCACCTCGCCTACCTGAAAAGCCCTCAAAAGCTCGTGGGTAGGCCAGACGAATCCTGATGGGGAACTCAATGTCGTTCATCGGCCGTGACATGGCTGTCGACCTCGGGACCGCCAACACGCTGGTGTACGTCAGGGGTCGCGGGATCGTACTCAACGAGCCGTCCGTCGTCGCCATCAACACCAACACCGGTGGCATCCTCGCGGTCGGTGCCGAAGCCAAGAAGATGATCGGCCGGACGCCGGGCAACATCGTCGCCGTGCGCCCGCTGAAGGACGGCGTGATCGCCGACTTCGAGATCACCGAGCGGATGCTCCGCTACTTCATCCTGAAGATCCACAAGCGGCGGTATCTCGCCCGCCCGCGCGTCGTCGTCTGCGTGCCCTCGGGCATCACGGGCGTCGAGCGCCGCGCCGTCATCGAGGCGTCCTCGCAGGCCGGCGCGCGCCAGGTGCACATCATCGAGGAGCCCATGGCGGCCGCCATCGGCTCCGGCCTGCCGGTCCACGAGGCCACGGGCAACATGGTGGTGGACATCGGCGGCGGCACCACGGAGGTCGCGGTCATCTCGCTCGGCGGCATCGTCACCGCCCAGTCCATCCGCGTCGCGGGCGACGAACTGGACAACGCGATCATCCAGTACATCAAGAAGGAGTACAGCCTTCTGCTGGGTGAGCGCACGGCCGAGCAGATCAAGATCACGATCGGTTCGGCGTACGACCTCGACACCGACGAGCACACCGAAGTCCGGGGCCGCGACCTGGTGTCCGGCCTGCCCAAGACCGTCGTCATCTCCGCCGCGGAGGTGCGCAAGGCGATCGAGGAGCCGGTCAACGCGATCGTCGACGCCGTCAAGACGACCCTGGACAAGTGCCCGCCGGAGCTGTCCGGCGACATCATGGACCGGGGCATCGTCCTGACCGGTGGCGGCGCCCTGCTGCGCGGCCTCGACGAGCGGCTGCGCCGCGAGACCGGAATGCCGATCCACATCGCCGAGGACCCGCTCGACAGCGTCGCGCTGGGTTCCGGCAAGTGCGTCGAGGAGTTCGAGGCACTCCAGCAGGTGCTGGACGCGCAGCCGCGCAGATGACGTAACACTTCGATTCCGCCGTACGAGACGTTCTTCGCTCGTGCGGCGGATCGTTGATATAGAGGCATAAGCTCCCGCAAACGGACCGCTCGGATTGGCGCTTCCTTTCGTGTTGGCGTTTTTCCGGCAGTCCTCGAATTCCTATTGAGGAAGGCACGGCCGCCGCACGTGAGGGACACGAAAGAGAGCCGGCTGCTCCTGGTCCTGCTGATCGCCATCGCGTTCGCACTGATCACGGTGGACATCCGCGGGGGCCGGAACTCGCCGGTCGACGGCGCCCGGCAGGCCGCGGCCGCGGCGTTCGGCCCGATCGAGAACGGACTGGCCTCGGCGGTCGATCCGGTCGGAGAGGCCGTCTCCGCCGTCCGTGACTCCGGCACCCGCCACGACCGGCTCGCCGTACTGGAGAAGGAGAACGCGGCCCTCAAGGCCAAGCTCGGCAGCGACGACCGCAACCGCAGCCGCCTCAACCAGCTCGACCGGATGCTGAAGATCGCCGGCGAGGGCCAGTACGGCATCAAGGGCGCCCAGGTCGTCGCCATAGGAGCGGCCCAGGGCTTCTCCTGGACCATCACCATCGACGCGGGCGCCAACGACGGCATCAAGCGCGACATGACGGTGCTCAACGGAGACGGCCTGGTCGGCCGGGTCACCACCGTCGGCCCCGACACCGCCACCGTCCTCCTCGCCAACGACCCCGACTTCACCGTCGGCACCCGGCTGGAGGGCAGCGACGAACTCGGCTTCGCCTCCGGACAGGGCGACCGTCCGCTGCGCGTCGAACTCCTCAACGGCAAGGCCGAGGTGAAGAAGGGCGACCGTCTCGTCACCTTCGGCTCCCAGGCCGACAAGCCGTTCGTGCCCGGCGTGCCCGTCGGCGTGATCTCCCGCGTCGACCCCTCCGGCGGCGGTCTGACCCGCACCCTGTACGTCACGCCGTACGTCGGCTTCAGCAAGCTCGACATCGTCGGCGTCGTCGTCTCCGGACCCAAGAAGGACCCGCGCGACGAGGTCCTGCCCAGCAAGCCCAAGCCGGTCCCGACGCCGACCGTGACCGTGACGGTCACCCCCTCGGCCGACGCGCCCGAGTCCACCGACGAGCAGCAGCAGTAGGAGCCGAACCACCATGCGCGTCAACCGCATTCTGCTCGCCGCCGCACTGGTCGTCGTCGCCCTGGTGATCCAGGTGAGCGTCCTCGCCCGGCTGCACCTGCCCGGCGCCGTGCCCGACCTGCTGCTGCTCACCGTCGTCGGCCTCGCCATGGTCTACGGCCATGTCGGCGGCGCCCTCGTCGGCTTCGGCGCGGGACTCCTCGCCGACCTCGCCCCGCCCGCCGACCACGCGGCCGGGCGCTACGCGCTCGTGCTCTGCGTCATCGGCTACTGCGCCGGGCTCATCAGGCCGGAGAACGGCCGGCTGAAGTCCGCGACCGGCCCGATGGCCGTCGTGGTCGCCGCCGCCGTCGGCTCCACGCTGCTCTACGCGGGCGTCGGCGCCCTCGTCGGGGACACCGCCGCCCGCCATGTCGGCCTGACCGGGCTGCTGTTCTCCGCCGCGCTCTACGACCTGCTGCTCGCGCCGTTCGTCGTGCCCGGCGTCATGTGGCTGGCCCGCCGCACCGACAACGACCCGCTCACCGAGAACGGCCCGTCCGTCAAGGCCGGGAACATCTCCTCGGGCTGGCTCTCCTCCGGCACCGGCCTGCGCGTCGGCGGGCGCAGCGGCCTCGGCACCCTCAAGGCCAAGGCCCGCACCCGCTCCGCCCGGGTCGGACGCATCAAGGGGGTCAAGCGGCTGTGACAGCGGGCGAATTCACCCGGAAGAGTCAGCTTTGGGGGAACGGGCCGACACCGGCCCCGCGTTCATCGTTCGTACGCACACACGTTCACGTACGCGTCCACGCATCCGCGTCCGCGCACTGAGAGGGGGAGGCATTGACCAACATTCCCGAGACCGGGCGGACCCCACGGGTCCAGATCCGGCTCGTCGTCATCCAGATCCTCGTCCTCTCCCTCCTCGGCACTCTCGGCGGACGTCTGTGGTACCTCCAGATCCGCGAGGGCGCCGAGTACCAGCGCGAGGCGTCCGGCAACCACGTCCAGCAGGTCGTCGACCCCGCCGTGCGCGGTGACATCCTCGACGCCCGGGGCATCCCCCTCGCGGACAACGAGACCCGCCTGGTCGTCTCCGCCTCCCGCACCGACCTCCTCAAGCAGAAGGACGACGGCAAGGCGGTCCTCGCCAAGCTCGCCGGAGTCCTCGGCCTGAAGCCCGCGGACGTCGTGCAGAAGGTTCGGCTCTGCGACGCGAAGACCCCCCAGCCCTGCTGGAACGGCTCGCCGTACCAGCCGATCCCGATCACCGACGAGGCCACCCCCAAGCAGGCCCTCCAGATCCGCGAGCGCGCCGAGGACTTCCCCGGCATCACCGCCGAACCCGAGGCCGTGCGCCGCTACGGCGCCCCCGGCAAGTCCAACACCTCCCAGGTCCTCGGCTACCTCTCGCCCGTCACCGACGACGAGATCCAGAAGGCCAAGGACACCGACTCGCCCTATCTGCGCTCGGACATGGTGGGCCGCTCCGGCCTGGAGCGGCAGTACGACAAGGAACTGCGCGGCAAGGCCGGCGTCACCCGCTACGAGGTGGACAACCTCGGCCGCGTCATCGGCAGGGCCAAGGCCGACCCGGCCGAGTCCGGTTCCAACCTGGTCACCAGCATCGACTCCCGCGTCCAGCGCGTCGCGGAGTACGAACTGGACAAGGCCATGAAGGTCGCCCGCCAGCAGTTCGACAAGATCACCGGCACCAACTACAAGGCCGACTCCGGCGCCGTGGTCGTCATGGAGGCCAAGACCGGCCGCATCGTCGCCATGGCCTCCGCCCCCACCTACGACCCGAACGTCTGGGTGGGCGGCATCTCCGCCAAGGACTACAAGACCCTCACCGGCAAGAACTCCGACTACCCGCTGCTCAACCGGGCCATCCAGGGCCAGGCCGCACCCGGCTCCACCTTCAAGGTGGTCTCCACCGCCGCCGCGGTCGAGGCGGGCTACGACTTCGACGGCCGCTACCCCTGCACGAGTTCCTACTCGGTGGGCAGCCAGGTCTTCAAGAACTTCGAGGGTGAGAGCTTCGGCCCGATCCCGCTGGGCCGCGCGCTCGAGGTCTCCTGCGACACCGTCTTCTACTACCTCGCCGACCAGCAGTGGAAGAAGGACGGCGGCATCAACCCCAAGAAGGGCCAGCCGAAGGACTACTTCTACAAGGCCGCCCACCAGTTCGGCCTCGGCCAGGAGACCGGCATCGACCTCCCCAACGAGGTCACCGGGCGCGTCCCCGACCGCCAGTGGAAGCTCGACTACTGGAAGGCCAACAAGGACGCCTGGTGCAAGTACGGCAAGAAGAACGGCTCCTACGTCGAGATGATCGCGTACGAGAACTGCCTCGAGGGCAACAAGATGCGCGAGGGTGACTCGATCAACTACTCCATCGGCCAGGGCGACACCCTCGTCACGCCGATCCAGGAGGCCGTGATCTACGGCGCCGTCGCCAACGGCGGCACGATGTACCAGCCGACCATCGGCAAGGCGGTCATCAGCCCCGACGGCAAGACGGTCACGCCGATCAAGCCGAAGAAGACCGGCCGGCTGCCCGTCAGCAAGGCCACCCTCAAGGGCATGAACGAGGCCTTCGCGGGCGTCGTCACCCGAGGCACCGCCGCCTGGAAGTTCGGCGGCTGGCCGCAGGACAAGATCGCGCTGCACGCCAAGACCGGTACCGCCGAGGTCTACGGCAAGCAGACCACCTCCTGGCTGGCCACCTACTCCAAGGACTACACGGTGATCATGACGATCGCCCAGGCCGGTACGGGTTCCGGAGCCTCCGGTGAGGCCGTGCGCAACATCTACAGCGCGCTCTACGGCGTCCAGGGCGACGGCTCCATCGACAACAAGAAGGCCCTGCTGCCCGAGCCGCAGAAGACCCTGCCGAAGGTCCGCACCGACGGCACCGTCGTCGCACCCAAGATCGTCGGCGACCCCGCCAAGGACGTCGAGGCCGCCCAGAAGAACAACGCCAGCAACGGCGACGACACCCAGCCCGCGGCCACCGCGCCCACGGACAACACCAACAGCAACACCCGCAGGCGGCCCCGCCGGAGGGGAAGCCGGAGGACGCGCACATGACCGGCACCAACAGCTTCTCCGTCTCCGGATACGGCCCCGAGCGGGCCGGCTGGACCAGGCTCCTCGCCCGCGACTCCGTGGCCCGGCGGCTCGACTGGCCGATACTGTTCGCGGCCCTGACGCTGTCCCTGATCGGCTCGTTGCTGGTCTTCTCCGCGACCCGCAACCGCACGGAGATCAACCAGGGCGACCCGTACTACTTCCTGCTCCGGCATCTGATGAACCTCGGCATCGGGGTCGCCCTGATGATGGCCACGGTCTGGCTGGGCCACCGCGCCCTGCGCAACGCCGTGCCGGTCCTCTACGGCCTCTCCCTGCTCGGGGTGCTGCTGGTCCTCACCCCGCTCGGCGCCACCATCAACGGCAGCCGGAACTGGATCGTGTTCGGCGGCGGCTTCTCGCTCCAGCCCGCCGAGTTCGTGAAGATCACGATCATCCTGGGCATGGCCATGCTGCTCGCGGCCCGGGTGGACGCGGGCGACAAGCCGTACCCCGACCACCGCACCGTCCTGCAGGCCCTCGGCCTGGCCGCCGTACCGATCATGATCGTGCTGCTCATGCCCGACCTCGGCACGGTCCTCGCCATGGTGGCCATCATCCTGGGCGTGCTGCTCGCCTCCGGCGCCTCCAACCGCTGGATCTTCGGCCTGCTCCTCACCGGAGTCCTCGGCTGCGTCGCCATCTGGCAGCTGCACATCCTGGACGAGTACCAGATCAACCGCTTCGCCGCCTTCGCCAACCCCGACCTCGACCCGGCGGGCGTCGGCTACAACACCAACCAGGCCCGCATCGCCATCGGCTCCGGCGGACTGACCGGCGCGGGCCTCTTCCACGGCTCGCAGACCACCGGCCAGTTCGTGCCCGAGCAGCAGACCGACTTCGTCTTCACGGTCGCGGGAGAGGAACTGGGCTTCCTCGGCGCGGGCCTGATAATCCTCCTCCTCGGCGTCATCCTGTGGCGGGCCTGCCGTATCGCCCTGGACTCCCCCGAGCTGTACGGCACGACCGTGGCCGCCGGGATCGTCGCCTGGTTCGCCTTCCAGTCCTTCGAGAACATCGGCATGACCCTCGGCATCATGCCGGTCACCGGTCTCCCCCTGCCGTTCGTCTCCTACGGAGGCTCGTCGATGTTCGCGGTCTGGATCGCGGTGGGGCTGCTCCAGTCGATCAGGGTGCAGCGGCCCATGTCGGCGTAGGGCCTCCGGCGGCCGGGCCGTGAAGTGAGCTGAGCCGAGGGGCGGGAGGTCTTCTCCCGCCCCTCCGCCGTGTCCGGGGGGTGGATGCGGTCGCGGGGGCGTTCTAGATTCGGTGCATGGCGGACGTGACGCGTGAAGTGGAGCGGAAGTACGAGGGCGGCGACGGCGGCTTCCCCGAGGTGACCGGCACCGCCGGGGTGGCCCGGGTCGCCGACCGGGGCGTGGCCGAACTGGACGCCACCTACTACGACACCACCGACGAACGGCTCGCCGCCGCCTCTCTCACCCTGCGCCGCCGCACCGGGGGCGGGGACGCCGGGTGGCATGTGAAGTTCCCCGTCGCCCCCGGGGTCCGGGACGAGATCCGGGCGCCACTGTCGGACACGGTGCCCGAGGAGATCGCCGCGCTGGTCCGCTCCCGGGTCCGCAGCGCCGGGCTGGTCCCCGTGATCCGGCTCCGCAGCGCCCGCCACGTCCACCACCTGCTCGACGCCGACGGCACCCTGCTGGCCGAGGCGAGCACCGACACCGTGACCGCCGAGCGGCTCAACCGGGCGGGCGGCACCGCCCACTGGACCGAGACCGAGGTGGAACTGGCCGACGGCGGCGACCCCGCCCTCCTGGACCGGATCGAGAAGCGGCTGCGGGCGGCCGGGCTCACGCCGTCGAAGTCGCTGTCCAAACTCGCCCGCGCGCTGGAGGAGACCGGCGGCCGGGGGAGCGGTGCCGGCGCCCCCGCCGCTCCCGTGACCGCGGGCGACCACGTCCTCGCCTATCTGCGCGAGCAGCGTGAGGCGATCCTCTCCGGCGACCCCGCCGTCCGCCGCGACCTGCCCGACGCCGTGCACCGGACGCGCGTGGCCACCCGCCGGGCCCGCTCCGCGCTGCGCGGCTTCCGTACCGTGCTCGACCCCGCCGTCACCGCCCCGCTCGCGGCCGAGCTGAAGTGGCTCGCCGGGGAACTCGGCCTCGACCGCGACCAGGAGGTGCTGGCCGAGCGACTGACCGCCGACCTCGACGGTCTCCCCGACGACCTGGTCACCGGGCCCGTCCACGAGCGCCTGACCGGCTGGGCCACCGCCCGCCACCACCACACCCGGGCCCATCTCATCGGCGTACTCGACTCCGCGCGCCATCTCGCCCTGCTCGACACCCTGGACGCCCTGCTCGCCGACCCGCCCCTGCTGAAGGGAGCCGCGCGCAAACCGGGGAAGACCCTGGCCAAGGCCCTGCGGACGGACTTCGCCAAGCTCTCCCGGCTGGTGGACACCGCCCTGGAGCTGCCGCCCGGCGAGGAGCGCGACCGCACGCTGCACGAGGCCCGCAAGAAGGCCAAGCGCACCCGGTACGGCGCGGAGGCGGCCGTACCCGCGCTCGGCGCCCCGGCCCGCGCCCTCGTCAAGTCCATGAAGTCCCTCACCACCCTCCTCGGTGACCACCAGGACGGCGTCATGGCCCGCCGCACCCTGCGCGAGCTGGGGGCGGTGGCGCACGGGGCGGGGGAGAGCGCGTTTCCCTACGGGGTGCTGTACGGGCGGGAGGAGCGGCGGGCGGAGCGGGTGGAGGCGGAGCTGCCCGGCCGGTGGCGGAAGATCGTGTCCCGCTTCCCGCTCTGAACGGTACGGAGGACTGCGCCGACCGGGTTACGCTGGATGGTCACCCCTCCCCCCAGCCTCCGGCCGGGGGCACCCCCCGTCAGCTCACGAAGGTAATGCCGCGATGTCCGTCGAGTCGGTCTTCCCGCAGCTCGAAGCTTTGCTCCCGCATGTGCAGAAGCCGATCCAGTACGTCGGCGGGGAGCTCAACTCCACCGTGAAGCCCTGGGAGAGCAGCGATGTCCGCTGGGCTCTCATGTACCCGGACGCGTACGAGGTCGGTCTGCCCAACCAGGGCGTCATGATCCTCTACGAGGTACTGAACGAGCAGGAGGGCGTCCTCGCCGAGCGCACGTACAGCGTGTGGCCGGACCTCGAGGCGCTGATGCGCGAGCACAAGGTGCCCCAGTTCACGGTGGACAGCCACCGCCCGGTGAAGGCGTTCGACGTGTTCGGCCTGTCCTTCTCCACGGAGCTGGGCTACACCAACATGCTCACGGCCCTGGACCTGGCCGGCATCCCGCTGGAGTCCAAGGACCGTACGCTCGACGACCCGATCGTCCTCGCGGGCGGCCACGCGGCGTTCAACCCCGAGCCGATCGCGGACTTCATCGACGCGGCGATCATCGGCGACGGCGAGCAGGCCGTGCTGGACATGACGGAGATCATCCGCAAGTGGAAGGCGGAGGGCCGCCCCGGTGGCCGCGAGGAGGTGCTGCTGCGCCTGGCGAAGACCGGCGCGGTGTACATCCCGGCCTTCTACGACGTGGAATACCTGCCCGACGGCCGTATCGCCCGTGTCGTCCCCAACCGCTCCGGCGTCCCGTGGCGCGTGTCGAAGCACACGGTCATGGACCTGGACGAGTGGCCGTACCCGAAGCAGCCGCTGGTGCCGCTGGCCGAGACGGTCCACGAGCGGATGTCGGTGGAGATCTTCCGCGGCTGCACGCGAGGCTGCCGGTTCTGCCAGGCGGGCATGATCACGCGCCCGGTGCGCGAGCGTTCGATCACCGGCATCGGCGAGATGGTGGATCGCGGTCTCAAGGCGACCGGCTTCGAGGAGGTCGGCCTCCTCTCCCTGTCCTCCGCGGACCACTCCGAGATCGGCGACATCGCCAAGGGCCTCGCGGACCGCTACACCGAGGACAAGATCGGCCTGTCGCTGCCCTCGACCCGTGTCGACGCGTTCAACGTCGACCTGGCCAACGAGCTGACCCGCAACGGCCGCCGGTCCGGTCTCACCTTCGCCCCCGAGGGCGGCTCCGAGCGCATGCGCAAGGTCATCAACAAGATGGTCTCGGAGGAGGACCTGATCCGCACGGTCGCCACCGCCTACGGCAACGGCTGGCGCCAGGTGAAGCTGTACTTCATGTGCGGTCTGCCGACGGAGACCGACGAGGACGTCCTGCAGATCGCCGACATGGCGACGCACGTGATCCAGAAGGGCCGCGAGGTCTCCGGCTCGGGCGACATCCGCTGCACGGTGTCGATCGGCGGCTTCGTCCCGAAGCCCCACACCCCGTTCCAGTGGGCCCCGCAGCTCTCCGCCGAGGAGACGGACGCGCGTCTCCAGAAGCTCCGCGACAAGATCCGGGGCGACAAGAAGTACGGCCGTTCCATCGGCTTCCGCTACCACGACGGCAAGCCCGGCATCGTCGAGGGCCTGCTCTCCCGTGGCGACCGCCGCACCGGCGCCGTGATCCGCGCGGTCTACGAGGACGGCGGCCGCTTCGACGGCTGGCGCGAGCACTTCTCCTACGACCGCTGGATGGCCTGCGCCGACAAGGCGCTCGCTCCCTTCGGCATCGACGTCGACTGGTACACCACCCGCGAGCGCACCTACGAGGAGGTCCTTCCCTGGGACCACCTCGACTCCGGTCTCGACAAGGACTGGCTCTGGGAGGACTGGCAGGACGCCCTCGACGAGACCGAGGTCGAGGACTGCCGCTGGACCCCCTGCTTCGACTGCGGTGTCTGCCCCGCCATGGACACCCAGATCCAGGTGGGCCCGACCGGGAAGAAGCTGCTGCCGCTCGCGGTCAAGAAGTAGCCCGTACGCATGGCTGAACCCCCCTCGCCCCGAGGGGGGTTCAGTCGTTCCCGCCCTACGGTGTGCCGCGCCGCAGGGTGTTGATGACGACGAGGGCGAGCGTGATCGCCCCGCCGCAGGCGGTTCCGCCGGTGAGCAGGGCCGCCGCCACCGCGTGGCTGTCGCTCCACTTGAGCAGGGCCGCCGCCGCGCCGATGAACAGGCCGAACAGAACCGAGACGGCCACCCACAGCCCCGTCAGGCGGTGATCGCGCGCCATGTCGCCTCCATCTCTAGATGTATAGAGTTAGGAGCCCGACTCTACATATCTAGACTCTAGATGTGTAGAGTTGGCGGCATGGCGCAGAACCCGAGGATGACGAAGGCGACCCTGGAGGTGCTTGATGTCCTCTACCAGGGCCCCGAGAAGCTGTACGGACTGAAGATCGCGCAGGGCACCGGCCTGATGACCGGCACGGTGTACCCGATCCTGGCCCGCCTGGAGAACATCGGGTGGGTCACCAGTGTCTGGGAGCAGGACGAGGGGCCGGATGTGCGCGGCGCGCGGCGCCGGTTCTACCAGCTGACCCCCATGGGGCGGGAACACGCCCGCGACGCACTGCGGGAGCGTTCCGCGCGCGAGTCCCGGACCGCCCACCACCGCCCGGAGACGGGACTTGCCTAAGGAGTGAGGATGGGGCTGGAGTACCTGCAGGACCCGAACTTCTGGGTCGTGCAAGTGATCATCGGCACCGTGCTGATGCTCAGCAGGTTCCCCCTGGAGCTGTTCCACTGGCTGACCCGGCGGTCCGTCCGCCGCGTCGAGCAGCGCGTCAAGGCTTTCGCCCGGTCCGTCGGCGACGACGCGCTCCACGAACGGATCGAGGAGATGGTCAACGACCATCTCGAGGCACCCCGACTCCTCCGCTTCTTCTACGCGATGCTGATCATCCGGGAGGGCCGCAGGCTGCTGGCGGCCGACGGCCCGCAGCCCTCGCCGCCGCAGGGTGGTGACGGTGCGGACGCCGCTGCCGGTACCGCGCCCGATGCGACACCTCCTCGGCAGACCGCCGGACCGGACGGCGACGACGACCCGGCGGCCGCCCCCGCTCCGGCGCGTCCTCCGGCGGCGGGCCTCTCGCCGACCACGGCGCCGGAGGCCGATCCTCCAACGGCGGTTTCTCCGGCGGCTGTTCCGCCGACGGTCGTCGCCCCCGTGGCCGTTGCTCCGGTGGTCGATCCGCCGACGGCCGCTCCTCCAGCCCCCGTTCCTCCAATCCCCGTTCCTCCGGCCGCCGTTCCGCCGCGCCGTCGGCGTGTCGATGCGCTCGTGGACGCGGTGTGTGCCCGGCTGGCGGTCCTGGCCGGGCACATCGTGGGCGGTGAGTACGCGGCGGACTACGAGACCGAGATGGCCCAGGACCTCGCGGGCGCCAGGAAGCGTCTGGTCCGGCTCGCCTATGCGCTGAGCAACGTGATCGGGGCGTTCCGGCTGCGGCTGATCCTGCGCACCATCCCCTTCCTGCAGGGGCTCCTCTCGCCCCGTGAGGGCAGGCGCCGCCCGGGCCTGCTCCAGCTGATCGACTACATCGTCGCGTCCGACCTCGTCTGCGCGGGCTTCACGGTCGTGGTGGACACGGTCGTCCTCCTGTTCGCCCGTGGCTGGCTCGGTCTGACCTTCGTCACCTGGGCCGCCCTTCCGCTCGCCCTTCTCAGCGCGTATGCGCAGTCGCGGGCGCGGAGGGCCTGGCGCACCCTGCGCCCGGACGACGGGACGGAGGAGCCGACGTAGAAACCCGGGCACGGAACCCGGCTGGATCCGGCGGGATCCGGCGCGATCCGGCAGGGTTCCGAACCTCCATGCTCCAAAGGGATGTACGGATCGTTCCGTGCGGTTAGAGTCGTCCGGTTACGTCCGGTTGGGGGCAGCCGGAGGGTGGGGTCGGCGGTGCCGATGTCCTGGGGAGGGCTTGCAGGGGATGAGTCGTCGCTCTTCTGGTCTGGCGGGGGTCTGGGCGGAGGCGCAGCGTCAGCAGCAGCGTCTGCGTGAGGACGAGGCGCGGCGGGAGCGGGAACGGGAACGCCTGGCGCGGGCCAGGGAGCGGGAACTCGCGCAGAATCAGCGGGAGTTCCGGCAGGCCGAGGCGCGGCGGCGTACGGAGGAGCTGGAGGCCCGGGTGGCCGCGCTGCGGGGGCTGCTGGCGGCCGGGTGCGGTGCTCCGGTGTTCCGGGTGGCGCGGTTGATGCGTGCGGAGGAGGTCGAGCCGTTCGATCCGGGGCCGTTGGGGTGGCCGGTGCGGATGCCCGATCCGGAGCGGTACCGGCCGGCGCGGGGCGGCTGGACGGCGGCGCAGCGGGCGCAGGCGGAGGCGGACGCGCGGACCCGGTTCGAGCACGACTGGTTCGCGGCGCAGGCGGCCGAGTCCCGGCGTCAGCTGCAACTCGCCGTGCGGCAGCGGGAGTACGAGCAGCGGATGGCGGTCCGGCTGGCCGAGGTGCGGCGGCACAACGCGGGGGTCGCGGAGGCCGCCGAGAGTGTGCGGCGGGGTGAACCCGAGGCGGTGGTCGCGTACTTCGGTGCCGCGTTGCGGGCTTCCACGGCGTGGCCCGGTGGTTTTCCGTGCGTGCCGCGCGCGGCGTACGACCCGGTGGCCCGACAGCTGGTGCTGGACTGGGAGTTGCCGGGATTCGCCGTGGTGCCGGAGGCCAAGTCGGTGCGGTACATGCCCACGTTGGACCAGGAGAAGGAGACGCCGCGTCCGGTGGGGCAGCGGCGGACGCTGTACCGCGAGGTGCTGGCGCAGTGCCTGCTCCTGGTGGTCCAACAGGTCTTCGCCGCCGACGAGTTCGGGGCGCTGGACTCGGTCGCGGTCAACGGTGTCGTCGACGACCACGACCCGGCGACGGGCAGACAGGCCCTGATCTGCCTGGCGACGGTGATGGCGCCGAAGGACACCTTCACCGCTCTCCACCTCGCCCAGGCCGATCCGGTGAGCTGTCTGACGGAGGCCCTGCGGGGTCTCCTGTCGGCGCGGCCGGACCAGCTCGTGGCGGTACGGCCGGGCCGCAGGCCGGAGGACGTGCGCGTCGGCCCCGGTGAGCACGCGCCCACGGGGGAGGAGCCGGACCTCTACGAGCCGGACCTCTACGAGATGGACCCGATCGCCTTCGAGTCGCTGGTGGCCGAGCTGTTCCGGGCCATGGGCATGGAGGCGGTGACGACCGAGCGGTCGGGCGACGGCGGGGTGGACGTGCATGCCGTGGACCCGGCCCCGATCCGGGGCGGGCAGATCGTCGTGCAGGTCAAGCGGTACCGCAACACGGTGCCGCCGACGGCGGTGCGGGATCTGTACGGGACCGTGCAGGACACCGGCGCGAACAAGGGCGTCCTCGTGACCACCTCGGGCTTCGGACCCGGCTCGCGCACCTTCGCGCGGGGCAAGCCGCTGGAGCTGATCTCGGGTCCCGAACTGGTCGACCTGCTGCACCGCCACGGGCTGCGCGGCCGGCTGGGCGAGCGCGTGGCCCGTCCCGCCGCCGAACCGCCGCTCGGCGACTACAACGTGCTGGGCATGTCCTGGTCCGGCGAGGTGGCGCTGGACGTGTGCGCGCTGGTCTGCCGGGGCGGCCGGGTGCTCGGCGACGACCACTTCGTGTTCTTCAACAACCCCGCCACCCCGGACGGTTCGGTCCGCTCGGTGCCCGCCCCGCCGCCCGACAAGGCGGCCGTCCGCGTCTCCTTCGACGCCCTGCCCGCCGAGGCCGACCGGCTCGTCCTGGTCGCCGCGGTCGACCCGGAGGCCGACCCCCACGCCGACCTCTCGGGCTTCACGGCCCCCTTCATCCGCCTCCTGGACCCCGCCCTCGCCGAACTCGGCCGCCTGGAGGTCTCCGAGGGCCGCCCCGGCGAAACCGCCCTGGTCCTCGGCTCCTTCCGCCGCCGCCCGACCGGCGACTGGGACTTCGTCCTGGGCGGCCGCGGCTACCCGGGCGGCCTGGCCGAACTGCTCGCGGACCACGGGATCGCGGTGGAGTGAACAACCGGCACATGGAAGGGGCCGCCGGAGTCTCCGGCGGCCCCTTCCGTCCGGTCTGACTGTGCGTCAGACCGCAGGCGCGTACTTCGGGTTCGGGCCGTATTCGTTCGGGTCGGGGCGGCCCTCCTGGGCCAGGAAGACGATCAGGATGATCCAGCCGATGAAGGGGATCAGGCCGATGAGGACGAACCAGCCGGAGCGGCCGGTGTCGTGGAGGCGGCGGACGGCGACGCCGAGGCCGGGCAGGAAGAGGGCCAGGCTGTAGATCCAGCTGAGGGCCATGGTGCCGATGATCCGGCTGACGATCGACAGGACGATCGCGATGATCAGGTTGACCAGGAAGAACATCCAGTATTCCTGCCGCCGTGCGCGGCCGGTGAAGACGGCGTACTTTTTCAGGACGTCGACGTACCAGTGCATACTCGCCCCCCAGCGAAGTTCTGGTTTCGGCCTCCATGGAAGCAGCGGTCGTGGAGGAGCGCCATAGGTTGGTGTGTCCGGATCAATATGGTTATCCGGTTGTGCCCTCACTCATGATCAACATCCGGTTTTCAGACGCGCGCCGGAGTCCCCAGCCGCGCGTCCAGCCAGTTGAAGATCCGCTGCTCGAACAGCGCGCGCCCCAGCGGCTCGCAGTGCAGGTCCGCTCCCTCCTCCTCGGTGAAGCGGACCAGCCACTTGGGGCCGGGCAGCGCGTCGTACAGCCGCCGGGAGGCGCCCGGCCAGAAGTGCTCGCCCTCGGGGTCGGTGATCAGCAGGGGAGTGGTGATCCGGTCGAGGACGGACGTGAGGTCGTACCGGGCCACCTCGGTCAAGAGGTCGTACGGCGTGTCGATGCCGTACGGCCGGGCCCGCCAGCGCCACACCGCGGCCAGCGACGGGTTCTGCTCCAGCGCCTCCCCGATGATCGCGTCGAAGGCGTCCTGGTCCCCGGACTCCCACAGCCCGCGCAGATCGGGGCCGAGCTGCTGCCACCAGCTGTCGCCCACCCGGACCACCCCCGGGTCGGCGACGGCGGCGGCGACGCGCTGCTCGAAGGCGAGCGCGCGCGGCACCCAGTAGCCGCCCTGGCTGATCCCGGCCAGGGCCAGCCGGCGCGGGTCGACGTCGGGGCGGAGCAACAGATGGTCGACGACCGGGGTGATGACGTTCTCCCAGTCGGGCCGGAAGGTCACCCCGCGGTCGAAGAGCATCGACTGCTGGCCGGGGCCGTCGAAGAGCAGGACGCGATAGCCGCGCTCCATGGCGGGCGCGCCGAGCAGCGTCCAGGCGGCGGTCAGCGGGCCGTCGCTGCCGTTGTTGACGATCAGGGTCGGCAGCGGGGCGTCGTCCGCGCCGGGCGGGCTGATCAGATAGCCGGGCAGGGTCGTGTCCTCGTACGGGATCGCGACCCGCTCGGCGGGCGGGTCGCAGGCGTGCAGGAAGCGGTCGAGGCAGGCCCGGTGCTCCGCGAACACCTCGGCGGCCCGCTTCCCGCCGCCCTGGAGCGCGTCGGCGGCGACCAGGGCGGTGCCGAAGTAGCCCGCCGCGCGCAGCCAGGCGGCGCGGGCACTGAGCGGATGCCCCATGGCCGCGCAGCGGTCGGCGTCCTCGCTGACCCGGCGCCCCAGTTCCGTCCAGGCGTCGAACCACGCCGCGCCGTCCCCGTCGGCCACCCCCGCGGCGGTCGTCAGCACCTCGCCCGCGTCGGCGCCGTGCCGCCACACCGAGCCGAGGGCGAGCTGGACCTCGTAGTTGAACTGGTCGTTCTCGTTGAAGCGGTAGCTCATGGAGGCTGCTCCCGGGACAGACCGTGCCGACCCCCGCGCATCCGGAACGCACCTTCCACGGTAGGGGCGGCGCGGGCCGTGCGCACACGGGCGGCGCGAGTGCGGCCCGGCCCGCTCGGCGCGACCATGAAACGAGGGAAGCGTGAGCCGAATGAGGGAAACGCGAGTCACCGGAGGAACCCCATGGTCCAGCAGACGGCGACGAAGGCCCCCGCCAAGAAGCCCGTCGGCACGGGCAGTGTGTTCCTCTCCTTCGCCCCCTGGATCATCTTCGGCGTCGTCGCGAGCCCCAGTACCTGGGAGTACGCGGCGCTCGCCGCCCTCGTCGCCTCCCTCCTCCTCGCCGCGCAGGACCTGCTGCACGGCAGGATCCGCGTCCTCGACGTGACGGGCATCGTCTTCTTCGCCGTACTGGCGGTCCTCGCGCTCGCCCTGAGCCGGGACGAGCTGCTGTGGGTGGAGACGTACGCCCAGGTCATCTCCAACGGCCTGGTCGCCGTCGTGGCGCTCGGCTCCCTGCTCGCCGACCCCTTCACCGCGCAGTACGCGCGCGAGTCGACCCCGCGTCAGTACTGGGACTCGCCCGTCTTCAAACACATCAACATGGTCCTGACGGCGGTGTGGGGCCTCGCCTTCGCCCTGATGACGCTCTTCACCTGGCTCGCGATCCGCTTCCCCGACCAGGACGACTGGTTCAACTGGGTCGTCCCCATCGCGCTGCTGGTGGGGGCCGTCCGCTTCACCCAGTGGTACCCGGACCAGTACAAGGCGAGCCGTGCCGCCGCGGCGAACGGGTGACACCGAGGCATCCATGGCGGCCACTTCCGCGTCTGTAGGGGCATGGACCTGGACAAGCCGCCCACCGCGCCCGCGTATCCCGAGGGATGCCTCGCCGTGGCGATCCGCGTTCCCGTGCGGATCGTCGTCCTCGTGCTGGTGGTGCCGGTACGCCTGGTGTGGGACGCCCTCACCGTCGCCGGCCGCTTCCTGAGGGACGCCCTGCTGCGCCCGCTGGGCCGCGCGCTGCTGTGGCTGGGCCGGGCGCTCTTCGTGTGGCCGTGGGTGGCGCTGTGGCGCTGGGTCGTCGTTCCGGTCGCCAAGGGGATCGGGTTCCTGGGCCACATCCTCCTGGTGGTGCCGGCGCGGTGGCTGTACGCGCGCGTGCTCGCGCCGCTGGGCCGGGGGACCGGGTGGCTCGCGCGGGTCGTCGGTACGGCGGTGTACGCGGCGCTGGCGTGGCTCGGGCACTACCTGCTGGTCGTCCCGGTGGAGTGGCTCTTTACCCGGGTGCTCGCGCCCGTCGGCCGCGTGGTCGCGTGGTGCGCGGAGGCCGTCGCGACCGGCGTGGGCATCGCCCTGTACTGGACGGCGCGCGTGCTGCTCGTGCTGCCCGCCCTCTGGCTGTGGACGTGGGTGCTGGTACCGGCCGGGCACGGGCTGTCCTGGCTCGCGGACGTGGTCGTCACCGGGCTCGGCACCACCCTGTACTGGACCGCCCGTGTCCTGCTGGTGCTGCCTGCGGGGTGGCTGTGGCGCAGGGTCCTGCTGCCCGTCGGCCGGGTCCTCGCCGTCGTCGGGCGGGAGGTCGCGGACGCCCTCGGACACGCCTGGCGGATCGCCGGACGCATCTCACTGGCGGTCGGACGCGCGCTCGGCACACTCTTCCGGTGGATCTTCGTGGAACCCGTCCGCTGGGTGTACCGCACCGTCCTCACCCCCGTCGGACACGTCGTGCGCGACCACGTCCTGCGGCCCGCCGCGCAGGTCGCGCGCGCCGTGGGACTGGCCTCGCGGCAGGCCCTCACCACCGCCCGCGACACCGTCCGCCAGGCCCGCCGGGACCTGCGCCGGATGCTCCTCGGCGACACCCGGCAGCCGGTCGCGGCGGACCGGCGGGAACCTCACGAGCGCGGCACACGTACTCTTGGTAGCAGTACGACCGCACTCACGAAGGACTAGGACACTGGGCAAGCGACAGCCCGAAGGCCCACCGCCCGCACCCGCGGTGCAGCGCATCCGACTGCGTTACACCAAGCGCGGCCGCCTCCGGTTCACCAGCCACCGCGACTTCCAGCGCGCCTTCGAGCGCGCGCTGCGCCGCGCCGAGGTGCCCATGGCTTACTCGGCGGGGTTCACGCCGCACCCGAAGGTGTCGTACGCCAATGCCGCACCCACCGGCACGGGCAGTGAGGCGGAGTACCTCGAGATCGCCCTGACCGCGCCGCGCGACCCCGAGACCCTGCGCGGCCTGCTCGACGAGTCGATGCCCGCCGGGCTGGACATCACCGACGCGGTCGAGGCCCACACCTCCGGCCTCGCCGACCGGCTCGCGGCCTCCCTGTGGGAGCTGCGACTGGACGGCGTGGACCCGGCCGACGCCCGCCGCGCGGTCGACGCCTTCCACGCGGCCGACACGGTCGAGGTGCAGCGCACGACCAAGAACGGCGTGCGCACCTTCGACTGCCGTTCCGCCGTCTCCTCCCTGGAGGTCGTGGAGACGCAGCCGCAGGCTGATAGGCCGGAGGACCGGCCCTGTGCGATACTGCGCCTGGTTGTTCGGCACGTGACGCCTGCCGTACGACCCGACGACGTCCTGTCCGGTCTCCGCGCCGTGGCCGACCTGGCGCCGCCGGTCCCCGCAGCGGTGACCAGGCTGGCGCAGGGGCCTTTCGATGAAGAGACCGGCACGGTGACCGACCCGCTCGCGCCCGACCGCGAGGCAGCCCAGGCCAAGACGGCCGAACCGGCTGCCGCCGCGACGGCGGCGACGCCGGAAGGTTCCGTGTAGGACACACGCCGTAGCGCCGCCCTCGTATTCGGGAGCCACCTGGGTCGGGCGGTGCACCTACCAGAAGACTTTCGCCAGGCCGTACCGACAAGGCGTACGGAACCGGCGAGACAGGACACAGAGTGCTCCCGTGCGGCGCCCGCGCCCCGGACGGCGGCCATCGCGCATCGCGCGGGCCGCGGACGTCAACGGCGGACGGCCCGAAGAGGCCGGCGCCGGACCAGGCGCGGCGCCCGGGAGCCTGACGGGAGAAATGCCCGGATGCTCGAACCGACCGAGCCCAACGAGGGTTCCGAACTGAACACCCCGAGCGACACCCTGCCCCCGCGCAGGCGTCGCCGAGCCGCCTCCCGGCCGGCGGGTTCGCCCACCGCCGCCGAGGCCCCCACCGAGGTCGTCACGCCCGCCACCGGGACCGACGAGCCCGCGGCCGAGCCGCAGACAGCCGACGAGGCCGCGCCCGCGCGCCCCCGCCGCCGTGCGACCCGCCGTGCCTCCGCGCCCGCCGGTGCCCCGGCCGCCGCCGAGGCCGCCGAGACGGTCGCCCCGGTGGAGACGACGGCCGCGAAGGCCGAGACCGCTGAACCGGCCGAGGTCACCGAGACCCCCGCGCCGCGCCGTACCCGCCGCCGGGCCTCCGCGCCCGCCGGTGCCCCCGCCGCCTCCGCTCCGGCCGAGGAGAAGGCCGACGACGAGGACAGCGTGGACATCGAGAACGCGGACATCGAGAACGCCGGGGACGAGAAGGCCGCCGAGCCGGTAGCCGAGACGCCCGCTCCCCGTACGCGCCGCCGTGCCACGCGCCGCGCCTCCGCTCCCGCCGGTGCCCCGGCCGCCGCCGAAGAGGCTCCGGCCGGTGAGGCGACCGCTGAGAAGGCCGTCGAGAAGAGCGGCGTGGCGGAGAGCCCCGCCGAGGCGGAGCCCCGTACACGCCGTCGCGCCACGCGCCGCTCGTCCGCGCCCGCCACCGAGACCGCCGCAGAGGCCCCGGCCGCCGCAGAGGCGCCCGCCGCTGCCGCTGCCGCTGTCGAGGAGACGCCCGCCCCCGAGGCGGAGGCCGCTCCCCGTACCCGTCGCCGCGCCACCCGCCGGGCCTCCGCTCCCGCCGGCACCCCGGCGACCGCCGAGGCCGCTGAGCCCACCGAGTCCGCCAAGGCCGCCGAGCCGGTGGCCGAGGCCGCCGCCGAGGACACCCCCCGCCGTGGCCGTCGCCGCGCCGCCGACCGTGCCGCCGAGGCGCCCGCCGCCGCGGAGACCGAGGCGCCGCAGGCCGCCGCCGAGGGTGGCTCGCGCCGTCGTCGCCGCGTCGTACGGCAGGCCGCGGGCGGCTTCTCCGCGCCCGCGGCCGCCGAGGGCACCGAGTCCGACTCCCCGCGCAAGCCCGCCCGCCCCGCCGTGGCCGTCTTCCGGGCGCCGGTGTTCACCGAGCCGAGGTTCCAGACCCCGCAGCGGGCCGCCGCCGAGGCCGCCGCCGTGGCCGCCGAGGCCGAGGAGGCCGAGGAGGCGGCGAAGCCCGAGGAGACCGAGCAGGCCGCACAGGCCGAGCAGGCCGAGCAGTCCGGGCGCGCCGAGTCCTACGACGACCGTGGCGAGGCCGGTTCGCGCCGTCGCCGTCGCCGCCGTGGCGCTCCCGCCGAGGAGACCCGCCCGGCCGCCGAGACCGAGGCCGAGGAGCCGGAGGAGGCCGACGAGGCCGCCGAGGGCCAGGCCGAGGGTGACGACGCCGAGGGCTCCGACGACGCCGGTTCGCGCCGTCGTCGCCGCCGGGGCGGCCGTCGCCGTCGCCGTGGCGACGCCCTGGACGGCGAGGAGGGCACGGACGGCGAGGACGACGACCTGGCCGCCGAGCAGGCCGCGCAGGACGCCGAGGACACCGCCGAGCAGGAGGAAGAGGACGAGGAGGAGGCGCACGAGGCCACGGGCTCCAGCTCCAGCCGCCGTCGCCGCCGCCGTCGTCGCCGCGCCGGTGACTCCGGCGAGTCGGGCGACGCGTCCACCACCGACGACCCCGAGCGCACCGTCGTCAAGGTCCGCGAGCCCCGCAAGGCCGCCGAGCCGTCCGACGAGGTCCAGTCCATCAAGGGCTCGACGCGTCTGGAGGCCAAGAAGCAGCGCCGCCGCGAGGGCCGTGAGCAGGGCCGCCGCCGCGTGCCGATCATCACCGAGGCCGAGTTCCTGGCCCGCCGCGAGGCCGTCGAGCGCGTCATGGTCGTGCGCCAGCACGGCGAGCGCACCCAGATCGGCGTCCTGGAGGACGGCGTGCTCGTCGAGCACTACGTCAACAAGGAGCAGTCCACCTCCTACGTCGGCAACGTCTACCTGGGCAAGGTCCAGAACGTGCTGCCGTCCATGGAGGCCGCGTTCATCGACATCGGCAAGGGCCGCAACGCCGTCCTGTACGCCGGTGAGGTCAACTTCGAGGCGCTCGGCATGGCCAACGGGCCGCGCCGCATCGAGTCCGCCCTCAAGTCCGGCCAGTCGGTCCTGGTCCAGGTGACCAAGGACCCGATCGGCCACAAGGGCGCCCGCCTCACCAGCCAGGTCTCCCTGCCGGGCCGCTACCTCGTGTACGTCCCCGAGGGCTCGATGACCGGCATCAGCCGCAAGCTGCCCGACACCGAGCGGGCCCGGCTGAAGACCATCCTCAAGAAGATCGTCCCCGAGGACGCGGGCGTCATCGTGCGCACCGCCGCCGAGGGCGCGACCGAGGACGAGCTGCGCCGTGACGTCGAACGGCTCCAGGCGCAGTGGGAGGAGATCAAGAAGAAGGCGAAGACGGGCAACGCCCCGACGCTGCTGTACGGCGAGCCGGACATGACCGTCCGCGTCGTGCGCGACATCTTCAACGAGGACTTCTCCAAGGTCATCGTCAGCGGTGACGAGGCGTGGGAGACCATCCACGGCTACGTCTCGCACGTCGCCCCGGACCTCACCGACCGGCTCCAGAAGTGGACCAGCGAGGTCGACGTCTTCGCCACGTACCGGATCGACGAGCAGCTCGCCAAGGCGCTGGACCGCAAGGTCTGGCTGCCCAGCGGCGGTTCGCTGGTGATCGACCGGACCGAGGCGATGGTCGTCGTCGACGTCAACACCGGCAAGTTCACCGGCCAGGGCGGCAACCTGGAGGAGACGGTCACCAGGAACAACCTGGAGGCGGCCGAGGAGATCGTGCGCCAGCTGCGGCTGCGCGACCTCGGCGGCATCATCGTGATCGACTTCATCGACATGGTCCTGGAGTCCAACCGGGACCTGGTGCTGCGCCGCCTCCTGGAGTGCCTGGGCCGCGACCGCACCAAGCACCAGGTGGCCGAGGTGACCTCGCTGGGCCTGGTCCAGATGACCCGCAAGCGGGTCGGCCAGGGCCTGCTGGAGTCCTTCTCCGAGTCCTGCGTCCACTGCAACGGTCGCGGTGTCATCGTCCACATGGAGCAGCCCTCGTACGCCGGTGGCGGCGGTGGCGGCAAGCGCAAGAAGCGCGGCAAGGGCGGCGACGCCCACACCCACGAGCACGAGGGTGCCGCTGTCGCCGTGGCCGTCGAGACCGCCGAGGCGCCCGCGCCCGAGGTGACCGAGACGGCCGCCGAGCCGCTCGCGCTGCCCGTGCCGGAGTTCACCCCGGACGACGAGCTGTACAGCAGCATCGCCGAGGCGGAGGCCGCGGCCGGACGTGGCCGTTCGCGCCGCCGTACGAGCCGCAGGGCCGCCGGTGCGCCGAAGGCCGAGACCGGCCGGACCGAGAACGGCAGGGCCAAGGGCGGCCGTGCCGCGCGGGCCGAGGCTCCGGTGGACCGCGCCGAGCCCGTCGCCGAGGCCGAGCGCGCCGTGCGACCGGAGCGGGCCGCCGAGGCGCAGCCCGCGCCGGTCGCCGCCGAGGAGCCGGTGGTGACGCGGGAGGCCGTGGCCGAGAAGCCGTCGGCCGAAGCGCCCGTCGCCCCGGAGCCCGTGGCCGAGGAGGCCGCGCCCCAGGGCCGTACGCGCCGCCGGGTCACCCGCAAGGTGTCGGCGCCCGCCGGTTCCCCGGCCGGGTCCGAGGCGGCCGTCGTGACCGTCGCGGAGACCGCGCCGGCGGCCGAGCCGGAGCCCGAGGCCCAGGCCGAGGAGGCCCCCGCCGAGAGCGCCGCCCCGGCGCGTCCGCGCCGCCGCGCGGTGCGCAGGGCGACCGCCTCCACCGCGTCCGAGGACACGGCCGTCGTGGTCGTCCCGTCGGCCGCCACGGAGACGGAAGCGGCGGCGGAGACGGCGACGGAGGCTCCCGCCGAGCCGGGCGAGGCCGAGGAGGCCGCGCCGGCCAAGAAGACCGCCCGCAAGGCGGCCAAGAAGGCCCCGGCGAAGAAGGCTGCCGCGAAGAAGACCACGGCGGCCAAGAAGACGACGGCCAAGAAGACCGCCGCCAAGAAGACGACCGCGAAGACGACGGCCAAGAAGGCGACCAAGACCGCCAAGACGGCCGCCGCCAAGTCCACGGCGAAGAAGACCACCACGGTCTCCGCGCCCGACGAGAGCTGAGTCCCACCCCGAACACCGTGTGGCCCTGCCGTTCCGGCAGGGCCACACGGTTGTCACCGGGGCTTTTCCGGCCGCCTCCCCGGCCGTGGAGCCCCTGAACACCCACCGTGCCGCCGCTCCCTGGACAGGACGGCCGCACGTGAGCCGCGTGAACCGAAGGAGAAAACCGCGATGATAGGTCTCGTGCTGGCGGCCGGCGCCGGGCGGCGTCTGCGTCCCTACACCGACACGCTGCCCAAGGCTTTGGTGCCGGTCGGTCCGGAGGGCGACGAGGAGTCGCTGACGGTTCTGGACCTGACGCTGGGCAACTTCGCCGAGGTGGGTCTGACCGAGGTCGGTGTCATCGTCGGCTACCGCAAGGAGGCGGTGTACGCCCGTAAGGAGGCCCTGGAGGCCAAGTACGGGCTGACGATCACGCTGATCGACAACGACAGGGCCGAGGAGTGGAACAACGCCTACTCCCTGTGGTGCGGCCGCGACGCCCTCAAGGACGGCGTGATCCTGGCCAACGGCGACACGGTGCACCCGGTCTCGGTCGAGAAGACGCTGCTTGCCGCGCGCGGTGAGGGCAAGAGGATCATCCTCGCGCTGGACACGGTGAAGTCCCTGGCGGACGAGGAGATGAAGGTCGTCGTGGACCCCGACAAGGGCGTCCGGAAGATCACGAAGCTGATGGACCCGGCCGAGGCGACGGGTGAGTACATCGGCGTCACGCTCATCGAGGGCGAGGCGGCCGAGGAGCTGGCCGACGCGCTGCGCGTGACCTTCGAGCGCGACCCGCAGCTGTACTACGAGGACGGCTACCAGGAGCTCGTCAACCGCGGCTTCAAGATCGACGTCGCTCCGATCGGCGAAGTCTCCTGGGTCGAGATCGACAACCACGACGACCTGGCCCGGGGACGGGAGATCGCGTGCCGATACTGACCCGGCTCATCCCCTCGCCCGTCGTCGTCGACATCCGCCCGGGCGCCCTGTCCGACCTGGCGAACGTCCTCGCCGACCAGCGCATCTCGCACTCCGGCCGCCTCGCCGTCGCCGTCAGCGGCGGCTCGGGCGCCCGGCTGCGCGAGCGCGTCGCGCCGTCCCTGCCGGGTGCCACCTGGTTCGAGGTCGGCGGCGGCACGCTGGACGACGCGGTGCGCCTGGCCGACGAGATGAAGTCCGGCCGGTACGACGCCGTGGTCGGCCTCGGCGGCGGGAAGGTCATCGACTGCGCCAAGTACGCGGCGGCCCGCATCGGCCTGCCGCTCGTCGCGGTCGCCACCAACCTCTCCCACGACGGCATCTGCTCGCCCGTGTCCATCCTGGACAACGACGCGGGCCGGGGCTCCTACGGTGTGCCGACGCCCATCGCCCTGCTCATCGACCTCGACGTGATCCGTGAGACGCCGGTGCGCTTCGTGCGCTCGGGCATCGGGGACGCTGTGTCGAACATCTCGGCGGTCGCGGACTGGGAGCTGGCCAACCGGGTCAACGGCGAGAAGATCGACGGACTCGCCGCCGCCATGGCCCGCCAGGCCGGCGAGGCCGTGCTGCGCCACCCCGGCGACTGCGTGGACGACGGCTTCCTCACCGTGCTCGCGGAGGGCCTCGTGCTCTCCGGCATCGCCATGTCGATCGCCGGTCACACCCGGCCCTCCTCCGGCGCCTGCCACGAGATCAGCCACGCGCTCGACCTGCTCTACCCCAAGCGGGCGGCGAGCCACGGTGAGCAGGTGGGCCTCGGCGCGGCCTTCGCCATGCATCTGCGCGGCGACCACGAGGGCTCGTTCCTCATGGCGGCCTCGCTGCGCCGGCACGGACTGCCGGTGCTGGCCGAGGACATCGGGTTCAGCGCCGACGAGTTCGTCCGGGCCGTGGAGTTCGCGCCGGAGACCCGGCCGGGCCGCTACACGATCCTGGAGCACCTGGAGCTGTCCCCGCAGGGCATCCGGAAGGCGTACGCGGACTACGCGGCCACGCTGACCGGCTGACCCGGGCCCGGTTTGACCCCTACAGGGCCTGCCCGTACCCTTGACTGTCGGCGTGTCTGAACACGCCACATCCCCGTAAACCTTTTTCCCTCCCGGTCACACCCGGTGTGGCCGGGAGAGGTCGTCCATGGTGTTTTCACCGGTGCGGCTGGCCTGCGGGGGTGCCGTCCTTCGAGCGAAAGTGAGATCCGCGTGTACGCCATCGTGCGCAGCGGTGGTCGCCAGCACAAGGTTGCTGTCGGCGACATCGTTGAGGTTGACAAGATTTCCACCGCCAATGTCGGCGACACGGTCGAGCTCTCGACCCTGCTCGTTGTCGACGGTGACTCCGTGACCAGCGACCCGTGGGTGCTGGCCGGCATCAAGGTCCAGGCCGAGGTCGTGGACCACCACAAGGGCCAGAAGATCGACATTCTGCGCTACAAGAACAAGACCGGCTACCGCCGTCGTCAGGGCCACCGCCAGCAGTACACGGCGATCAAGGTCACTGAGATCCCCACGGCCGCGAAGTAAGGGACTGAGAACAGATGGCACACAAGAAGGGCGCATCGTCCACCCGGAACGGTCGCGACTCCAATGCCCAGCGGCTCGGCGTGAAGCGCTTCGGCGGTCAGGTCGTCAGCGCGGGTGAGATCCTGGTCCGCCAGCGTGGCACCCACTTCCACCCGGGCGCCGGTGTCGGCCGTGGTGGCGACGACACGCTGTTCGCGCTGCAGCCCGGCGCCGTGGAGTTCGGCAAGAGCCGCGGCCGCAAGGTCGTGAACATCGTTCCGGTCGCCTGAATCGTCTGATTCACGGCCGCGACCGAACATTTCGCGCGAGGCGGACCTCACTTCCCGATCGGGAAGGCAGGTCCGCCTTTCGCGTGTTGACATAGGTAATACCCGCACTTTTCTGGAGGCACCCACCATGACCACCTTCGTGGACCGCGTCGAACTGCACGTCGCCGCGGGTAACGGGGGCCACGGCTGTGCCTCCGTCCACCGCGAGAAGTTCAAGCCGCTCGGCGGCCCGGACGGCGGCAACGGCGGCCGGGGCGGCGACGTCATCCTCACCGTGGACCAGTCGATCACGACGCTGCTCGACTACCACCACTCCCCGCACCGCAAGGCCACCAACGGCAAGCCCGGCGAGGGCGGCAGCCGCTCCGGCAAGGAGGGCCAGGACCTGGTCCTGCCGGTCCCGGACGGCACCGTCGTGCTGGACAAGGCGGGCAACGTGCTCGCCGACCTGGTCGGCCAAGGCACCTCCTACGTCGCCGCGCAGGGCGGCCGGGGCGGCCTCGGCAACGCCGCGCTCGCCAGCGCCCGCCGCAAGGCCCCCGGCTTCGCGCTCCTCGGTGAGCCCGGTGACCTCCAGGACGTGGTCCTGGAGCTGAAGACCGTCGCCGACGTGGCCCTGGTCGGCTACCCGAGCGCGGGCAAGTCCTCGCTGATCTCCGTGCTCAGCGCGGCCAAGCCGAAGATCGCGGACTACCCCTTCACCACCCTCGTGCCCAACCTCGGTGTGGTGACGGCCGGTTCGACCGTCTACACCATCGCCGACGTGCCCGGTCTGATCCCGGGCGCCAGCCAGGGCAAGGGCCTCGGCCTGGAGTTCCTGCGCCACGTGGAGCGCTGCAGTGTCCTGGTACACGTCCTGGACACCGCGACGCTGGAGTCCGAGCGCGACCCGCTGTCCGACCTCGACATCATCGAGGAGGAGCTGCGGCAGTACGGCGGCCTCGACAACCGTCCCCGCATCGTCGTCCTGAACAAGGTGGACGTGCCGGACGGCAAGGACCTCGCCGAGATGGTCCGCCCCGACCTGGAGGCGCGCGGCTACCGCGTCTTCGAGGTGTCGGCGGTCGCCCACATCGGCCTGAAGGAACTGACGTACGCCCTCGGTGACATCGTCGCCAAGGCGCGTGCCGCCAAGCCCGAGGAAGAGGCCACGCGCATCGTCATCCGGCCGAAGGCCGTGGACGACGCGGGCTTCACCGTCACCCGCGAGGAGATCGACGGCGAGCCGCTGTTCCGCGTGCGCGGCGAGAAGCCCGAGCGCTGGGTCCGCCAGACCGACTTCAACAACGACGAGGCCGTCGGCTACCTCGCCGACCGGCTCAACCGCCTCGGTGTCGAGGACCGGCTGATGAAGGCGGGCGCCCGCTCCGGCGACGGCGTCGCGATCGGCCCCGAGGACAACGCGGTCGTCTTCGACTGGGAGCCCACGGTCACCGCCGGTGCCGAGATGCTCGGCCGCCGAGGCGAGGACCACCGCTTCGAGGCCCCGCGGCCCGCCGCCCAGCGCCGCCGCGACAAGCAGGCCGAGCGGGACGACGCGCAGGAGGAGTACGACGGCTTCGAGCCGTTCTAGTGCCGCAACAGGCAACGTTCGCCCCGTCGCGCAAACGTTGCCTGCCGCGGCACCAGGTCGCGCAACGCGCTCCGGCGAGTTCGGGCGATGTGAGAGCATCGCCCGAACTCGCCGGAGTGGTACGGCTGTTGGTGGACGCGCTGATCCACCGCCCGGGAACCCCCGGGGGATCACTTCGCCGCGGTCAGGTCCTCGTAGAGGAGTTCCCACGACTTGGTGATGACGTCGGGGCTGTATTCGGCGGCCTTCCGCAGGGCCGCTTCGGAGAAGCCGCGGCGCAGTTTCTCGTCCGCGATGAGGCGGATGATGCCCTCGGCCAGGGCGGTCACGTCGAGTTCGCGGACGAGCAGGCCGTCCACGCCGTCGGCGACGAGTTCCCGCGGGCCGACCGGGCAGTTGAAACTGACCACGGGGAGACCGCAGTTCATGGCCTCCAGCAGCACCATGCCGAAGCCCTCGGACTTGGAGCTCATCGCGAAGATGGAGCCCTTCGCGAGTTCCTGGTCGAGCGTGCGCGTCGGACCCATGAGGAAGACGTGGTTGTACAGGTGCCTGTTGCGGATGGCCTTGCGCAGGGCGTCCATCTCGGGTCCGTCGCCGTGGATGCGCAGGGTCCAGTCCGGGTGGACCTCCACGACCTTGCCGAACGCCTCGATCAGCTTGTCGATGCCCTTGTTGCCGTCGAGCCGTCCGGCGCTGACCACCATGGGCCGCGAGTGGTCGGTGCGGGGCACGTCCAGGGTGTGCAGCGCGTTCGGGATCCGGCCGACGCGGACGTCGGGGAACGCCTCGGCGTAGGCGGTGCGGTCCGCTTCGGTGAGGCAGACGACCGCGTCCATCTTCACGTAGGCGGCGTCGATGGCCTCGCGCCACTCGCCCTTGTGCGTGGACAGGCCCGCGTGCTCCTGGACGACCCGGACCAGCGACGGGTCCGTGAACTCGGCGATGATCAGATTGATCGTGGGCCGGGTGCCGATCACGATCTGGTTCTCCAGACCGCGCAGGAAGCGGATCATCGCACCGATGCGGCGACGGCTGTCGAAGTTCTTGGAGAGGCCCGCCGGGAAGAGCTCGTGCCAGGAGGTGTCCTCCGGGCCGTCGTACTCGTCCCAGTCCACGTACGAGCCGGACCGGTTGTCCACGAGGGCGGTCATCTTCACCCGTGAATCCAGCGGGAAGGGCGGCTCGTCGTGGTAGCGCAGCATGGTCGCGATCTCGACCTCGTGACCGCGCTCGACCATGGCATTGGCCTGGTTGAAGACGGTACGGACCGTACCCCCGACGCCGAACGCGTTGTAGATCAGATAGGTCAGCTTCATCTGGCGCTCCGGTTGGCGTCGCCGCGTCGGGCGCAGCGTATGGCAAGGTCGTCGCCATCGGTGTAGTACGGCATCACGGCGACCCCGTCCTTGTACTGCTCGGGGTACTTCACGATCTGCTTCTTGCCCGGCATGTCGTCGAGGTGGCCGCCGACACGGAGCAGCAGCTTGCGCTCACCTCGCCGCGCGACCACATGCATGTCCCAGTGTTCGCGGGGCAGTGCGTCCCAGACGGCCAGATCGCCGAGGGGCACGACCGCCTCGAAGTCCGCGCCGTCACTGGAGACGGGGAAGTACAGCCGGCGCGGGGTCGGACGCGAACTGGAGCTCAGCGTGCGCATGAACCGGTCGGTGAGCCGTTTGACGCCGGTCGGAACGGGGAGCTCCGGCCGCTCGCGAGAAGTGAGGCACAGCTGCCACGACTTGTCGACGGGGGCGCCGTCCGGCTTCCCGTCGATGATGACCGTCCCGATCACACGGATCCGGCCGTCGCGCGGCCAGACCCGTCTGACCTCGGCATGGGAGCGCTCCCTGGAACTGGCTTGCATGGCCACCTTCTCTTCTGTTCCTGTCAGTTGGCCTTCCCCCTGGGGAAGACGAGAGGTCAGGCAAAGCAGCGGCGCCAGTCCGCTTCGTTCCGTCAGGCTCACCGAGGGCGGGATGACGGGGGTTTCGTGCGCGCACATGCCAGGGATGTGGCCGTATCGGTACCGAGAGCCGGCGCGCTCCGTAGAGGCGCGCCGACTCTCCGACCGGGGAGCTGTGCGACCTGGTACCGCTAGGCCGCGGGCTCCTTCACGCCTTCCGCCTCGGCGGCCGCGGGGGACGGAGCCGGTATTCGCTCGTCCAGCGGCACGACCGGCAGGTTCTCCGCCGGCTCGCCCAGCATGATCTGCCGTATGACGCGCTCGGCGGCCCGGCCGTCGTCGTACTCGCAGAACTTGCGGCGGAAGGTGTCCCGCAGGGCGTCGGACTGCTCGTCCTTCCAGGCGCCGCCGACGAAGATCTCGTGCAGTTCGTCCTGGGTGCGCGCGACGTGGCCGGGGGCCTCGTCCATGAGGTCGAAGTACACACCGCGGGAAATCTTGTACGCGTCCCAGTCGTTGGCGTAGACCACGATCGGCCGGTCGAGGTTGGCGTAGTCGAACATCATGGACGAGTAGTCGCCCAGCAGTACGTCCGCGGCGAGCTGCAGCTCCTCCGAGGAGGTGTACGCGGTGACGTCGATGACGCGGGAGGACGCCTCCAGCGCCCGGACCTCCGCCGTCCGCTCGTAGAAGTGGTGGCCTCGCATGAGCACGACGAAGTCGTCACCGAGGGCGTCGGTGAGGCGGCCGAGGTCGAGCTGGGGGACGTAGCCCTTGGTGTAGTCCCGGTGGGTCGGCGCGTAGAGAACGGCGGTCTTTCCCTCGGGAATACCGATCTTCTTCCGGAGGCGTCGGACGTCGTCCGCGGTCGCCGTGTAGAAGACGTCGTTGCGGGGGTAGCCGCTCTCCATCAGCTTGAAGGAGCAAGGGAAGGCCCGCTCCCAGATCTCCGAGGAGAACCGGTTGGAGGAGATGCAGTAGTCCCAACGGTCCGAGCGCTGCAGGAGCTTCGTGAAGTTCGTGCCCTTGGCGGCGATCGGGTACTGCATCAGGTGGACGCCCATGCGCTTGAGGGGCGTGCCGTGCTGCGTCTGCACGTGGACCGTGCCGGGCCGCTTGACGAAGCGGTCCTCGAAGTTGACGTTGTTGAAGAAGTACTTGGCGCGCGCCATGATCTCCCAGTACCGCTCGGTACCCGGGATGACGTAGTCGACGCCCGGCGGAAGCTTCTTGACCTCTTCCTTCTTGGCGACCACCACACCCCTGACGTGGGGGGCTATCTCCTTGGCCCGGGCGTGCAGCGCGGCGGGGTTGCACACGTAACCCCGGTCCCAGTAGGACGAGTAGACGGCCAGGTTCTGGTCGATGGGCTGCTTGAGGGCGGCCTCGTAATGGCGCGTCAGGCGCCTGTCGGCGACCTTCTTCTTGGTGGCGCGGACCGTCTTGCGGACCTTGCGCCGGCCCTGGTTGGCCATTTTCAGCGTCTGGTAGACCGGGTAGGCGCCACGCGCGATCAGGGCGTGCCGGATACCCGACTGTCCCTCGGGCCGCACATAACCCGCCGGCAGATAGCGCTGGTAATGACGGTGCGCCATGGAGAAGAATTCCGAGCGCAATTCGTCGGGCACACGGTTGCTCTTCGCCAGAATGGCGATGAAATGGTCGATCATCTTCGTGAAGAGCTGAGGACGCCACTCCGCGAGGGACGGGTCGCTGTCCATGAACGCGAAGACGCGCTCGTACTGGTCGAAGATGTCGAAGTGCTTGCGGCTGACCGTGCGGAGGATGTTGCCCTGACGGCGCTGACGGTAATGGACGGCGACGTGGTCCAGGGCGGCGATGCGCTCCGCCGACATCAGGACCGGGAAAGTCCAGGGAGTGTCCTCGTAGTATCCCGGCGGGAATTCGAAGCCGCGCTTCTCGATGAAGTCGCGCCGGTAGACCTTGTTCCAGACCACCATGAGGAGGCTGAGGAACTCCGGCCGCTCCTTCGCCGTGAAGACCTCCGGCCCCTCCGTCTGGAAGACGGCGGCCAGGCTGTTGCGGGTCACGCCGCCCCACCAGAAGGTGCGCGCGTAGTCGAAGATCAGGACGTCCGGGTCGGAGGTCTCCTCCAGCCGGTCCGCGATGAGCTGCAGCGAGCCGGGCGTGAGCGTGTCGTCGCTGTCGAGGAAGAAGAGGTAGTCGCCGCGCGCTATCTCCATGCCCGCGTTCCGGGCCCGGCCCAGGCCGACGTTCTCGGGCAGGTGCAGCGCCCGGACCCGCTCGTCGGCCTTGGCGTATTCGTCGACGATCTCACCGCAGCGATCGGGCGAGCGGTCGTTGACAGCGATTACCTCGATGTCACGGAAGGACTGCTCAAGGATGGAATCAAGGCACTCCGGCAAGAAGGACTGCACTTGGTAAATCGGTACAATCACGCTGATACGCGGCTTCGACACGCCCTGCTCTTCCAATCCTTTGACCGCACCCGTCGCTGTCCGGGTCCGGGCCCGGGTTCGGGCCCGGGTCCTGAGTCTTTCGTCATCCGTGGGGCCTGTAGCACAGGTGGTTGACGGATGAGGGAGGATACACTGACCAACAGCCTATATGTCAGGTGCAGAACCCGGCGCATCGCCCTGAAGTCCTGACGGCCCTGTGACGCGAATCATCAGTTCGGAACCGGCGGCACGTGTTACGGGACGCGCAACCCCAGGTCGCGGGCTTCGGCCGTCGAGCCGGTGGGAATAGGGCACTTCCGTCCGACAGCCCGTTTCGCGGCATTGGTTCCCTTGGGGTGGCCACGGACATCGTGGGGGAAGTCTCATGCGCCCCCTCCATCGACCGCGCCTCGAATGCCCCGTTGTGCCGCATTCGATTTTCGCCGGACCATCGGCCAAGGTGGTCGAAACGGTACGGACAGAGGAGACGGACCATGGGCTGGCTGGTTACGGGAGGCGCCGGATACATCGGGGCGCACGTGGTGCGCGCCCTGACCGAGGGCGGCGAGGACGTGGTCGTCTACGACGACCTGTCGACCGGCACGGCCGACCGCGTGCCCGAGAACGTGCCGCTGGTCGTGGGCACCGTCCTGGACGCGAACCTCCTGGAACGCACCCTGCGCGAGCACGACATCTCCGGGGTCGTGCACATCGCGGCCAAGAAGCAGGTCGGGGAATCGGTCGAGCGGCCACTCCACTACTACCGCGAGAACGTCACCGGTCTGCAGACCCTGCTGGAGGCGATGACGGCCACCGGCGTCGGCCGGATCGTCTTCTCCTCGTCCGCCGCCGTCTACGGCATGCCGGACGTCGACCTCGTCACCGAGGACACGCCCTGTGCCCCCATGAGCCCCTACGGCGAGACCAAGCTCACCGGCGAGCGGCTCATCGCCGCGGCCGCACGCGCCCATGGGCTGCGCGCCGCCTCCCTGCGCTACTTCAACGTGGCCGGAGCCGCCGCCCCCGAACTGTCCGACGAGGGCGTCTTCAACCTCGTCCCCATGGTCTTCGAGCGACTGGAGGCCGACGAGGCCCCCCGCATCTTCGGCGCCGACTACGCCACCCCGGACGGCACCTGCGTGCGTGACTACATCCACGTCCAGGACATCGCCTCCGCCCATCGGGCGGCCGCCAAGTGGCTGGGCGAGACGCCGGAGGGAACCTCGATCGTCCTGAACATCGGCCGGGGCGAGGGGAGTTCGGTGCGCGAGGTGGTGGACCGCATCCTCAAGGTGACCGGCAACGAGGAGTGCGTGCCCGACATCACCGACCGGCGCGCCGGAGACCCGGCACGAGTGGTCGCCTCGGCAGCCCGCATCCACGACGAGCTGGGCTGGACCGCCCGGTTCGGCCTGGACGACATGATCGAGTCCGCCTGGCAGGGCTGGCGTCACCGCCACGGCTGAGATGCGTCGGAGGGACGAGGGCGCGCCGGTACGGGATCCCCGTACCGGCGCTTCCCGTTCAGCGGCGTACCGCTGTCACGCCTTCAGGTCCGTCCGGTCGCCCATCACCACGACCGGGTGCCGGGCCGGGTCCAGCGTGCGCAGCAGGTACTCCATGTCCGCCCTGGACTGGCTCACGCACGCCGAGGTGCCGCTGCCGTGGTCCATGTGCAGCCAGATGTTGCCGCCCTTGGACTGGCCCCGCGGCCGGGTCGGGTCGTTGGGCGGGGTGCCCTTGACCCGGTTGTAGTCGATGGCGATGACGTAGTCGAAGTCGTTCCAGTACGTCTTCTTCCAGTAGTGCGGCGCCTGGAAGGCGGCGGAGCGGGTGTACGGCAGCTTGGTGCCCGGTGCGGCGAGGACGCCGCCCGCGTCGCTCAGCGTGAAGACCCCCACGGGGCTGCGCTTGTCGTCCTCGTGATGGTCCGTCGTCCAGCCCTTGCGCCCGTTGTGCGCGGACCAGGTGCGCTCCTGCTTCCAGGCCTGGCCCGTCTTCTCGTAGAGCGCGACGGTCGAGTCGGCCGAGTCCTTGCCGTCCCCGTACACCGCGACGACCTGCCGGGTATTAGGCGGTACCTGCCGCCACAGCCGGTCCCCGATGTCCGGGACGCGCTTGAGCGGCGCCGTGTGCGGCTTGGCGTCCGTGTGAGCGTGCCCGGCGCCGTTGCCCTGATGTGACGAGCCGCCACCGCACCCCGTCACCCCGGCGGTGATCAGCACACCGCCCGCCATCGCCGTAATCGCCCGCATCGCACCGCTTGTTCGCATGGGCTCCATCGTGGCAGAACTCCGCTCCCGCCCGGCCGACCCCTCGGCGCTCGCCTGCCGCGTCCGCCGGACCGTCCGGCAGCCGGACGCGGCTGCACCCACGGCTCCCATTCGCGTAGATTGCGGCACACGCAGCTCATCGGGGAAGACCAGGGGAGTCAGGGCAGGTGGCAAGCGCAAGGCAGGCCGTGGGCGAGGCCCGCAGGATCATCGTCAAGGTGGGCTCCTCCTCGCTGACCACCGCCGCGGGCGGCCTGGACGCCGACCGGGTGGACGCGCTGGTGGACGTGCTCGCCAAGTTCCGCGCCCCGGGCGCGGACGGCGCGCCGCGCGAGGTCGTGCTCGTCTCCTCCGGTGCCATCGCCGCCGGTCTCGCCCCACTGGGGCTGCCCCGCCGCCCCCGCGACCTGGCCCGCCAGCAGGCCGCCGCCAGCGTCGGCCAGGGCCTGCTCGTCGCCCGCTACACCGCCTCCTTCGCGCGCTACGGCGTCCGCGTCGGCCAGGTGCTGCTCACCAGCGACGACATGAGCCGCCGCAGCCACCACCGCAACGCCTCGCGCACCCTGGACAAGCTCCTCGCCATGGGCGCGTTCCCGATCGTCAACGAGAACGACACCGTCGCCACCGACGAGATCCGCTTCGGCGACAACGACCGCCTCGCCGCCCTCGTCGCCCACCTCGTCCGCGCCGATCTGCTGGTCCTCCTCTCCGACGTGGACGGCGTCTACGACGGCGACCCCAGCAAGCCCGGCACCTCCCGGATCGCGGAGGTGCGCTCCCCGGCCGACCTCGCGGACGTCGAGATCGGCAGCGCGGGCAAGGCCGGTGTCGGCACCGGCGGCATGGCCACCAAGGTCGAGGCCGCCCGCATCGCCGCCGCCGCGGGCATCCCGGTCGTGCTGACCAGCGCCGTCCACGCCGCCGAGGCACTGGCCGGGGGCGACACCGGCACCTGGTTCCACCCCACCGGCAGGCGCTCCGCCGACCGGCTGCTCTGGCTCCAGCACGCCTCCACCCCGCAGGGCTCCCTCACCCTCGACGACGGCGCCGTCCGCGCGGTCGTCCAGGGCCGCAAGTCGCTGCTGCCCGCCGGGATCGCCGCCGTGGAGGGCGAGTTCGGCGCGGGCGACCCCGTCGAGCTGCGCGACGCGTCCGGACGGGCCGTCGCCCGGGGCATCGTCAACTTCGACGCCAAGGAGATCCCCCGGCTGCTCGGACGTTCGACCCGCGAGCTGGCACGCGAGCTGGGCCCCGCCTACGAACGCGAGGTCGTGCACCGGGACGACCTGGTACTGCTGCACGTGTGACCCCAGGGGAACCGTGTGTAAAGCGGGGCACAAGGACCGCCCCCGGTGGGGGACGTTCCGCAAAACCGCCACGCGGAGCCCTCGGGCCTGCTCAACTTTGTCTCGGGGACATGTTGAAGGGACACGTTCCGTCAAGGGGCCATGCGTGAAGGAGGCCGTCGTGAGACGAGTCCGTCCTGGGGCGGCGTCCCGTGGTGCTCTGACGAGCGTCGCGGCCGGGGACACCTACGAGGAGCCCAAGGACCTGCCCCGCCTGTGGCATGTCACCCTCAGCGTCTCCGGGGAGTGCGTCCCCGTGCAGGACCTCAGGCGCGCCCTGGAACAGCTGGCCCACGACCACCCCTTCCTCCTGACCAGCCGGTACGCCGGTGACCACGCCGAGATCCGGTACTGGGAGGAGGCCCGCGACCTGCACGACGCGGCCGCCGTCGCGCTGCGCCTGTGGGGCGAGCACCGGCAGACCGCCGGACTGCCGGCCTGGGAGATCGTCGGCCTGGAGGTCATCGACCGCGAGACCTACCACCAGCGGATCGCCGAGGGCTACGGGCCCGCACCGGCGACACCGGTGGGAGTGCACCCGTTCTGAGGGCTGACGTTCCCTGGGCGGGCACGTGCCGGGGCGGCCGTCTCGGGTTGCGGAACAGGGCAAGCCGGGCGCGCCCCGCGCATTACCCTTCCTGCCATGACCACGCTCTCGCCGTACGACTCGATGTCCCCGGTCACCCGCGCCGCCTACCGGGCCAAGGCCGCGGCCGCCGACCTCGCCCCGCTCCCGCGCGCGGTGAAGGACGACGCGCTGCTCGCCGTCGCGGACGCCCTGGAGGTCCGCACCAGCGAGATCGTGGCGGCCAACGCCAAGGACGTGGCCAAGGCCCGGGAGAGCGGCGCCGGCGAGTCCATTGTCGACCGGCTCACCCTCACCCCCGAGCGGGTCCGCGCCATCGCCGCCGACGTGCGCGACGTGGCGAAGCTGCCCGACCCGGTCGGCGAGGTCGTCCGCGGCTCCACACTGCCCAACGGCATCGACCTGCGCCAGGTCCGCGTCCCGCTCGGCGTCGTCGGCATCATCTACGAGGCCCGCCCCAACGTCACCGTGGACGCCGCCGCGCTCTGCCTGAAGTCCGGCAACGCCGTCCTGCTGCGCGGTTCCGCCTCCGCCTACGAGTCGAACACCGCCCTCGTCCGGGTGATCCGGGACGCCGTCGGCGGCGCCGGGCTGCCCGCCGACGCCGTCCAGCTGGTGCCCGGCGAGAGCCGCGAGAGCGTGCGCGAGCTGATGCGCGCCCGGGGGCTCGTGGACGTGCTCATCCCGCGCGGCGGCGCCTCCCTGATCCGTACGGTCGTGGGCGAGTCCACCGTCCCGGTCATCGAGACGGGCACCGGCAACTGCCACGTCTACGTCGACGCGCAGGCCGACATCGACACCGCGATCGACATCCTCGTCAACTCCAAGGCCCAGCGCCCCAGCGTCTGCAACGCCGCCGAGACCCTCCTCGTCCACCAGGACATCGCGGACGCCTTCCTGCCCCGCGCCCTGGACGCGCTGGCCGAGGCCGGGGTGACCGTGCACGCCGACCCGCGCGTGCTCGCCCTCGCCGGGGACTCCAAGGCCACCGTGGTCGAGGCCACCGCCGAGGACTGGGAGACCGAGTACCTCTCGTACGACATCGCCGCCGCCGTCGTCGACTCCCTCGACAAGGCCGTCGAGCACATCCGGCTGTGGTCCTCCGGTCACACCGAGGCGATCGTCACCACCTCGCAGCAGGCCGCCCGCCGGTTCACCCAGCTGGTCGACTCCACCACCGTCGCCGTGAACGCCTCCACCCGTTTCACCGACGGCGGCCAGTTCGGCTTCGGCGCCGAGATCGGCATCTCCACCCAGAAGCTGCACGCCCGTGGCCCCATGGGCCTGCCGGAGCTGACCAGCACCAAGTACATCGTCACCGGCGACGGACACGTGCGCGGCTGAGCCGTTCGGAGTACGGCCGGAAACCGGTCCCGAGGACCGGACGAATTTCCGTACCGTCTGCCCAAATTGACCCCCCAGGTCTACTCTGGACCCGTGCCGGAGGACGTGGGGGGCACGCCGTTCCCGGACGGCTGGGAGCCCGACGACGACCACGACCGCGGAGCGACGGACGATGAGTTCGCCTCCGTGGTCTTCGACGAGGCCTTCGTACAGGCGGCCACCGTCCATGAGCCCAGCGCTGTCGAACGCCTCCTCGCCGCCGCCCAGGCCCGCGCCGAGGCCTTCGAGGCGGAGGCCCGCCGCGCCCACGCCTCGGCCGAGCACTACGACGAGGTGTACGGCACCGAGCACTCCGGTTTCGGCCACGACGCGGACGACGACCCGCACGAGGGGTACGCACCCGGCGACGGCCCCGGCTTCCTCGGCCCCTACGGCAAGCAGCTCCGCTGGCACCGGCCCGTCGCCTGGGTGCTCGCCGTAGTGATGGGCGTCGGCATGGTGGCCCTGGCCTTCGCCGCCGTCTACCGGGGCGCCTCCTCCGGCACCCGCGACCGGGTGCCCGCCCCCGCCTCCAGCGGCCTCGGCAGCGGAGCGGCCGCCGTACCCGTGCCGTCCGTCTCCGCCGACTACTCCCCGCCCGCCGTCTCCGCCGTCCCGAAGGCACCCTGACCGGCCCTGCGCGTTTTTGATGAGCCCCTGTCAGAAGTTGTCGCCTATCAGCGCGTTTACGGGAGGCTCGCCCGACCTACCCTGAAAGTATGGGCGGGCCTGGAGAGCCACCGGAGGGGACACCCGAGGGCAGCTCCTCAGGTGCCGAGGACGAGTACCGATCCGTCGTGTTCGACGAGTCGTTCGTGCGCGCTGCCCGGCTCCAGGAGTACTCCGCGCACGAGCGCATGACCGACCACGCCCCCGCCGTACGCCGCCGTGGGCCCCGCCACCGGCTGCTCACCCGGCAGGCGCTGGCCCTCGTCGTGCTCCTCGCCCTCGCCTTCGGCACCGCCCTCTACATGGGCGTCCGTCACCCGTACGGCCCACCGCAGGCCCGCAGATCCGACGACTCGCTGCGGATGACCGTCGTCCCGCTCGCACCCCGGGGCGAGGTGCCCGGCGCCGCCGACGCCCGCACCCTCTTCGAGCACAGCCCGGCCGCCGGGTTCGAGACCGGCATCAAGGGAATCCCGCTGCCTGCCCTCCGGGCCACCGCGCACTTCTCGGAGAGCCAGGTCACGGCCGCCCTGACCATCGTGCGCAGCTATCTGACCAGCTCCTCGCTCGACCCCGACGTGCTCGCCGGGCGCGCGATCCGGCCCATGCGGGCCCTGCTCGACGCCGACCAGCTCGGCCAGTTCGACCGCAGCATGAACCGGCCCGCCCCGGACGGCCGGCACGCCCCCACCGGCTGGCTGATCCGCTTCGACCCGGCCCGCGCGGAACTCGCCGACGATCAGGTCCGCGTCCTGGGCACCCTGCGCGCCGCCGAGTCCGACCCGGCCACGCTGGAGGTCACCGCCGACGGCACCTTCGTCTACGCCCTGCGCCCCCGGGACGCCGCCCACGTCTCGCCCCAGGTGTCCCTGTTCACCGTCCGGCGCGCGCTGACCTTCCGCTTCGACAGCGACAACCTGCGCGTGGGCCAGACCCGGCTGGTCTCCTCCAGCACCCAGGCGGGGCCGCTGTCCTGCGCCGAGGACACCACGGTCCGTCTCCGCCCGCTCCTGGCGGGGCAGACCGCCGGGCCGGGCGGCCCCGCGGTGACCGACCCGTACACCGCCGCCACCCCTACGGCCCTGTGCGGGACGCTGTCGGACGCGGCCCAGCCGAAGGTGTGAGGCGGGGACGGGGCGGGACGGGCCGGGGACGGCGGGTTGCGGGACGTAGGGCGACGGTGTGTCGGGGTGCCGGGGTGCCGCCGGGGGTCGGTCAGGGCTGGTCCGTCGCCTCCGGATCGTCCGGGGTGCCGGGGGTGCCGGGGGTGTCCTTCCCGTCCTTCGGCGGCGGCGCGCTCGTGAAGCCGTTGAAGCCCCGGCGGACCCGGCCGCCGAGGTCGCCCGCGCCGCCCGCCAGGTCCGAGACCAGCTTCATCAGCGGGTCCTTGGAGGTCTTCACGTCGCTCGCGTAGCTCGACGCGGACTGCCGGAAGGACTCCCGGACCCGCGCGTCCTTGTCGTCCTCACGGCGCGGGTAGTGGCCGTCCATGATCCGCTGGTAGTCGCGGGACTCGGCCCACCGCTTCAGCTCGGCGGCCCGCACGGTGGTGAACGGGTGCGAGCGGGGCAGCACGTTGAGGATCTTCAGCACGGAGTCCCGCAGGTCGCCCGCGGCGTCGTACTCCTCCGCCTGCTCCAGGAACGCGTCCACGTTCATCTCGTGCAGATGGTTGCCGCCCGCGATCTTCATCAGGCCCCGCATCGAGGCGCGCAGGTCCTGGCCCACCAGGAGCCCCGCCCGGTCCGCCGACAGCTCCGACTTGCGGAACCACTCCCGCAGCGCCGTCACCAGCGCCATGATCGCCAGGTTGCCCAGCGGGATCCACGCGACCTTCAGCGCCAGCGTCGTCAGGAACAGCAGGATCGTGCGGTACACCGCGTGCCCGGAAAGCGCGTGGCCCACCTCGTGCCCGACGACCGCCCGCATCTCCTCCTCGTCCAGCAGCTCGACCAGCCCCGTGGTGACCACGATGATCGGCTCGTCCAGGCCGATGCACATCGCGTTCGGCTGCGGGTTCTGCGTGACGTACATCGGCGGGACCTTCTCCAGGTCCAGGATGTAGCAGGCGTCGCGCAGCATGTCGTGCAGATGCGTGAACTGCCGGTCGGAGACCCGCACCGAGTCGGACAGGAACAGCAGCCTGAGACTGCGCTCCGGCAGCAGCCCGCTCAGCGTCTTGAAGACGGTGTCGAACCCGCTCAGCCTGCGCAGCGCCACCAGCGCCGAACGGTCGGCCGGGTGCTCGTACGCCCGGGAGGAGATCCCGGGGAAGCGCCTGCGCTGCCTGCTCGGCACCCGCTCGCGCCCACCCTGTTCGCGGCCTTCATCGGACATGTCATCCCCCTGCTGCGTGTGAGTGCCGTGCCCCCCGGGCCGGGCCCAGCCTAGGCGGCGTACCGTGGTCGGGGCAGTACCACCGAAGGAGTCCACACCATGGAGCACCATCTCGCAGCCGCCCGGCTGACCGAGGCCGCCGCGAACGCCGTCCCCGAGCACGGGTCGGGGAACCTGCTCCGCATCATCCTGGTCGTCATGATCCTGGGCTGCGCACTCACCGGCTGGTTCCTGCTGAGCGGCTACAAGCGGAAGGACGACTGACCCGCCGGGAAGGTTCCCGCACGGCCGCGATCCGGGCCTCCCCGAGGCGGCCGGCCCCGCGTCCGCCGGGCAACACCGGAGTCGGGGTGATCTCCGCCAGGGCACCCGCTTACGATGAACCCACGTCTTTATCCCGCCCACACGCGTTAGGTCCTGCCGAAGATGAGCATCCACAGCGCCGCCGTCCAGTTGGTCACCCTCGCCGCCGAGACCGAGGAGCGGGGCGGCAACCACAACAGCCTCAACCCGGCCGTCACCGGCGGCTGCGCCCTGGGCATCCTGCTCCTCCTGCTGTGGATCACCACGCGCTTCAACCGCGACCGCTGAGCCGGGACCTGATCCCCGCACAGGTGTCGCACTACGGGCCGGTAGGGTCTGCACGCATGGGAGAGCAGGACATGCCTACCGGTCCGGCGGACGGGACGGCCGCCCACGCGGCCGGCACCGGCACACGGCACACCCCCGGAGCGCCCGGCACCACACCCGGCGGGCCATGGCACACGGCACACCTCGAGAGCCACGGCCCCGTCCGCACCGGCAAGCGCCGGCTCGGCGTCATGGGCGGGACGTTCGACCCGATCCACCACGGGCACCTGGTGGCGGCCAGCGAGGTCGCCGCGCAGTTCCACCTGGACGAGGTGGTCTTCGTGCCCACCGGCCAGCCCTGGCAGAAGTCGCACCGGGCCGTCTCCCCGGCCGAGGACCGCTATCTGATGACGGTCATCGCGACCGCCGAGAACCCGCAGTTCTCCGTCAGCCGGATCGACATCGACCGCGGCGGCCCCACCTACACCGTGGACACCCTCCGCGATCTGCGCGCCCTCAACCCGGACACGGACCTGTTCTTCATCACCGGCGCCGACGCCCTGGCCCAGCTGCTGACCTGGCGGGACTCGGCGGAACTGTTCTCCCTCGCGCACTTCATCGGCGTCACCCGCCCCGGCCACCAGCTGACCGACGCCGGTCTGCCGGAAGGCGGCGTCTCGCTCGTCGAGGTCCCCGCCCTGGCGATCTCCTCCACGGACTGCCGTGCGAGAGTCGCCAAGGGCGACCCCATCTGGTACATGGTGCCGGACGGAGTCGTGCGCTACATCGACAAGCGTGAGCTGTACCGCGGCGAGTGAGCCGAGAGGGGCACCGGTGAACGACCGATACGACGCTGGGTACGGCGGCGAGCAGTACGACGACCAGTACGACGGGAACAACTACGAGGTCGTCGGCTACGACGACTACGGACGCCCCGTCTACCAACAGGTCCCGGCCCGCTCCGGCGGCCAGGACCACGACCCGTACGCCCGGCAGGGCTACGGCCAGGGCGGCCGAGGCGGCCAGGGGGGCTACGACACCGGCCAACAGCCGCCCGTACCGCCCGCCTACGACCCCTACGGCACGCAGGGCACCGACCCCTACGGGCCGTACGACGGCTACGGCACCCAGGGCGGCCAGGGCGCGCAGGGAGGCCACGGCACCCAGGGCGGCCACGGCGCGGTCCCTCAGGGCGGCACCCCCTACGACCCCTACGGGCAGGCGGCCACCAGCGGGCAGCAGCCCCGCGTCACCGAGCAGACCGCTCACATCCCCCAGCAGACCGGACCCTCCTCCCGGGCGGCCGCCCCGGAGGAGCCCGAGGAGCGGACGGGCAGCACGCCCGCGCCCGCGCGGGAGGGCCAGGAGCCGGGCGGCGAGGAGCAGTTCGCCTTCGCCGAGGAGCCGGACGGCGAGTCCGAGGACGTCATCGACTGGCTGAAGTTCACCGAGAACCGCACCGAGCGCCGCGAGGAGGCCCGCCGCCGCGCCCGCAGCCGGGTCATCGCCCTCGTCGTCGTCCTCGCGCTGGTCGCCGTCGGCGGCGTCGGCTACCTCTGGTTCGCCGGGGAACTGCCCGGGGTGTCCTCCTCCGGCAAGAAGGGCACCGCCGCCGTCGCCGCCGGGGCGCAGAAGCGCGACGTGATCGTCGTCCATCTGCACAACACCGGCAAGAACGGCACCTCCACCGTGCTCCTCGTGGACAACACCACGACCAAGCGCGGCACCAGCGTGCTGCTGCCCAACTCCCTCGCCCTGTCCGACGATTCGGGCACCACCACGACGCTGGCCAAGTCCGTGGACGACGACGGCTCCTCGGGCACCCGCGACCAGATCGACACCGTGCTCGGCACCAGCATCCAGGGCACCTGGCGGCTGGACACCCCCTATCTCCAGAACCTCGTCGAACTCGTCGGCAACATCGAGATCGACACCGACGCCGACGTGCCCGACCCGGACGCCAAGAAGAAGGGGTCGGAGGTGCTCGTCCACCAGGGCAAGGACCAGACCCTCAGCGGCAAGATGGCCGTGGCCTACGCCACCTACCGCGCCCCCGGCGAGAGCCAGGACGCCCAGCTCCAGCGGTTCGGACAGGTCCTCTACGGCGTGCTGCGCAAGGTGTCCACCGACCCCACGGGCGCCACCACGACCGTGCAGACCCTCGCGCAGATCCTCGACCCCTCGCTCACCGACAAGGACCTCGGCACCTTCCTGGCCCGGCTCGCCGAACTCGCCAAGGGCGGCTCGTACAAGACCGTGCTGCTGCCGGTGCAGACCGACGGCACGCTGACCGCCCAGACCAGTGACAGCGTGGTCAAGGACGTGCTCGGCGGCGCCGCCAAGAGCCCCGACGCCGGCTCTGCCGTACGCGTCTCCGTGCAGAACGGCTCCGGTGTGAAGGACGACGCCGAGAAGGCCCGCGTGGTCCTGCTCAACGGCGGCTTCACCTTCGTCGACGGCGGCGCCGCGGGTGCCCAGAGCGCCTCCCGGGTGGTCTATTCCGACGCCGCGGACAAGGAGAACGCCACCGAGGTCGCCAAGACCCTCGGCCTGCCCGACTCCGCCGTCACCAAGGGCTCCGTCACCTCCGGAGCCGACGTCCTGGTCGTCCTCGGCCAGGACTACCGGCCCGGGACGACCACCTGACCGAGTCCGTCCGGCCGAGGCTCCGCGCCACCGAGGCACCCCGGGTGACCCGAACGTCACGTGGGGTGCCTCACGCCTTCCGTGAGACCCTTGGATTCCCGGTGATTGCCGCGGGCCGCCTCCTTCGGGACGGCCCCCGCACCCAGCCGATCCCCGCCCCCGAACGAAAGCTTCACAGTGACCGCCACCGACCGTTCCCTCGAACTCATCAGCACCGCCGCCCAGGCGGCGGCCGACAAGCTCGCCCACGACGTCATCGCCTACGACGTCAGCGACGTGCTGTCCATCACCGACGCGTTCCTGCTGGCCTCCGCGCCGAACGACCGCCAGGTCAAGGCGATCGTCGACGAGATCGAGGAGCGCCTGCTCAAGGAGCTCGGCGCCAAGCCCGTCCGCCGCGAGGGCGACCGCGACTCCCGCTGGATCCTGCTCGACTACGTCGACATCGTCGTGCACGTCCAGCACAGCGAGGAGCGCGTCTTCTACGCCCTGGAGCGCCTGTGGAAGGACTGCCCCGAGCTGGAGCTGCCCGAGGAGGCCAAGGCCACCCGCGGCAAGGCCGAGGAGCACGCCCAGCAGCACGCCGAGGCCGGTGACGAGCCCGGCGAGGAGTGGTGATGTCGGCCACCGCCGAGGTGACCGACGCCAAGGGCCGGGGCCGCCGCATCATCCTGTGGCGGCACGGCCAGACCGCCTGGAACGTGGACCGCCGCTTCCAGGGCACCACCGACGTGCCGCTGACCGAGACCGGCATCGGCCAGGCCCGCCGGGCCGCGCGGCTGCTGGCCTCGCTCGAACCCGACGCCGTCGTCGCCTCCGATCTCCAGCGTGCCTCCGACACGGCCGCCGAACTGGCCGCGCTCACCGGCCTGGAGGTCACCCTCGACGAGGGGCTGCGCGAGACCTACGCGGGCGCCTGGCAGGGGCTGACGCACGACGAGATCATCGCCCGCTACGGCGAGGACTACGCCGCCTGGAAGCGCGGCGAGCCGGTCCGGCGCGGTGGCGGCGAGCTGGAGACCGAGGTCGCCGACCGCGCGGCCCCGGTCGTGCTGCGGCACGCCGAGAAGCTGCCGGAGGACGGCACGCTCGTGGTGGTCAGCCACGGCGGCACCATCCGCACCACGATCGGCCGGCTCCTCGGTATCGACGCCCACCACTGGGAGAGCCTGGGCGGCCTCTCCAACTGCTGCTGGTCCGTGCTCGGCGAGGGCGCCCGGGGCTGGCGCCTGCTCGAGCACAACGCGGGCACCCTCCCGGTGCCGGTCCTCGGCGACGACGACTGAGGCGACGGCCGCGTGGCCCGGGAGGCCGGATTTCACTTTCCGGCAGGTCACAGGCTAAAGTTCTTCTTGTTCGCCCGCCGAGCGGGAAGAACGCGAGGGGCTATAGCTCAGTTGGTAGAGCGCCTGCATGGCATGCAGGAGGTCAGGAGTTCAATTCTCCTTAGCTCCACAGATCGACACTCTGTTGAGTTGTCAAAGATCGGTAAGGAAGATCCCGTCCCTCACAGGGCGGGATTTTTCGTGTTCCAGCGGCGAATGATCTCGGCCGCCAGCTCGTCCGCCATCGGCTGCCTCTCCTTCCTCAGCACCGCCGATTTCGCGCGCGCCTCCTCGTCCACCGGCGTGTAGACCACGATCCGGCACTCGGGCATCCCGTCGATGGACAGGGACTGCGTCGTCATGCGTATCTCGCCCAGACCCGGATGACCGGGATGACGGAACGTCTTCACTCGCGGCCCCGGCGGCGCCACCTCACCGCTCGCCCACAGCCGGGCGAAGTGCGCGCTCTCGGCCGCGAGCCCGCGTATGTACTCCTCCCAGACGGGCTCACCCACATGTCTGCCGTAGGCCGAGCGCAGCGTCGCCACCATCAGCGGCAGCTCCACGTCCAGCCGGACCACCGGGCACAGCTCCTCCGGCAGCGTGCACAGCGCCCACAGCACGTTCGGCACGGCGGCGCGCACCGTCTGCGGCACCAGGAACAGGTCGCGGTAGGCGGGGTTGGTGGCCAGGATGTCGTAGCGCGAGTTGTAGACCGCCGCGGGCAGCGGGTCGACCGCGTCGATGATGCCCTGCACCTCTGGGCCTGTCCGGCGGGTCAGGCCGGCGGGCGTCGAGGTGAACGGCACCTCCGCGAGGCGGTACAGATGCTCCCGCTCCGGCGCGTCCAGCCGCAGGGTGCGGGCCACCGCGTCCAGCACCTGCGCCGACGCGTTGATCGGGCGGCCCTGCTCCAGCCACGTGTACCAGGTCACGCCCACCCCGGAGAGCTGGGCGACCTCCTCCCGGCGCAGCCCCGGAGTACGCCGCCGCAGCCCCGGTGGCATCCCCACGTCGGCCGGTGTCACCCGGGCCCGCCTGCTGCGCAGGAAGGCGGCCAGCTCGGTCCTGCGGCGCCGTGTCCTCATACCGGCCGTACCGGCGGTACCGGTCGCAGCGGTCCCGTGCGGCGTCGTACCGAACGCGTTTGTCGTACCCGCCGTCCTCGTCCTGCTCATCGTCGTGTCCCCCGTCCTCCGTGTCCCCGTCGTCATCGTCGGTGCCCCGCCGTGTTCCTGCCAGGTGCCGTCACTACCAGCATCGGCGGGCTCTCGGCACCCGTACCGGCGCGCCCCCAGGCTCGGCGTCATGACGACACCGCGCACCGGGCCGGCCGGTACGGCCGCCTCGAATCTCGCGAACAGTGAAGCACCCAGCACCGACAGTGAAGCACCGCCCACTGACAATCGGTCCCGAATGCTGCTGTTCGCCCTGCTCACGGCCACTTTCATGGCCGTCCTCGACGTGTTCATCGTGAACGTCGCCGCCCCGAGTATCGGCACCGCCTTCCGGGCCTCGGGCGCCGATCTGCAGCTGGTGATCGCGGGCTACACCATCACCTACGCCGTGCTGCTGATCACCGGCGCCCGCCTCGGCGACCTGCTGGGCCACGGCCGGGTCCACCTCGCCGGTCTCGCCCTGTTCACCGCCGCCTCGCTCGCCTGCGGCCTGGCGCCGGGCGTGAGCTGGCTCATCGGGTTCCGGCTGGTGCAGGGCGCCGGATCGGCTCTGATGATCCCGCAGGTGCTGAGCCTGATCCAGCGGGCCTTCACCGGTGAGGCCAGGGCCCGCGCCCTCGGCGCCTACGCGGCGGTCCTGGCAGTGGGCGCGGCGGCCGGGCAGATCGCCGGCGGGGTGCTGGTCGCCGCCGACCTGTTCGGCACCGGCTGGCGCCCGGTGTTCCTCGTCAACGTGCCGGTCGGCGCGGTCCTGCTGGTCCTGGGCGCCAAGGTGCTCCCGGCGTCCGGTCCGGCCGACCGCGCGGCCGCCCGCCCCCTCGACGTGCCCGGACTGGTGCTGCTCGGCGCGGCCGTGTCGCTGCTGACCGTCCCGCTGGTCCTCGGTCAGGAGGAGGACTGGCCGCTGTGGTCCTGGCTGTCCCTGGCCCTCTCGGCCGTGCTCTTCGCGCTGTTCTGCGGCTACGAGTCCCGGCTGGCCCGGCGCGGTGGGGCCCCGCTGATCGCGCCGAGGGTGCTGCGCCACCCCGGCATGACACTGGCCGTCCTGCGGGTCCTGCTGGTGATGGCCGTCAACGCGGGCTTCCTCTTCACCCTGACCCTGCACCTCCAGGGCGGCCTGGGCCACAGCGCGCTCCGGGCCGGGCTGACCTTCGCGCCGACCGCCGCCGTCTTCGGGGCGGTCGGCCTGGGCTGGCGGAGGCTGCCCCGCTCCTGGTGGCCCGCGCTCTCCCCGGCCGGGTTCGCGCTCACGGCCGCCGGAGTGGCCTGGGTGGGCCTGGCGCTGCGCGGCGGGCACGGCGGGGGAGCGGCGCTGTACGGGGGCTGCGTGTGCGCGGGAGCCGGGCTCGCGCTCGCCTTCGGCCCGGTCTTCACGGGCGCCCTGGCCACCGTACGGCCCGAGGACGCGGCGGACGCCGCCGGGCTGCTGGCCACGGTCAACCAGCTCGGACAGCTGATCGGAGTGGCGGCCTTCGGCACGCTCTTCCTCAACCGGCTTGAGTCACTCGGGGTGCCGCAGGCGTATACATCGGCGGAGGCGTTCGGGGTGACTGCCTGGGCGCTTGCCGCGACAGCCGTGCCGGCGGCTGTGTCCGGACTGGTACGCAGGCGTCGCTGACCGTATCGGCCCGGCCGTGGCAGAATCAGACGGCCGGAAGGGGACGCGGCCCGCACGGGAGGGAGTGGCGATGCCTGCGAGCATCCTTGGGGAGGTCGGCCACCTCCTCGGGACGGCCTGGATACGGGACACGGCCACCCGGCTCAGCTGCCCTTCCTGCGGTTCCGCGCATGTCGCCCAAGTCCTTGGCGACAACGGCGGGATCTCCTACGTGTGCACGGCCTGCGGCCACAGCTGGAGCTGAGCGATGGGTGCACACAGGCGGAAGTGCGACTGGTGCGGCAGCGGTACGCCGATTGTCCGCGACATGGAACCGATCAACCCCGACTACCAGTACTGGTGCGAGGAATGCGCCCGGGCGCTGATCATAAAAGGCGACCCCATCGAGACCTACCGTGAGCTGGAGGGTGAGCCGATCTACGGCCGGCTCCTCGAAGAGCACTGCACGCTCAAGCGGTTCTACTCCTTCGTCACGGCCTGAGCCGGACACTCCGAAGCGGACATAGGGCGCCTTACTGCGTCATACCGGAAACCGATTTGGTGCTCACCGTCGGGGAGCGTGTAAGGTTGGCGACGCCTCCGGGGGAACCCGGAAGGGCACCGCGAGGGGCTATAGCTCAGTTGGTAGAGCGCCTGCATGGCATGCAGGAGGTCAGGAGTTCAATTCTCCTTAGCTCCACAGAAAATCGAAGAAGGCTTGCGCCGCCTCCGGAGGAATCCGGAAGAGCGCCGCGAGGGGCTATAGCTCAGTTGGTAGAGCGCCTGCATGGCATGCAGGAGGTCAGGAGTTCAATTCTCCTTAGCTCCACAGAAGTCGAGGGCGGATCATCCGGAAGGATGGTCCGCCCTCGGCGTTACCCGGGCGCCCGCATGATGTTTACGGGCCGCGACACGACGAAGGCGGGCCACCCGAACCGGGCGGCCCGCCTTCCGTATGCCGATCTCAGCGGCCCAGCGCGCGCCGTCCGCGCCCCTGGGAGACCACCGGCAGGTTCCTCGAGGGCGCCTGCCCCCGGGTGTCCTCCTCGACCCTCAGTGCGAGCGCGGGGCAGCGACGTACCGCGCGCAGCGCCTTCGCCTCCGCGGACCGCGGCACCGAGGCCTGCGCGACGGTCGGGAAACCGTCCGCGCCCAGCTCGAAGACCTCCGGGAGGATGTCCGCGCACAGCCCGTGGCCCCGGCACAGCGTCCAGTCGACGTAGATCTTCTGGCGGCTGCTGCCGGAGTCCTCGGGCTCTGCGCCGCCCGGGATGCCCGTGGGCATCTTCCCGCCCTCGAAGAGCGGCAGGACGCCCTCCACGGGCCGTCCGCAGCCATTGCCGAGGACGTGGGCGGCCAGGTCGTCCGTGAACGCCTTGATGGTCGACTCCAGGAACATCGCGGAGCCGTCGGGGTGCGAGCACGCCCCGCGCCGCTTCACGCTCTTGGCGACCTGCTTCAGCGCCTCCAGGGCGGCCGGGCCGCCGCCGTTGATGATGTCCTCCATGCCGCGCGCGGCGGCGGGCAGTCCGAGGTAGCAGGGACCGCACTGGCCGGCGCTCTCCTCGGCCAGCCACTGCGCCACGCGGAGCGACTCGCCCAGCGGACAGGTCTCCTGACTGATCGGCAGGATCGCGCCCGCGCCGAGCGCACCGCCCACCGCGTCCAGCGAGTTGCGGGAGACGATCGCCTCGTTCACGGTCGCCGCGTCGATCCACTTGCCGTGGTAGCCGCCGGTCAGCACGCCCTGCGGGACCGGCGGGGCACCGGCCAGCTGGAGGACGTAGCGCAGCGGCACGCCCGTCGGCACCTCGATGACCATGGGGCGCGCGACCGCACCGGAGACCGTCAGCATGACGGTGCCCGGCTCGTCGTACAGACCGGTGTTGCCGTAGCGCTCGGGGCCGATGCGGGCGGCGATGGCCAGCTGGGCGAACGTCTCGGCGTTCGACAGCAGCGTGGGCGCGCCGCCGACGCCGCTCTGCGAGGCGCTGACCTTGCGGCCGGGCGGGATCGCCGGGCCGCCGTCCACCGAGCGGATCAGGGAGGCGGCGGCGCCGGTGACCATGCGCACCGGGTTGCGCTGCACCCAGGCGCGCAGGGCGGAGCGGCGGCTGTTGCTCAGACCGCGTTCGGCGAGCGCGGCCTCCATGGAGCGCTGGGTGGACTCGCGGGTCACGCCGATCACCAGCGTGCGCGCGCCCATCGCCTCGGCGCACAGCAGGGCGCCGTCCAGGATGAGGTGCGGGGCACGGTTGATGAGCACCGTGTCCTTGCGGCAGGCCGGTTCGTCCTCGCTGCCGTTGACGACGACGACCGGCCGTACGCCCTTCTTGATCGCCGATTCGGCGACCGAGCGGAGTTTCTTGTGGAAGGGGAAGCCCGCGCCGCCGCGGCCCTTGAGATTGATGCTCTCGGCGAGCTGCGCGAGCTGCTCGCCGCCGAGCGGGTCGAGCGGCCCGTGCACCTTGAGGTGCATGGGCAGATCGAGCCGCTCCACAAGGTCGAAGCCCGACGTGAGCTGGGGAAGTCCGACCACGCGGACTTCGGGGACGTCGGGCAGGGCCTCGTTCACCTATAGCCTCCGGAAGGCATGTTCCAAGGTTCGCCCGAACCCGGCGCGTCGAAGGAGGCGCCGGGGGTTGGTTCGGTGGCGGGACCACTGTTGAACGTTTCGGACGAGTTGTACGTGCCGTACCGGGCGTTCGTCTCACCCATGTTGCGCACATCACCCGCACCGCCGCCGGGAGCGCCCGGATTGCCATAGACCGGGATGCTGTATCCGGTGTCCTGGAGCGGGTCGTAGGCCGACGGCGGGGCCTCGCCGACGGGCGGCGGGGACGGGACCGGCCAGCTCGGGGCGGACGGATCGTTCACGCGCGGCATGGCCTCGGTGGGGCGCATGTCCGTCGGGGTGTTCGGATACGGCTGCTGCGGAGGACCGGCCGTGCGGTACGCGGCGGCGAATCCGGCGCCTGCCGCGCCCGCGGCCGGGGACTGGTACAGACCACCGGAACCGGCGCCGGGGGCTCCGCCGCCGCGCCGGGGCTCGCGGTCCCTGACACCGGACTCGGCGACCCGGTTGCGGCTGGCCTCCAGCTGGTCCATGCCGGGCCGGCTGGAGTTGCCGAGGAGCGCCATGACGCGGTCGGAGAGCTTGCGCTTGACCGGGCGCGGCGCGGCGCGCAGGGCGAGGGCGGCCATCACGCCGAGCAGCGAGAGGCTGTAGAGGATCGTGAAGATCGGCTTGGCCGCGCGGCCCGCGTAGAGGCCGTGGACCAGGGCCGCGCACCAGGCCGGGTAGGCGAGCATGTGCATGGCGCGCCAGCGGGCGGCGACCGGGGCCGGGGCGGCGAAGTTGCTGCGCAGGGCGCCGGTCACGCCGACGAAGATCATGAGCAGCCCGGCCAGGGAGCCGAGGCCGATCAGCCCGCCGCTGCCGGTGATGCCGAGCGAGAACGGGATGATCGCGGCGATCACCACTGTGTGGTCCAGCGTGATCTTGGTGACGATGTGCAGCAGCAGGAACGCGATCGAGGCGACCGCCGTCGTCCGGTGGATGGCCTGGCCGACGATCCGCTGGCGGATGTTCAACAGGATGCGGTCCTGGGCGACCAGGCCCCAGATCACCGAGCAGCTGAGCGAGACGAGGGACAGCACGCCCGCGCCGAAGTTCAGGAACTCTTGGAACTGGCTGCCTCCGACCAGCACGACCACGGGTATGAGCAGCAGGACGACAGCGGACGCCACCCCATAGGCCGACCGGCCTGGCTTGGGGAGCGAGCTGTTACTACGACGAGGGTTCATGGGGGCAACTCCGAGCAGTTTCGGGAAGGCGGTCCCGCTGCCGAACTCTAAGTGGAGCCATACCGATCAGTACGAGGTTTGAGTTATTGCGTTGTTATCTAAGGACGGAACCGCGAGGGCGACGTCCCTTAGTGACTGTTACGCGAAGTAATCTTTGACCCGGGTTCAGATCTGGCGGCCGTACGGACATGTCTTCATGGCATACGCAAGAGCGTCGCGGCTTGCTCAAGGGCTGCGGTACCCTAGCGCCATGCGTGCTGTACGCCTTCTGCTTAGCGAGCCGCGCTGACAGTGCCGACCACCGGTCGAACCGGACGGTCGGAGCCGGCGCGGCATCCCCTCCTGTGTGAGGGGATTTTTCGTTTCCGCAGGCAGAGACGATCGATGGAGCTTTGAGGATCATGAGCGAGACGAACCCCTCCGCCACCGCTGCCGCGTCGGCGGAGGCCGCGCCGCACCGCTACACGGCCGTCATGGCCGCCGAGATCGAGGCACGCTGGCAGGACTTCTGGGACGCGGACGGCACCTACGCCGCGCCGAACCCCAAGGGCACCCTGGGCGGTGACCCGGAGCTGGTCGCCCGGCCCAAGAAGTTCATCATGGACATGTTCCCGTACCCCTCCGGCGCGGGCCTGCACGTCGGCCACCCGCTGGGCTACATCGCCACCGACGTCTACGCCCGCTTCCAGCGCATGACCGGGCACAACGTCCTGCACACCCTGGGCTTCGACGCCTTCGGCCTGCCCGCCGAGCAGCACGCCGTCCAGACCGGCGAGCACCCCCGGATCACCACCGACGCCGCCATCAACAACATGAAGTCCCAGCTGCGCCGCCTGGGTCTGGGCCACGACAAGCGCCGGTCGTTCGCCACGATCGACCCGGAGTACTACAAGTGGACCCAGTGGATCTTCCTGCAGATCTTCAACTCCTGGTACGACGACCAGGCCGGCACGGCCCGCCCGATCTCCGAGCTGATCGCCCTCTTCGAGTCCGGTGAGCGTCCCGTACCGGGTCACACGCGCGCGTGGAGCGAGCTGAGCGCCACCGAGCGCGCCGACGTGCTGGGCGAGTTCCGGCTGGCCTACGCCTCCGACGCGCCGGTCAACTGGTGCCCCGGCCTGGGCACCGTGCTGGCCAACGAGGAGGTCACCTCCGACGGTCGCTCCGAGCGCGGCAACTACCCGGTCTTCAAGTCCAAGCTGCGCCAGTGGAACATGCGCATCACCGCCTACGCCGACCGCCTGCTGGCGGACCTGGACGGGCTGGACTGGCCCGAGGCCATCAAGCTCCAGCAGCGCAACTGGATCGGCCGCAGCGAGGGTGCCCGCGTCGACTTCCCCGTCGACGGCGAGCGCATCACCGTCTTCACCACCCGCCCCGACACGCTGTTCGGCGCGACCTACATGGTGCTCGCGCCCGAGCACCCGCTGGTCGAGAAGTTCACCCCCGAGGCGTGGCCCGAGGGCACCCACGAGGCGTGGACCGGCGGTCACGCCACCCCGGCCGAGGCCGTCGCCGCCTACCGCGCGCAGGCCGCCACCAAGTCCGACGTGGAGCGCCAGGCCGAGGCCAAGGACAAGACCGGTGTGTTCACCGGTGTGTTCGCGACCAACCCGGTCGACGGTGAGCAGGTCCCGGTCTTCATCGCCGACTACGTGCTGATGGGCTACGGCACCGGCGCCATCATGGCCGTCCCCGCCCACGACACGCGTGACTTCGCGTTCGCCCGCGCCTTCGAACTGCCCATCCGCTGCGTGGTCGAGCCCACCGACGGCCGCGGCACCGACACCTCCGCCTGGGACGACGCGTTCTCCTCCTACGAGGCGACGCTCGTCAACTCCGCGGGCGAGGGCATCACCCTGGACGGACTGGCCGTCCCCGAGGCCAAGGCCCGGATCACCGAGTGGCTGGCCGCCGAGGGCATCGGCGAGGGCACCGTCAACTTCCGCCTGCGCGACTGGCTGTTCAGCCGCCAGCGCTACTGGGGCGAGCCCTTCCCGATCGTCTACGACGAGGACGGCGTCGCCCACGCCCTGCCCGAGTCGATGCTCCCGCTGGAGCTGCCCGAGGTCGAGGACTACAGCCCGCGCACCTTCGAGCCGGACGACGCCGACACCCGGCCCGAGACCCCGCTCTCGCGCAACGACGAGTGGGTCCACGTCACCCTGGACCTGGGCGACGGCCCGAAGAAGTACCGCCGTGAGACCAACACCATGCCCAACTGGGCCGGTTCCTGCTGGTACGAGTTCCGCTACCTGGACCCGCGCAACGACGAGCGGATGGTCGACCCCGAGGTCGAGCAGTACTGGATGGGCCCGCGCGAGGGCATGCCGCACGGCGGTGTCGACCTGTACGTCGGCGGCGCCGAGCACGCGGTGCTGCACCTGCTGTACGCCCGCTTCTGGTCCAAGGTCCTCTTCGACCTGGGACACGTCTCGTCCGCCGAGCCGTTCCACAAGCTGTTCAACCAGGGCATGATCCAGGCCTACGTCTACCGCGACAGCCGCGGCATCGCCGTCCCGGCCGCCGAGGTCGAGGAGCGCGACGGCGCCTTCTACTACGAGGGCGAGAAGGTCTCCCGGCTGCTCGGCAAGATGGGCAAGTCCCTGAAGAACGCCGTCACCCCGGACGAGATCGCCGCCGAGTACGGTGCCGACACCCTGCGCCTGTACGAGATGGCGATGGGCCCGCTGGACGTCTCCCGGCCGTGGGACACGCGCGCGGTGGTCGGCCAGTTCCGGCTGCTGCAGCGGCTGTGGCGCAACATCGTCGACGAGAACACCGGCGAGATCACCGTCACCGACGCCGAGCCCGACGAGGACACGCTGCGTGCCCTGCACAAGGCGATCGACGGCGTGCGCCTGGACCTGGAGGGCCTGCGCTTCAACACGGCGATCGCCAAGATCACCGAGCTGAACAACCACCTGACCAAGTCCGGTGCAGCCCTGCCGCGCACCGTCGCCGAGTCGCTGGTCCTGATGGTCGCGCCGCTGGCCCCGCACATCGCCGAGGAGCTGTGGCGCAAGCTGGGCCGCACCGACTCGGTCGTCCACCAGGACTTCCCCGTCGCCGACCCGCGGTACGTGGTGGACGAGACCGTCACCTGCGTCGTGCAGATCAAGGGCAAGGTCAAGGCCCGCCTGGAGGTGTCCCCGGCCATCTCCGACGAGGAGCTGGAGAAGGCCGCGCTGGCCGACGAGAAGGTCGTCGCGGCCGTGGGCGACGCGGCCATCCGCAAGGTGATCGTGCGGGCGCCCAAGCTGGTCAACATTGTGACCGGCTGACGCGCTCGAAGACACCGGCCACCGGGCTCGCGAGGGCCGGTGTATCCGGTGTCGGGGTGATCCCCTACGGGCAGGTTCGGGGTTCGGACGGAACCCCGGGCCTGCCCGTTGCGTTTACCGTAAAGAGCGAGGCGGTACGTGCCGCCCAGGGGTCGAGGAGGAGCGTCATGGAAACCGTGCTCACCGTGGTCGCCCTGCTCTTCCTGCTCTGCCTCGGCCTCGGCGTCTACGCCACGGTCAAGGTGGTCGGCGCCGCCAAGCGCACCGTGGACCGCACGGTCGCCCAGGCCCGCCGCACGGTCGAGGACCACACCCTGCGCGCCAAGTCCTACGGCCGCCCGGGCCCGGCCGGCGAGATCGCCCAGCTGCGGCTCACCCTGCGTACCTCGATGCGCGCCACCCAGGACGCGCTGCACTCGGGCGTCGTACAGGACGAATCGCTGAAGGAGTCCCTCGGCCTCTTCGAGCGGCTGAGCACGCACGGTCAGGAACTGGACGGGATACTGCGGCGCCTGGAGTCCGAGCCCGACCGGTCCACGCTCGCCGCCCGGCTGCCCGAGCTGCGCACCCGCACCGAACGCATCACCGCCTCCGCCGACTCCCTGCGCTGGGCCGTCCGCGACCGCGCGGGCCGCTTCGCCGACGACGACCTGGACTCACTCAGCGCCCAGATCGACATCGAGGCCGGCGCCCTGCGCCACTGGACCCGGACCGACACCGGCGACCCGGCCACCCCCTGGCCCGAGGCCCCGGCGAACGCGGGCGGCGAGTGGCCCCCGGCAGCCGGTTCCGACCGCCCGGACCCGCTCGCACCACCCGCTATCACCCCGCCCGGGCCGCGCCCCGCCCACCCCTGGCAGCGCAAGCCGCGCCCCGAGACCACCGCCTGATCCCGCCCCCTCGGCCCGTCCCGGTTCCACCGACCGGGGGCGGGCTGCCGCACCTCTCCTACGCCAGGTAACCTCCAGCTCATGTCCCGCCATGTCGCGATCGTCACCGATTCAACGGCCTACCTGCCGCCGGGGGCGATGGAACGCCACGGCATCACAGCGGTGCCGCTGACGGTGGTCCTCGGCGACCAGGCGCTCGAAGAGGGCACCGAGATCTCCACCCGCTCTCTCGCCCAGGCGCTCCAGAAGCGCCGCCCGGTCACCACCTCCCGGCCCAGCCCCGAGGAGTTCGCCGCGGTCTACCGCGAGGTCGCCGCCTCCGGCGCGAGTGGCATCGTCTCCCTCCACCTTTCCGCCGAACTGTCCGGCACCTACGACGCGGCGGTCCTGGCGGCCCGTCAGGCTCCCGTTCCGGTACGGGTCGTGGACACGCAGATGGTCGCCATGGCGCTCGGCTTCTGCGCGTTGGCGGCGGCCGGCACGGCGGAGGCGGGCGGCACGATGGACGAGGCCGTGGCCGCCGCCGAGAAGCGCGCCTCGACCACCTCCGCCTACTTCTACGTGGACACCCTCGACTATCTGCGCCGGGGTGGCCGCATCGGTACCGCACAGGCCCTGCTCGGCTCCGCGCTCGCCGTCAAACCTCTGCTCCAGCTCGCGGGCGGCCGCATCGAACTCCTGGAGAAGGTCCGCACGGCGTCCAAGGCGATCGCCCGCCTGGAGGAGATCGCCGTGGAACGGGCGGGCAGCGGCGAGGTCGACATCGCCGTCCACCACCTCGCCGCGCCCGAGCGGGCCGCCGCGCTGGGCGAGCGGCTGCGGGAGCGGTTGCCCGGCTTGGGCGAGATGCATGTGAGCGAGGTCGGGGCGGTGATCGGGGCACATACGGGGCCCGGGTTGCTGGGGGTCGTGGTTTCGCCCCGGTGAGGGGCTTCTGCCGGGTGGGCTGTGGATCGGCGCCTTCGAATCCTGGGGGGCTTCACTCGTAAGAGTGGCGGAGTTATCCACAACTCGACCCGGTTCCACGGAAATTGACCAAGATCATCGCTATTCGGCAGGATGCCCGATCCTCGTCGCATGGCACTTCGATCAGACACACGCGCAGCCGTCCCCACCAGCGGTCCCGGCCGGGGGCCCGACTCCGACGGCCGTACCCGACACCGCCGCCCGCCCCAGAACGGCCGCGCCCGGCACCGGTCACCCGTACCGGCGGACGAGCTACGCCGCCGCGCGGGGCTTCTCTTCGGTGAACCGCCCGCGGAATGGCGGGAGTCGGGCAAAGCCCCACCCGGAGGCGAAGAGCCCCGGTATCAAGCCCGTTATGTACGCGCGCCGTTGGAGGAGCCCGAGCCGCCGCCTCCCGGACCCGGCCGGCGCGAGCGGGCCGGACTCGCCCTGCGGGAGCGGATGCCGTTGTGGCTGCAGACCCGGTGCGGGGTCGAACGGCGGGGCGTGCTCGCGCTCACCGTGGTGCTCCTGGTAGCCGCCGCACTTGCGGCACAGCACTTCTGGAGTGGGCGTACACAGACGGTGAGCGCGCCCGAGGTGGTGCACGCGAAGAAGCCGTATGCCGTGCCGGAGGGTGCGGGCGGTGTGAAATCCCCTGTCTCGGTGGGTGGTTCGGTGCCGCCGGGCGGGCAGATCGTGGTGGACGTCGGTGGCAAGGTGCGGGAGCCGGGGATTCGGCAACTGCCCGCGGGTTCACGGGTGGCCGACGCGTTGAAGGCGGCGGGCGGGATGCGGCCGGGGGTGAGCGCCGAGGGGCTCAACAGGGCGCGCTTCCTGGTGGACGGGGAACAGATCCTCGTGGGCTCGACCATGGCTCCGGCCGCTCCACCGGGACCCTTGGGCGGTGGCACGGGAGTCGGCGGTACGGGTCCTGCCTCCCCGGTCGCCCTCAACGCCGCGACGGCCGAACAGCTCGACACCCTCCCCGGCGTCGGCCCGGTCCTCGCCCAGCACATCCTCGACTACCGCACCCGGCACGGCGGTTTCCGCTCGGTGGAGGAGCTGAAGCAGGTCAACGGCATCGGCAACAGCCGGTTCTCGGATCTGAAGCCGCTGGTGCGGCCGTGAGCGCGGTGCGTGAGGAGCGTGAGGTCGCCGAGGCCGCTACCGACGACATGACGCCCGAGGTGACTTCCGGCGAGGGGGCACCTGCGGGGGCGGCCGAGCGGCAGTCCTCGGAGTCGGGTCCGGCGGACCTGCGGCTCGTACCGCCCGCCCTCGCTGCATGGGCGACCTCGGCGCTGCTCATCGTGGTCCCGTTGAAGTGGAGCCTCGGGGCGGCGGGCGTCTGCCTGGTCGCCGGGCTGCTGTCGGTCCGGCGGCCGCCGGGTGGCCGGCTCGCGTGGCCCCGGGCCCCGGTCGCGGCCGTGCTGTTGTGCACCGCGGCGGCGGCCGTCTCGGCGGGGCTGCACGGGGAGGACGTACGACGCGGGCCGGTGCCCGAGGCGGCCCGGCGGTTCGCGACCGTCACCGCCGAGGTCGAGCTGACGGGCGACCCCTGGCTGAGCAGACCGCGCGTGCGGGGTGATCACGCGGCATCGGTGGCGGTGCTGGCGAGGGCCGAGGTGAGGGAGGTGACGGACGAGGACGGGGGCGGCGGTTCGGAGTCGCGCACCCGGAGCCCTGTGCTGCTGATCGTCGACACGAAGGTCCCGCCGCCGGCCGGTGCCGTGGGGGAGCCGGGTCGGCCGCCGTGGCTCGCCCTGTTGCCCTCGACCCGGCTGCGGGTGGGCGGCCGGCTGGCACCGCCCCAGTCGGACGGTGACCGGAGCGCCGCCGTACTACGGGTGCGCGACTGGCCGGTGCCCCGGGTGGTCCGAGGCCCAAGTGGACCCCAGCGGCTGGCGGGCGGGCTCAGGGCCGGGCTGCGCGCGGCGACCGAGGGGCTGCCGTCGGACGCGCGGGCGCTGCTGCCCGGGCTGGTCGTCGGGGACACCTCGCGGATCACCCCGGAGCTGGACGAGGCGTTCAAGGAGACCGACCTCGCGCACACGCTCGCCGTCTCCGGCAGCAACCTCACCATCCTGCTCGCCCTGCTCATCGGACCGCCCGGCCTGGCCCAGCGCGCCGAACGGCGCGGACTCGCCCCGCGCCTGGGCCTCTCGCTGCGGACCACCGCGCTCCTCGCGGCGGTTCTCACCCTCGGGTTCGTCATCGTCTGCCGCCCCGATCCGAGCGTGCTGCGGGCGGCGGCCTGTGGCGCGGTCGCCCTGCTGGCGCTGGCCACCGGCCGCCGCAGATCCCTGGTGCCCGCCCTGGCCGCGACGGTCCTGCTGCTGGTCCTCTACGACCCGTGGCTGTCCCGGAGTTACGGCTTCCTGCTCTCGGTGCTGGCGACCGGCGCGCTGCTGCTCCTCGCGCCCCGCTGGAGCGAGGCACTGCGGCGGCGCCGGGTTCCCGCCCGCCTGGCCGAGGCCCTGGCCGCCGCTGCCGCCGCCCAGGTCGTGTGCGCGCCGGTGGTCGCGGTGCTGTCGGCGCGGGTGAGCCTGGTGGCGGTGCCGTGCAACCTGCTCGTGGAGGTGGCCGTCGCCCCGGCCACGGTGCTGGGGTTCGCGGCGCTCGCGGCCGCTCCGGTGGCGATGCCCGCCGCCAAGGCGCTTGCCTGGTCCGCGGGTTGGCCCGCCCAGTGGATCGCCGGGGTGGCCAGGACCGGGGCGGCGCTGCCCGGTGCCGGAGTGGACTGGCCGGGGAGTTGGCCGGGGGCGTTCCTGCTGGCTGGGGTCACGGTGGTGCTCGTGCTCGCCGGGCGGCGACTGGTTTGCCACCCGTGGTGGTGCGGGGCGCTCGGCGTGGTCCTGCTCCTCGCGGTGGTGCGGCCCGCTCCGCTGACCCGGGTGGTCACGGGCTGGCCGCCGCCGGACTGGCGGTTCGCCATGTGCGACGTCGGGCAGGGCGACGCCACCGTTCTCGCGGCCGGCCCGGGCGCCGGGGTGGTCGTGGACGCCGGACCCGAACCGGAGCCGGTCGACCACTGCCTGCGGGAACTGGGCATCACCCGCGTGCCCCTGGTGATCCTCACCCACTTCCACGCCGACCATGTCGCGGGACTGTCCGGCGTGCTGCGTGGCCGCTCGGTGGCCGCCATCGAGACCACCGGCTTCGCCGAACCGGCGGACCAGGCCGAGGCCGTGCGCAAAGAGGCCGCCGCACGGCACATCCCCGTCACCCGCGCGGTGGCAGGCGAGGAACGCCGCATCGGGCCGCTCGCCTGGCGGGTGTTGTGGCCGCAGGCGTCGGCACCGGACCCGGACGGGCCGAACGACGCGAGCGTCGCCGTGCTCGTACGGACCGGCGGGCTGCGGCTCCTGCTGCTCGGCGACCTCGAACCGCCCGCGCAACGGGAGTTGCTGCTGTCACCGCATGCGGCCGACCTGGGGCGCGTGGACGTGCTGAAGGTCGCCCACCACGGCTCCGCCTATCAGGACCCCGACCTGATACGGCTGGCGTCCCCACGGCTCGCCCTCGTGTCCTGTGGTGCCGACAACCCTTATGGGCACCCGGCACCGTCCACGGTGGCCGCGTTGCGCGCGGGCGGAGCGGTGGTGCTGCGCACGGACCGGGACGGCGCGCTGGCGCTCACCGGGGGAGGCGGGGCGGACGGGCCGCTCCAGGTGGCCAAGGGCTGAGCGACCCCGTAACTGCCAATTCGGTCTAGTCCGGCGCATGGGCCGGATTGCCTTGATGTGTGCCCGTGTTGCTCGAAAGCCACATCAGGTGATCGAATGAATCTTCGGCAACATATGATGTCGAGGCGTACAGAGGTGTCGTACATGTTCGGCCGGTGGCTGGAAAAACGAACGAACCGGTTCCACCGGACGAGTCCCCTGGCGGCGGTCAGGACACCGGCCGACGCCGGCGTGCTGAGCTGCCGGGTGCTCGATCCGGTCTACGAGCCGGTGGGCAACGCGGAGTTCACGGTCGTCGACAGCGTCGGCCGCAAGGTGGTCAGCGGTGGCACCGATCCCTACGGCCAGTTCATGGCCACGGTCCCGGCGGGGGAGTACCGGCTCGCGGTCGCGGCCGAGGGGTACGCGCCCTATCGCGCGACCGCGATGGTCGGCCAGAACTCCCTGGCCTCGCTGGGCGATGTGACCCTTCAGGTCGCGCAGCCCCCGGAGCCCCCGGCGTGGGGCGACTGGGAGATCGACCCCGCGCACTCCTCCATCGCCTTCACCGCGCGGCACATCGGACTGGCCCGGATCCACGGCCGGTTCAACTCCTTCGCGGGCGCGGTGCGCATCGCCGACCGCATGGAGAACTCCGCGATGCACGTGGTGATCGACGCCGCGGCCATCGACACGGGCGTCCGGATGCGCGACGACCACCTGCGCTCCCCGGACTTCCTGGACGTGCAGCGGTACCCGACGCTGGAGTTCTACAGCGAGCGCTTCACCCACCGCGGCGGCAACCGCTGGGCCGTCACCGGCGCGCTCTCCCTCCACGGCGTGACCCGCACGGTCACCCTCGACGCCGAGTACCTCGGCCTCGGCAGCGGCATGGAAGGCGAACCCCGGGCCGCCTGCCGCGCCACCACCGAACTCCACCGCGACGACTACACCATCAGCTGGCAGACGATGCTGGCCCGCGGCATCGCGGTGGTCGGCCGCAGCATCCGCGTGGAACTGGACATACAGATCGTTCCGAAGGGCTGAGGAGTCAGGGGCCACGCGTCCGGCCTCCCACGCGGTGCCGGAGAATGTCCCGGTGAGCGATGTGAGACACGTGCTGGTGCTGCCCGACCGGGATGCCGCCGAGGAGGCGGCCGAGGCGTTGGGGGAGCGGTTCGGGATCGATGAGGAGCCCCGGCTCGTACGGGACGCCCTGGCGGGGGAGGACGACGCCGAGGACGCCCAGTGGCTGGTGGTCCTGCGCGACGAGGCGGGACGCCTCGACCCCGCCGAGCTGGACGCCTTCGCGGGCGAGTGGGACGGCTGGCGCGAGGAGCCGTGATGGCGGGTGCGCGGGGCACGCCGTAGCCGTAGCCCGTGGACGGCCTCGGCCGTGCCCCGCGCACACCTTGGCCGCGCTCCAGGGCCTGCCTCCGCGGTGATCCCGGGCAGCCCTGGCCGCGCTCCCGGACCCGCCTCGGCCGGGACACCGGACCCGCTTCCGTGGAACCCCGAGAGCGTCTCGGGGTCGGTTCGGGGTCCGGTCAGGGTGTGCGGGCCGGTTCGTTGTCGGTGCCGCGTGGGATGCTTTGAGCGATGGCAAGAAAGACTGCGAATGACGACCCTCTCGCCCCGGTGACTCTCGCCGTGGGCCAGGAGGACCTCCTGCTCGACCGTGCCGTGCGGGAGGTGGTGGCCGCCGCCAGGGCCGCCGACGCCGACACGGACGTACGCGACCTCACCCCGGACCAGCTGCAGCCCGGCACCCTCGCCGAGCTGACCAGCCCCTCGCTCTTCTCCGAGCGCAAAGTCGTGGTCGTACGCAACGCGCAGGACTTGTCCGCCGACACGGTCAAGGACGTGAAGGCATACCTCGGCTCGCCCGCGGAGGAGATCACCCTCGTACTGCTGCACGCGGGCGGCGCCAAGGGCAAGGGGCTGCTCGACGCCGCGCGCAAGGCGGGCGCGCGGGAGGTGGCCTGTCCGAAGATGACCAAGCCGGCCGACCGGCTGGCGTTCGTGAGAGGGGAGTTCAGGGGGTTCGGGCGGTCGGCCACGCCGGAGGCGTGCCAGGCGCTCGTGGACGCGATCGGCAGCGACCTGCGCGAGCTGGCCTCCGCGGCGGCCCAGCTCGTGGCAGACGTCGAAGGCACGATCGACGAGGCGGTCGTCGGGCGGTACTACACCGGCCGCGCGGAGGCGTCGAGCTTCACCGTCGCCGACAAGGCGGTCGAGGGACGGACCGCCGAGGCACTGGAGGCGCTGCGGTGGTCGCTCTCCACCGGAGTGGCCCCGGTGATGATCACCAGCGCGCTCGCCCAGGGCGTGCGGGCGATCGGCAAGCTGTCCTCGGCCCGTGGCGGCCGCCCCGCCGACCTCGCCCGCGAGCTGGGAATGCCCCCGTGGAAGATCGACCGCGTCCGGCAGCAGATGCGCGGCTGGACCCCGGACGGCGTCGCCGAGGCCCTGCGCGCGGTGGCCGAGGCCGACGCGGGCGTGAAGGGCGGCGGTGACGACCCGGAGTACGCCCTGGAGAAGGCGGTCGTCATCATCGCCAGGGCGGCCCGCTCCCGGGGCAGGGCCTAGGGGGTGTCTCGTCGATCAAGCCGGGCTCGCGGCGTCTGGCACCGCACCTCGCCGCGTTGTCGTCGGTCGCCGATGCTCCGCATCGACTCCC